>NZ_BBPO01000184.1:0-1290 GCF_000787815.1 Streptacidiphilus neutrinimicus
TCACGGCCGCTCCCGCTCGGTCTGCTCGGGGGCGGATCGCCGGGTGCGGTGGGGGCGGCCAACCGGCGGGTGGTGGCGCCAGGCGGTATAGAGGCTGGCGAGAGCCGTGGTGCAGCCGGCCAGGTCCTGCGGGCTGAGGTGCCCGACGAGGATCAGCACGCTCCCGACCGCAAGAGTGGCCAGATAGACGACCGCATCGAGGCGAATCGGGCGTGGAGAGGCAGAACGGTTGGGCATGATGAAACCCCCGGTGTACGGGCGATGTGTTGGCACCCGCTGACGGCCGCATAGCCGGGCGGGAAGCTGCCGCTGCGTCAACCAGCTTTCTGGCCTGCGATTTTGTGGCGCCAGTGGCCAACAACGCTGTTTCCTTGATCGTCACGAAAGGGGGGCCCGGTGATGCCGCAGTCGAACCCGGGGGGAGGCCCGGACGCGCCAGGCGGACGCGCAGGCGCTCTACTAGGGCGACAGCCGGACCCGCTGAAGCCGAAGCCCTTCATCAACAAGCCGATGAAGCGGGCGCTCGTGGAGGCGGTCAGGGCCGTGGTCGACGCGGATCCGCCCGGGTGGACGCGTGCCCGGCTGGCCCGCGAGCTGCACGTGAGCCCGTCGGAGATGTCGAAGCTGCTCAGCGGCACGAACCCGCTGAGCCGCGAACGGGTGGAGAAGATCGCGGCCCTGTTCGAAGTGACCGAGCAGGTGCGCCGCCATCTGCTGCGCGCACACACGGCGGCGTTCGTCGAGACCCACCCGGAGCTGCGCGAGCGCTTGGAGAAGGCCGACGCCTACGAGGACGCCGTCCTGCATCGCCACGAGACCGAACAGCGCTACTGCCGCCTCCAGGAGCAGCAGGAACGCCTCAAGGCCGCCCATCAGCAGCTGCTGGACCGGCACCAGGCCACCGAGCGGCAGCTCGCCGACGCGGAGCGGACCGCCCGTCAGGAGCGGCAGGCCCACGCCGGCGCCCGCGCCGAGCGCGACCGGGCCCGGCGGGAAGCAGAGCGGCTGCGCCAGGAGCTGGAGGGGCAGCAGGCCAGTCTCCGGGCTGCCCGGCAGGAAATGGACCAGCTGAGCGAGGACCTCGCATCGGCCCGCACTGAGCGCGACCAGGCCCGGCAGGAAGCAGGCCGGCTCCACGACGAGCTCGTCGAGGTGCGGGCCGACCTGCTTCAGCATCAGGAAGAAGACCAGCGCCGCCGGGACCAGGACGCGGTCGTCGCCCAGGCCCTGCAGACCGTCGAGGACGCCCTGCACCAGCACCACATTGATGCCGCCAACCACGCTGCCGCA
>NZ_BBPO01000184.1:1608-2335 GCF_000787815.1 Streptacidiphilus neutrinimicus
GCAACATCCACCCGCGAAGCCCCCCTCCCAGCCGCCGCCCCGCCGGCAGCCACCCCAGTGCGCAGGAGCCGGGTGCCTCTGGCCCTGGGCTCGGGTGCGGTCGTTCTCGGCTTCGTCCTCGTGGTGATCGCCCAGAAGCTCTTGCGCCTGGCCGGGAGCACTCATACCTGGGGGGAGGTCCTGGTCGGCGGGGGCATCATCGCCCTGTTGTGCGGTTTCGGCTGCTTCTTCGCCTACCTCGCCGACAGCGCCACCGGCCCGGACGACGACTCCTCCTGGGATGCGTTCATCGGGCAGTGACCTTCTCGCAGGTGTACTACCACTACGAGCCATAGCAACAAGGCCAGGTCGACTGCGGCGCAGACGGTCACGTCGAACACGGTACGCGCGTGATCGTCCAGCGACGCCCGCGCATGCCTGAGTGTCCCGGCCGCGCCGCACTCAACGGGTTCAGCAGTGGGGCACCGTCGTGGGGTGCGCGACCAGGGACGCGTGGACGTAGCCGATCCAGTTGTTGTAGCCGAGGGACTGGACGGTGGCGTAGTACCAGCGGTTGGTCCAGTAGTTGCCGTAGGCCCACTGGGCGTCGGTCCAGCACATCATGTCGACCATGCGGCCGTTCGGGGCGATGCCGAGGATCGCGCTGCCGGTGCTGGGCTGGGCGCGGACGTAGGCCTGGCCGCTGCCCGAGGAGATGTAGCTTCCGGTCCACGCGGACGCCGGGGCG
>NZ_BBPO01000183.1 GCF_000787815.1 Streptacidiphilus neutrinimicus
ACGCCCAGAAGACCCAACGACGGGCTATCGCACGCCCCGAGGCCGGAACTGGATGCTGATGCGCGGCCCGACCGCCCGCGCGGTCTTCGGGATCGCGTGCTCCCAGGTCCGCTGGCAGGAGCCGCCCATGACGATCAGATCCCCGTGCCCGAGCTGCTGGCGTACCGTGGTGCCCGACACCCCGGCCTCCGGGCGCGGCCGCAGCAGCAGAGCGCGCGGTTCGCCGACCGAGAGGATGGCGACCATGGTGTCCTCCGTCTTTCCACGCCCGATGGTGTCCCCGTGCCAGGCGACGCTGTCCCGTCCGTCGCGGTAGAAGCAGAGCCCGAGCGTTGCGAAGTGCTCTCCGAGCTCCTCCGAGTAGTGGGCGTTGAGCATCTCCCGAGCCTCGCCGAGCAGGGGGTCGGGCAGGCGGTCGTCCTCGTCGTAGAAGGCCAGCAGTCGCGGGACGTCGACCACCCGGTCGTACATTTTCCGGCGCTCCGCCTGCCACGGCACCTGCGTGGCCAGGCGTTCGAACAGCGCGTCGGCGCCGACGAGCCAGCCGGGCAGCAGGTCGATCCACGCGCCGGCCCCGAGGCCGATCCGTTCGGGAGCGTGCTGCTGCAGTGGCCTGAGATGTGCCTCCTCGACCTCGTCGAAGAGGGATCCCTGGAGCGGTGTGGAGAGGCCCATGGAACGAGACTACCTCTCCAATCGAACATCTGAGCGAAATGCGAGGCTCGTGTTCCACTCTCGTGTCGTTCGCCCTCGGCCGGCCGCCCTCAGCCCGTCGCGCTCCGCTCGTCGTCGGCCCGGACCACAGCGATCATCGCCGTGTCGTCCTGCACGGGCCCTCCGAGGTGCTGCTGGAGGTCCTCGGTGAGCCGCCGCATCAGCTCCGCAGGTGACAGCGGCCCGGCTGCCGCGACCCCGCCGCTGTTCCCGTTCCGACTGCCGTCTTCCCCGCCGTTTCCCTTACCGCTGCCCTCGCCGTCCTGGCCTCCTGTCCCGTGCGCTGACGCGAGGGCCTCGACGCGTTCTTGGAGGGGATAGAACCGGCCGTCGCCGTCCCGGGCCTCGATGAGCCCGTCCGTGTAGAGCAGGAGCACGTCCCCGCGTTCGAATCGGAACTCGGTCACGGGGTAGTTCGCTACTGCCGGTCCTGGCCCCAGGCCGAGGCCCAGCGGTGGGCACTGCTGCGGCATCTCCAGGAACGCCGCCCGCCCCTCGTGCAGGAGCAGCGGCGGCGGATGGCCACAGTTGATCAGCTGGAGCAGCGGTCTCTCGTCGAGGATGTCCACGATCGCGGCGGTCACGAACCGCTCGCCGATGTCCGCGCCCATGCCCTCGTCGCTCGCCGCGACCTCGGCCAGACCCCAGCTCACGCTGTCCTCCAGCGACGCGGCCAGGTCGGGGAGCGGCGACTGCCGGTGTGCGGCCGCATGGAACGCGCCCAGCAGCAGGGCGGCGTCGCCGAGCGTCTCCAACCCTTTGCCGCGCACATCGCCGATCACCAGCCGGGTCCCGTGCTGCGTCCGCGCCGCGGCGTAGAGGTCCCCGCCGATATGGGCACCGACGGTCGCGGCGTAGTACTCGGATGCCAGCCGCAACGGTCCGGCGCGCGTCGGCAGTGGCCGCAGCAACACCCGCTGCGTCGCCTCGGACACGGTCCTCGCTCGATCGAGCTCGACGTCGCGCCGCTCCTGCACTCCGGCGAAGACGACGATGAACGCCCCGATGAGGACGAGCGAGGCGATCTGTACCTCGAGGTTCTCCGTGGTGAGCACGCCCCGCGCGGCGCCGATGGTGACCAGGGTCACCACCGACAGCGCCCCGATCGCCGCAGTGGCCCGCGGCCCGGCGAAGGCGGCGGTGATGGCCGGCGCGACGACCAGCAGCGGCCCGAGGTGGATGTCGGCGGGGGCGAGGATGTCCGTGGTGGCGATCAGCGCCATCAGCGCGAGGGGCAGCAGGAGCAGCAGCCGACCCGCCCTCACCCTCACCGGCCGGGTCGGAGCGCGATCCCCCATCTCTCGGCTCCTCTCCCACACACCGCCAGGCGCGGTCCATCACCAGGCGCGGTCCATCAGGCTTCCATGCCACGCCACCCCCGCAAGATCCGCAACCGCTCTCATCCCACCCCGTGCCCCTTCCGCCGCCTCCACGCCCACCACGCCCCACC
>NZ_BBPO01000182.1 GCF_000787815.1 Streptacidiphilus neutrinimicus
CGATCGCGTCGCACCACGGCGACTCCACGACGCCTTCGGTCGTCGAATCCGAAAGGCACGACACAAGGCGTCGTGAATTCGCGGAAATTCCAGCATTTCAAAGCCCCATTCCGGCTCGACTCGTCGGCCCGACCAGAGCTACCTTCGAAATGTGCCCGGGAAAACCGGGCGGCGGCGAAAAGCAGAAAACGCCGCGAATTCCCCAGGAGAACTCCGACCGGGGAGAAGTGCGCCCTAAAACAGGGCCCCGAGAAAGGAAACCCGAATGACCCAGATGGAAGACGGCCCCACGATGGCCCGCCCCGACGACCCGGTCGCCCACATCTGCCGGCACGCGTCCACCGGCACCACCGCCCACGGCCACGACCCGCTGGTGAGCCTCCTGCTGGAACGCGCCGGATTCATCCCCCAGCGCTACTTCAACGAGCGCTCCCACCGCCTGCCCTACGACCTCCCCGACGGGGTCGCGGAGCGCATGGCCACCAACGCCGCCCGGATGCTGCGCGCCTGCCACTACCAGGTCCGCATCGACGCCGACCTCGACCTCGACGCACCGCCCGCCGACTGGACGCCGTGCCCGGTCCACCCCGACCTGCCGCGCCCGCACACCACCTGACCCACACGGGGCGGCGGTCCCCGCCGCCCCACCTCAAAGCGCCCCGCACACAGCAGAAATGGAGCCTTCCACGATGACCAGCACGCCGAACCCCTCCGAGGGCCCCGACCCGATCCGCGAACCGGGCAAGCACCGCCTGCACGCTCGGCTCGGCACCACCCGCCGCGAACTGACCGGCCAGGCAGGCGGGTCCCCCGCCCACCTGACCCTGGCCACCCTGATCTCCGACATGGCCCGGGACGCCGACACCCTCGCCGACATGCTGCGCAGCCGCATCGGCCAGGCACGCGACGAACTGGCCCGCCTCAGCGCCGGAGGCCGCCCCGCCACCTCGCGCGGCACCACGGTCATGGCCGCCCTCGGAGCCGAAATCGACCTGATCACCGCGCAACTCGACCAATCCCTCGGCCACCTCGACCGGCTCATCGACGCCTACCAGAACCTCAAGCGGCACACCCCGACCGCCGACCTTGGACGGCTGCGGCTGGTGCCCGGACAGCGCAGGAACCGCGCCACCCGCCCCTGCCCGTGCGCCTGCACCCGCCCCTGCGGCTGCGGCCACGCCGGATGCACCGCCCCCTGACACCCGCCTCCACCGCCGCCCGCCCCGCAGGCGGGCGGCATCCAGCCCCGATCCATCCCGCCAACAGGAGTTGATGTCCCGTGAGCATCCGCTCGATCATCGCGAGCCCCACCGCGTCCGGGTTCTCCGGCCGCTACGTCCACAACGACGGCCGCCCCCGCACCCGCATCCCCCTCCTGCTCACGCTGCACCAGCAGCGCTTCGCAGGCAGCACCCGGAGCATGACCGACCTGCTCATCCGTGACCACCCCGCAGGCTGGGCCACCCTGCCAACCCCCACCCAGCTCGGCGGCTGCTACTGCCACGGCAACTGGAACGACGAACCCCAGTCGCTCACCGAACGCGAAGCCGACCCGCTGTGGCACGAAGCGGTCTACATCCTCCACGCCGACCGCATCCAGGTCCTGCCCGCCCACGCCAGCGGCACCCGCTGGGACCCCTCGTACGACATCCCCTGGACCACCGACCCGGCCCGCCTCCACCTCTGACAACCCGGCAACCCCCAGGGGCGGCCCTTCGCGGCCGCCCCATTCCCAAGGAGACCAGCGCGATGACCACGCACAACGGCACACCCGAGCCGAGCGGTCCAGACTTCCCCCTGCTGACCGTGCGGCCCCGCTACCTGGCCGGACCCGGCACACCCGACGCAGCCCTCGACCACCTCGACATCCCCGGATGGTCCTGGTTCGACGACGACTCCGCCAACTGCCACACCTTCTCCCCCTGCCAGCGCCTCTACGCCGCCTTCCTGCCCGAGCCCGGAGCCCGCGCAGGCCGCGAGCTATGGCGGATCTGGGCCCGCCCCGACCGCAGGGCACCGCTCACCTGGTCCTTCGGCGCGGACAGCAACATCCCCGCCGAACTGGTCGGGGCACTGGGCACCGCCCTCGCCCACGACTGGCAGCCCACCACCTCCGGCCCCGACGCCGCAGGCGACGAGCCTCCCGCGTACCTCGCAGGGCCCGGAGACACCGACCTGGTGTGGTCGGTCCTGTACGAGCGCGGCTGGGTCGTGATCGGCGGCGGACCCGACGGCCACGACGCCTTCGCCCCCGACGGACAGGCCCGCCTCTCCCACCGCACACACCACACCGCCCCCGGACAGCGGGCCTGGACCGCCACCGCCACCCCCGGGCTGGACGGCCAGCCCATGTGGACCGCCACCTTCACCAGCCGCACCCCCGCCCACTATATCGCGGCCTTCGCCGACGCCCTCGCCAACCCCGAGGGCCTGGTCCGCGAACCCCACCAGCTCGACCGCCGCCTGTGGCACGACCACCACCTCGACATCACCGACGCCACCACTACGCAGAACTGACCACCCGTGCGGGGCCGCCCAAAGCGGCGG
>NZ_BBPO01000181.1:0-440 GCF_000787815.1 Streptacidiphilus neutrinimicus
CGACCCATCCCGGCTCGCTGGCTGCCCTGGCCGGTGAACAGGAACGCCGTGCGCCCCTCCGTCACCGAACCGCGCACCATGCCCGCCGCCGACTGGCCTGCGGCCAGAGCCGCCAGTCCGGCCAGCAACTCCGCCCGCTCACCCGCGACGATCGCGGCGCGCTGCTCGAAGGCCGCGCGCGTCGTCGCCAGCGAGTAGCCGAGGTCCGCGAGCCGCAGCTCGGCGTCGGCCTCGACGCGAGAGAGCAGATCCTGCGCCTGGGCCTGGAGGGCGACGTCGTTCTTCGCCGAAAGCAGCACGGGCAGCACCGACGGCGACACCGTCGCCGCAGCGGTCGTGTCCGTGGAGACCTCAGGCGCCTGCTCCAGGATCGTGTGCGCGTTGGTCCCGCTCACACCGAAGGCCGAGACGCCGACCCGGCGCGGCGCGCCGGTCTCGGG
>NZ_BBPO01000181.1:838-1255 GCF_000787815.1 Streptacidiphilus neutrinimicus
ATGTTCGACTTCAGCGCGCCGAGCAGGAGCGGCCGCGCCTCCGAGCGCTCCTGACCGTAGGTGGCGAGCAGCGCCTGCGCCTCGATCGGGTCGCCGAGCCTGGTGCCGGTGCCGTGGGCCTCGACCGCGTCGATCTGGTCGGCCGTCAGACCGGCCGAGGCCAGCGCCTGACGGATGACCCGCTGCTGCGACGGACCGTTGGGGGCGGTCAGGCCGTTGCTCGCACCGTCCTGGTTCACCGCCGAACCACGCACGACCGCGAGCACGGGGTGACCGTTGCGCTGGGCGTCGGAGAGCCGCTCGACGAGCAGCATGCCCGCGCCCTCGCCCCAGCCGGTACCGTCCGCGGCACCCGCGAACGCCTTGCACCGGCCGTCCGCCGACAGGCCGCGCTGACGGCTGAACTCCACGAACAGG
>NZ_BBPO01000181.1:1730-2215 GCF_000787815.1 Streptacidiphilus neutrinimicus
CGATCCCCTCCTGGCCGTCGGCCAGGAGCGAGATGTAGTCCTGGCCGTTGGTTCCGATGAAGACGCCGGACTGGCTGCCGCGCAGCGAGACCGGGTCGATGCCGGCCCGCTCGAACACCTCCCACGAGGTCTCCAGCAGCAGACGCTGCTGGGGGTCCATGGTGGTCGCTTCACGCGGGCTGATGCCAAAGAACGCGGAGTCGAACCGGGTCGCGTCCTGGAGGAACGCGCCCTTGCGGGTGTAGATCTTGCCGAGCTGGTCGGGGTCGTCGTCGAAGAGCGAGTCGAGATCCCAGCCTCGGTCGGTCGGGAAGTCCACGACCGCGTCGCCGCCCGCGACGAGCAGCTGCCACAGCTCCTCGGGCGAGGTCACCCCGCCCGGGAAGCGGCAGCTCATCGCGACGATGGCGATCGGCTCGTCATCTGCCACGGCGGTGACCGCGACCGGCGTCGCGCCGGAGGTGTCCCGGCCGAGCAGCTCGGTA
>NZ_BBPO01000181.1:2594-3003 GCF_000787815.1 Streptacidiphilus neutrinimicus
ACCGCCCTCGACCGCAGTCGCGTCGGAGTAGCCGAGCACCGCCGCCACCTGGGCGCGCACCAAGTCCAACAGGGCGCGACCCTGCTCGACCTGCGACAGCCCCGCAAGGCGCTGGGTCAGCGAGGAGGCCGCGTCAGCCGTGGCGCCCTCGGTCCGCGACTCGGCAGCTGCCGAACGGAGGCGCTGGACCTCGGGGATCTCGTCGAAGAGACGGCTCGGACGGACCGCGGCGAACTCGGCTGAGAGCCGGTCCCAGTCGACGTCGGCGATCGTCAGGGCGACGTCGCCGTGGTCCAGGGCCTGCTGCATCGCCGTGATGGCGAGTGCCGGGGTCATGCCGACCACGCCGTCGCGGCGCAGGCGGTCAGCGACCAGCTCCTCCGTCGCCAGGCCCGCCTCGGCCCAGGCG
>NZ_BBPO01000181.1:3681-4482 GCF_000787815.1 Streptacidiphilus neutrinimicus
GGCGGCTGCCTCCCCACGCGACGCCCGCACCAGACGACGACCGAACACACCCGACGCACGGATCGCGACCTGGTCCTCACCCGCAACACCGGCCAGCACGCCCGCCAGGCGGGACAGCACACGATCATCGATCGTCTCCGGGAGGTCAACCAGACCACCCCAGCGCTCCGGATGCTCCAGAGCCACCACCCGGCCCAGACCCCATACCCGTGCGTGCGCGGGATCCATCAGCCGGTCCGAGCGGCCGGTCGACACCGCGCCGCGCGTCACGCACCACAGCGGCGCGTCGACACTCGCATCGCCCAGCGCCTGCACCAGGGTTGCGGCGGACGCCGGGTCCTGGTCGGCCATCGGCAGCCACAGCACGCCGGACACGGCGCCGACATCCACCGCAGCGCCCACCTGCTCGGCCAGCACGGCACGGTCGGCGACATCCAGCTCGACCTGGCGGACGTCCACGCCCCGGCCGGCCAGCATGCTCAGCGTGCCGGACACGGCCGGGTCCTCGGCGAGGCCCGCCGGGATCACGGCCAGCCAGGTCCCCGACAGCACACCCGACGCAGACTCGGTGACCGGCTTCCAACTGTCGCGGTAGCGCCAGCCGTCCACGACGGACTGCTCCCGGCTCTGCCGGCGCCAGGCCGAGAGCGCGGGCAGCACCGAACTCAGCGGCTGGTCCCCGTCCAGGTCGAGGGTCGCGGACAGCGCCTCCAGGTCGCCGCTCTCGACGGCCTCCCAGAAGCGCGCGTCCACCGCGTCGACGGGTGCCGCGATCGCCGCGACCGTGCCGTCCGACTCCAG
>NZ_BBPO01000180.1 GCF_000787815.1 Streptacidiphilus neutrinimicus
GGCCGCCCCCGTGGCCCGCCCCGTGCCCGGCCGCATGGCCGCCTCCCCCGTGGCCACCTCGGGCTCCGTGCAGATGCGCTCCCCCGACGAGCACCAGGACCCAGTACCCCACCACCACGACCAGCGCGAAGGTGAAGACCACGGTCGGATAGGCCGTGACCGCCCCCAGAAAGCCCCGCACTTGCTCTCGCCTGCCTCTGCACATCCCCCGAACGGCCACACCCCGTGGACCCGCAGGCGTCAGACTGACAGCGCCGCCGGCCGCCGCACACTGCACGAACCCGGCAGTCTTAGCGCCCTCTTAGCGTCCGGGTTCACCTCACATCCGCCGGGTCCACCACAACGGTGCGGTGGGTTCCTCGCCATAGGTCGCCGCCAGGACGCGGGCGTCGATCGTCCGCACGACCGTGGCAAGTTCGCGCCGACTCGGCCCGGAGAGCGCCCGCATCGCCCGCTCCAGCCCCGCCCGGCCCTCCGGGACCTCGTCATCGCAGCAGGGGTATCCCATGTCGTAGCCCTGGAGGCCGCCCGGGGGCAGCCCACGCCAACCGCCGCCGCACATGCGGGCGGCCTGCTCTCTCCACGCCCGCAGGTCCAGCGCGACTTTGCCGGGACACCCGATCTCGCGCTCCCACCGGCGGATCTCCGCCATCGCCCGGGCGGACACCCTGTCGACCACCGACAGCCGCGGGTCCATCCCCGACGGCAACTTCCGCGCGGCCCTCACGGCCGCAGGCCGCCTACGCGGCATCGCTCCTGAAAGACGTCGTCATGCTCGGCACGCTCCCATGCCCTGCCCCCGCGCACCACCGCATTTCCGCCTCGCCAGGGGCGCGCGTGCCGGGCGACGATCACCGGTCGACGGCCGAAGGCCACCCCGACCACGGCTTCCGGGCAGATGAGCCGCGGCTCAGGCCGCTGACGGAAATTGGGACCGCCCGAACGCCTGGCTGAACTAGCATTCCCCCGCCGCCCGCGAGCCGGCCCGCTGTCCGGGACCGGTGGCCGGGCCAGGAGGAAGGGGGAATTCCTTGACCGAGACCAAGAGACCCAAGAGACCCGTCCCCACCCGCTGGCGTGCCGGACTGGTCTCCCTGGGGGCGCTCGCCCTCGCACTGCTCGGCACCGGCCCCGCGCACGCCGACGACGGAACGGCCGCCACGCCGACCGATCTCTTCAACGGCTACCAGCACTGCTCCACCGACGCCTCCGCGCCGACCTTCCTCTGGGGAGGCAGCGGCGTCTTCGTCGAGGGCGTCGCCCAGGGCACGCCCCCCTCGAATCCGACGGGCAGCGGCTTCATGAGCATGCAGTACCGGGCCTGGCCGGTCTCCGACCCGACCCAGATCACCACGGTCACCGCGAACTTCGCCACGGCCGGCAACGAGGACGGCGCGCTCCTCCCGTCCACCGCCCTCACCGACGGTCAGACCTACGCCTGGCAGGCGCAGACGCTCTCCGGCACCTCCGTCTCGAACTGGTCGACGACCTGCTACTTCACCGTCGACAACGTCCGCCCGGACCGGCCGCCGACGATCACCTCGCCCAACTACCCGCAGAACGTGCTGAACCAGGGCGGGTCTCCGGTCCAGTTCACCTTCGGCGCCAACGGGGTCGGCGACGTCGCCGGCTACGAGTACGACTGGCAGCAGGTCCTGAGCGTCATCGGCGTCCCGATCGGCGACCACGGCATCCCGCAGCCGACGGACCCGTACAGCGACCCCAAGCACTTCGCCCGGGCGACAACCCTCGGCGGCTCCGCCACGGCCAGCCTGATCCCGCCGGAGGGTTCGGGGCTGTACACCCTCTGGGTACGCAGCCTGGACCGGGCGGGCAACCCGTCCGACGAGACCAGCTACATGCTCATGGTGAAGTACGACGGCCCGACCGCCACGCCGCTGGTCCCGAAGGTCCAGTTCGACAAGGTCACGCCGTTCCGCCTCGCCCCGGACCCGAAGCTCCAGGCAATCTCCCCGGTGGTCAGCTACACGGTGCAGACCTTCGGCGCGAACGGCCAGCAGACCACCCAGGTCAAGGCCGCCGGCGACGGCTCCGCCGAGCTGAACCTCACACTGGACGGCGCATACGGCGACTTCTTCTACGTCTCCAGCACCAGCGCCAACGGCTGGATCAGCTCCTCCTACTGGTGGACGACCGGCCCCGTCGGCACCTCTCCGACCGTCAGCTCGGATCTCTACGCCGAGAACGCCTCCAGCGGCGGCTCGGGCGTCCCGGGCACCTTCACGTTCGCCCCGAAGGTGAAGGGCGTGGCCAGCTACACCTACTCCTTCAACTGGGGCACCCCGACCACGGTCAAGGCGACCGCCGGCGGCTCGGCCCAGATCTCCTGGACCCCGCCCCAGAGCGGCTGGTACGACCTGGAGGTCTACCCGACCACCAAGGACGGCATCCAACTCGCCCCGTACGACTACTACTTCACCGTCAACTGAACCTGCCGGTCCACCGACCGGCCACCGCAATCGCCGTCCCGTGACACCCGAAGCGCTTCGGGCCGGTCCCCGGCCCGGGGCGCTTCACTCCGAACCCCGCGAACTCCGTTGACCG
>NZ_BBPO01000179.1 GCF_000787815.1 Streptacidiphilus neutrinimicus
CGCCGGTCGTCTGCGCCTGGCGGCGCGCGCCGGGGCCCCCGACGAGCGGCCGGGCGCTCGGCGCGCCCGCCTCGCGCTCCAACGCCGCGCGGCCGACTTCCGGGTCCTGGCCCAGGTCGTCGAGTCCGCCCCCGACGCGCGCGGCCGCCGCCTGCACGCGCCGTTCCTCGACAACCAGGTCGTCCGTGCCTGCCGACTGGTCCCCGACCGTGCGCGCATCCAGCCCGGCGCGCGCCAGGGCATCCTGCGCGCGGTCCTCGCCGGCGCGGGCGTCACCGCCCTCCTGGACGACCTCGCCACCAACGGCTCGGGCCCGCACGACGCCTCGCCTTCCACGGCCACGATGCGCGCCGGCCTGCGTCGGGCCGCCCCGGCCCTGGACCGCCTGCTCGCCACCTCGCTCCTCGGCCGATGGGGCGTCATCGACGTCCCCCACGCCCGCAAGGCGCTCGCCGCCGCCACGTCGGAGACGGCGCCCGGTCCGCTGGACGGCCTGCCGGAGCTCATAGCGACGGAGCTGTGGGTCCGTCGGCTCCACAGCCGCAGGGGCAGTTGCTGGAACGACCTGCGCAGTCCGACCGTCCCCGCGGTGGGAGGCTGAGGGCGCAGGAAGGGCGTGTTGCAGCTGACCGCTCGTCACCACGTCACCGCATCATGACTGCATGCGCCCACTACCCGTCTCGCACGAGCTGCCCCCCGCCGACGCCGGTGTCGGCGTCCTCGTCGGGGTGGACGGCTCGGACGGCTCGTTGTGGGCGCTGGAGCGCGCGCTCCAGGAGGCGCAGGTGCACGGGCTGCCGCTGCGCGTCCTCGCCGCGGTGAATCCCACGCCCAGCGTCGTGACCCCAGGCTTGGAGGACGTGATGCAGGACAGCGTCGACCGGCTGCTGGTGGGGATGACGGACGTCGTGCAGCGCGGCGTCGCCGCCGCCTGCGCGAACGTGCCGGGGGTGACCGTCGCGCCGACCCTGCACGTCGTCGCCGGGGATCCGATCACGCTGCTGCTCAGCGCGTCCGCGCGCCAGCACACCCTCGTTCTCGGCGCGCGCGGCAACGGCGGGTTCTCCCGCCTGCTCGTGGGGTCGGTGGCCTCCGCACTGCTGTTCCACGCGCTCTGCCCCGTCCTGCTGGTCCCGGGCCCGAAGCGCTGAGGGACCTGCCGGACGGACCTGTCGGCGCGGACCTGCTGGGCGGGCCTGCCGGACGGGAATGAACCGGGCGGCCGAGACGTTCTCTGATTGCGCAGAGAATTGTGAAGGTGTGAGGAGCCTGCCCGTATGAAGGTCGAGATCTACTCGGACATCGCCTGCCCCTGGTGCTACATCGGCAAGCGCCGCTTCGACCGTGCCCTCGCCGCCTTCGAGGGCGCCGAGGACGTCGAGGTCGTCTACCGCCCGTACCAGCTCGTCCCGGACGCGCCGACCGAGCCGAGCCCGCACCGCGCCTGGCTGGAGGAGCGCTACGGCCCGCAGTCGCGTGCCATGGACGACCGGGTGGCCGCCATCGGCAAGCAGGAGGGCATCGACTACGACTTCGACGCCGCCCTCCACGTCAACACCGTCCACGGCCACCGGCTGCTCTGGCTCGCCGAGCAGGAGTACGGAACGGCCGTCCAGACGGACCTGAAGGAGCGGCTGCTCGCGGCGCACTTCTCCGACGGCGTCGATGTCGCCGACTTCGCCGCGCTGACGGACGTCGCCGTCGCCGCCGGGCTGGACCGCGCGCGCGTCGAGGCCTTCCTCCCGTCCGACGAGGGCCGCGCCGAGACCGGACGCGAGCTCGCGCACGCCCGTGAGATCGGCGTCAGTGCCGTGCCGACCTTCGTCTTCGACGGCAAGTACGCCGTCCAGGGCGCGCAGGAGACCGAGACCTTCCTCTCCGCCCTGCGTCAGGTGGCACAGCTGGAGGACTGACGGGCGCTTCCGCCCGCGCCCCACCGCCGCGGGCGGCTCAGCAGGTGAAGCCCGCGTCCGCCCAGTCCGCGATCTGGCCGCCCAGGAACCCGTGCGAGCCGTGGACCACCAGGCGAATCGAGGTCAGCCCCGCCAACGGCACGCTGAACGACATCGCCGGATCCCCGCCGTGGACCACCCCGGAACGCCACAGCACCGCGCCCGAGTCACCGTCCTCGACCGTGAACCTCGCCGAACCGAGGCCCATCGTCATGTCGTCGATGCCGACCGACCCCGAGAACAGCGTGCAGCTGCGGTTCAGGTCGATCAGCGTGCGCGACGGCGCGACGACGGTGATGCCCCGGCTGTACGCGTTGCCGCCGACGCTGACGCCGTTCGGACGCTGCCAGAGCCAGTTCAGCGCGTCCGGCTCGATCGCCGGGCCGTCGTTGTTCGACACACCCTGGAACGGCAGGGAGTCCACGAAGTAACTCTGCGGCGGAGGCGGCGGTGCGGGCGTCGGAGTAGGGGTCGGCGTCGGCTTGGGCGTCGGCTTGGGGACCGGTGGCTTCGGCGCGGGCTTCGGGGACGGCTTGACCACCGCGGCGGGCACCGGCGCCGGCGCGGCGGGCTGCGGGGCCGGACTCGACGGAGGCGGCGTGGGGCTCGGCGTGGGCTGCGGCGCGGGGACGCTCGCCAC
>NZ_BBPO01000178.1 GCF_000787815.1 Streptacidiphilus neutrinimicus
CCCGGTGCCCGCGGCCCTCCCCTGGCCGCGGGCACCACCCCCAGACACACCAGCCACAACACACCCGGCCCCCAAGTCGTCGTCTTGGAGCCGGAGCTCAGTTGCACAGCGCTGTCGCGCGGACCTGCTCGTCCGCTCCTTCCCCGAGCGAGGACCTGGGATCTTGCTTGGCGCAGGAGATCGTGGCATTCCAGTAAGGGAGCTGATCAGCAACTGAATTGCAGGGAAAATGAGTGGGTGCATCAGTCACTCACCGTCAGGAACAGAGCTCTGCCCACCTGGCACTAGATGAGAGAGCGGGAGTAGCGGAAAATGCCCGACAAGGGCCCCAAAAGTCATATGACTCGAAACAGTACCAAGATTGCCGCCGCCCTGCTCCTTGCGCTTTCCATCGCTCTCGGTTCCGCTTCTGCCGAAGGTGTCACCAGACCGACATCCATTGTTTTCGGCCTCGGGCCGACGACGCGCTGCCTTGAAACCCCATACGAGAACACAGTCGAGCCCACGAGCAACAACCCGGATACCTCCGCATGCGGCGCCGCCGACGACTCCGTTCAAGTCGACCCTAGCTGCTATCGCACATTTCCCTATACCTCCAGCTTCTCGTACAGCTATCCATCGAGCTCTCTGCGCCGCAAGCCCGCCAGGCTGGACGCCATACAAAATTGGCGATGGAGAAACCGTCTTCTCCTGCGATGCTTGGGCGCGGCGGTCGGGGTGATTCTCTTGGAGGGAGAGAAGAGCCATTTTGACGACGAGTGCCATCTACATGGAGAACGGGCAGCAGTCAGTCATTTCGGTCGTCCGCGGTGGCTCTGACCGTTTCGCCGGAAGCTCAGCGCCATTGTCATTCTCGGGCTGGAGCGCCGCCGGGAGGAGAACGCGCAGCAGCCTATGTTTCCGAAGTTTCGTATGGATAGTCGGCACCCTGCGTGGGCTGCAGTTCATGCATTTAACGGCCATTGGTGGCCTCGAGAGAGGCCAAGCGCCAGCTCTTCTCCAAGCGCGAAGCGGCGAGGCTTTTCGTGTCCGGTGAGACCGGGAGTCTATGAAATATTTAGAACTCTCTCCACGAAAGATAGGGCGCGGCTCTTTTCTTTCCGCGTCTCGCAAATTAGGGAAATGCTGTGCACATGAAGCATCAAGTGCCTTCCTGGATGAGGCTGCTCGCAATCCTCGCAATAGGCGTCATGTTCGCCATGGCGACTTCGACTGTAAATCATATTGCGGAACAGTTGACATTCTCGAGGCATGGTGAGCAAACATTCGCCGCTTCGCTGATGAGGTTCGCGAGCTACCTGCTGGACGCCGGATGGTCGTGGGCGGCACTGGCGGTGGCTGCGGGACTTCTTGCCCGGGAATATGCGATTAGTGCACTCGCTGGAGCGGTCGCGCTATTGGGCGCGACGATGGAGTATTATGTATTTAAATCGTGGCCCTTGTGGGGTGGCGATGGATCCTTCGTTCTGGATTCGCGCGTGATCTTTTGGGGTGGGGCCAGTCTTCTGACGGGGCCGCCGCTGGGCATGATTGGCGCCCGCATGCGACGCCCAGGCGTGCTTGGACTAATTGCTGGCCTTGTGGTCCCCGCCGGGGCGGCGTTGCAAATGATTTATCTGCCGCCCGTCACGAATGTGAGTATATTCGACGGCTCTGCCTTTCCTGAGGCAACTTGGGCCCGCTGGGTCGTCTGGGCTGCCGCTGCCTGCGGAGGCGCGTATGTCATCGTCAGATATGCGCGGGAGAAGGTATGGACAGGTCGATGACCTTGGCTGTTCCCAGATAGTTGGTCCTGCGAGGCGGGCGACAGGCCGGCGTAGGCGATGAGCTGTGAACCGCGCCGGTTCGAATGAAGACTCGATTCTCTGAGAGGATTGAGTCATGGCACGTCCCTCCCCTTACCCCGCTGAGCTGCGGCGTCGTGCGGTGCGCATGGTCGCCGAGGTCCGTCCGGACTACGACACCGAGTGGGCCGCGATGAAGGCCGTCGTGTCCAAGCTCGGCGTGGGATCGGCCGAGACCGTGCGGCAGGGGGTCCGGCGGGACCAGGTCGACTCCGGGCAGCGGCCGGGCACGACCACCGAGGAGTCCGGGCGAACGAGATCCTCAAGGCCGCGGCGAGTTTCTTCGCGGCCGAGCTCGACCGGCCACATCTGCGCTCGTAGCGTTCATCGACGAGCATCGGGACCGCTTCGGCGGCGTCGAGCCGATCTGCCGCGTGCTGACCCAGCACGACTGCAGCATCGCCCCTTCTACCTACTACGCCCACAAGCAGCGGCGGGCATCGCCGTCGGCTCGGCAGGTCCGCGACGCCGGTCTCAAGGAGCTGATCGCCGAGGTCTACGAGGCCAACTACCGTGTCTATGGCGCCCGGAAGGTCTGGCGCGAACTGAACCGGCAGGGCCACGCGGTGGCCCGCTGCACCGTGGAACGGCTGATGCGGGAGCTGGGCATCACCGGTGCGGTGCGGGGCAGGAAGGTCGTCACCACGGTGGCGGACCCTGCCGCCGCGCGGGCACCCGACCTGGTCGAGCGTGACTTCGTAGCGGCGGCGCCGAACCGGACCTGGGTCGCGGACTTCACCCATGTCGCGGCCTGGGCCGGCACCGTCTAC
>NZ_BBPO01000177.1 GCF_000787815.1 Streptacidiphilus neutrinimicus
CCACCACCCACCAACACCACAGCGGGACGTGCGCACAAGGGGATGTCAGAACCACACCACACCCCCACACCCCAACCCACCAGCAACAATGGGCAGTTCAAGACAGAAGCAGCAAACACCACATCACACACCGAATCACACCCCCGCCCACACTCCGCTTCACACCCCGGCTCACACGGTGCGTCACCATGGCCGATCGCGGCTGAACGGGTGAAAGGTGCGCGGCGCGCCGGATATTCGGTGGCGCTGCACCCGGCGATCAATCTATTCTTTACGTAGTTCCTCACCGGCACTGAGGACAGACCGAACCCGTTGGACAACCGAAAGGACTCCCCAGTGGAGATCATCATCGAGAAGGCCGTCGTCTCCTCCGTCGCCTGTGGCCCCGAGTCGGCCCAGGCGAGCACGGCGCGCCGGATCGCCACCTTCCTGCCGCTCCCGTCCCTGCTGGCCGGGGCCCGCGTCCTGCACGACCAGGACGAGAACATGACCGCGCTTCAGCTGCCCACGCTCGCCGGGCCGGTGCTACTGGTGATGCCCGCCGCCGAGGAGTTCGAGTACGTGATCATCTTCGAGGGCGAGACCGGCCGCCGGATCATCGGCAGCGTCCGCGAGGACCGCCGCGTCAAGACCAACGCCGCCCGCGTCGTCGCCTACCGCGCGGCCGAGTTCCTCCGCACCCGCCGTCTCGTCTGACGCCCTCCCAGGGCCCTTGTGTGGGGGCGCGCCGAGCCGCGCCCCCACACCCACCGACCGCCGAGCAGGAGGCAGGAGTCATGAGCACCACGTTCGGGCAGAGCCCGCAGGAGACGTCAGGCCGGCCGGAGCCGGAGCCGTACACCGAGTCCGAGGAGATGCAGGCGACGACCGCATGGGCGGAGGTCGTGAGCCGTGTGCGGTGCCGGTTCCGGGGCGCTCACCGGTCGCAGCGGGTGGAGCGTCAGGCGCGGCGCGCGTTCATCCTGGGGTACGTGGTCGGGGTGCGGAACGGGCACACCGGACCGGCCCTGACGGGCCGTGAGGTGCCCATCTCGGACGCGGTGCGCGCTGTCGGCGCACTGGCGGAACCCGACCTTCCCGGAGTCGGGCAGTTCGTGGAGTACCACGGCACGCAGGTGAACGCGTGGGGGCGGTACTGGGTGCAGGAGATCACGGAGTCCGCCGACCCGAGGACAGGGGAACGGGACATCCGCCTGACTCTCTACAAGGGCCGCCGCCTCATCCTGTCCCTCGTGCGTCCGTCCAGCGTGACCGCGCAGCCGGGGGCGTGGTGGGAGCCCGGCGGCGAGGACCAGGCGCAGGCCGCCGCCTAGCCCGCGTCTGACGTTTCCGCAGGTCAGGGGCCGCCTGGAAAATCGGTGGCCCCCAACCCCAAATCTATCTATTCTGAAGTTATTGGGGATGGCACCCCGGCACCGACCGAAACGCAAGGAGCAGTCATGCAGGAGCAGTTGACCAACCGCGCCGCCGTCGTCACCCCCGCCCCCGACGGGAGCGGGGCCGCCCGGAACGCGAGCCTTCAGGATCTGGCCATGGCGTTGCAGCAGCAGGAGGCGCGCAAGGTCGACATGGTCGTCCAGGCGGGGCGGATCCGGGCGGAGGGAGGGAACCTGCTGCTGACCGAGAACGCCCCGGTGCTCGGCCCGGACGGTGTGACGCTCACCGACCAGGTGATGCGGCCCACCTCCGTGGCCGACGAGGGGATCGCGGAGAAGCTTCGGATTCCGCTCGCCTACCTGCGCCGGATGCGGGCGGAGCGTCCGTCCCTGTACGACGCGAACGTGAACGGGTGGCTTGAGGCCGACCAGTCGCGGAAGCTGATGTTGAGGACGTTCAACCCGGGCGCGGGTGACGGCGGTATCGGGGTGCTGCGCGCGGTGCTCAGCGACTCCTACCGGAGGATCGATAGCTTCGACGTGCTGATCTCCGCGCTTGAGGGGGTCAAGGAGTCCGGCCACCCGATCGAGATCACGGGGTGTGATCTGTCCGAGCGGCGCATGGTGGTGCGGATCGAGTCGCAGGCGGTCCGGGTGAGGGCCGCCGAGCTCCTGAAGGGGTACCGGTCCCCGTTCAGCGGCCAGACCGGGGACCAGTGCCCCATCGTGTCGGCGGGGTTCGTGCTGTCGAACAGCGAGGTCGGGGCCGGTGCCTACACCATCACCCCGCGCATCACGGTCCAGGTGTGCACCAACGGGCTGACCATGACCAAGGACGCCTACCGGGCCGTGCACATCGGGGCGCGCATGGACGAGGGACTGATCCGGGTCTCTGAGGACACCAACGAGAAGCACCTCGCGCTGATCCAGGCGCAGACGCGGGACGCGGTCGCCACGTTCATGGACGCGGACTACGTCGAGGCCAAGTTGCGCGAGATCGAGCGGCAGGCCGGGCGCGAGGTCGCCGACCCCGCGAAGACCATCGAGGTGATCGGGAAGAAGCTCCGGTTCTCCGAGACCGTGCAGCAGTCGGTACTGAACCACTTCATCAAGGGCGGACAGCCCACCGCCGGAGGCATCCTCCAGGCCATCACCGCCACCGCCCAGACCCTCACCGACGCCGACGCCGCATACGAGCTGGAGGCCCAGGCGCTCGCCGCCATGGCGCTGGTTTGACCCGGGGCGGGGCCGGGCAGCCAAGCCCGGCCCCGCACCATCCAGGCGGGTGCGCAGCAC
>NZ_BBPO01000176.1 GCF_000787815.1 Streptacidiphilus neutrinimicus
GCCGCGACGGCGTCGCCGGCACCGCACCGGCCCGGCTCGCCGCCGAACTGCACCCGGGCAGTCGCCTCGTCGTGCTCCCCGAGGCCGGTCACCGGCTCTGGAGCGAGGAACCGGAGGCCTTCGTCGACCAAGTGCTGGCCCACCTGGACGGCTGAGCGCAAACGCACCCGCGCCGCACCGCGAGCCTCGCGGCCTGCGGGATGGGAGGATCGGAGCCATGACGGACTCCGGTTACTCCGGCACCCCGCTGGCCAAGAAGCTGCGGATCAAGCCGGGCTGCCGCGTCGCGCTGTGGCGCGCGCCCGCGGACTGGCCGCCGCCTGCCGTGCCCGAGGGTGTGCGCCTGGACGCGCGGCCGGAGGAGGCGGACGTGGTCCTCGCCTTCTACCGGAGGTCGGACGACCTGCGGGCCGACGCGGACAAGCTGGTCACCGGGCTGCTGCCGCACTCCTGTCTGTGGCTGCTGTGGCCGCGCCGTGCGGCCGGGCACGCCAGCGAGATCACCGACAACGACCTGCGCGAGCTGATGCTGCCGCTCGGCGTTGTGGACGTGAAGGTCGCTGCGGTGGGGGAGGACTGGTCCGGCCTCGCGTTCGTGTGGCGCAAGGAGAACCGCCCGGCACGCTGACGACGCGTCGGCGCGCGCGTGCGCAGGCGTGGGGGCCGCTGAACGCGGCGTTGAGGAAGTCGAACCCGAGCACGATCACCCAGACCCAACGCCGCAGCACGAACTCCTCCCAGCCCTCCCGCAGTTCGTGCAGCAGTCCGGGCTTGCCGCCGTCCGCGGCCCCGTCAGCGCCGCTCCCGCTGAGTGCGGGGACGCGGACGAGCGCGAAGAGCAGACCCGCGCACGCGAAGGTGACCGCGTCGATCGCGAGACCCCAGCCCGGTCCGAACGCGCCGACGACGACACCGCCCAGCGCCGCGCCGCCGATCATCGCGCCGTTGGCGGCCATGCGGTTCAGCGCGTTCGCGCTCATCCGCTCCTCGGCGGGGACGGTCTGCGGCAGCAGGGCGCCGGATGCGGGCAGCGCGAAGGCGGCGAACGTGCCAGGGCGACCCCGTTCCCCAGCATGTTCGCGGCGCGCCCGGCGACGAGCAGTCGGAACGGGCGGTGGCGGACGGGTGCGAGGGCTGTGGTCACCGGGCATCCCTATCGGGTGGGTGATCGCACAGCAATCCGTTTTCCGGAGCGACGGGCGCCCGTTGCAACAAACTGTTGACGCGGCTGTGGCGCGCGGATAGCGTCGCGTCAACAAACTGTTGACTGGGCCGAGGTGCTCATCCGAGGTCGGGCGAAGGGGAAGTCATGGCCGCGCGAACCACGTTCTCCAGCACTCTGCGGGAGCGCATCGAAGCCGACCTCGCCGGGGTCGACGCCGACCTTGCCGCACGCTACCCGGGCGACCCGGGCACCCGGCAGCCCGTCCACACCGTCTACGTCCCGGCGGACGCACTCGCCGAGCGCGGCGTCGGCGACCTGGTCGGCGACTGGGGCCGCCAGGCCCTCGACCTCCTGGACCGGCACGCCCCCGACGCCGCGGCCCTCGCCGCCGTGGTCGGCCAGATTGACGCCCCGCTCGCCGTCGACGTCCACGACCGCGTCCGCGCCAAGCTCGAGCGCGAGCCCGTCGAGGACCTGCGCATCGACTTCGAGGACGGCTACGGCCCGCGCCCCGACGCCGAGGAGGACGCCGCCGCCGAGCGCGCCGCGCGCCTGGTCGCCGAGGCGGTCGCAGACGGGACCGCGCCGCCGTTCGTCGGCATCCGGATGAAGTGCATGGAGTCCGCCGTGCGCGCCCGGGGCGTCCGCACCCTCGACCTCTTCCTCACCGGCCTGCTCGACGCGGGCGACGGCGCCCTCCCCGAGGGCCTGGTGCTGACGCTCCCCAAGGTCACGTACCCCGAGCAGGTCGCCGCGATGGCCCGGCTCCTCGCCGGCTTCGAGGAGGCAACCGGCCTTCCTGCGGGACGGATCGGGTTCGAGATCCAGATCGAGACCACCCAGGCCATCCTCGGCGCGGACGGCCGGGCCACCGTGGCCCGCATGATCGAGGCCGCGGGCGGCCGGGCGACCAGCCTGCACTACGGCACCTTCGACTACAGCGCCTCCTGCGGTGTGAGCGCGGCCTACCAGAGCATGGAACACCCCGTCGCCGACCACGCCAAGGCCGTCATGCAGGTCGCGGCGGCCGGCACCGGCGTGCGTCTGTCCGACGGCTCGACGAACGTGATCCCCACCGGCCCCACGGAGCAGGTCCACGCCGCCTGGCAGCTGCACCACCGCCTCGTCCGCCGCTCGCTGGAGCGCGCGTACTACCAGGGCTGGGACATGCACCCCGGCCACCTGCCCACCCGCTACGCCGCCGTCTACTCCTTCTATCGCGAGGGCCTTGGCGCGGCCGCCGCCCGCCTCGCCGCATACGTCGCCCGCACCGGCGGCGACGTCATGGACGAGCCCGCGACCGCGAAGGCGCTCAGCGGCTATCTGCTGCGCGGGCTGGACTGCGGCGCCGTCGACGCGACCGAGGTCGAGAAGGCCGCAGGCCTCGACCGCAAGGCGCTCGACGCGCTGGCCGGGCGCTGATTTGGACCTGCGGCCAGGGTCGCGTACAGTCGATCGAGTTGCCCCGGTGACCGGCCCGACGAGGACGGAACGGGAAGACGAAATCCACTGGAA
>NZ_BBPO01000175.1 GCF_000787815.1 Streptacidiphilus neutrinimicus
GGTGCTGCGGGTGCGGGCAAGGCGGCCACGTCAGGAGCCGACGGGGCCGAGGGCGGCGGCGCGGACGGGCGCATAGCGCGCAACGGCGCCGAGTCCGCCGCCGGGCCGGCGGCCGACGACGAGACGGCCGTCATCCCGCGCGTGACGGAGGACCGTGACGGCGGCCGTGGCGCCGCCGAGGACGCGACCACCGAGATGCCGCGGATCGGTGGCGGGGCTGTCACCGAGGACGAGACGGCGGTCCTTCCGCGCGTGTCGGGCTCCGGGGCGGACGAGACCGCCGTCCTGCCCCGTGTCGTGGACGAGGGCGACGACGCGGACGAGGACGAGGTGGAGACCACAGCCGCGCTGCCGGTGGTTCAGGACCCCCGTGGGTCGGGCTCCGACGCCACGTCGCCGACGGGCACGCGCGCGCCCGTGCTCGGAGGGGACCGTTCCGCGCCGAGCGCCCCCGCCGGGACGGCGGACGAGACCATGGTGCTGCCGCCGATGCCGGCGCAGCCCCCCGTGGTCGGCTCGGCCGCGCCCGCCGAGGAGGCCGCGCCGAAGAAGTCCCGCCTGCCTCGGTTCTCCCGCAAGGGCGGGGCGCAGGGCGGCGCGGAGCCGAAGGCGCAGGCCGGCGACGCCGGGTCGCCAGCCGAGCAGACGGCGGTGCTGCCGGTCGTCGACCCGCGTGCGCAGCAGCCGCTGCCGCGCGCATGGCGGGAGGCCGCTCCGCGCAGTGCCGAGAGCGTCCAGGACAAGGTGCCCGACTGGCTCTTCCGTCCCGAGCCCGGCGCGGCGGGGTCCGAGGCGCAGACGGCGCAGATCCCGGCCGTCGAGCCGGAGGCGGGCGCTTCCCGGCCAGGGTCGGGCTCGCGCACCAGCCGCTACGACTGGGCGGAGGAGACCCCGCTCGACGATCTGCCGTCGCTCACCGACCAGCTCCTCGGCACCAAGGAGGAGTGGGCGCAGTGGCACGCCGAGCACCCGCAGCAGGATCAGGGCGCGGACGGCGGCGACGCTCGGCGCTGACGGCCGGGCGCTGACGGCCGGGCGCCGATGGCCGGGGCGGGCCCGGCTGGGCGGCGTCGGTTGTCGGTGGCGGCCGTTAGGCTGCGAGGCAGTGAAGACAGTGGACCCGCCGCAGCGAGCTGCGAAGCGGCGGCGGGTCGGTCCGGTGGGCAGTGGCAGAGCGGCGGCGTGACGTGAGCGTGTGGGACGACCTGGTCGGGCAGGACCAGGTGGTGGAGCAGCTGGTCTCCGCGGCTCGGGCGGCGCGCGCCGTGGTGACGGGGCAGTGGCCCGCCACCGGTGCGACGGGGATGACGCACGCGTGGTTGTTCACCGGTCCGCCCGGCTCCGGCATGGGGGCGGCCGCCCGTGCTTTCGCGGCGGCGCTGCAGTGCACCTCGCCCGACCTGGACCTGGGCGGGGTGCCGGGCTGCGGCTTCTGCGAGGGCTGCCACACGGCGCTGGTGGGCAGCCACGCGGACGTCGAGACCGTGCGGACGGACGTGCTCAGCATCGGCGTCAAGGAGACGCGGGAGCTGGTCCGCAACGCCTCGATGTCGCCCGCCGGCGGCCGCTGGCAGGTGATCATCCTGGAGGACTCGGACCGCCTGACCGAGGGCGCGGCCAACGTCCTGCTCAAGGCGATCGAGGAGCCGGCACCGCGCACGGTGTGGCTGCTGTGCGCGCCGAGCGTCGAGGACGCGCTGCCCACGATCCGCTCGCGTTGCCGGTTGCTCGTGCTGCGCACGCCTCCCGTGTCCGCGGTCGCTGACGTGCTGATTCGGCGCGACGGCGTGGACCCGGAGCGTGCCGTGTTCGCGGCGCGGGCGGCCCACGGGCACATCGACCGGGCCCGGCGGCTGGCACAGGACGAGGCGGCGCGCTCGCGCCGGGCGGAGGTGCTGCGGCTGCCGATGGTGGTCGGGGATCTCGGCAAGTGCCTGGCCGGCGCCCAGGCGCTGGTGGACGCGGCC
Source organism: Streptacidiphilus neutrinimicus (assembly GCF_000787815.1). GTDB lineage: Bacteria > Actinomycetota > Actinomycetes > Streptomycetales > Streptomycetaceae > Streptacidiphilus > Streptacidiphilus neutrinimicus. The sequence goes on from NZ_BBPO01000175.1 coordinate 1,968, forward strand.
GCGGCAGAGGCCAAGCAGGTCGCCGACGAGGTGGACGCGAAGGAGACCGAGGAGCTGCGGGCCGCGCTCGGCGCGGCGGCGGGCGTCGGCGGCCGGATGCCGCGCGGCACGGCGGGCGCGATGAAGGAGCTGGAGGACCGCCAGAAGCGCCGGGCCACCCGCATCCAGCGCGACAGCCTCGACCTGGCCCTGGTCGACCTGGCGGGGTTCTACCGCGACGTCCTGGCGCTCCAGTTCGGCGCGGCGACGGATCTGGCCAACGAGGATCTGCGCGCGAACGTGGAGCGCGTGGCCGCGCAGTCCTCCCCGGAGACCACCCTCCGCCGCATCGAGGCCGTCCTGACCTGCCGCGACGCGATCGAACGCAACGTCGCCCCCCTTCTCGCGGTCGAGGCCATGGCCGTCACCCTCCGCACGGGCTGATCCCCCGGCCGAGGCCGCAGGCGCGCGGAGCTGCAGCTGTGGGCTGCCGCATCCGCGCGCTGCAGCGGCCGGGCTCAGGCCGATCGCGCTGCGCCACGCGCCGCCCGCCGGGGCCCGCACCGCCCCTGCGCTGCACCAGCGCCTGCGTCGTCGGTGCCGGTGCCGCCGCGCGCGAGGATTCGCCGTGGACGTCGCCCCGCGCTACGCGCGCATGCCCGCCTGGGCGCCTCGGGCCCCGAGCCTCCCGGGCCTACCGGCCCCCGAACCTACCGGCCCCCGGGCCTACCGGCCCCCGGGCCTACCGGCCCCCGGGCCTACCGGCCCCCGGGCCTACCGGCCCCCGGGCCTACCGGCCCCCGGGCCTCCCGGGCCCACCGCCCCCAAGCGCGCCC
>NZ_BBPO01000174.1 GCF_000787815.1 Streptacidiphilus neutrinimicus
GGCCCGGCTGCCCCGCCCGAACGGGCAGGTGCGCCGGACGCCGCCGGCCGATCTGCCCGGCCCGGGCAGCCTCGCGCCTCCGGCGCGACGCCTGCTCGCCGACGCGGTGCGCGTCGCCCGCTGGGCGGGCGAACTCGCGGCCGTGGACCGCCGGGGGGACCTGCTGCCGACCGACGCCGCGGAGGCGGCCGACGCGCTGGAGCTGACCGTGGACCAGGCCCTCGCGGCCTGGGAGCGCGCGCGGCTGACCGGGCTGGTCGAGCTGCGGGGCGCAGGGGCCGGCCCCGGCTGGCGGCTGCACGCCTGGGCCCACGACGACGAGGCGGTGCTGCGCGGCTGGGCCGCGCTGTTCGACGCCTGGACGCTGCTGGTCTCCGTCCCGGACCGGGCGCTGACCCGGCTCGCCGGACAGGCCGTGGACCACGCGCCGCAACTGCTGTCCTTCCTGCACCTGGTGGACGCGCCGGTCGCCGAGACCGAGCTGCTGGAGCTGCTGCGCCGCGGCCTGGAGGAGCAGTGGCACGCCGGCCTGCACCCCACCGCCGCGACCCCGGTGCCGCACGCCGCCCTGGCCGTCTCCGCGGTCCGCGCGGACGCGCGGGACGGCGACGCGGCCCAACCGCCGTCGCAGGGCGAGATCGTGGCCGTGCTGCGGTGGATGCTCGACGGCTTCAGAGCCGTCGGGGCCCTGGTCCGCAGAACCGGGCAGCACGACGCCGAGGACAGCTTCGAGCTGACCCCGCTCGGCCACTGGGCGGTCCGCGCCAAGCTGGAGGAGATCTGCACCGTCGCGCAGACCGCCGCCGGGCACATCGAGCAGTCCGCGCACGAGCTGCTGACCGCCTGCGCCGGCTACTCGCCGGGGCCGGCCCGCGCCGAGTACCGGGCCTGGCTGGCGGCGCGTCAGGTGGACCGCGCCGTCGCCGACCTGCTGGACGTCGCCCGCGGCGAGGACGCCCTGCTGCGCGGCCTCGCCTTCGAGGCGCTGCGCGTCGCCGGACAGCCCGCCGAGCCGTCCGTGCGCCACGCGGTGGAGGAGCCGATGCTGCGCCCGTACGCGCTGTTGTGGCTGGCCGAGCACAGCGACGAGGGCGTGCTGCCCGCCGACGTGCTGGACAAGCAGGACGCCGCCTGGCTCTGGGTCGACACGGGCGCGGCGGTGCTGGAGCACGGCGACACCGGGATGCTGGTCCGCCACGTGCAGGGGGCGGCCGACGGCGACCCCGGGCGCCTCTTCGCGCTCGCGCGCCAGGTAGGTCACCCGCGCGCCGGGCATGTCCTGGCGGCCGTGGCGTCCGCGCACCCCGATCCTGGAGTGGCGAGGGCCGCCCGGCGCAGCGCGTTCAGCGTGCACGACGGCGGCGCCTGACGACGGGCCGGACGAGGATCGGGTCGCGGGAGCGACCCGGAGAGGGGCCGACGGTGGACCAGGGCGGAGCGTCGCGCGTGCCGGAGACGTCACGAGAGCCGGAGACGCCGCAGGACCACTCGCACGAGGCCCGCGCCGAGGCGCGGCTGACCGCCGCACGCCTCAGCGACGAGGGAGTCGTGGCGCTCGCCCTCACCTGGGTCGACAACGCGGGCGTCGCCCGAGTCAAGGGCGTGCCGCTGCGGCGGCTGCCCGAGGCGGCGGTGGAGGGCGTCGGCATGTCGCCGGTCTTCGACGTCTTCCTGGTCGACGACGCGACCACCACCAGCCGCTGTATCGGCGGCCCCGACGGCGATCTGCGGCTCTTCGCGGCGCTGGACCGGGCCGTCGCGCTGGCGGCCCAGCCCGGCTGGGCCTTCGCGCCCGCCGACCGGTACCGGCAGGACGGTCTGCCGCACCCCGCCTGTCAGCGTCGCTTCGCCGCGCGGGCGGCCGAGCTCGCCGCGGAGCGCGGGATCACCTTCCGCGCCGCGTTCGAGACGGAGTGGATCGTCCAGCGGGCCGAGGACGGCGGCTACCCGACCGACGGCCCCGCCTACGGTCTGCACCGGATCACCGACTGCTCCGACTACCTGCGCGACGTGCTGCTGGCGCTGGAGGCCGCCGGGCTGAGCGTCCAGCAGCTCCATCCCGAGTACTCCCCGGGCCAGTTCGAGGTCTCGGTGGCCGCGCGGGACCCGCTCGGCGCGGCCGACGACGCGGTGCTGGTGCGGACCACGATCCGGGGGGTCTCCGCGCAGCACGGCCTGCGCGCGTCCTTCGCCCCGGCGTTCGAGCCCGGCGGCGTCGGCAACGGCGGCCACCTGCACCTGAGCGCCTGGCGCGACGGACGCAACCTGCTCGCCGGGGAGGAGCCCTACGGGGACGGCGCGGCGTTCCTGGCCGGGGTGCTGCGGGAGCTGCCCGCGCTGCTGGCGCTCGGCGCGCCCAGCCCCGCGAGCTACCTGCGGCTGGTGCCCTCGCACTGGGCCGGCTGCTTCCAGTGCTGGGGCGTGGAGAACCGCGAGGCCGCTCTGCGGCTGATCCAGGGCGGCGACGAGCAGGCCAACGTCGAGGTCAAGTGCTTCGACCTGGCCGCGAACCCCTACCTCGCGGTGGGCGGTGTCATCGCGGCGGGCCTGTCCGGCCTGGACGCCGGCGCGACCCTCCCGGAGCCCGTCCAGGGCGACCCGGCCCTGCTGCCGCCGGAGCGCCGGCCCCCGCGTCTGCCCACCACCCTCGACGAGACCCTGACGGCCTTCCGGGCCTCCACCGTCCTGCGCGACGCCCTCGGCGACGTCCTCTTCGAGGCCGTCGCCTCCGTCCGCGCCGCCGAGAGCGCCTCCTACGCCGAACTGCCCCCCGAGGCCGTCATCGCCGCCACGAAGTGGCGCTACTGATGCGCCCCCACCCCGCCCCAGCCCACCGGCCCTCACCCTCCGGCTCCGCCGCCGCGGCGGCAGCGCCCGGCGGGGC
>NZ_BBPO01000173.1:0-489 GCF_000787815.1 Streptacidiphilus neutrinimicus
GCCGTGCCCGCCGCTCGTGCCCGCCGCGCCGAAAGTGTCGTTCGCAGCCGTCGCGCGGCCTGCCGCGGCGAGCGGGCCGCCGCTTCGTTGGGGGCCCGGCCCCGGGGGGATGGCGGCGGGGCCGCCCCAGCCTGGGGCGAGTTCCTCGAGGCGGGCGAGGGCCTGCGCCGGGTCGAAGGCGGTGAGCGCACGGCAGGGCTGGCCGTGGGCCGGGCGCAGGTGCGGCAGCCAGGGGAGCCAGGACCAGGCGTCGGTGCGCTCGTCCAGGGGCCGGGACTCGTCGGCCGCGACGAGCACCAGCTCCAGCCCGGAGGGCGCGTGCAGCACGGCCAGCTGGGCGAGCAGGCCGCGGACCAGGCCGAGCAGGCGCGGGCGCGGGCCGGTGAGGCCGAGGCTGCCGGCGGCGCGCAGGTCCAGCGTGACGGGGGCGTGGGCGCGCGCGCCAAGACGCAGCACCAAGGCGTCCTCGTGGTCCGGACCGCGCTCCCA
>NZ_BBPO01000173.1:759-3515 GCF_000787815.1 Streptacidiphilus neutrinimicus
CGCCAAGACGCAGCACCAAGGCGTCCTCGTGGTCCGGACCGCGCTCCCACAGGCGGGGCCCCGGCCCGAGCGCGGTGAGCAGCAGCTCCGCGGGATCGGGCCAACGGCCCGGATCGCGTGGCGGAGCTTGCGGCGGGACAGCCGCCGCGGGGGCGGGCGCGCCGCCGCGACGGCGGCCGAGCGCCTGCTGGGCGTGCTTGAGCAGGCCGGACCGGCCCTCGCCGCGCCGTTGGCCCTCGCCCGGCCGCGCCGACCCGGGCTCCTCGTCCACGCGAAAGCCCCGGCCGTGTGTGGCGAAGGAGTGCGAGGCCTGCGCCTGCGAGGCGTGCGAGCCGCCGGACTCGGGCAGCGAGCCGGAGCCGGAGGCGGTGTGGCCCCTCAGCCCGGCGGACGCCGCCCACTCGGCGGGCCGCGCGAACGAACCCGTGGTGCGGGTGGAGACGTGGACGGCGCCCTGGCCGTCGGGCACCACCTCGGCCCGCCCGAGCTGCGCCGGGACGGCCGCGACGACGCGCAGCGCGCTCTCGCCGAGCTCGATCAGCGCGCCGGGCGCGACCAGGCGGGGCTCCGCGCCGACCGCGGACCCCTCCAGCACCGTGCCGTTGGTCGAACCGGAGTCGGTGACGGTGACCCGGCCGTCCGGGTCGACCTCGAGGGCGAGGTGGAAACGCGAGACGTCCGGGTCGTCCACCGGCACGTCCGCCTGGGCGGAGCGGCCGACGACGACGCGGCCCGGGTGCAGCAGGTGGATGCCGCCGGCGTCCGGACCGGCCACGACGTGCAGGGCGGCGGAGGAGCCGGCCGGCTCGACGGCGTCGTCCGGGTCGGGGGCATCGAGCCGGAGGACGACGCCGTCGATCAGCGGCGGGTGGCCGAGTACGGCGCGCTCGTCGAGCCGGCGGCCCTGGGCGTAGAGGTGGATGTGCGTCGCGGCGCGGCCCGCGCGGGCGCCGGGACGGGCGCCCACCGCGCCCGCCAGTGCAGCGGCCACCGAGCCCAGCGTGGTGCCGACCGGCGCGCTGACCAGCACGTCGGCGGCGGGCACGGCGGCATGCGCCGACGACGCTCCGGACGTCGGCGCGCTCTCGCGCGGCCCAAGCACGGTCAGCCGGATCTGCATGCGCCCTGCCCCTTCCAGCCCGCACGCGATGGTGGTCGCCACGGTGTCGTATGCATCCTCCCATCCGCCGCGGACAGTTCGCGCACGGCACCCGATCGGATGATCTTCGGAACGTATCGCGCGGATGACGCGTCTGCATCAATGAACGGTCGACCGGGGAGCGCAGCGCAGGGCGCGGTCCTTCGAACGCCGTTAGAGTTGCCGAAAACGCGAGCCCCTGCGGGCGGACGGCGCTGAGGCGGGACGAGGAGCACGGGTGCGGCCGGTTGGCAGTAAGTACCTGCTGGAGGAGCCGCTCGGGCGCGGCGCCACCGGGACGGTGTGGCGTGCCCGGGTGCGCGAGGACGCGGAGAACGCGCCGGTCGTCCCGGGGGCCGTCGTGGCCATCAAGGTCCTCAAGGAGGAGCTGGCCACCGACCCGGACGTGGTGATGCGCTTCCTGCGCGAGCGCGCGGTGCTGCTGCGCCTGGTGCACCCCAACATCGTGCGGGTCCGGGACCTCGTGGTCGAGGGCGAGCTGCTCGCCCTGGTGATGGACCTGGTCGACGGCCCCGACCTGCACCGCTACCTGCGCGCCAACGGCCCGCTCTCGCCGGTGGCCGGTGCGCTGCTGATGGCGCAGATCGCCGACGCGCTCGCGGCCAGCCACGCCGACGGCGTCGTCCACCGCGACCTCAAGCCCGCGAACGTGCTGCTGGCGACGGTGCAGAGCGAGGCCGGGCCGGCCATGCACCCGCTGCTGACCGACTTCGGCATCGCCCGTCTGGCCGACTCCCCGGGGCTGACCCGCACCGCCGAGTTCGTCGGCACGCCCGCCTATGTCGCGCCGGAGTCGGCGGAGGGCCGCGAGCAGACCTCCGCCGTCGACGTCTACGGCGCCGGGATCATGCTGTACGAGCTGCTGACCGGCCAGCCGCCGTTCCAGGGGGACGGGCCGATCCAGGTCCTCCAGGCGCATCTGTCGCAGCGTCCCGAGCGCCCGGCCTCGGTGCCGGACCCGCTGTGGACGGTGCTGGAGCGCTGCCTGGAGAAGGACCAGACGCGCCGCCCGACGGCCGTCGCGCTGGCCACGGCGCTGCGCACGGTCGCCGCCGGCATCGGCGTGCACGCCACCCCGACCCAGATCGAGGCCGCGAACGCGGTGGGCGTGCTGCTGTCGCCGCCCGGCCACCAGCCGTCCTTCCCCGGACCGGACGACCCGACGGTGCCGCGCGGGGTGTCCACCTCCGGGATGGACGGCGGCGCGCTGCTGCCGGGCCGGCCCGAGGACGCCCGCACCATGCTGCTCGGCAAGGGCGGCCCGGGCGGCGCCGTGCCGGGAGCGGCCGACCCGACCCAGGTGCTCGCCTCGCAGGGATCGCTCCCGGGCGCAGCGGACCCGACCGCCGTGCTGCCGCACGCCGCGGAGCGGGCCGGCTACTACGGCAACGGGTCCGTCCCGGGTGCCGCAGATCCGACCGCCGTGCTGCCGCAGGGCGCGGGCGGACGGGCGGGCTACGGCGCGGTGCCCGCCGCAGACCCGACCGCGGTGCTCCCGCAGAGCGGGCCCGGGGCGTCCCCCGCGGACCGGACCACGGTGATGCCGCCGAGTCCGCCCGACGGGCCGCACCCGTGGCAGTCGCAGCTGCGGCAGGCG
>NZ_BBPO01000172.1:0-684 GCF_000787815.1 Streptacidiphilus neutrinimicus
CTGCTGTCCGCCCATGCCGACGGCAAGTCCATCGTCGACGAGACCAGCGCCAGAGCCGCTGTCGCCGAGGTCACCGCCGAACGAGAGCGCGTTTGAATCCGAATCGGGGTCCGAAACGCGACCCATGCCAGGATCAGGGCATGTCAGTCGTGAGCAAGCTGCAGATCAAACCGGGCCAGAGCATCGCCATCCTGGGCCGACCGAGCGATGTCGACCTCGGCGTGGAAGGCGGAGACGACGCCGCAACCGCCGAAGCGGTGATCGCCTTCGTGACGGTTTCGGGAGACCTGCTCGGAGCCGATGCCCAGGCAGCACTGTCCGCCGCGCGGCGCGATGCTCTCGCCTGGGTGGCCTATCCGAAAGCCAAGAAGCTCGGCACGGACCTGAACCGGGAATCCCTGGCCGCCGCACTCATGGGACAGGGCGTACAGCCTGTGCGACAGGTGGCCATCGACGACACCTGGTCGGCACTTCGTTTCCGACCAAACCGCTGAGCCAAGAGGCGTAACTGACGACCGCGCCCACCCATGGGCACCTTGGGTATCCAAATGACAGCTTGAAGATCAACAGGCTCTCTGGAACCTCACGAGCGGGCTTTGTTCATCCGTGGGCGTCACCATCGTTCCGCACAGACCCCTACATGGGCGGCTGCAGCCTCCGCTCGGTTGGTGTAGAGCCTGATCG
>NZ_BBPO01000172.1:1159-3779 GCF_000787815.1 Streptacidiphilus neutrinimicus
AGATCACCCTCGCCGCACTGCCCGTCCCGCCGTGGCTGGAGGGCCGCGGTGGGCGTCCGGCCCGGTACTGCGAACGCCAGCTCATCGACGCGGTCCGCTACGTCGACGACAGCGGCTGCAAGTGGCGCCAGCTCCCGGCCGACTACCCGCCCCGCTCCGCCGTCTACGCCTACTTCCAGCGCACCGCGCAGAACGGCGCCCTGGCCGAGTACCACGACCGGCTCCGTGACCGCGTCCGCGAGAGCGAAGGTCGCGCCGCCCAGCCGACCGCGGCCATCATCGACTCCCAGTCCATCCCCGCCGCCGAGACCGTCTCCGCAGGCCACCGCGGCTACGACGCCGGGAAGAACATCGACGGCCGCAAACGCCACATCGCGGTGGACACCCTCGGCCTGCTCCTGGCCTGCCTGGTCACCCCCGCGAGCGTCCCCGACCGCGACGCCGCCGAGCCACTGCTGCAGTTCCTGCACGACCGCTGCACACACGTCAGCCTCGTGTGGGCCGACGGCGGCTACACCGGCCTCCTCGTCGAGTGGGCCCTGGCTGCGCTCGCCCTGACCGTCGCCGTCGTCAAACGCGCCGACGACACCAGCGGCTTCACCGTCCTGCCCCGCCGCTGGGTCGTCGAACGCACCCTCTCGTGGATCTGCCGACGCCGTCGCTGCGTCCGCGACTACGAGCGCCTGCCCGCCCACCACCTCGCCATGGTCACCTGGTCCATGACCATCCTCATGACCCGCCGCCTGGCCCGGCGAGTCGGCCGACCGTGATGAACCAGGCGGTCAGGCCGCCGCCCGCACCACCGCCCAGGCGAACCGGCCCCGATCCGCCTGCACCGCCCACCCCCGCACCACCAGCCGCTTCGCCTTCGCCCGCACACCCTCCACGACCGAGACCGTCGCCTCCAGCCCGAGCAAACGCGCCAGCTCACCAGCCTGCAACGGCTCCGGGGACGCCCCCAACACCTGCGCCAGCTCCCGATAGATCGGCGGGAGCACGTCCAGGCCCATGCCGGGCTCCCGCGTCGGCACAGCCACCCGAACCCCGCCGTCCGCCATCGCGCCGGCCGGGCCGATCGCCACCGCACCACCCGGGCCAGCGGACTCCCCGCGCAGCACGTCCCGAAGCGTCTCGCGGGCGATGACCAGGCGCGAGACCTCCGCCTCGGCCTCCCCGAGAGCAGCAGCCAGCCGGGCCGCCTCGCTCCGGAGACGCTCGACCTCGCGCCGAGCCCCAGCTTCCCGCTCCTCCACCAGCCCCAACACCGACGGCACCAGCAACCTCCAACCACAGCGATAGAGACGAAACACCACATCTCTCCCACACGGGAAGGAAGTTCACGCCACCCCGACGATCACCCGATCCAGCGGTCCGGAGGGTTAGTGATCACGCTCTAGGCGACCGCCGCAAATGCGAGACCGATAGGGACCACCCCGTTGAGCGAGACGTTGGTCCCGGAGGAGCTCGTCCCGGCCGCCGCGAAGTGTCCGGCCAGCAGATGACTGGCGGCGATGGCCAGGACAGCCAGACCCACTCGGCACTGATGCGCGCCGGTTCACGGACCGGAGGACCGGCGGCCCCCGGTGCCCACTGGGAACCGCCTCCGGCGCGTACTGCTCGGTACACGGCAGGATCAGCAAATGTCCGAGCCTCCCCGCGGCTACCTCCAGGCCGGCCCCGATCACCTCGGCAGCATCCGTCCGCCGAGGCCACAACACCTCCGGTAGCAACACGTGGGTCGCCTGACAATCCCGGCACCGAGCCCGACGCGGACACACCGCGACCGAGAACCCCCACCAGCGCGGATCACCCGCGGCCAGCCGTGTCCCCACAGCGTCAGCGCGATACCGCATCCGGGGCAAGCCAGCTCGCTCGTCCGCAGCTGACGTTCCACCAGCACGACGTCGACGTCCACGATGAGCACCTGGACATTCATTCGTCCACGTTCGTGCACACGGTGTCGTTGTACACGAATCGAAGCGAGGCCGCCCACCCGGCACAAACCTCATCTCCACCGCCAGTGGCGCCAAGCCCGGCCTACGCGCTAACACAGAGAGTCGTCCAACACACGGGCGGCCAACGCCCCAGTCTCACCGAGGACCAGGCTTTACGACGTACCGAACAAGACTGCCCAGTGAACCGCACCGGCTTGGCCGGAGACTCTATGGTGTGGCTGTGACCAGCTGTTTTGTGGCTGTCAGGTAGTAGTTGGCTTCGTATTCGGCGGGCGGGACGTGGCCTATTTCACCGTGGGTCCACCCACTCGGCAGTGGCGAGCTCGACCTCGGACAGCGTGCGCCAGGGCCGCTGGGGCTTGATCAGCTCGGTCTTGTACAGGCCGATCGTCGACTCCATCAGAGCGTTGTCGAGCGCGTCGCCGACCGAACCGATGGAGGCTGCGATGCCGGCCCGGTCCAAGTGCTCGGCCAGCGCGAAAGACGTGTATTGGGCGACCCCGCGTCCGAATGGTGCGTCAACCCGCCCACCTCCGGGCGTGTTCCGGTGCGGTCGCGCTGCCACAGCGCCATCTCCAACGCGGCCATGACCAGTTCGGTGTGCTTGGTGGTGGCCGCAGACCATCCGACGATGCGGCGGGAGAAGGTGTCCACCACGAACGCGA
>NZ_BBPO01000171.1 GCF_000787815.1 Streptacidiphilus neutrinimicus
AGCCGATCCGCTCGGCAATCACGGTCGCGGGCATCGTCGGGGTCTGCTGCAGCAACTCGCGGATCCGCTTCTCGACCGCGTCGACCACCGAGCCCTTCGCCGGCCGCTGGTACTTCGGGGGCCGGTCGTTGCCCAGGGCCCGTTTGACGGTGTTCTTCGAGATGCCCAGGTGCCGCGCGATCGCCCGGATCGGCATCTGCTCGGCCCGGTGCAACCGTCGGATCTCTGCCCAGTCCTCCACGAGGATCACCCTTCCCTCCTGACCTTGATCAACAAGGCCAGGATCAGGCGGCACCACGTGGGTCACTTTTGATCCGCCGTCAGAGGGTCCGCGTTCAAACGACGCCAACGGAGGCTGCCTCTGGGCCACCAAGCTTGGCGCACTCGGCGCCCGAGGGCGAGGGCACCGCGTTCCGCCTCTCGGGTGTCGTCGAGTTCGCACGCAAAGCTGGCTTCGAAGACGTCGACCTCGACGACAGCGAGTTCGTCTCCTGGCGCGGCGGAGGTGCCGACGGCCAGGGGCGCGGGACAGCCCTTCCTCGGGTGAAGCGCTGGGCCCGCTCAGCCCTCGTTCAGCGAGCTCATGTGGAGGCTTCCTGCCGCCAACGCCCGGGCGGGAGTCCGATATGGCGACGGAACGTCGCGGCGAAGGCGTTCGGCGAGCTGTATCCCGTGCGGCGGGCGATCTGCTCCATGGTGAGTTCGTTGGCCAGCAGGTATTCGCGGGCGAGGGTCAAGCGCCAGTCCGTCAGGTACTGCATCGGCGTCTGTCCGAGCGCGCGTTCGAAGTTACGGGCGAACGACGGGCGGGACATTGCGCTCACGGCCGCGAGTTCCGGGACGGTCCAGCTGTGGCCAGGATCCTCGTGCATCGCCTGGAGCGCTCGGCCCAGCCGTGGGTCCTCGGCGGCACGGTACCAGCGCGGTGCGCTCGGATTGTCCTGGTAGGAGGCTCGCATGACCAGGACGAGCAGAACGTCGAGCAGCCGGTCGAGCACGGTCTGCTGCCCGGGAGCCGAGTGCATGAGCTCGCGTGAGATGAGTGAGACCACGTCGTGCACCTGATCATGTGCGGACGGCCGGATGACCAGCATCGGCGGCAGTGCCTGGATGAGGCTTCGGCCCACGTCGCCTGCCAGGCGGTAGGCACCGCACAGGAAGACCGTTGCGTGGGGATCGTCGGCATCATTCCCGGCTCCCGTGGCCCAGAACTGCTCGTGGGTCGTGCATCTCTCGGGAGTCGGCTCATCCGCGAGGTGATGATCTCGACCGCCCACGACGATTGCGAGGTCACCCGGCAGCAGGCGTTGGGCTGCGGCGGGATCGTCAAGCCATAGCCATGCGTGGCCGCGCAGCACTGTGTGGAGTGAGAGCTGAATGGAGGCGGGCAGCGTCAGTCCCCAGGGTGGACGGGCGACCGAGCGTGCGAAGACCGCGCCGGACGCGCGCGCCCTCACGAGATAGTCATGCAATAGGTCCACATATTGAGCGTATCGCGTCGCAGATTGAGAGTCATGCGCATTGATTAGCTCATCCATCGCCGTAGGCTGACTGTATGAACGAATCAGATCCAGTGGTCCTTGTGCTCGGTGCGACGGGCAAGACCGGTTCTCGTGTTGTCGCCGAGCTGGTCAGTCGGGGGGTGGCGGTCCGTACCGCGACCCGGTCCGGTGCCGACGTCTCGTTCGACTGGAGCGACCGTGGCACCTACGCGCCCGCCCTGAAAGCGGTCGATCGCGTCTACCTGATCGCCCCGGTGATGCGTCTGGACTTTGCCGAGGACGTCTCGGCGTTCCTCGACGAGGCCGAGGCCGCGAGGGTGGAGCATGTGACGTTCGTGAGCGCGTACGGCATGGAGAACGCGCCACAGGAGGTTGCCACGCGCGGCGTCGAACTGGACTTGATGGGTCGTCGCGGATTGGGCCACACCATCCTGCGTCCCGCGTGGTTCATGCAGAACTTCAGCGAGACGTTCTGCAGGCCGGTCGACGGCGCGATCGTCGTGCCCACCGGCAGCGGAGCTGAGGCGTTCGTCGATGCCGAGGACGTCGCAGCCGTCGCGGCGACCACGCTGGCCGACCCGGCCGCCCACACCGGCGCGGCCTACGACCTGACCGGCCCCGAAGCGCTGACCGTCACTGAGGCCGCCGCGATCATCAGCGAGGCCACCGGTCGGACGATCGTGCACCACGAAATGGACCGTGAAGCCTGGGTCGCCGGTGCGATCGCGGACGGAATCCCCCCGGAGTACGGCGCGGTGCTGCGGCAGCTCACCGAGACGATCGCGTCCGGCAACGGGGCCCGCCCCAATGACGCCGTCAAGCAGATCACTGGCAGGCCACCGCGCACGTTCCGCGACTTCGCCCGCAAGAACACCGCAGCGTGGAAGGACACCTCGAAGTGATTGATCACGTCTACATCTCGGTCACGGACATCGACAGGTCGCTGGGCTTCTACCGCGAGGCACTGAAGCCCCTTGGCTGGCGCGAGTTCGGGAACTACGACGCCGCGTCCGGCCCCGACGGCGTCCCGGACCTCTTCGGTCTCGGCGACGCGACGTACGTTTCGGGCACCGGGGTCGGGTCCAGTATCTGGCTGCGTCGGCGCCAGCCTGGTGAGACGGGCCTGTACGTCGGCATCGTGTGTGACAGCAACGAGGCCGTGGACGCCGCCTACGCGGCCGCGATCAACGCCGGTGGCATCGACGACGGCAAGCCCGCGGACCGCACCTACTTCGCCCCCGGCTACTACGCCGCCAACGTCGCCGACCTCGACGGCAACCGGCTGGAGTTCGTGCACAAGGCCTGGAACTCCAAGCGCTAGCCACGCTCCGCGACGGCCCTGCGAACCGGCGGGCCGACCGAGGCGTTCGGCTAGGTTGCTCACTTCGCCCCTCGCCCGGGGCCAACCAGGCGACTGGCCCTGCTCTCAGCGCGATTGCCCGCGGAGCGTGCCAGAAACCTGGACAAGCGCTGCCCGCGGTACGTTGTCACACAGCTTCGAGTTGCACGCCGTCGCGGTGTTGCGGTCCCCGTGGCCCGTAGTCGACTTCGGCCCCGTGGTTGCTGCTGGCGGCCACGGGCGCGGGGCAGTCGTGGGGGTCCATGACCGACTCGATGAAGATCATCTTGTCGTTCGGCGCGCTCAAGGCACTCGCCAGATCGTCGGGCGTCTTGGCGACGAAGGACCGAGCCGTGGTCTCCGGGCAGAGCACCTTCGGCAGGTCCGCCAAGGCCCAGGTGGCGATGTCGTTGTAGTGCTCGTTCTTGCCGAGGTAGCCGCGTTTCGATGGTGTATCCCCCGTTGTTGATCAAGAGGATCACTGGCTTGTGGTCGTGGTGCAGGATCGTCGACAGCTCTTGAGCGGTCTCCTGGAACGAGCCGTCG
>NZ_BBPO01000170.1 GCF_000787815.1 Streptacidiphilus neutrinimicus
ACCACCCGGCAGGCGCGCAGCCAGTCGGGGGCCGTCACCGTCAGTGCTTCCAATGCGCACCGCAGCGTCTCGACCACGAACTCCAGCCGGTTCAACTCACGTGCCAGGGCCAGGACATGAGTGGAGTCGGTCCGCACTCTGCCGTCGGCTCGCAGGTATCCCAATCCACCGAGGCGTTCCAGGAGCAGGTCCAGGATCTGCTCCTCCTGGCCGTGGGCGACCAGGCGTTCGCGGAAGCCCGACAGGACCGAGAAGTGGAAGCCGGTGTGCTCGAGTTCCAGGCCGAGAAGGTATTTCCAGTCGATCCGGCCGCGGACCGCGTCGGCGGCCTGCCGGTCGGTCAGGCGCTCGGCGAACTGCATCACCGACACCATCGCCAGCAGCCCTGGCGACAGGGCCGGCCCGCCCCGCATGGGAAACACAGGCGCGAACTCGGCATCGCGGAACAGCACGTCCAGCTCATCGCGGATCCGCATTGCCAGGCAGCCCTTGGGGAACGCGGCTCGCGCGACCCGCGCCGTGGCCTCGGGGATCGCAGGGGCCTCAGCAGGATGCAGCGACATCGCGCCGATCCTCCTCACTTCCCCGCGAAGCAACCGGACCCCACCACCGTCCCACCCACCAAGCCGCACGTCAGCCGAACGCCACGAATCGGGCGACAGGGTCGCGCAGCGTCGGCGTGATCCGGAGCGGATCGAGCCGTTCTCGCTGGACTGCCGCGCACAGCTACTGTCGTGCCTTCCCGAAGCCGGCGTCGCGCGCGCCTGCTGGGGTGCCCTGGTGTTGGCCGACGGCGGCCGCCAGGGCTTTCCACGGCGGTAGCGCTCAGCCACGGCTGAAGTTGCAGGCAATGCCGTCGTCCGGGTCGCCCAGGGTGTCCACCAGGAGCAGGGAGCCGTTGTTGGTGGCTGGCTCGAGGGAATCGTCCGTCGGCGCCGACGGTGATGTCCATGGCCTGGGGGATCGTGTCGCCGAAGGCGGGCTGGATGCTCCAGGTACCGTGGCCGGAGACGTTGCCGGTGATGGTTCCCTTCACCGGGTCGTCGCCGGTGGGCAATCCGGTGGCGGTCAGCGTGTGGTCGGCGTTGACGGTCATGACAGCCTTGCACGTGCTCACCCAGTGACCGACCAACTGCGAGTCCGTCAACGGCTTGGTGTACTCCGGGTAGCCGGGGTCCAGGGCGCACCCGCTGGTCAACAGGGCGCAGCCAAGGAGGGCCGCGGCGACCGGCAGAGTGTTGCGCATCTCGGTACTGCCTTTCATGAGGGCGTGGGTGGGGCGCGAGGGCGGGTCGGGGTCAGCGGCCACGGCCGCGAGGCTCTCATGCACCAACCGTCCGAGCCACCGAAATGCGCCGATGTCCCGACGACAGTGATCAAGATGAGACGATCCGGCTGTGCCTGGAGTGATCACGGCGTCGGAGCCGTCTTGGATAGCACCGTTCACCGGACTCAGCCCGCGCGCGTTCCGCAAGCTGATCACGATGCTGCGCCGTGAGGGCGCGGACAGCCCGCGCCCAGGACGTCCGTGGTCGCTGCCGCTGGAGGATCGGGTCCTCCTGGTGACGGCATACTGGCGAACCAATCTGACACTGCGACAGCTTGCACCGTTGTTCGGTGTCTCGAAGTCCGCGGCCGAGCGGATCGTCGATCGCACGGGGCCGCTCCTCGCGCTCAAGCAGCGGCAACGCTTCCGCAAGGGGACGGTGCTCATCGTGGACGGTACCTTGGTGCCCACCCGTGATCACACCGTCGCCGAGCAGTCGAAGAACTATCGGTACTCGACGAACCACCAGGTCGTCATCGACGCCGATACCCGGCTCATCGTGGTCGTCGGCCGCCCACTGCCCGGGAACCGGAACGACTGCAAGGCGTGGCACGAGTCCGGCGCCAGGGCCGCCGTCGGAAGGACGACGACGATTGCCGACGGCGGCTATCCGGGCACCGGGCTCGTGATTCCACACCGGCGCCCGGCTGGCGGCGAGCTGTGCGACTGGAAGCGTGAGCACAACCGCTCCCACAAGCAGGTCCGAGCCCGCGTTGAACATGTCTTCGCGCGTATGAAGACCTGGAAGATCCTGCGAGACTTGCCGCCTCCGGGGCGACGAAGTCCGCCATGCCATGCTCGGCATCGCCCGCTTGCACAACCTCGCCCAGGGCGCATAGCGCACTGCGTGGCCGAGAAGGCCAACGCGCGACAGTCCACAAAGATCGTTACGGGACAGCCCTTACCCTGAGGCCATGGCGCATCCAAAGGCATTACTGCTGGCGCTGGGGAGCGCGGGCGAGCCGCCCCTGCATCCCTGCCAGCACGCGTAGCAGCGCTCCTGCGCGACGTCGACGCCGCTCACGGTGTCAGTCCTGAGTTGCCCGGATTCGCCGCCACCCACGCCTCCTGGGACTCGCCGGGCGTGAACCTCGAGGACTTGCTGATGAGCCTGGCCGACAAGATCTGGAAGAACAAGCGCGTCACGGAACTGGAAGACCTGTGGCCACACCGTCAGAAGCGGGGTGCGCACGAGGGCGCCCAGCGAAGGTCTGGCCGACACACGGGGCCAGGCCTTCCGTGCACCAAAGCATTCGCAGCTGATCAACCTCTATGCGCACCCGACCTGACGTCGCGTAGCCTCTCTCCCGCGAGCGTGAACAAGCCGATCCACACATTGCGAGGTCCCATGTCGCTCCCCACCGTGCATCGACCTGTGGGCACTGCGCGCCTCCGAATCCGGATGCCGTACGCGCCCGACACCCGAGCGTGGTGGCATGACCAGCTCGGCGACCTGATCCGCCCAGCGTGGAACAGGGAGATGAAGTGCTGGGAGATCGCCCGGAGCCACATGCGAGAGGTGGTCGAGGCACTTGCCGAGCGCTTTGGCGCGGTAGAGGTGGCACTCGACTTCCGCAACAGCAGTCGATGCGACGTGCGGTGCCGCGACGCCGAGGGGGACGACTGCGATTGCCAGTGCCTGGGTGAGAACCACGGCGGAGCGGCGTACTGGCGGGCGTGGATACAGGTTGGCGAGACCACGTTGGTCGAGCCAGGCATCGTGCAGCGAATCCTGCTAGTCGAACGCCGACGCCGGTAATCCGGTACAGCGTCGAGATGATCACCCGCGCAGCATCCCAGTCGCCGACGAACGCTTCTCACGCCGTCCCCACCTTCAGCGATGACTTTGCGAGCCCCACACGATGCTGGGGAGAAGGTCCCCCTCTAGAGACGACGGTGGCCCTCCGAGCTGCGCGATCGAATAGCCCAACCGAACCAGTGAACCCGCCCATCGATGGTCGGTCACACAACCGGCCACCCGAGTGGCAGCACGCGGCCCGGCGGTGCCAGCATGACGGTCGGGTCAAGCAAAGGCGGGCGGCTCCATGGCTCACCTCCCGACGGATCACGCTACCCCACACGCCTC
>NZ_BBPO01000169.1 GCF_000787815.1 Streptacidiphilus neutrinimicus
GGGTGGGCAGGCGGGGGCGCGCGCTGAATTCGTGCGCGCTCGAACGTGCGCTGACGCACTACCCCGTGCGCCGGCACCTCGACGCCGGGCCCGAGGCGCTGATCGACCCCCCTTGATCGATCTTGCTCAGCCGCGATAGTTCGCGCCCGACCCATGTCCAAAGGTGGGACGTGTACACGTCGAACAGGATCGGATCAGTGATCGCACACGACTTGTCATGCACTAGGCGTGGCAGGGAAGCGCGCCCGGTCACGCTCCCGTGCGCTGCGCCGCTCGTGCGTCGGGCGGGATGACGCGGTTCATGAATCCGGGGAGGGCCCGCGACCGACGCCGGCACCGTCAGCACCCACCAGGACCGGAGGTCCGCACGACCATGGCGCCACGGCACCCCAACGCACGCCTGCGTGCGCTCGCCCAGGAGGCCGGCTGGAGCGGGGCGGCACTCGCCCGCGCCGTCAACCGAGCGGGAGCAGAGATCGGCCTGACGCTGCGCTACGACCGCACCTCCGTCGCCCACTGGATGGCCGGCACGCGCCCGCCGGCGGCTGTCGCCTCCGTCGTCGCCGAGGCGCTGGCCCGGCAGCTGGGACGTCCGCTCCAGCTCGCCGAGGTGGGGTTCGTCGCCGACCTTCCCCGCGGCAGCGCGGGGGCGGGCGCCGGAGCCGGGGAAAACGTTCCGCCCTCCAGGACGGCCCTGCGGGACCTCACCGAACTCGACACCGTGCAGCCGCGCACCCGCCCCTACCGGCTGGGCGCCCCCACACACTTCTGCCTGGCCGCTCCGCGCGCCACGGCCGCCCGGCCCGCCCCGGGTTCCGGCGCGGCGGCGGCCGACCGGGTCACCGTCGCGCACGTCCGGGCGGCGCAGGACATGCTGCGCACCTTCACCACCGTCGACTCCGCCTTCGGCGGCGGCCACTCCCGCGCCGCCCTCACCGGTTTCCTGCGCAGCAGCGTCGCCGAGTGGCTCGCGGCGCCGGCCGCGCCCAGGGCGCGACGCGAGCTGCTGCTCGTCTCCTCGGCGCTGGCCTGCCTCGCCGGCTCGATGTGCTTCGACGAGCAGCGGCACGGCGTGGCCCAGGCTTACTACCAGGCCGCCACCCTGCTCGCCGCCGAGGCCTACGACGCCCCCGGGCAGGCCGCCGCCCTGTGCGCGTTGAGCGTCCAGGCGCAGGAGCTCGGCCACCGCGCCCACGCCCTGGAACTGGCCGAGGCCGCGTCCGCGCAGCGCTCGCGCCTGCCGACGTGGCTGGCGGCGGCCGTGACGGGCCAACTGGCCGTCGCCGCGGCCGCTCGCGGCGAACGGCGGCGCGCCCTGACCGTGCTGCAGCGCTCGTCCGAGCTGCTCGGCCGTTCCGAGGGCAGCGGCGAGTACCACCGGGCCGCGCACGAACACCACGAGTCGCAGGTGCTCAGTGCGCTCGGCGACCGTGCGGGCGCCGTCGCCGCGCTCCGGCGCTCACTCCAGCTGCGGCCGCCGGACGAACGCCGGACCCGGGCGGTGGGCGCCGCGCGGCTGGGCGAACTCCTCCTGGACGGCGGCTCTCTGGACCAGGCGTGCACGGCCTGGCACGCCTTCCTCGACGACTACCCCCTGCTGCGCAGCGCCCGCGCGGACCGGGCGGTCCGCACCCTCCGCAGCCGCCTGCGCCCCTTCCGCGCCACCACCTCCGGCCGAGGCGTCCTCGCCCGCCTGCAGACCCCCTGAGAAGCCGCGCTCCGCGCACCGCGTCCCGCCTTCAACGCCGCCGAACTTTCAACACCCCCACCCCCTGCGCCACCCCCATGCCCACCTCCCATCCCGCTTACTGGAATCACGGCATTGACCAAGGAGGTCGCACTCATGTCCATGGAGGCCACGGAGAGCCCCGCGGGGTCCGCAGGGGTCGACGGCGCTCCCGATCAGCAGAGCCTCAGTACGCGCGCCGCGCGCAACCTGGCGACGACGACGAAGTCCGCACCGCAGATGCAGGGCATCAGCTCACGCTGGCTGCTGAAGAACCTGCCGTGGGTCAACGTCGCCGGCGGCACCTACCGGGTCAACCGTAGGTTGACACTCGCGGTGGGACGCGGACGCGTGGGGTTCGTGCAGGGCGGGGCCGACGACGTGCGGATCGTGCCGGAGACGCTGCGGGAGATCCCGGCCCTGCGCGACTTCGACGATCCGGCCGTGCTGGCCGAGCTCGCCTCCCGCTTCCAGGTGCGGGAGTTCCACGCCGGCGAGGTGATCGTCGAGGAGGGCTCACCCATCGAGGAGGTGTTCATCGTCGCCCACGGCCGGATCAACCGGCTGAGCACGGGCAAGTACGGGGACACCACCGTCCTCGGCGTGGTGACCGACGGCGACCACCTCGGCGACGAGGCCGTGCTGACCAGCGACCCGCTGTGGCTGGCCACCGCGCAGGCGTCGACGTCCGGCACGATCATGGTGCTGCCCTGGTCCGGCGTGCTGGACCTGTTCGACCGCGCGCCCCAACTGCGTTCCCACATCGAGCGGTTCGTCGCCGAGTCGCAGCGGGCCACGAACAGCAAGGGCGAGGCGCCGATCGACCTCAGTGCCGGGCACGAGGGCGAGCCGGTCATCCCGAACACCTTCGTCGACTACGAACTCGCCCCGCGCGAATACGACCTGAGCCTCACTCAGACGGTGCTGCGGATCCACTCCCGGGTCGCGGACCTGTACAACCAGCCGATGAACCAGACCGAGCAGCAACTCAAGCTCACCGTGGAGGCGATCCGCGAGCGGCAGGAGTGGGAGCTGGTCAACAACCGGGAGTTCGGCCTGCTCCACAACACCGCCTACGACCAGCGCATCAGCACCTGGTCCGGGCCGCCCACCCCGGACGACATGGACGAGCTGCTCAGCATGCGCCGCAGCACCTCGCTGTTCCTCGCCCACCCCAAGGCGATCGCCGCCTTCTTCCGCGAGTGCAACAAGCGCGGCCTGTACCCGGACACGATCGACCGCAACGGCCACCGGATCCCGGCCTGGCGCGGCGTGCCGATCTACCCGTGCGGCAAGCTGCCGGTCGAGGACGGCCACACCACCTCGATCATGGCCATGCGCATGGGCGAGGACAACCAGGGCGTCGTCGGCCTGCACCAGCTGGGGCTGCCGGACGAGGTCGAGCCGAGCCTCAACGTGCGGTTCATGGGGATCGACGAGAAGGCGATCATCTCCTACCTGGTCACCGCGTACTACTCGGCGGCGATCCTGGTGCCGGACGCGATCGGCATCCTCGAGAACGTCGACATCGCGGCTCCGCACGCGTAGGCAAGGACGGGAGCCACGATGCTGCACCTCGACGGGGAGTTGCTGGGACGCATCCTCGCCGGCCCGGCCGGGCCGGGCACCACGGCCGTCCGGCTGTTCCGCGAAGCCGCGGACGCGGGGGACACGGCGGAAGCCGTGAACGCCGCGGACGCCGTGGACGCCGTGGCCGGCTCGACCGGGGCGGGCGCCTGGCCCGCCCCGGTCGGGCCCACGG
>NZ_BBPO01000168.1 GCF_000787815.1 Streptacidiphilus neutrinimicus
TTCTGTGGAATCTGTGACCTGCGGTTTCGTCATTCGGTGCCTTGCCGGACTTCGATGATCGGCAGCAGTCGGGCGGTCGTGGGTCGGTTGAGGTCGCGGGGGCTGGGCCCGGCGGGGGTGGGGACTTCGGCGAGTCGGGCGAGGAGGGCGTCCAGAGCGGTCTGTCCGTCGTCGACGGCGGCGCGTTCGTCGTCGGTGAGTGGGATGGAGACCAGCATCCGCTGCAGGTTGGCCTTGGCTTCCAGGAGTTGGGCCCGGGTGGAGTCCTTGGGGGTGTAGAAGTCGCAGCGTGCGCAGGCCATGCGGTGCTGGCACTGCTCGAAGAAGCTGTAGGTGCAGTAGCCGTGGCCGAGGTCGTAGTACTGCCAGGGCTGGTTGCCGCCGGTGGCGGCGCCGGAGGCGACGGCGTCCCGGTCGACGAGGACCTCGATGGTCCGCAGGTTCCGGGAGAAGTACCCGGCCTCGGTATATGCCCTGGTCAGCGTGTTCGGAGTGATCTTCGCGTAGTGCTGGGTGCTGACCGGGCTGCGATGGCCGAGCCATGCCTGCAGCTCGAAGAGCGTCATCGGCTCCTTGGCGTTGTAGAGCTGGCTGGCGATGGTGGAGCGGGCCCGGTGGCTGGTGATGTTGCCGCGGACGTCGGAGGTGGGGACGCCGGCCTTCTCGCAGAGGGAGGGGATCAGGGTGCGGTTGATGTAGTTCTTCGCGACCGGGTGCGCGCGGACGGAGAAGAGCAGGTCAACGCGTTCGCTGGTCTTGGGGTCGAGGCGCCGGGGCTGGGTGGGCCGCAGGTGCTGCCAGGCTTCGATGGCCTGGCCGACGATCGGGTCGACGGGCTTGGTGAACGCGGTGCTGGTCTTGTTGACCGGGACGTCGAGGAGGCAGACGGCCTGCTCGGCCGGGACTTCGCGGGAGTCGCCGTCGATGGGCTGTCCCTCGTGCTGCCAGCGGACGCAGCCGACCCGCAGGCGGGAGATCTCATCGCTCCGCAGGCCGGAGAAGAGCCAGGTGAGAGCGAGGGCGCGGATAAGTTCCAGGGGGTAGTAGCTGCTGGCGGAGGTGCCGGGAAGGTCGTCGGCCTCGAGGTTGAGCCCGGCCCAGAGCAGTTTGGCCCAGACCTCGTCGGCGATGACGCGGGGATCGGTGGCGATGAGAGCGGCGACGGTGCGGGGCACCGCCAGAGCACGGGAGGTGTCGAAGCGGCGTGGGATCCATTCCCATTCCTGCAGGTCACGCAGGAACGTGCGGGTTCCCATGAGGATGTGGGCCTTGGTGCGCGGGGCGATCGGATCGCCCAGGCGGTCGTGGAGGTGGTCGTTGCGCTGGACGTGGTCGCCGACGGCCATCTTGTCGACCGCGGCGACCCAGTCCGCGCAGGTCGACCGGGTCCAGTGGGCGGGATCGACGGCCTCGGGATGCTCGGCGGCCAGCCAGCGGCCGGTCTTGGCCATGTTCGTGCGGATGTTGTTGCGGACGTTGACCGTCAGGACGGAGGTGTCGTACCAGCGCTGCAGATAGGCGGCCCAGGGCTCGGGGACGCCGGCCAGTCCCGGGGCATGGTTGAAGCCGGGGCGGACGGGGGTCTGGCAGTGCCCGAGGTCGGCGATGATCTTCTGCAGGACGTAGAAGCCGGACGCGTAGCGGGTGCCGGTGGCCGGGTGTGCCTGCAGGCGGGCGAACGCCTCGGTGGTCAGATCCTCAAGCCGAGGGCTGCGGTTGATCAGCAGGGCCTGGGCCAGGACGCCGGGCAGTCGGTAGCGGCCGTCCTCGCGGTTCTGGCTGCGGTAGCCCCAGCGGTCCGCGACGGTGGCGACCTCGGTCATCGCCGCCTCGACCGCCTCGGTCCCGAACAGGAGCTGGGCGAGGTAGAGCCGGTTGAAGTGGCCCAGGTGCTGAAAGTCGGTGAAGCCGCCCAGGAGATAGCCCAGAGCGACCAGGAACGGCCGGGTCGCGGTGTCTGTGGGCAGCGGCTGGGCCGCGCGGAACGCGGTGCTTCCGCTGGAACACAGACCGGCCCAGTCCCAGGGCGTCCACCCCCACCAGGAACGGCCCAGCGAACGGCAGTTGTCCAGCACGATCGCCGCCGCTTGGGCCCCGGCCCGGCGGTGAGCGACTTCGCCGTCGTGGTGGAGGACGTCGCGGGCCCGGTCGAGTGGATCGACCAGACGCGCCAGGGCCTTCCAGTGGGCGGCGGTCCGGCGCGGGACGCCGCCGTGAGCCCGCTGCCGACGCAGGGCTCGCAGGTCAAGGGCCTGCAGAGCGGCGTTCTCTGGGGCGGTCAGCTGGGGGCTGCGGTCGAAACCGTCCAGGACGAACAGGTGTGGTCGGCCGTCGGCAGGGAGCCCCCGGACTGGACGCCGGATCTGGGCCGGGATCATCGCGATGTCACCTCCGTGCCGGTGAGCGTCCCGACGCGCCAGGCGTGCAGATGCGACATCGAAGCGTTCAGCCGTGCGGACAGCTCACGGCCGGACAGGTGGATGTAGCGCAAGGTCGACTCGGTGCTGCGGTGTCCGGCGAACGAGGCGATCGCGTGGACCTCCCAGCCCATCCGGGCCAGGTCCGTCAGACACAGGTGACGGGTGGTGTGTGTGGAGAAGCGCGGAACCTCGGCCTCGAGCGCGATCCGGCGCACGACCTTCGACCAGGTCCACAAGGTCAGCGGCTGGGCCGTGTTGCGTCGCGACTCCGAGAGGAACAACGGCCCCCGGGCCCGGGACAGGGAGGCGCGGTGCCGCAGGTACTCGCCCAGCAGCACCCCGGTGGACGCCGAGTAGGGCACGATCCGCTCCTGCCGGGTCTTGGTGGTCTCCGCCCGGACCCGCAGCGTGCGGTGGGCCGGATCGATGTCGTCGGTCCGCAGCGAGCACAGCTCTTCCCGGCGAAGCGCCGAGTCGTAGGCCAGTGCCAGCATCAGACGGTTGCGGACCGGCTCCGCCCGGAAGACCTCCAGGACCCGCGACCACTCGGCCTCGGCCGGAATCCACGGCAGCTTGACCATGCGCGGCAACAGCCCTCGTGCTGTCCCGCCGCCCGAGCGGCCCGGGGTGTAACGCCCGCGGCCCACCGGGTTCGACTCCCGGATTCCCTCCTCGACGAGGAAGTCGAAGAACAGTCGCACCGGCACCAGCCGCTGCTGCAGCGTGGCGTTCGACAATCCCGCCCCCGAGTCCAGTGCCATCACGTTCGGCCCACTGCGGCTCGGACGCGTCCTCAACTCCCGGACAAACGCGGCGATATGACTGCGGTTGGCACTCTCCGGATGGACCCCGTCGCGTTCACAGGCCAGCAAGAACTCGCCCAGACCACGGGCGTAGGCATCGATCGTCCGGGGTGCCCGACCCAGATCCGACCAGATCTGCAGCCACTCGGCCGCCCGCTCATGCCGGTCCAAGACCGGCCACTTCTCCGACAACACCGTCACGAACACGCTCAACGCGACAGCAGGACCGCCGTCCCGCCCCACAGAGCAGATCCATCCGTCAGCGTGATTCCACGTAACTTATAC
>NZ_BBPO01000167.1 GCF_000787815.1 Streptacidiphilus neutrinimicus
GGCCTCGCGCCCGCGTTCCTGGGCGGAGGTCGGGGTGGACGGCGGCTCGTCGTGCGCGGTCACGGCCGAGCTGGCCCATCCGGACGCCTACGCCGGCGCGGCCGCCCTCGGAGGCGCGCTGCCGCACCCGGTGCCGGGCAAGGCGGCGGGCGGTGCCTCCCCGCTGCCGTCGGGCCTCCGCCTGCTGCTCGCGCAGGCCCGCCGGGACACCGCCGGGCAGGCCGAGGCGAGCCGGCTGCGGGCCGCGCTCCAGGGGGCGCCGGACGCGGCGGTGCGGCTCTCGTCGGTGGTCCGCGACGCGACGTCGGCCCGCGAACGCGTGCGGCTGGTGAGAATGGCGGCAGACTATGTAACCGAGGAGTTCGCCGCGGCAGCCCACCGCTGACGCCCCCACCAGACGCACCACCGCACATTCGCCGCGCGGCCCCTCCGCGGCGCGGCCCACTCTGGGGAGAGCATGAAGAGAACCCGCGTGCCCAGCGTCGTCCCGTCCGAGCGGCCCCCGCAGGCCCGCGCCGCCAAACCGGGCGCTGTCGAACCGGGCGCTGTCGAACCGGGCGCTGTCGAACCGGGCGCGGCCGAACATGGCGCTGCCGAACCGGGCGCTGCCGAACCGGGCGCTCGCAGGTCGCGCGTCACCAAGGCCGTCGTGGCGCTGGCCGTCCTCGGGCTGACGGCAGTGGGCCTGGTCGGCTGCAGTTCCTCCGGATCGACGCCGGGCGCGTCAGGCGGCGGGTCGGGCGGCGCCTCCGCGGCCGGTGGGCCGTCCTCGACCGACACCGCGTCGAACCCCGCGGCGACCACGCTGCAGCCGCTGCCGACGGCGATCCCGGCCGACCTGCAGCCCTACTACGACCAGAAGCTGTCCTGGCACGGCTGCGACTCCGGGTTCCAGTGCACGACGTTCAAGGTGCCGCTGGACTACGACCACCCGGGCGCGGCCGGCGGCGGTGACCTCACGCTCTCCGCGGTGCGCAAGCAGGCGACGGGCCAGGGTGTGACGAGGATGGGGTCGCTGCTGGTCAACCCCGGCGGCCCGGGAGGCTCGGCGGTGGACTACGCCGAGTACGCGGCGATGACGTACCCGGCGGTGGTGCGCGCGGCCTACGACGTCGTCGGCGTGGACCCGCGCGGCGTCGACCGCAGCGCGCCGGTGCAGTGCCTGACGGACGCCCAGATGGACGCCTACACGCAGGTGAACACCACGCCGACCACCCAGGCGGGCGTGAGCGCGCTGGTCGCGGCGGACAAGGGCTTCGCGCAGGCCTGCGCGAAGCAGTCCGGCAAGCTGCTGAGCCATGTGAGCACCGTGGAGTCCGCACGGGACATGGACGTGCTGCGCGCCCTCCTCGGCGACGACAAGCTGCACTACCTGGGCAAGTCCTACGGCACCTTCCTCGGCGCGACGTACGCGGGTCTGTTCCCCTCCAAGGTGGGGACCATGGTGCTGGACGGGGCGATGAACCCGTCCCTGAACGCGCAGCAGCTCAACGCCCAGCAGGCCGGCGGCTTCCAGGTGGCCTTCGACGCGTTCGCCGCCGACTGCGTCAAGCGCCCCGGCTGCGCGCTGGGCAACGGGACGGTCGCGCAGGCGAACCAGAAGCTCGACGCGTTCTTCAAGTCCCTGGACGCCAACCCGCTGCCCACGGGCGACCCGCGGAAGCTGAACGAGGCGCTCGGGATGACCGGCGTGATCTCGGCCATGTACGACCCGTCGGAGTGGCCCAGCCTGCGCCTCGCACTGGCGGACGCGGTGAACAACGGCAACGGCAAGGAGCTCCTCGCGCTCTCGGACCAGTACTACGAGCGCGACCCGAGCGGCCACTACCAGAACCTCATGTACGCGAACGCGGCGGTCAACTGCCTCGACCTGCCGGCTGCGGCGACCAGCCCGAGCCAGGTGCAGCAGCAGCTGCCGTCGTATGAGAAGTCCTCGCCGCAGTTCGGGGCGAGCCTCGCCTGGGGCGGCCTGACCTGCGCGTACTGGCCGGTCAAGGCGTCCGGCTCGCCGCACGTCATCCCGGCCAAGGGCGCGGCGCCGATCCTGGTGGTGGGCACCACCCGGGACCCGGCCACCCCGTACGAGTGGGCCGAGGGCCTGGCGCAGCAGCTCGACACCGGCACGCTGCTGACCTTCGACGGCGACGGCCACACCGCCTACGCGCGCGACCCGGGCGGCAGCGCCTGCATCGACAATGCCGTCAACAACTACCTGCTGCAGGGCACGGTCCCGGCCAAGGGCACGGTCTGCCACTGACGCGGGCGTCACGGTTCTCACGTGGAGGGTGGTTGTCAGGAGCGACTACCCTCCACGATCCTTTCATCGGGACGCTTCGCCCTCTCCACTCGATGAAAGGCAGTCGCCGTGTTCGGCGTGATCCACTACCCCACGTATGCCCTCGGCGCGCTGCTGATCGTTCTGCTGCCCGGGCCGAACTCGCTGTACGTGCTCTCCACCGCCGCGCGCTCCGGGATATCCACCGGCTACCGGGCCGCCGCCGGCGTCTTCCTGGGCGACACCACACTGATCACCCTGACCTCCCTCGGCGCGGCCTCCCTGCTGCGCACCACCCCGGTGGTCTTCGACGCGGTGAAGCTCATCGGCGCGGTGTACCTGCTGGTCATCGGCTACGGCATGATCAAGGCCGCCCGCGACCTGTGGCGCGAGCGCCACGCCGCGTCCACGGATCTCTCCACCGCCCCGCAGGCTGAGCCGGAACCGCCGCAGACCTCGCTGTCGCAGACCTCCCCGTTCCGCCGCGCGCTGCTCATCAGCCTGCTGAACCCGAAGGCGATCCTCTTCCTGCTCTCCTTCTTCGTTCAGTTCGTGGATCCGTCCTACGCCGAGCCCGGCCTCTCCTTCGCCGTCCTGGGCGGCACGGTCCAGCTGTTCAGCTTCCTCTACCTGTCGACGCTGATCCTGGCGGGCCACCGCCTCGCCGCCGTCTTCCGCGCCCGCCGCCGTCTCTCCGCCGCCCTCACCACCGGCGTCGCGGCCCTCTTCATCGGCTTCGCGGCCAAGCTCGCGACCGCCTCCGCGGCGGGGTGATCATGTCGTGATCGGAAAGCGTGCAGGAGCACCCCCCGGAGCTGTGTAGACTAATCCCCGTTCGCCGCCTTAGCTCAGTTGGCCAGAGCAACGCACTCGTAATGCGTAGGTCTCGGGTTCGAATCCCGAAGGCGGCTCCATGAACCCCAGGTCAAGCCTTTGACCTGGGGTTTTTTCTTCTTCACTACTCTCGTAGCGCGCCCTTCGGTAGGTGGCACCTGTGCACGCGCGTGCAGGGAGTGTCTGCTTAACGGTGGATCATGGAATGCCGGGTGGGCCGGAGGGTCCCCTCGGGGATGAGGACCACCGAAGTGAGCGACGTGATGAGCGAGACCGTGGACGCCGCCCGGGGTTGGCGCCGTGGACGACCAGTTGATCGGGATGCTGGTCGACCGAGCCCGCGCCGAAGGGCTGCAGCTGACCGGCGAGAGCGGCTTGCTCCAGCAGTTGACGAAGCGACTGCTGGAGTCCGCCCTTGAGGGCGAGGTGACCGACCACCTCGGA
>NZ_BBPO01000166.1:0-2110 GCF_000787815.1 Streptacidiphilus neutrinimicus
TTGCCGAGGTGCAGAAGGCAGGCGGGCTGCTGCGAGTCACCGACCCACGCAGGAGGCAAGGGCGCGCTACCGGCGGGCCATCGACGCGGCGCGCCGCCTGAACTGCGCCCCAGACGGACAACACCTCCGTCACACCGGCCGCAACGAGGGCGACCTCGTCGTTGGCCTGTTCAACGATGTCAACCCGGACGAGACCGCCTGGAACCGGATCCGCTTGAAACGAGTCCGTTCGGAGCGTCGCCGCGTGCCGGTGGACATTGAGCAGGTCATCACCGCCCTTGAAGGCGACCCGACGGCTTTCGAAGTTTCCGCCGGGCTCGTGCCAAGGATCTTGGACATCGTTCGGATGGTCGGCGCGGAGGCTATAGCCAGAGGGGGTCAGGTGACGGTTCGCAAGCGGCGGCAGCATCCCCACCCCCTGCTTGCAGTGTCCGGAGCCGAGTATGAATTGCGGTTCCGCGAAGGCGAGAAGCAGGAGCAGCACATCCCCACTGCGAATGATCGCCGCAAGGTCTACGACTGGCAGCGCGTGACGCCTGCGCACCGAACGGTGCCGTCCGGGGAGCTGTCCCTTGAGGTCGCCCTCGGCAGTTATGGCTGGAATCACCGGTGGTCCGACAGCCCGAAGAAACCCCTGGAGGACCAGCTCAAAGCGATCTTCCGAAAGCTCCACGAACGTCACCAGGAAGCAGAGAAGGAGCGCATCGCCGCAACTGAGCGGCACCAGCGCTGGGTGGACGAGGACCGCGTCCCTTGAAGTGGTGTAGTGGTCGTGCGCCAACGGTCATGAAGTCGCTGGGAGTTCGCGGCTGGTGGGGTAGATCTGATCCATACTGCCCTCGGGCAGGTAGCGGCGGGGGAAGGCGATCCACTCGTCGTGCAGCTCGAAGAGCACGGCGGTGACCAGCCTCAGCAGCGCGTCGTCGTTCGGGAACACCTGGACGACGTCGGTGCGGCGCTTGATCTCGCGGTTGAGCCGCTCGAGCGGGTTCGTCGATTGGATCTTCTTCCAGTGCCGCTCCGGGAACACCGCGAACGCGGTCAGGTCCTCCTTGGCCTCCAGCAGCATGGCCTTCACCTTGGGGAACTGCTGGCCGAGCATCTCGGCGACCGTGTCGACCTGGGCCCGCACCGCGTCCGCGGTGGGCTGGGCGCGAAGATCGTGCGGATCGTCGCGGCGACCATCTCCGCGGCCTCCCGTGGGATCACCGCGAAGACGTTTCGCAGGAAGTGAACGCGACATCTTTGGTAGGCGGCGCCGAGCATGACCTTGCGAATCGCCTTGACCAGGCCCGAGTGGTGGTCCGCGAGCACGAGGCGGACCCCGGACAGGCCGCGTTCGCGCAGGTGTCGTAGGAACTCGGTCCAGAACACCTCGGTCTCGCTGTCGCCGACCATCACGCCCAGGACCTCGCGGCCGCCGTCCTCGGTGATGCCGGTCGCGATCACCACGGCCCGGGAGACGATCTGGTGGTTCACCCGCGCCTTGCAGTACGTGGCATCGAGGTACATGTAGGGGAAGCGCGTGTGGTCCAGCGGCCTCGTGCGGAACGCGACCAGCTGGCCGTCGAGGTCCTCGCAGATACGCGAGACCTCGCTCTTGGAGATCCCGGTGTCCGCGCCGAGGGCTTTGACCAGGTCGTCGACCGACCGGGTGGACACGCCGTGGACGTAGGCCTCCATGATGACCGCGTAGAGGGCCTGGTCGATCCGGCGCCGCCGCTCGAGCAGGCTTGGAAAGAAGCTGCCGGTGCGGACCTTGGGGATGGCCAGGTCCAGGTCGCCGGCCTGTGTGGTCAGCGTCTTGCCGCGGTGGCCGTTGCGCCAGGTCACGCGCGTGTCGGTGTGCTCGCCCGGCTCGGCACCGATCCTGGCGGTCGCCTCCGCCTCGATCAGCTCTTGCAGGATCCGCCGGGCCAGCGCCCGGATGAGCTCAACTCCTTCGGCCGAGCGCAGTGACTCCATGAGTCGGAGTAGGTCAGACTGGGACAAGGCCATCGCGCACCTCTTCACTCAACGAGCTTGCCTACTCGGAGAGTTGCGCGATGGCTGCCCCATGACCAGGGGCTATTCCAAGATCCCTGCTACACCACTCAGCGGGACGCGATCG
>NZ_BBPO01000166.1:2556-4096 GCF_000787815.1 Streptacidiphilus neutrinimicus
GCCGCCGTTCCTGGGCCAGGAGCTCGATGAGCACATGGCCGAGTGGGGTGCGCTGCCCGTCGACGGTAAGGAGGTGCTGTTCGCGCCCCGCGAGCGCGGCAAGCGGACCATGCCGACGGCGTCGACCTACGACTACCACTTCAGGAAGGCGCTCATCGCTGCGGGAATCGTGAAGCCTGACGGGATGCCGAAGTACACGCCGTACTGCCTTCGTCACTTCTTCGCCTCCACCGCGCTTGCCGACGGCATCCCGATCCACGAGGTGTCCCGATGGCTGGGGCACAAGTCCATCAAGACGACCGTCGACATCTATGGCCACCTCGTTCCCGCGGCCTGGGACCGGTGCAGAGAGATCATCCAGAAGGCGATGCGCCCTGGTGCGCCCGACTCCTCGGCAGCAGCCCCGGGAGAGGGGCCAGGCCGCCCGCTCTGACGAAGGGTTCCGGCCCGGCAGCGGAAGCCCTACGGTGAGTGCGCAGGGCAGCCCGCGTAGGGCCTCAACCCCATTCTGCGCTCGATGGCTGGAGACCTCCCGCTTCCGTCGCGCAGGAGTGCCAGCCTGCAGCGAAGCTGTTCCCGGGCGCGGGCGACAATATGGCGACTCACTCTTGGCGCGGATGATGGCGGGTTGGATATCTCCGATGAAATTGGCCAAGCAGATATCCCAGGATGCAGCAAACCACACTCCAGAGGACGATTAGCGCGGAATATGCAAACAGCTTTGGCGTAACCGAATTCCCGCTAAACATATTCACATCGAGCAGCAGAGAAGTGCCAGGAAGTCCGGCCATCCAAATCGCGGCGATCGCCCAACCTAGATGTCCGCAGGCAATCAAAGGCGGCCTTACTCTGACATTCGGCAAGGGTGCACTCTTGCATTCGAGCATGGTCGGAGCGTTCCTAGTGACAAGATAGTATTCTGCGCTTAGTCCGCGCCAGATGATGTCGGGGCCGATCCGAAGGGTCATCCCCTCGACTGTTGCCTGCGGTGCTCCGCGTGGACCGCCTGGCTTGATGGCGACGGTTTGGGCTTTTGTCGTGATAGGGACGCCCAGATTCAGTACCAGCGGACAGCCGGAGTCAAACTCATCGCGCCGGGTGTCCATTCGGCCTCGAGCTTTAAGGCGCACAACGACCCAGTAGCCTTCGGTTGGCTCCGTCGCCGGGTCCGCAAGCTTCCCCAGGCTGTAAATGAGTGTGCGTCTTGGGCGCGAGGCCCCAAACGGCGCCCATGTGGCGAAGAGGCCCATGATGACGACGGCGATAACCCCTAGCAGGGACCAGAAAGCAGGATTGTCATACAACGGAGCTGCTGCGATCTGCATAGTCTGAATCAAATCACTGTCCACGTTCTCCCAGTGCTAGCCAAGGCCGTCGCCGGTATGAACTGAGCGCGCGACTCGTGAGCCGTGTGTCGCCTGGACTGCTCTAGCCTGAGCCACTGCCAAGTCCCCGTGTTTCGGATGGAAGTCATCGCCGAGGGCGCGCAGAAGCCGAGCCAGGGCGAGCACGTCGGCGGCCCCGCCGCCAGCGCCTAGCC
>NZ_BBPO01000165.1 GCF_000787815.1 Streptacidiphilus neutrinimicus
CCCCCGCAACTGGCCGCCGAGCTGGCCACCGCGGTCTTCACCGCCGCGTCCACCACCCAGCTGGCCACCGTCCACCCGTGCGACCTGACCCCCGGGGCGAGCGCGATCACCCTCCACGACCCGGGCCGGCTGCGGCGGGGCTGCCTGGCCCACCAGGTGCCCTCCTGGGCCCGCCCCTTCCTGCTGGCCGCCGCCTACCTGCGCCGCATTGCCGGTGTACAGGACGAGCCGCTGTTCACCTCGCCCTTCCCGACCCGCGGTCTGCCGCGCTGACCGGATTCGCCGAGGGCAAGCGTGAGGGCCACGACGATGCGGCGCGGTCGACGATGAGACACGTATCCCCCCTGAGAAATGATCAACTCCGTGATCAACAGCGGATCCTACTGTCGGTGACCTCGCCCCTGGGGCAACGAACGAGGGCAGTTCTCCATCCCGACAGACCTCGGCCCCGGAGGGCTGGCCACGCCCCCGCGTGTGGTGGCTTGCTTTGTCTCTCACATCGTCCCAAGTTGCACTCCACGGGCGTGAGACGCCCGTGGAGACGTGAGACGGTCACTTGTGCTTGATCAGACTTTCGGGCTTCTGGCATGTTTGCCAGGTCCGCGGCGGCTTGAGTATGTGAGCCGCGAGCAGCTCCTGCGTCGCCGGTATGCCCAGCGGCAGGCGTCACGCTGTGTCCCACGCGAGAACCGCATCGGATACGGAACGTCTCATGTTGTGAAGCCCACGCACACGAGTTGGGTGGGACCTTGTTGTCCAGGGGGTTGGGCTATCGCCGTTCACGAGCAGTGTCTGGTGAACGGACTTGTAGCTCCGCTCAGTGTCTATGGATACGGATCGGGAATCGGGAGAACACATGCGAAAGCGCACCGTTGCGGCCATCATCGGCACTCTGCTCGGGGCCTGTCTCTCAGTCGGGATCACTGTCGGTGCCCACGCCAGTGCCCCTGCTCAGAGCATTTTGCCCGCAGGAGTGCACATCTCGGGCGACAACGGCGCCTGCTGCTGAGACGGAGTGTGGATCAAGCCGGGATCGGACAGACCTCATGGGCTGCCGGTTTGCATTGCTCCGATCGGTGCCCTTCAGGGGTTCTGATCGATCTCGGCGTCACCCTCGCAACCTCGGCGAACAGCAAGTCGCCAGTCAGCCGCTCACCGCGCTGGCGCCAGCGGAAGCACCTCCTGCTGACGCCTGAACTCAACGGCCCCGCTGCCGCCGGCGGCGGGGCCGGCGCCCGCACGACCGCCCGCACCCCAGCACAGGGCTAATCCTTCGGGCCGACAGCCGGTGTCCTGCGGTACCTCCGGTGCGCTTGGGGCGGCCTGGCGTTCGGTCAGCTACACCGGCGCGATATCGAATCTCGCTAACTCGCCCTCCGGGGCCGTGGAATCGAACGGCTCCGACTGCTCGGGCTCCAACCCATCCACGCAAAGGACCTCTCATGACTTCCACGCCGGTGACGCGCGACCTTGAGGGCAAGGTTGCCCTCGTGCTCGGCGGAACGCGCAATCAGGGAGCGGCGTTCGCCGAGAACCTCGCTGCGCGCGGTGCCACGACCGTCGTCAGCTACGCCGGCGACGACGCGGCGGCGCAGCACACGCTCGCGGTTCTGGAGAAGCACGGCGTCACAGCGGAGGCGGTCCGGTCGGACGCCACGTCCTCGGCCGACGTTGACGCGCTCTTCGCTGGCGTCGTGGAACGGCATGGACGGCTGGACATCGTCGTGCACGTGCCCGGTGCCGTCATCAAGAAGCCCCTGGCCGACACCACCGACGCCGACTTCGACCACTTGATCGGCCTCAACACACGCAGCGCGTTCAACTCTCTGCGGGCCACGGCCCGTACCATCGCCGACAATGGACGCTACGTCATCTTGTCGACCACCCTGACGTCCATCATGACCGGCACGTATGGCGTCTACTCCGGGTCCAAGGCGGCGGTCGAGCGTATGGTGCTGGCGGCGGCCAAGGAGCTCGGCGCGCGTGGCATCACCGTCAACGCCGTGGCCCCCGGCCCGATCGACGACGACTTCTTCCGCGGGGCCGAGACCCCGGAGTCGATCGCAGCGGCAGCGCTCCACAACCCGCGTGGACGTCTCGGACACCCCCAGGACATCGCGCCCGTCGTCGCCTGGCTGGTGAGCGACGAGGCCGGCTGGGTTTCGGGCCAAACAGTCCGCGCGAACGGCGCCATGTTCTGAACCGACCAACCCACCAACGGCCCGAACCAAGGCCACGCCCCACGGGGTGGAAACTGACTCGTGAACGGCGTAACTCGCGGGCTTTTACCACGGTCTGGGTCATCCGCCCCGCCGTCGTCGCACAGGCAGCCGCGACAACGGTGGGCTCCAGCTCGCTGCCTCCAATCGGGGAACGGCACGATGGCGCAGGGGCCCGGCAAGAGCGACCTGCCGGTTCTGCTCGGCGCGTCGATCAGGTGGCTGCGTAGGTGAGAACGAAGAGCGTTTGTTGGTGAGAGCTGGCAGCACCAGGTGGCTGATGGGCCCCCAAATGTTGATGAAAAGTAGGAACGGCTCCGGCGCCTTGGAATGGTGGTGACGTCGGTTTGAGGCGTCCGTATCCTTCGCTGGGTGAGTCTGATCGAGATGGTTCCGGGGCAGGTCGAGCTCGTCGTTCAGGGGGCAGGGGCGTCTGCGGCCTCTGTCCGGTTGTTCGACTGGTCGCGGGCGGAGTACGAGGTCGCCTTCGCTGTGGAGGCCATCGATGATGGTGTGCGGGCACGGCTTGACACCGTGACCGTGACCGTCTGGGACAACATGAGCGAGTTCTTCGATGGCCTCGCGCGCGACTTCCGTGGTTGGGAGGGCGAGCGGGTCTGGGTCAACAATCACCTGGTCGTGACCGCGACGTTCGGCTCGGGTGGTCATGTGTATCTGGGCTGGACTCTGCGGTCCGGGTTCTTCCCCGGCGACTGGAGCTGCACCGTGACGACCGTGATCGAGGCTGGTGAAGGGATGACGGCGGTCGCCGCGGACCTGCGAGAATTCTTGCGCGAGGAGTAGGCCGTCGGTGGTCGACCCGTCCCGGCACTTACTCAGCCAACGGCTTGCTGTTCGGCTCGGGCGCGGGTGCTGGCGAGTCGGTAGGAGTCGGTGCCGGTCTCGATGATGGTGCCGTTGAAGGTGAGGCGGTCGACGATGGCCGCGCAGAGCCGGGGGTCGGTGAAGGTCTTGGTCCAGCCGGCGAACGACTCGTTCGAGGCGATGGCCACGCTGTTCTTCTCCTCCCGCTCGGTCAAAACCTGGAACAGCAACTCGGCTCCCCTACGGTCGAGTTCCATGTAGCCCAGCTCGTCGATCTATGCCGATATCCGCATAGATCGACGAACTTGGTTACCTCCCGCTGCCCGAGGACGGCGCCTCCGCACTGTTCCAGGTGATCAACCAGCGGTATCTCAAGTCGAGCACGATCTTGACGACCAACGTCGGCATCGCCGACCGGGCGGGCGCCTTCGGCGACGCCACCGTCGCGGCCGCGATGCTCGACCGTCTCCTGCACCGGGCCACCGTCGTCGGTATCGACGGGCCCTCCTACCGCCTGCGCGGCCACCAGAAGCACTCCGACCTCATCCGCCAGGGAGTGAACGCCCGTGTCTCCTGAACCCGACTACCCAAGCGCGGAGTTGGACCGCACCTGCCCTG
>NZ_BBPO01000164.1 GCF_000787815.1 Streptacidiphilus neutrinimicus
CCTCGTGGAGCCGGTGGGCGATCTCCTCGGCCACCGAAGCGCGCATCTGCGGCGGGGGGGAGCCTCGGGCCCGGGCAGCCGGTGCGGTGCAGCGGCAGCGCCGGTCTGGGCCGTCGGCCGCGACCAGGGTCGTCAGCGCCGACAGAGGAAGCCAGCGCCCCGCGAGCGGCCGGTAGGGCGGCAACTGGGACACGGACGGGTCCGGTACGCCGGGCAGGACGGCGCAGGCGTGCGCGAGGCGGTAGCCGACGGGGGCGAGCATCCGCTCCACCGGGGCCGGGACCGTGCCGCGGTGGCAGACCAGGACCAGGCGCACGCCGATGCGGGAGCGGAGATCGAGCAGGTCCTGAAGGCGGCGCCGGTCCAGCAGGTGGGCGCGCAGCACCGTCAGGTGGGTGACGGACGTGGCGAGGATCCAGGCGGCGGCCATCGCCCACGGCGGCTCGGCAGCCCGGCCCGGATAGCCGCTGACGGGAACGGGTTTGCCCAGTGCGGCGAGCACGTCGTAGGCGAGGCAGACACTGGAGTCGGTGCCGGGCGTGGGATGGACGGTGAGGCGGCCAGCGCCGGGGTCGTGCGCCGCCAGCGCGGCACGGGTGTGCAGGGCGTCGTCGAACGGGTCCAGCACCACGGTGACCGGGGGCGGGTCGGGACAGGTCATCATCAGGAACCCTCCGTCACGGTTCGTCGCGGGCACGCGGGTCGACGGGTCACGCGAGGCGGCTGAAGGCCCAGCGCAGCAGTTCCTGGTCGATGCGCGAGCGGCCGGTGCGGGCCAGCGCGGTCCGGGCGTGGGCGGTCAACTGGGCCCAGGCGCGGAAGTTGCCGTGCGCGGCGTGTCCGTCGGCGAAGGAGATGTCGGGGGTCAGACAGCCCAGAACGAGCACTTCGCGCCCCAGCCTGGCTTTGAGTCCCGGGATGGGGGAGAGCGGAAGAACGCCTTCGACTCCTACGCCGCGAGGGTCGACTGGACCGACCCGGACCAAGTCGCCCGTGCCTTGCGCGTGTTCGAGCAGCTCCTGCGCCGGCTGAACAACGACTCCCGAATGAACCCTGGCAAGTGAGGGCGAGGAACAGCAGGCCGTGGGCCTTGTGCTTGCCGGAGTAGTTCGGCCGGTTCTCATCCCCGGTGCGGCGACGGGTACGCACGAGGGTCCCGTAGAGCAGGACCACGACACCACCCTTTCGGGCGATCTTCTTCAGCGCGCGGTCCAGACGCGGGGCCCGAGCGGCGAGGAGTTCGATCACTTCCAGCGTCCAGCACCGGACCGTGGAGGCGGAGACGCCGTTGCCGCCCGCCATGTCCAGGAGCCGCTGGTCGTGCCGCAGAACTGCGAGGACGATCAGGGCGATCTTTCCCGGTGCGAGCTTGCGCCAGCGCGAGCCGATCTTCTTCAGGAGGTCCCGGATCAGGCCGGCGACCAGGTCCACGGTGGTCGTGGACAGTTCCAGTCGGCATTGGTAGGCAAGACCGTCAGGGCCCTCGGCGGGCCGGGTGTTCAGTCGCATGGACGACCCAACTCCCACCGGGGGCTCGCGGGTTACGGACAGTTCTGGTCGTTCAGGCGGTCCGCGTGGGCGCCGAGGTGTAGCGCCCGGCGGGAGTGCGGTGCAGCCACCCGCGCTCGGCCAGGCGCTTGAGCTGGCCGCGGACCGGTTCCACCTGGGCCGGCTGGGTGCCACGGCCGAGACCGACCGCGACGTCCTTGGCCGTGGCCGCTTCCGGCATCCCGCCCACGATCGTCATGATCCGGCGGTAATCGTCCGGCAGCACGTGCTCCTCCATGTCCGCCACGCGGTGCGGCACCAGCAGCATCCCGCCCGCCCCCGGCGCGGTCGTGACCCGCTCCAGTTCGGCGTCCATCGCCGGATCGTCTGCCGTGCCCGTGCGCTCGGCCTCGATGAACTGCCCGATCACCACCTCGGCCGCCTCAAGGCGAGCGACCTCGGCCTCGATCTCAGCGAGTTCCTTGCGCAGCCGCACCGCCCGATCGGCCAGGACCACCCGGCGCTCGATCACCCAGGCCAGCACCTCCGCCAACGCCAGCCCCTCCCTACGCGGCAACCAACTGGCCCACCCGACGCTACGCGACACCCGGGACCTGGCAGGCGAATTGACGGGAACCGACCGGAACTGCACGACAGCCGATCACGCCGAACGATCAACGCCGCCATCAGCCGGAGGACTCCATCACCGCATCACGCCAGCCCCCGTGACCTGCGACTTCAGGTTGAGAACTTCTCATTGCGAGCAGTCCTGGACAGCAGCTCACGGTCACGGGTCTCCATGGCAGGAGAGTAGGAGCCACAACGGCTCGTGCGGAGCGCTTTTCCGGCGTCCGTATCCCGTCACATGCCCGTCCTATGTTGCCTGGGCCGGCACTGTCTACGTTGCGTTCGTGGTGGTCACCTTCTCCCGTCGATCCAGCGGGCCACCTCCTTGGCGTGGCTGCCGACGGCGGTGCCGCAGGTCGTATAGACGAGTGCCAGTCCTCGCAGCGCCGGGGCGCCGTCGGAGCATCACGCTTTCATCACACGCCCGAACAGCACACGATAACTTCACGTGATTCTCTTTCGGTCAAAAGGGACCATCCCCTTCCGATTGCTACTCTGTGCAATCGAATGATGTTTGCCTGACCACGGTCATTTACGCCATGGAGCGCCAGTTTCACCAGCTCAGAGCAGATATCTGTGGCGCGCCCGTGCAAGGATCACGCAGTCGCTGGACAATCACCAAGGCTACGGATGGTGATTGACCCCAATGTCTGGTTAAGAGGTTCTTACGTGCTTTCATGCAGATCCGAAGGTCGCCTGATACCCCCACCGCGGACAAGACGCACGGCAGTCGCCGTGGCAGTTGCCTTGGTCGCCACGGCGGTCGTCACCATCTCACCGGCGACCGCCGCCGGTTCGGCCCCAGCGGCCGCCATGCCCGACATGGCCGCGGCGATGGCAGCCGCGCGGGCTCAGGGCAGTGCGGTTGAGGTTATGGATGAACGGACCGATGCCTCACAAACCTTCGCCAATCCGAACGGGACTCTCTCCTACGACGCCTCCGCGCAACCGAAGTGGGTCAAGACCGGTGGCACATGGACGGACCTGGACGCGACGCTGGTCCAGGGCGAAGGCGGGAGTTGGACGCCCGCTGTCTCCGAGTCCCCTCTCGTTCTGTCGGGTGGCGGTAGCGGGCCGCTGGCCACGATGACGGTCGACGGCAAGCAGCTCACCCTCATCTGGCCGAGTGCCCTGCCTTCCCCCTCCGCGTCGGGCCCCACGCTCACCTATGCAAACGTCCTCGCATCGGGCGTCGACCTGCAGGTGACAGCCACTGCAGCGGGCGGAATCGAGGAGACCCTGGTCATTAAGAACGCCGCCGCAGGCTCCGACCCTGCGCTGGCCGACCTTGTCCAGACGGTCGACGCCAGCAACGGCACTGTGCTGTCCACGGACGCGGGCGGCAACCTGACGGACACCGCCTCGGGCGGACAGTTGTTGGTGAATGCCCCGGCTCCGGTCATGTGGGATTCTGCCTCCAGCACCGACGTGGCCGCCACGCCCGCCGACAGCCCCAGCCCGGCCGACACCACCAGCTCCGGCGGCGCACAGGCCGCCGCCAGCCTGAAGATCGCCCTGGCGTCCCTGAGCCACCCGGCCACACGCTCCACCGCCCAGGCACCCGGCTCACACGCCCACCAAGGCCGAGTGAAGGCCACCTTCAAGAACCACAAGCTACATC
>NZ_BBPO01000163.1 GCF_000787815.1 Streptacidiphilus neutrinimicus
GCGGTGGCCGGCAGGGCGAGGCCGAGGGCGAGCCCGGTGAGCAGGGCGCCGACGGCGCGGCACGGCCCGGCGAGCGGACCGCCGTGCGAGCGCCCGCGGGCGCGCTGTTGTACGCGCTGGGACTTGGTCATGCACCGAGCCTGCGCCCGGCGACCGCACCGCGCGATCCTTTCGACCACGGCCGAATCGTGCGAGGCTGAACTCGACGACCTGCCAAGGGGGGTGGCGATGCTGCGGCTGCACTTCACGCCGGACGACCTCCTCCGGGTGCGCTTCGCGCCCGCGCCCTCGCCGCTGCTGGAGGGCGTGTTGGCGTTGACGCTGGTCCGGGCCGGCAGCCCCGACCCGGCGCTGACGCGTTGGCGGCACCGGATCGAGGTCGACCTCCCCTCCCCCGTGCACGGCCTGCTCGAACTGCTGCGCCCCGACGACGGCCTCGGGCCGGTGTTCCTCGATCCCCCGATCGCCGACGCCGACGACGCGCTCGCGCTCGTCCTGACCACGCCGAGGGCGGAGGTCGCTGAGGAACTGCGCTACGTCTGGCGGGGGTTCGCCCGCAGGCCGCCCCGGGCGGTGGCCCTCGCGGCCGGAGAGGCGCGAGCCTGGCGGGAGTTGGGCGTGTCGTTGGACACCCTCGTGCACCGGGTGCTGCCGCCGTGGTGGCCGCGGATCCAGGCGGGCTTCGCCGCCGACGTGGCCTGGCGGAGCCAGGTGCTCATCACCCAGGGCCTCCAGGCGATGCTCGCGAGCCTGGTGCCGGACGCGGGCTGGGAGAGCGGCACGGTCCTGCGGCTGCCCCGCCACGGCGCCGCGGTCGACCTGCGGCTGACCGGACGGGGCCTGACCCTGGTGCCGTCCCTCCTCTGGCGGGGCACACCGCTGCGGGCCGCGCACCCCGACGGCTCGTTGCTGATGGTCTACCCCGCGCTGACGCCGCTCCCCCTCATCCCGCCGCCGGAGGCGGGCGGCGGTCCGCTCGCCGCGCTGCTCGGGCCGACCCGCGCCCAGGTCCTGCAACTGCTGGCCCGTCCGCAGACCACCGGCGGCCTGGCCCGCCATCTCGGCATCAGCGCCGCCACCGCCTCCGACCACGCGAAAACCCTCCGCGCGGCCGGCCTGGTGGCCACCGCCCGCGACGGCAAGTACGCCCGCCACACCTGCACCACCCTCGGTGCCCGCCTCCTCGCGGGGAGCTGACGGACCGCCCGGCGCTATGCGGGCAGCGCGGCCGGGCGCGCGAACGCGCGGTGCAGCGGCACGGCGGTGGCGAGCACGAAGAGGCCGAACACCGTGATGGCCGACAGGCCGTACGGGCGCAGGTAGGCGGCCGGGTGGCGCAGCAGGTCGTCCCAGCAGACCCACCAGTTCGCGGTCACGTCGCCGAGCATCACCGCCGCCCCCAGCCATGCGCCGGCCGGGACCCGGCGCAGCACCAGCACCGCCACGAGCGGGTCGAGCACCAGCAGCACCTGGAAGAAGACCTGAACGACCAGCGGCTCCCCGCGGTACGCGTGCACGCCGCTCTGAAGCAGGTACCAGGCGTGCACGACGGCGCCCTCGACGAACCCGACCACCCAGATCCAGCGCGTCCACCCGCCGACGCGGCCCCGTCGCGGTCGACGGACTGCCAACTCGTATGTCCCGTGCGATTCCTGCATCTGTGCGTCCTCCCCCGTCGCGGACGTGATCCACTCGGTCCATCATGCCGGTCGACGCCCCTTCGGGGGCCGCTGCCCCGGCGGCTAGCGCGGCAGGGGCCGGCGGCGGAGGCGGGGCGCGAGGGTGGCGGCGGTGAGGAGGAGGAGCGCCGCGAGCGACGCCCAGGTGCCCGTCGGGCTCGGCGAGGAGGCCGTCGCGCCGGCGAGGACCAGCGCGGCGGTGCCCGGGACGACGCCGAGCGCGGTCGCCGCCGCGAACGGCGCGGGGCGCGTGCCGCCCACGGCGCAGCCGTAGTTGATGGCGGCGAAGGGCAGCACCGGCAACAGCCGCAGGGCCAGCACCGAACGGAAGCCGTGGTCGCGCAGCTCCCGGTCCAGCGTGGACCAGCCGCGGCGGTCCAGGAAGGCGAAGCGCCGACCGCGCAGGGCCGCGCGGCCGAGCGCGAAGGACGCCGCCGCGCCGAGGGTCGTCGCGGCGACCGCCAGCGGCAGCCCCTCGGCCAGCCCGAACCACGCCCCCGCCGCGAGGTTGAGCACCGGCTTGGGCACCAGCACGACCGTGGCCGCGGCGTAGAGCAGGGCGAAGGCCGCGCCCGCGAGGACAGGCGGGAGGCCCGAGAGCGGGTCGGACCCCGCGAGCAGGTGCGCGGCGTAGCGCTGCGCGCCCGCCACGCCGGTGACCGCCACCGTCGCGACGGCGGCGACGACGAGGACGAGCAGCGCGACACGGCGCCCTGCGGCCGGGGTCATACGGGCCAACGCTCGCCCTGCCACGCGGCGTCCCAGAACATCCACTCGTAGCGGGAGGAGGTCACGAACCGCTCGCCCATCCGGTCCCGCTCGGCCGGGGAGACCTCCGCGCCCAGCGCGTCCGTCAGCTCCAGCACCCGTCGCACGACGGACTGGAAGGACTCGTCGCCGTAGGCGGCGATCCAGCGGGCGTAGAGGGGGTCCGGCGAGGACTTCGCCAACAGGTGCTCGCCGACGCGGGCGTAGATCCAGTAGCAGGGCAGCACCGCGCCGACCGCCTCGGCGTAGCTTCCCCCGTACGCCGCGGCGAGCAGATGGCTGGTGTAGGCGCGGGTGGTCGGCAGCACGAGCTCGCCGAGAGGCTCCTCGCCGAGCTCCGCGCGAAAGCCGGCCAGCATCTCCTGTTCGGCGGCGAGCGCGCCGACCGCGTCCTCGACGAAGGCGCGCAGCGCCGCGGACTGCGGCGCGCGAGCCCCGCACAGCGCGAGGGCGCGCGCGTAGTCGCGCAGGTAGAGCGAGTCCTGCTCGACGAAGTGCCGGAACGCCGCGCGCGGCAGGGTGCCGTCGGTGAGCCCGCGCACGAACGGGTGCTCAAGGATCTCGGCGTAGATCGACTCGATATCGGACCACAGGTCGTCGGTGAGGCTCATGCCGCAGACCCTGCCACATCGGGCCGGGCGGAACCGCCTCGGGTCAGCGGCCGGGACCGCCCGTGTTCGTCGAGGTTGCGTTCGTGCGGGCGTTCGTGGTGGTGTTGCCGTTGTCCTGCGAGGAGACCGTGGAGCTCCAGCCGATGTTCACCAGCCCGAGCACCAGGAAGACGACCACCAGCACCTTGGCCCCTCCCGACAGCAGCAGCGGCCGGCTCGCCGAGCGGCGCTCCACCAGCGCGAGCGACTCGTCGCCGAAGAGCCGCTTGGGGTAGGCGGCGGTCAGCAAGGACGCGTACGCGGTGAAGCGCATCGCGAAGCGCGCGGTCGCGGCCGTCGCCCCGAAGACCGGCTCCGGGAGGCGGCCGAGGACCAGGGCGATCAGCCAGAAGAAGAAGCAGAGCGCGTACCAGCCGGAGACGACGAGACTCTGCAGGACCGCCGCCGGGATCATCAGGATCAACCGGAACAGCACCGCCAGCCGGTTCAGCTCCGCCGGGCGGACGTCGACCTGCACGGGGTAGCCGGGGGCGTCGAAGGCGAACGGCGGATAGGGCTCGACCAGCAGCATGCTGTAGGCGTAGACGCGCGTGCGGTAGACGAGCAGTCCGGCGAGGTAGGCCGCGATCGGGTGCGGCAGCCTCCCCAGCACGAGGGCGGCGAACCAGCCGATGACGACCGCGAAGAACCCGATGATCTCGAGCACGAACAGCACGACGTAGTGCGGGATCGCGAGCAGCCAGCGCAGCAGGATCGTCCAGCGGCGCTGCGCGCCCGGCGCGGGCAGGTCGAGCTCCGGGACGACCTCGGTGTTCGACATCGGGGGCGGGGGCGCCCACAGCGGCTGCTGTGCCATCACCGGTTCCTCTCTGGCCTCTGGTCGGGTGACGTGCTGTGACGAGCCGTCGGATCGTCAGCATCACCCGGGCGCGGTCGGGGCGCGCGCCGGGCTGGCCCGGATGGTGGAGAGACGGGGGGTGGGCAGGCGGGGGGG
>NZ_BBPO01000162.1 GCF_000787815.1 Streptacidiphilus neutrinimicus
CCGGGGGAGTTCCACATGAGTGCCGACGACTGGCTGGGTGACACGAGGGCGTCCTACGACACCATGGCCCCCGCCTATGGGGACGTGTTTCGCGACCTGCTCGACCGGACTCCGTACGAGCGGGCCCTGCTGACGCTCTTCGCCGACCAGGTGCGGGAGGCCGGCGGCGGTCCGGTCGCGGACGTGGGGTGCGGGGCCGGGCGGATCACAGGGTTTCTGGCGGGGCTCGGCATTGACGTCTTCGGGATCGACCTGTCGCCGGTGATGATCGAGGTCGCCCGGCGCGACCACCCGGAACTGCGCTTCGAGGTCGGTTCTATGACGGAGCTCGATCTGGCCGAGAGTTCCGTGGCCGGCGTGCTTGCCTGGTACTCGCTGATCCACATCCCCGACGACGAGATCGGCCCGGTGCTCGCCCGGTTCCACCGCGCGCTCCGCCCCGGGGGTTCGCTGCTGCTGGGCTTCCACGTGGGTGACGAGTCAGTGCTGCGGACCCAGTGGCGTGACGGTGTCCCGATCCGGGTTCACGTCCACCGCCGCCGTCCTGAGCAGATGGCTGTCCGGCTCCAGCAGGCGGGGTTCACCGTCGAGTCCACCACGACGCTCACCTCGGGCGAGAGCCCGCTGGGCGCCATACTCTTCGCGCGGCGTGCGGTGGACGCCCGCACGTGAACCTGTGGTGGGCTGGCGCTTCTGACGACGTCTCCGCGCTCATCGCCGAACGTCATCGCTCCTCTGCGGACGTCGGACGTCCTTCGACCCGATCCTGGCCGGGAAGCCCGAGATCGAGGGCGAGTTGGCCCGTAGGGGGCGCGGGCGACAGAGCATCCGGCTTCGCCGCCTTGTGCTGTTGGGGGCCGCCCTGGTGCCAGGTGTGCAGTTTCCTGGCTCGTGCCGACTGAACGAAGTCCCCTAGCTTTTCCAGTTGTTCGGCACTCCCGCCCACAAGCGCCGCGTCGCGCGGGCCTACGCCGTCGAGCAGCCGAATCATGAGGACGCGCGCCAACTCGGTTCGCCCCTGTCGACGAGCCAGCTCGCTCAGGGCGAGCTCGTCCTCCCCCGTCTCCGCGTCCGGGACGGAGTCCCCAAGCGGCGGGCGAGCGAGCCGGCCGAGCAGCGCGTAGGCGCAACCCTCTTCGGGGAGCCCGGGTGGGCCCACCGGGACGTGATGCTGCGGCGGTGGCGCAATCTGCTCGGGCGGACCATGTGCGAGTTCCCCGGCGGGCGGACCTGGGGGCGCGGTTCACGGGGCGGAGTGGCTCGGCACCGTCGCTGGTGCCGGCTCCGGATGCGGGGGCGGCGAGCGCGGCGCTGCCCGTCGGCGGCTACGACGAAGTCGAGCTCCACGCCTGGCAGTTCGGCGGGTGTCCTGCCGAGCTAGGGCGAGCGTGGGTCAGCGCGGGTCCGTGTCCAGCTCGACGGTCACCGGGAGCTGGTCGCCGGCGGCGACCGAGGCGGCCTGGCGGATCGCCGCACTGACGCTGATCAGGGTGCGACCGCCCATGACGCCGAGCGTGGTGCGGTAGGTGTAGCCGTTGAGGGTGACCCGGACGGGCGGGCGCTTGCCCGCGCCGAGGCCGGTCACGATCTCCTCGGGGACGGGGATGCCAGTGGTGGTCTTGCCGGTGGCCTCGACAGTCGCCTGGAACAGCACGGTCACCATCTCCTCGCTGCCTCGGTCGTACGGTGCGGCTATCTCTTGCACCGATGAGTGCACTATCTTCTATACCACTCGGTACCAGCCCCCGCGAGAGGAACCGCGACATGAGTGAGGGATTCAGCGCGCAGCACCCTCCGCTCCGCATCCCGGCCGGACCCCGCGACCGCGGGCCCGACCCGCGCACGCTGCGTACCCGTGCCGCCGTCGCCGAGGCTGCTAGGACACTCTTCCTGCGCAACGGCTACCAGGGGACCGGGGTCGACGAGATCGCCGCCCTGGCCCAGGTGTCCAAGCGCAGCATCTACAACAACTTCGGGGACAAGGAGTCGCTCTTCACCGAGCTGGTGCTCGGATTCACCGGCACGGCAGGGCAGTTCGCCGAGCAACTCGTCGCCGGCCTGACGGAAGCGGAGGACCTGCCGCAGGAGCTGCACGCGTTGGGCCGTCGGCACCTGGCCACTGTCGCCCGACCCGAGGTACTGCGGCTGCGCCGCCTGATCATCCTTGAGGCGTCCCGCTTCCCGGCCCTCGCCGACGAGTACTACCGCCGCGCACCCGGGCGGGTCATCGC
The DNA here is from genome assembly GCF_000787815.1 of Streptacidiphilus neutrinimicus. Lineage (GTDB taxonomy): Bacteria > Actinomycetota > Actinomycetes > Streptomycetales > Streptomycetaceae > Streptacidiphilus > Streptacidiphilus neutrinimicus. Next base: position 2,232 of record NZ_BBPO01000162.1, read on the forward strand.
AGCTCTCACCGAGGCCTTCGCGCTGCTGCATGTCCGTGGCGCGCTCCGCGCGCCGAACCCGCGCCGGGCCGCCGAGCACTTCTCCTACCTGGTGCTCGGCAGCACCCTCGACACCTTCCTCTTCGCCCCGGAGGGCGAACTTCCCGGCCCTGAGGAGCTGGACACCATCGCGGACGACGGCGTCTCCGCCTTCCTCGCCGCCTACCGCGCCTGAGTCACCCTCGGGACGTCCGCCGAGAAAAGGCCAGCTCCTCCTGCAACAGACGAAGCGCCCTCGCCGCGAGGTTCTCCTTCAGGCGCCGCAGGTCGCCCGTCCCCGGGATGGCCAGCATGCGGGTCTTTGCTGGAGCGTCCACGCAGGCGCACCTGCGCGGCGGACACCCCGTGTGCGCGGGCGACGGCCTCCACCGCCGCGCTGGCCTGCTCCGCAGGACCGGCCACCCCACCCGGGCCGACGATCGCGAAGAAGGAAACGAACGCGATGCCGAGTTCGCCGCACCGCTCCAGATGACGAGAGCGTCGGCGTGGTGCGAGAGCCCGTGACTGGTCAGCTCGCTGGCGGAGCGCGTCGCGGAGAAGTAGGACGCCGCGGTGTCGATGTGGTTCACGCCGAGCTCCACCGCTCGCCGCAGCACGGCCACGGCCTGCGCGCGGCCGCGCTGCGCGCAGGCGGCGAAGGCCGTGCTCCCGGCGAGGCGCACCGCGCCGAACCCGAGAAGGTTGACCGTCAGGTGCCCGAGGCGCCATGTGCCGGCGGCGGGGGCCATTCGTGCGTTCATGGGCGGGGCTCGTCATGCTGTGCGGAAATCGGAGGCATGAAAGAACCCTCCTCGGCGGTGGAGTCCGCACCGAGAAGGCTTGCGTGTGGAGGCTGGCGTGTTCGGGAAACGTGGCAAGCCCAAGCGCCCGCCCGCCAGGGAAATCGGTTGACCGGGCTCCTGGGCGTGCGTTCGGATGACGAGCGAACCGGAGGGACAGGAAGGCGGTCGCACACATGACCCGGATGCACCTCGACGAGGTGGACACCGACATCGCACTCGCCCGCCGGCTCGTCGCCGCGCAGTTCCCGCAGTGGGCGCACCTCGACGTCGGGGACGCCGAGCGGACCGGCACCTCCAACGCGATGTACCGGCTCGGCGCGGACATGGTGGTGCGCCTGCCCCGTAGGCCCGGCGCGGCCGAGGACGTGAAGAAGGAGCACGCCTGGCTCCCGCGGTTGGCGGCCGAGTTGCCCGTGGCGATTCCCGTACCGGTCGGCCAGGGGACGCCGGAGAGTGCCTACCCGTGGTCGTGGTCGGTCTACGGTTGGCTCGACGGCGGCAATCCCGTCCCCGGTCGGCTCGCCGACCCCGTGCAACTCGCCACGGATCTGGGGGCCTTCGTCACCACGCTGCGCTGTATCGACCCGTCGGGGGCTCCCGCCTCCTACCGCAGTGAGTCGCTCCCGTCCCGCGACGCCGCCACCCGCCGCGCCCTGGCTGTCGTGAGCGACCTGGTCGACGTGGACGCGGCGCTCGCTGTCTGGGAGACAGCCCTGCGTGCCCCCGAGTGGGCCGGCAACCTGGTGTGGATCCATTCCGACCTCCAGCCGGGCAACCTGCTGGTCTCCGCCGCCGGTCGCCTCAGCGGCGTCATCGACTTCGGTTGCGTCGGCCTCGGCGACCCTGCGGTCGACCTCCTGCCCGCCTGGTACGTCCTCCCCGGCGCAGCCCGCCCCCGCTTCCGCTCCGCGGTCGGCGCGGACAACGCCGCGTGGACGCGCGGCCGCGGCTGGGTGCTGTCGGTCGCACTGATGGAGCTGAGCTACTACCGCCACACCAACCCGGCCATGGTGGCGAGCGCCCAGCGTGCTCTGGATGAGCTTCTGGCGGAGGGTTGACACGGCTTGCGGGGATGCGTAGTGTTCTCCGGGTTGCCCCGCTCGCGGTGCGGGTGTCCGGGCGACGAACCCCCTCGAATCTGATCGCATAATGGTTCATTTGTGCTGCCATTTTCGGGATTGGTTGG
>NZ_BBPO01000161.1 GCF_000787815.1 Streptacidiphilus neutrinimicus
GCCGGCGGCGATCAGTTCGGCCTGACGTGGCCCTGGGCGTCCCGGTCACCCCGTCGCGGATGCCGACCCGCGCCGATCCGAGTCAGACACTCCACCGCCAGTCGACGCACGTGAGAGCGGTGAACGTGTCGTTGACGGCCGGCGCGTGACCCGGGCCACGCTCCTCCCGTAGCAAGCGCCGGTGCGTCGGTTCACCGCGCGAAATGGGCCCACACCGTCTTGCCGTGGGGGCCGGGGGTGGAGCCCCAGGTGGTCGCGAGGGCCTGGACGATGTGCAGGCCGTGGCCGCCCGGGCGGGACGGCTCCGACGGGGAGGGGACCGCGGGGCTGGCGTCGGTGTCGGCGACGGAGACCGACAACGAGTCAGCGTCGATCACGATTGCGATCTCGGTGGCGCCTCCGGCGTGGGCGGCCGCGTTGGCCACCAGCTCGGACACCACGAGCAGCACGTCCTCGACGGCATCGCCCGACGGCGCGTCGTCCGGCTGCCACCGCCAGTCCGCGAGCGCCCGCCGGGCGAAGTGGCGCGCCTGTCGGACCGGGCTGCTTGTCTCCCGCAGCGACAGTCGGCGCACCTGACGTGCGGGCAGCGCGAGGGCGACGGTCTGCGGAGCGCCCATGTCGGCCACCGCCCGCTCGGGGCGCGGAGACACCCGGCCCGAGCCGGGTCGCCCACCGCATCGGCCGCCGTCGCCGTCGCCGTCGTCGAGGGTCTCGGGGAGGCGGCCGTGCTCGGGAAACCCGGGTTGAGGCGCCGTGCGGGGATGTCTGGCGTCCTGCCAGGGCACCGGGGTGTCATTCATGCGCAACGTGAGCACGGCCGCACGCCTCCAAGGGTTGGCCAGGTATCGAAAAGGTCAGGCGGAGCCCCCGGGCCTCCCCGGGCCCGGGCCGACGGCTCAGGCGACGAGTGCCTCACGCAGTGTCGCCAGGATGTTGGCCAGCAGGCGCGAGACCTGCATCTGGGAGACCCCGATGCGCTGCCCGATCTGCGCCTGGGTCAGCTCCTCGACGAACCGCAGGTGCAGGATGACGCGCTCGCGTTCGGACAGGGCAGCCACGGTGTGCTTCAGGGACAGGATGTTCTCGATCGTCTCCAGTGCGGGCTCCACCTCCCCGAGACGGTCGTGCAGGGCGTGGTCGTCCTCGTCGTTCCCCGGGGTCTCCAGGGTGCCGGCGGTGTAGGCGTTGGCCGCGATCTGCGCCTGTACGACGTCCTCGGTCGGGACGCCCATCCGGGCGGAGAGCTCGAGGGTGGTGGGCTCACGTCCGAGCTCCCCGTGCAGAGCCTCACTGGCGCGCGCGAGTTCGATGCGCAGCTCCTGCAGCCGACGCGGCACGTGCACAGACCAGCTGGTGTCACGGAAATGACGCTTGATCTCGCCGCTGACCGTCGGCAGCGCGTACGTGACGAACTCAAGTCCCCGCTCGGGCTCGAAACGGTTGATGGCCTTGATCAGGCCCACCACGCCGACCTGGACGATGTCGTCCATGGACTCGCTGCGGTGCGCGAACCGGGACGCCGCGTGACGCACCAGGCCCATGTTCAGCTCGACCAGCGTGTTGCGCACGTAGGAGTACTCCTTCGTGCCCTCCTCCAGCCCGCGCAGGCGCACGAACAGAACATCCGTCAGCTCCCGCACCTCGCCGAGGCTCAGGGTCGAGAGATCACCCGGCAGCGTTGGCTGCGCCGCGGGCTCCGCGGGCTGGCACGTTGCGAGGCGGTTCCGCTCAACGGTTTCGACAGTCACGGTGCTTCCCCTCCAAGATCCAAACCGCAGACGACAAAGCCGCGTCTACCCCGGGGTCCGCGTTGCATGCACGCGGATTCCGCATCCCTCCCGGGGCGGCGTGGGCGCTCGGCGCCCCGGTCCTCGGGGGTCGGTCAGTGCCAGGGCAGCATCAGGTAGTAGGCGCCGAGCTGCTGGAGGTACTCCGGGTCGTCCTCATGCCGGTCGCGGTCGTACTCGGGAGCGTTCTTGATCTCGTCCCTGCTCCGGGCGACGTAGGCCACGCGCTGGGCGGCGTCGATGGAGGAGATCACGCCCACCGGCAGCAGCACCTGCTTGCCGAAGATCCACATGCCGGTGTCGACGACGATCCGACCGGCCTCGACCTCGTCGTTGTGCTTGTCGACCTTCCCGACGCGGCCGTCGGTGGCCTCGACCGCGAAGCCGGAGAGGTCCATGCCCGGCTGGTACCCGCTGTCCTGCCGGTACGCCCAGATGCCCGTCGTCTCCACGATCCGCTCCTCCTCGACCCGATACACCGTAGGCGGACGGTTCGTACCGCCGCGCAGATCGCGCGTGCCCCGCCGTCGCGGTCCGCACACGCTCCCGTTGGAGAGACCCCCCGAACGCGCGCGCTGAGGACGAGGCCGGCGTCGGCCTCCGCGAGCGCCCTTCGCTCTCAGTCCCGCAGCTCGGTGTGGAGGCGGATGACGGTCCCCTGCTCCGGCGTGGATCGGATCTCGACGAGGTCGCACAGCTGGTGGACGAGCCACAGGCCGCGTCCGCCGGGCTGGCTGCTGGTGGGCCTGGAGCGGCCGGCCAGGGGATCGTCGATGTGGCCGACGTCCCGGAACTCGCACACCAGCCGGTGATCCTCACGCCAGGTGCGGAACACGCCCTGCCCGCCGCCGTGCCGGATGCTGTTGGCGGCCACCTCGGTAGCGGCCAGATGCAGCTCCCGCAGCCGCCGACCGGTCAGCCCGTGCTCCTGGGCACGGGCCGCGATCTTCTCCCGGAGCGCGGCGAGGTCGCCGTGCGTGTAGGCGAACTCGTCGAACGGGTCCCAGGGGTCGCCCAGCGGAGAGAAGGCGAACGGGGCCTCGGGGTCGTAGCTGGTGCTCTCGGTGGTCCGCCCACCGGTGCGAATCTGCGGGTGGCAGCGGGCCATCGGCTCCAGAGTGGCGCTCTCGCCGGTGAGGTCGTACGGGCACAGCAGCCACCAGGCCGGGCCCGTGGCGAAGGCCTTGTTGAGCAGCCACTCGTGGTGGCGCAGCTCTTCGATCTCGGCGCGGCTCCGGGCCTGGTCCCACGGCGACTCGCCGATCCCGCGCACGGGGCGTCCGTGGGCGGCGTGGGCGGTGATCCACTCCTGCCATGCTCCGATGAGCCGCCCGGGACGGTGGGCGACGGCGGTGGTGTCCACATAGCGCACGGTGGCCTCTTCGGGAACCTCCTCGCGCAGCAGGGAGGCCTTCTCCTCGGGGACCGCGACGACGACGGCCTCCCCTCCGTCGAGCGCCTCCCGGAGGAACTCGACGGCGCCCTCCAGGAACTCCTCGCGGCCGGAGTAGGGGTACAGCTCGTGCCGGTACCCGGCGGGGCGGTCGGCGGACACGGGCTGGACGGGGGCGGTCACGGCGCCATCACCACCGGAACCGCGGGCACGGCGAAGCCGGACAGCTCCCACACCATGCGGACGGTCTCGTTGGTGCCCTCGCAGACGACCTTGCGGTCCGGGAGGCTCTGTGCCGCGTCGGCCAGCGCGCTCATTCCCGCGGCGTCGAAGAACTCAAGCCCGTGGCAGAGCAGCCGTACCGTCGCCAGCTGTGCGAGCAGCGTCCGCATGATGGCGCCGAAGGCCGGGGCTCCGTCGCTGTCGACGACCCCGTTCACCGTCCAGCCGTCCCTTCCCGTCCGGTACACCTGGAACGCCGGCGATGTCGGGCTGGCGCCCAGATGGTGCGGATGCACGCACCTGACCTTCTCCAGTGTAGGAGCGTCCCAGCCGGCGCCGCCGTAGACGCAGACCACCAACGCTCCGCTGTCTGCGGCGAACTCCTCCAGATCGAGCTCGCTGCGCAGCAGCCGCTCGTCGCGCTGCGCCCGGTCGCCGGGCGTCACGTGGTGCAGGACCCTGAGCGAACGGAACCCCTCCCGGCCCGCGTTCTCCGCCTCGCGACGGACGGCGGTGAGCAGGGAGCCGTCCAGCCGCGCGGGGTCGAGCACCCGCTGGACGAACTCTCCCATCGCCCGCGGGGCCGTTCCCACGACCACGACCTTGTCGCCGAACAGGGCTCCGTCTGCGACGAAGGCCCGGCTGCGGTCCGCGACGTCGTCGGCCGGCCCCAGCATCTGGCACACGTGGTCGCCAGTGCCGACCTCGTCGAGTGCCGCCAGCGTGCGCGCCGCTCTCACCGCTCCTCCCTCACCCCGGGTACCACCTTAGTGTCGCGCACGGCCCACCCCGCCGCTGGCACACTGGTAGGCCTGACCGAAGGCACGGAACGATCCGCGTACGAGGCACCAGTTCAGGGCAGGTGAAGCAGCACGGTGCTGCCGGTACGACGGAGGAGGACACGGTGAGGCACGCGCGGGATTCCCTGGCCATCGACGAGGGTCTGTACGTCCGCCCCGAGACGCGGCCGGACCGGGAGACGGTGGTGCACGTCACCGGCGTCCTGGACTACGACACCCACCGGGCCTTCCAGAGTTCGATGTCCCAGCAGCTCAACGGCCACGGCATGGTACTGGACCTGTCCGGCCTGACGCTGCTGGACTCCTCCGGTCTGTCCGCGCTCATCCAGCTGGAGCGCCGACTGCGGGCGCTCGGCGCCGCCCTGCGGCTGCGCGGCCTCTCCGCGCAGGTCCGGGACCTGATCTCCCGCACCGGCGTCGACCAGATGATCACCGTGCTGCCCTGAGCTGACCCGTCCGAGGTCCTCGGGAAGTCCAGGACGCCCCTCCGCACGTGCGGAGGGGCGTCCGAGGTCCTCGGGAAGTCCAGGACGCCCCTCCGCACGTGCGGAGGGGCGCCCCAGGGAGTGGGCGAATCGTCACCCGGA
>NZ_BBPO01000160.1:0-3584 GCF_000787815.1 Streptacidiphilus neutrinimicus
CAGAAGCAGAAGAGGAAGAGGAAGAGGAAGAGGAAGCAGACAGGGAGCGGGAAGACTGACGGGAAGAGACAGGGGTCAGCGGGTCGGCCCGAAAAGCATCCCCGAGCGAGGCAAAACCCCCACCCATGGACGCCTCTCCGCCTTCACACCCGCCCCCGAACATCGAGGCGTCCATAGAACAAGTTTGACACCCCGCCACGCGCCCCCACCATGACCCACCTGGGCCATCTTCCTTCCACGAACGAGTTAGTCATTCCGTTCGAGTCGGCCTGGTGTGATCCCCCGCCAGCCCAGGCCAGGAACCCTCAGCCGACCTTGTCCCCCGACTCCGGCGGCACCTCGACGCCGCCTTCGCGAGCCTGACGCAGGGCCTCCTCCAGCTCGTCCAGAGCTTCGGACAGGCCGACCGGATTCTGGCCCGAGACGGCCTCAGCAAGCGCGGCGCGCGCGTCGGCGACCCGCTTGAGCAGCGGCTGATCGTTCTGGTCCACCGCGACCTCCTCGAACGCTCTCCTGGAAGCCCCCCAGTCACCATCGCAGGGGTTGAACGTTTCTTCAATCGCACGTCCGACCCTTGCTCCCTTGATCGTGCCCAAGCCACCCTCCTTGACACCGCCACGGTGTCGATGGACGATCGACCGAACATTCGGTTGGCTAGCGCAAGTGCACACAGGAGGCCGACGGTGCCCGTCCCCATCCCTACTCCCGCGGCCGATCTCCTCGACAAAGGCGAGCTCCTCTCTCTCGACGAGTTGCGCGCGCTCCAGCTCAGCCGGCTGCAGTGGACGCTGCGGCACGCCTACGAGAACGTCGAGCTCTACCGGCGCAAGTTCGACGCCGCAGGGGTGCGCCCAGAGGACTGCCGCACTTTGGCCGACCTGGAGCGATTCCCGTTCACCACCAAGGCCGACCTACGCGAGTGCTACCCGTTCGGCATGTTCGCGGTCCCGATGGACCAGGTGCGGCGGATCCACGCCTCCAGCGGGACGACGGGGCGGCCGACCGTGGTCGGGTACACGGAGGACGACCTGGACATGTGGGCGGACGTCGTGGCCCGCTCGATCCGGGCGGCGGGCGGGAGACCTGGGCACAAGGTGCACGTGTCCTACGGCTACGGGCTGTTCACGGGCGGGCTCGGGGCGCACTACGGGGCGGAGCGGGCCGGCTGCACGGTCATCCCGGCCTCCGGCGGGATGACCGCGCGGCAGGTGCAGATCATCCAGGACTTCGAGCCCGAGATCATCATGGTCACCCCGTCCTACATGCTGACGCTGCTGGACGAGTTCGAGCGGCAGGGGATCGACCCGCGCGGGACCTCGCTCCGGGTCGGGATCTTCGGCGCCGAGCCCTGGACGGAGGCGATGCGACGCGAGATCGAGGAGCGCCTGGACATCCACGCCGTGGACATATACGGGCTGTCCGAGGTGATCGGCCCGGGCGTGGCGCAGGAGTGCGTGGAGACCAAGGACGGTCTGCACATCTGGGAGGACCACTTCTACCCGGAGGTCGTGGACCCGGTCACGGACGAGCTGATGGCGTCGGGCGAGGGCGGCGAGCTGGTGTTCACCTCGCTGACCAAGCAGGCGATGCCGGTGATCCGGTACCGGACGCGGGACCTGACGCGGCTGCTGCCGGGGACGGCGCGCCCGGCGTTCCGGCGGATGGAGAAGATCACCGGCCGGTCCGACGACATGATCATCCTGCGCGGGGTGAACGTCTTCCCGACCCAGATCGAGGAGATCGTGCTGCGCACGCCGGGCGTCGCGCCGCACTTCCAACTGCGCCTGACGCGCAGCGGACGGCTGGACCGGATGGCGGTCCAGGTCGAGGCGCGCCCGGGCGCCACTCCCGCCGAGCGGGAGACGGCGGCGGCGCAGATTGCGCGCGGTGTGAAGGACGGGGTCGGGATCAGCGTCGAGGTGACGGTCGTGGAGCCGGAGACGCTGGAGCGCTCGGTCGGCAAGATCCGCCGGGTGGTGGACCTGCGCGAGAAGTGACCGGCGAGGGTCCGACGCGGTCGTCGGCGGCATCGGCGCCAAACGGGGCCGTCGGGGCTGCCAGGGCCGTCAGGGCCGCCAGGGCCACCAGGGCCGCCAGGGCCGCAGCCGCACAGGGGGGGGTGCCAGCGGGAGCACGGGTGAGGGCACCGGGGCGCGAGGGTCGACATCTCACGGCCCCCCTTGTTACTGACGAGTCAACTCCATAGCATCGGGAGCGTGACAGCATCCGTGTCACACCCGTCTTTCGCCACGCCGACGTGGAGGCCCGATGCCGAACGACGCAACCACCGCCGCCGGGCCGCCCGCCGCACCGCCCGCCACGCCGCTCGTCGGGGCACTCGACGCCGCACCGCCCGCCACGCCGCACGTCGCACCGCCCGTCGGCCCGCTCGCCGGGGTGCGGGTGCTGGAGATCGCGGGGCTCGGGCCGGGGCCGTTCGCCGCCATGCTGCTGGCCGACCTCGGCGCGGACGTGGTGCGGGTGGACCGTCCGGGCGGGTCGGCGCTCAATGGCGACCCGGCGCTGGACGTGACCAACCGGGGCAAGCGCAGCGTCGTGCTGGACCTCAAGACACCCGCCGGCGTGGCCCGCACGCGGGACCTCGCCGGGCGCGCGGACCTGCTGATCGAGGGGTTCCGGCCGGGCGTCGCCGAACGGCTGGGCATCGGGCCGGCCCAGTGTCTGGCCCGGAATCCGGCGCTCGTCTACGGGCGGATGACCGGCTGGGGGCAGGAGGGGCCGCTCGCGCAGTCCGCCGGGCACGACATCGGCTACATCGCGACCGCCGGGGTGCTGGGCCTGGTCGGGCCGAAGGACGGGCCCCCGGCGATCCCGGTCAACCTGCTCGGCGACTACGCGGGCGGCTCGCTCTACCTGGTCGTCGGGCTGCTGGCGGCGCTGCACCACGCCCGCGCGACGGGGACCGGCCAGGTGGTCGACGCGGCGATCGTGGACGGCGCGGCGCACCTGACCTCCGTGCTGTGGGGCTTCATGGCGGGCGGGCGCTGGCACGACCGCAGGGGCGTCAACGTCATCGACGGCGGTGCGCCCTTCTACGCCGTCTACGAGACCTCCGACGGCCGCCACATGGCCGTGGGGGCGCTGGAGCCGCAGTTCTTCGCCGCGTTCGTCAAGCTGCTGGAGCTGCCGCCGGACGCGCCGGGGCAGCGTGACCTGGCCCGCTGGGACGAGTTGCGGGCGCTGATCACCGAGCGGTTCGCAACCCGGTCCCAGGCGGAGTGGAGCGCCGTGTTCGAGGGTACGGACGCCTGCGTGGCCCCCGTGCTGACGCTGCACGAGGCCGCAGACCACCCGCACCTGCGCGCCCGCGCGAGCTACGGGAACCACGACGGGCTGCTCCAGCCCAGCCCTGCGCCGCGCTTCTCGGCGACCCCGAACCCGGCGCCGCGACCGCCCGCGCTCCCCGACGCCCACCGGGCCGCCGTCGCGGTGGACTGGGACGTGCCGTCCCTCACCGCCGAGGCCTGACGGTCCACCTCCCCCACCCCCACTGAAACCGCCCCACCGACCCTCCCCACCGAACCGGGCCTCTGACCCGCCCCCCTGAAACCCCCCCCCGAAAC
>NZ_BBPO01000160.1:3852-5162 GCF_000787815.1 Streptacidiphilus neutrinimicus
CCCCTGAACCCGCCCCCTGAACCCGCCAGAACCGCAAAGGTGCCCGAAGCGCCCAAAGCGCCAGAAAGTAGGCAGTCAGCGTGACCACCGAAGCATTCGTCTACGACGCGATCCGCACCCCGCGCGGCCGGGGCAAGGCCACCGGCTCGCTGCACGGCACCAAGCCGATCGACCTGGTCGTCGGGCTGATCCACGAGATGCGGCGCCGCTTCCCCGACCTCGACCCGGCCGCGATCGACGACATCGTGCTGGGCGTGGTGAGCCCGATCGGGGACCAGGGTTCGGACATCGCCAAGGTCGCCGCGATCGCGGCGGGGCTGCCGGACACCGTGGCCGGCGTCCAGGAGAACCGCTTCTGCGCGTCCGGCCTGGAGGCGGTCAACCTGGCTGCGGCCAAGGTCCGCTCGGGCTGGGAGGACCTGATCCTCGCGGGCGGCGTGGAGTCGATGTCGCGCGTGAAGATGGGCAGCGACGGCGGCGCCTGGGCGATGGACCCGATGACCAGCTTCGAGACCGGCTTCGTGCCGCAAGGCATCGGCGCGGACCTGATCGCCACCGTCGAGGGCCTGTCGCGCACCGACGTGGACGCGTTCGCGGCGGAGTCGCAGGCGCGCGCCGCAGAGGCGATCAAGGAGGGGCGCTTCGAGCGGTCGGTCGTGCCGGTGCGGGACCGCAACGGGCTGGTCGTCCTGGACCAGGACGAGTTCGTTCGTCCGGGGACGACGGTCGAGTCGCTGGCGGGCCTGAAGCCGTCCTTCGCGACGATCGGCGAGCTCGGCGGCTTCGACGCGGTCGCGCTGCAGAAGTACCACTGGGTGGAGAAGATCGACCACGTCCACCACGCGGGCAACTCCTCCGGCATCGTCGACGGCGCCTCGCTGGTCGCGATCGGCAGCAAGGAGGTCGGTGAGCGCTACGGGATGACGCCGCGCGCGCGGATCGTCTCGGCGGCCGTGTCCGGCTCGGACCCGACGATCATGCTGACCGGCCCGGCGCCGGCCACCCGCAAGGCGCTGGCAAAGGCGGGGCTGACCGCGGCGGACATCGACCTGGTCGAGATCAACGAGGCCTTCGCGGCGGTCGCGCTGCGCTTCATCCGGGAGCTGGGGTTCGACCACGCACAGGTGAACGTCAACGGCGGGGCGATCGCGCTCGGCCACCCGCTGGGCGCGACGGGCGCGATGCTGCTCGGCACGGTCCTGGACGAGCTGGAGCGGCGCGACCTGCGCCGCGGCCTGATCACTCTGTGCGTGGGCGGCGGCATGGGCATCGCCACGATCATCGAGCGGCTGTGAAGCAGCCGGTGACCG
>NZ_BBPO01000159.1:0-2814 GCF_000787815.1 Streptacidiphilus neutrinimicus
GGCGTCCCTGCGGCCGCCCCGGAGCCCGGCTGGGCTGGCCACGATGGCGTCCCTTCAAGTGCAACACCGTGACTCCGTTGGCGATCTTGTGAGGGTCAGCTGGTGGCGGTTCAGAGCGCGTGGAAGTGGCTGGGTGCCCGCTGCTTTCGCGTCGGACTGGCGATCCAGTCGGCGATCCGGGTGACGTTGCAGGCCAGAGCGGTCAGGACGTGCTGGACGTGGGTCCTCCGCAGACCCCGGTAGCGGGTTCTGCGGAGGCCGCAGGTGCGGACGTTCTGGGAGAGCGTGGCCTCGATGCTGGCGCGGATCGCGTAGCGGTCCTGCCAGTCGTGGGTTTGCTGGTCGAGACGGTTGGCCTGCTGAATCTCGTGCAGATCGCGGGTGGGCAGCAGGGCGAGCGAGCGCGGACGGACCGCGGAGTTGGTGCACTGGGCCCGGTCCGTGCAGGCCTGGCAGGCCGCTTCGCCGAAGCGGACCTGGATGTAGTCGTGGCCGGAGATCCGCAGTGGCTGCCAGGTCCGGCTGGTCTGCCCGCGGGGGCAGACGACCTGGTGGGCGTCCCAGTCGACAGTGAAGGAGGCCTTGTCGAAGCCGTTGCCGGCCTTGGTCTGGTGGCTGGGGTCCGGAGCGACCGGACCGAGCAGCGTGATCTGGTGGACACGCTGGGCGCGCTCGATCTTCGCGGCAGTGACGTATGCGGCGTCGACCACGTGCTCGCCCGGCGCCAGGCCGGCCCGGGCGAGGTCGTCGTGGATCTGGTCGGTGAGCTCGCCGTCCTGCACCGGGGCGAATCGTGGTGGCCACGTGCACCATGACTTCCGGCAGCCCTGGCGTGCACGTCTCCGTGAAGTGAGTTCGGTAGCCGGACCAGGCGGTGTCCCGTTTGACGCAGTAGTGCGCGTCGGTGTCGTACGGGGACTCGAACCGCAGCGACGCCGGAGGCAGAGCGTGGCCGTCGCGCCAGCGCAGACATCCGCGCGCGTCCCAGTAGTAGTGGTGCACCGACACCCGGCGCAGGATCTCCACCTGCGGCAACACGCGCAGGCGGGACGGGGCACCGGGTGCCCAGAGCGCGGTCAGCAACTTCTGCCCTGCTGATCGACGCGGACGGCGTCTACGACCTGGGCGACTTCAACGACCGCCTCATCCTCGGGCTGAAGTCCACGATGAGCGAGGCCGAACTCCACGTCCTGGCCGGGCGCCTGCACGGAGCCCGCCGGGCCGCGGCCGATCGCGGCGACCTGCGGCTGACGCTGCCCGTCGGCCTCCTCCACGACGACGAGGGCCGGACCGTCCTGGACCCGGACGAGGAGGTGCGCGAGGCGATCGCTGACGTCTTCCGCCTGTTCGAGCAGCACGGATCCGCCCTCGGCGTGGTCCGCGCGTTCGCCGGCCGACGGTTCCCGCGCCGGGACACCGGTGTGTGGGCTGGGCGCCTGGGCTGGGGCCGGCTCACCCACGGACGGGCCGCCGCCGTGCTACGCAACCCAGCCTATGCAGGGGCCTACGCGTTCGGCCGCACCGCCACCAGCCGTAAGGTCCGGCCCGACGGCACCGTCGTCACCTGCGTGAACAGGCTGCCACGCGACCAGTGGAAGGTCCTGATCCTCGATCACCACGAGGGATACATCTCCTGGCAGCAGCACCTCGACATCCAGGCCAAACTCGCCGCGAACCGCACCCAGACCGGCGCCCGCCCGCCCCGCGAAGGCGGCCGGGTCTGCCAGGGCATCATCTTCTGCGGCTCGTGCGGCTTCCCGATGGGCACCAGCTACCGGCGCGCAGACGGGACCGCCGACTACGTGTGCATGCGCGCCCGCAGCGACGCGGTGACCACACCGGGATGCCACTCCATCGCCGCCGCCGCGATCGACCCGGTCGTGGAGCGGCTGCTGCTGGCCGCGCTCACACCCGACCAGGTCCACCTCGCCCTCGCCGCCGCGAAGGACGTCCACCAGCGACACCACCGCTCCCACCGCGCCGCCGAGCTCGCCGTCGAACGCGCCCGCTACGAAGCCGACCGGGCCGAACGCTCCTTCAGCCAGGTCGAACCCGAGAACCGACTGGTCGCCCGCTCACTGGAGGCCCGCTGGGAGGCCAAACTCGCCGCACTGGCCCAGGCCGAAGAGCACCTGGCCGACCTGCAGGCGTCCCAGCCCGCGCTCCCCGAACCCGACCGGCTCAAAGCCCTGGCCCAGGACCTGCCCCGGCTCTGGCACGCACCCACCACCACACCGAGAGACCGAAAACGCCTGATCAGGACACTGATCGCCGACGTCACCGTGCGGCACGTGGACTTCGCCGACGCCCACATCGGCATCCGCTGGCACACCGGCGCGGTTGACGAGGTCGTCTGCGCGCGCCGGACCAACCGCACCCCCAGCCAGGCCGTCGCCATCATCCGCGACCTGCTCGACACCCGCACCGACGCCGAGATCGCCGACCATCTCAACCAACTCGGCCTGAAGACCGGCAACGCGCGGCCGTTCACTGTCGCCTCGATCCGCTTCGTCCGCGCCAAGTACGTCATCGGCTCCGTCCGCAGCGACCCGACCAGGCCCGGAGAGATCACCGTCCCTGACGTCGCCCGGATTCTCGGTGTCCACGAGGCCACCGTCTATCCCTGGCTCCGCAACGGCGAACTGCCAGCCCGCCAGGGACGGCATCGCCGCTGGTGCATCCCATGGAATGACGAGATCGAGCAGCACTGGCAACAGCGTGTCGCCGCCGAACCGCGGATCAGGCGGCCAAACCCCAACAACGAGAAGGGACAGGCAGTATAAAGCCGACTTCCCACAGCTTGATCACGGCCGT
>NZ_BBPO01000159.1:3264-5428 GCF_000787815.1 Streptacidiphilus neutrinimicus
GCCGTCAAAGAACAACATGGTGGTGTCACGCACTCTTTGCTGGTGTTGAGGCCAGGAGTTCGGCCGCAGTGGCGTATCGGTGCTCGGCTGGGGCGATTGCTGGCCCGTGGTCTTCGAGTACGGGCAGGACGTCGTTGATCGCGTTCCACAGGGTGCTGCGGGAGACGTCGAAGAGTTCGGCGAGGGTCTCCAGGGTGCAGATGTGGCGCCTGTAGAGGATCGTTGCCAGGATTCGGTCGGCATCGGTGATCTTCTGCCGGAAGACGCCGCCTCGGGTGCCGGGTCGGCGTTCACCGCCGCGGTGTCGGTACCGGCGCTTCTCGATCGCGGCAGCGTAGGGCACCACGAGTTCTTCGAGGAGAGCGTGCAAGGCTCGTCGCGTCATGCCGGTCAGCGCGGCGGTGGTGAGCGCGTATCGGCTCGGCTCCATCGGCGCCTGCTCGGGATCGGCTTGGGTGATGAAGGCCTCCAGATCCTTGGCGCGGCTGAAGTAGCGGACCACCGTCGGCGTGATGCTGATCTTGTGTTCGTCCAAGAGCTGCCGGGTGGCCTTGATCGCTTGGCCGATGGTGACCGGGTTGATGCCGAGTAGGTCGCACAGCACCTTCTGCGGGCAGACCTGCCGCAGGTAGACCACGGTGACCAGGAGCTCGTCCGCGTTCGAGAGTAGGGACCGGTTCCGGCCGGTGGTCGCGACGCGCCTGCCGCCTCGCAGGACGTAACGGCGCTGTTCCCGGCGGGCCTCCTGGTCCGGGGCGAGCTTGGACCGCAGGTTCTCCAGTTCCATATCGCTCATTCCGGTCAGGCGGGGATCGGCCAGCATGCGCAGTGCCAGCATGCGGGCGGCAGCGCGCTCGTCGGCGCCCTGCGGTGCCAGGGCGTCGTCGGCGGCGGGGGCGATGGTGTAGTTCCACTTCCCGTGTCGGTCGTGGGCGGTGATCGGCAAGTCCTGCAGCTGTTCGCGGCTGACCTGGATCCCGGTCGGGTAGGAGCCTGGGTCGAGGGCGGCTTCGACCATGAGTCCCGTTGTCGTGGTGGTTGCGGCGATGGTGTTGAGGATGACCTCGTGGCTGGTCAGGGGTCTGCCGCGCCAGTTCATGGTGATATGCGAGAAGAGCCGGTGCTCGATCTTGTTCCACTTCGACGTTCCCGGCGGGAAGTGGCAGACCGTGACCGTCAGGCCAGTCTCGGCGGCGAAGGAGGCCAGTTCGGACTTCCAGAGCCGGTAGCGGTAGCTGTTCGAGCCGCCCGCGTCGGCCGTGATCAGCAGTCGTGTCGCCTGCGGGTAGTCGGAGGAGCCGCGGGCTTGCCACCAGCGGCGGATCGAGGCGACGGCGAACGCGGAGGTGTCGTGGTCGACGCCGACGTTCACCCCCCCGGTGTTCGCCGTCATGTCGTAGATCCCGTACGGGACCGCGGTCTCGACGTGCGGGCCGGCGAAGAGGCTGTGGGCCTCGACCTGGACCGGGTTACCTTTGAGCCGCCACTCCTGCCCGGCCATCGGCAGCAGGCCCACCTGCTCCTTCTTCTTCGAATCGACGCTGATCACGGGCTGGCCTGTGGCCTGGTGGTCCTTGACCTGCTCATTGATGTAGCGGAACTGGGCGTCCCGGTCCGGGTGTTGGGCACCCTCCAGGGTCTTGGCGGTGCCCTGCAGGCTGAAGCCGTTCTGCTTCAGCAATCGTCCGACGGTGGGTGCGGTGACCCGGTGACCCTGCCGGGACAGCTCGGTGGCCAGGTGCCGCAGCGACTTCGTGGTCCAGCGCAGCGGCGACATCGGATCTCCCCGCTCATCGGGCTCGGCCAGTCGCAGCAGGGCCGTGACCAGGTCCGGGTTGGCCGCTTCGACCCGTAAGCGGCCACCTCCCGGACGGCGGGCACGGCCTTCCGGTAGGAGCTCGCCGCCCGCTTCGAGCTCGAACACGCCCTTGCGCACGGTGGTCTCGCTCGCCCCAGCCGTCTGCGCGACGAGGCGCACGCCACCATGGCCGAGCAGCCGTGCCTCGGTCGCCATGGCCAGTCTGCGCTGACGCTCATTCAAGTGCGATAGCAGTACAGCGAAACGCTGCGTGAGCTGGACGCGGGTCTCGTCGGATATGCCCATACCACGCCAACGACGGCCGCCCCGGGAAGCAACGCGTTGTTCTTTGACGGCTTCGGTGAA
>NZ_BBPO01000158.1:0-3340 GCF_000787815.1 Streptacidiphilus neutrinimicus
AATGATTGTTCGGCGGCGTCCTACTCTCCCACAGGGTCCCCCCTGCAGTACCATCGGCGCTGTGAGGCTTAGCTTCCGGGTTCGGAATGTGACCGGGCGTTTCCCTCACGCTATGACCACCGAAACACGATGAGATCATGCGATCGATTCGGTCGCTGTCTCAGAACAGCACAGTGGACGCGTAGCAGCTATGGACAAGCCCTCGGCCTATTAGTACCGGTCAGCTCCACCCCTCACAGGGCTTCCACATCCGGCCTATCAACCCAGTCGTCTACTGGGAGCCTTACCCCATCACGTGGGTGGGAGTCCTCATCTCGAAGCAGGCTTCCCGCTTAGATGCTTTCAGCGGTTATCCCTCCCGAACGTAGCCAACCAGCCATGCCCTTGGCAGGACAACTGGCACACCAGAGGTTCGTCCGTCCCGGTCCTCTCGTACTAGGGACAGCCCTTCTCAAGACTCCAACGCGCGCAGCGGATAGGGACCGAACTGTCTCACGACGTTCTAAACCCAGCTCGCGTACCGCTTTAATGGGCGAACAGCCCAACCCTTGGGACCTACTCCAGCCCCAGGATGCGACGAGCCGACATCGAGGTGCCAAACCATCCCGTCGATATGGACTCTTGGGGAAGATCAGCCTGTTATCCCCGGGGTACCTTTTATCCGTTGAGCGACGGCGCTTCCACAAGCCACCGCCGGATCACTAGTCCCTGCTTTCGCACCTGCTCGACCCGTCGGTCTCACAGTCAAGCTCCCTTGTGCACTTACACTCAACACCTGATTGCCAACCAGGCTGAGGGAACCTTTGGGCGCCTCCGTTACCATTTAGGAGGCAACCGCCCCAGTTAAACTACCCACCAGACACTGTCCCTGATCCGGATCACGGACCCAGGTTAGACATCCAGCACGACCAGAGTGGTATTTCAACGACGCCTCCACACCAACTGGCGTTGATGCTTCACCGGCTCCCACCTATCCTACACAAGCCGAACCGAACACCAATATCAAGCTGTAGTAAAGGTCCCGGGGTCTTTCCGTCCTGCTGCGCGAAACGAGCATCTTTACTCGTAATGCAATTTCACCGGGCCTGTGGTTGAGACAGTCGAGAAGTCGTTACGCCATTCGTGCAGGTCGGAACTTACCCGACAAGGAATTTCGCTACCTTAGGATGGTTATAGTTACCACCGCCGTTTACTGGCGCTTAAGTTCTCAGCTTCGCCCCACCGAAATGAAGCTAACCGGTCCCCTTAACGTTCCAGCACCGGGCAGGCGTCAGTCCGTATACATCGCCTTACGGCTTCGCACGGACCTGTGTTTTTAGTAAACAGTCGCTTCTCGCTGGTCTCTGCGGCCACCCCCAGCTCACGGAGCAAGTCCGGTCACCAGGAACGGCCCCCCTTCTCCCGAAGTTACGGGGGCATTTTGCCGAGTTCCTTAACCACAGTTCACCCGAACGCCTCGGTATTCTCTACCAGACCACCTGAGTCGGTTTAGGGTACGGGCCGCCATGAAACTCGCTAGAGGCTTTTCTCGACAGCATAGGATCATCCACTTCACCACAATCGGCTCGGCATCAGGTCTCAGCCTCCATGTGCGGCGGATTTGCCTACCACACGGCCTACACCCTTACCCCGGGACAACCACCGCCCGGGCTGGACTACCTTCCTGCGTCACCCCATCGCTCAGCTACTACCCTGTTGGGCCGGCGGCTCCACCACTCCCCTCGGTCCGAAGACCTCCGGGCGGCTTCACGGCCTTAGCATTCAGAGGTTCGCCGTTGGCGCTTCAAAGCGGGTACGGGAATATCAACCCGTTGTCCATCGACTACGCCTGTCGGCCTCGCCTTAGGTCCCGACTTACCCTGGGCAGATCAGCTTGACCCAGGAACCCTTGGTCAATCGGCGCAGGAGTTTCCCACTCCTGTATCGCTACTCATGCCTGCATTCTCACTCGTGTACCGTCCACCACTCGATTCCTCGGCGGCTTCACCCGGCACACGACGCTCCCCTACCCATCCACACACCCGTTGGGGCTTCTGTGTGAATGACACGGCTTCGGCGGTGTACTTGAGCCCCGCTACATTGTCGGCGCGGAATCACTTGACCAGTGAGCTATTACGCACTCTTTAAAGGGTGGCTGCTTCTAAGCCAACCTCCTGGTTGTCTCTGCGACTCCACATCCTTTCCCACTTAGCACACGCTTAGGGGCCTTAGCCGGTGTTCTGGGCTGTTTCCCTCTCGACCATGGAGCTTATCCCCCACAGTCTCACTGCCGTGCTCTCACTTACCGGCATTCGGAGTTTGGCTAAGGTCAGTAACCTGGTGAGGCCCATCGCCTATCCAGTGCTCTACCTCCGGCAAGAAACACACGACGCTGCACCTAAATGCATTTCGGGGAGAACCAGCTATCACGGAGTTTGATTGGCCTTTCACCCCTAACCACAGGTCATCCCCCAGGTTTTCAACCCTGGTGGGTTCGGTCCTCCACACGGTCTTACCCGCGCTTCAACCTGCCCATGGCTAGATCACTCCGCTTCGGGTCTTGGGCATGCGACTCAAACGCCCTGTTCGGACTCGCTTTCGCTACGGCTACCCCACACGGGTTAACCTCGCCACACACCGCAAACTCGCAGGCTCATTCTTCAAAAGGCACGCAGTCACCCCTAAAGGGCTCCCACGGCTTGTAGGCACACGGTTTCAGGTACTATTTCACTCCGCTCCCGCGGTACTTTTCACCATTCCCTCACGGTACTATCCGCTATCGGTCACCAGGGAATATTTAGGCTTAGCGGGTGGTCCCGCCAGATTCACACGGGATTTCTCGGGCCCCGTGCTACTTGGGAAATGAGCAAGCAAGCCGAGAATGTTTCGCCTACGGGGGTCTTACCCTCTACGCCGGGCCTTTCGCATGCCCTTCGACTACATCCTCGGTTTCTGACTCGCCCAGCCGCCGGCAGACGACTGAAGCCCACTCCCACGACCCCACAATGGCAACCCCTGCCGGGTCTCACACCACCATGGTTTAGCCTCATCCAGTTTCGCTCGCCACTACTCCCGGAATCACGGTTGTTTTCTCTTCCTGCGGGTACTGAGATGTTTCACTTCCCCGCGTTCCCTCCACATACCCTATGTGTTCAGGTATGGGTGACAGCCCATGACGACTGCCGGGTTTCCCCATTCGGACACCCCCGGATCAAAGCTCGGTTGACAGCTCCCCGGGGCCTATCGCGGCCTCCCACGTCCTTCATCGGTTCCTGGTGCCAAGGCATCCACCGTGCGCCCTTAATAACTTGGCCATAGATGCTCGCGTCCACTGTGCAGTTCTCAAACAACGACCAGAAGG
>NZ_BBPO01000158.1:4632-5015 GCF_000787815.1 Streptacidiphilus neutrinimicus
GCCGTACTCCCCAGGCGGGGCACTTAATGCGTTAGCTGCGGCGCGGACCACGTGGAATGTGACCCACACCTAGTGCCCAACGTTTACGGCGTGGACTACCAGGGTATCTAATCCTGTTCGCTCCCCACGCTTTCGCTCCTCAGCGTCAGTAATGGCCCAGAGATCCGCCTTCGCCACCGGTGTTCCTCCTGATATCTGCGCATTTCACCGCTACACCAGGAATTCCGATCTCCCCTACCACACTCCAGCCTGCCCGTATCGAATGCAGACCCGGGGTTAAGCCCCGGGCTTTCACATCCGACGCGACAAGCCGCCTACGAGCTCTTTACGCCCAATAATTCCGGACAACGCTCGCACCCTACGTATTACCGCGGCTGCTGGCA
>NZ_BBPO01000158.1:5216-5849 GCF_000787815.1 Streptacidiphilus neutrinimicus
CGTAGTTAGCCGGTGCTTCTTCTGCAGGTACCGTCACTTGCGCTTCTTCCCTGCTGAAAGAGGTTTACAACCCGAAGGCCTTCATCCCTCACGCGGCGTCGCTGCATCAGGCTTTCGCCCATTGTGCAATATTCCCCACTGCTGCCTCCCGTAGGAGTCTGGGCCGTGTCTCAGTCCCAGTGTGGCCGGTCGCCCTCTCAGGCCGGCTACCCGTCGTCGCCTTGGTAGGCCATCACCCCACCAACAAGCTGATAGGCCGCGGGCTCATCCTGCACCGCCGGAGCTTTACACCCCAGAGCATGCGCTCCAGGGTCATATCCGGTATTAGACCTCGTTTCCAAGGCTTGTCCCAGAGTGCAGGGCAGATTGCCCACGTGTTACTCACCCGTTCGCCACTGATCCACCCCGAAGGGCTTCACCGTTCGACTTGCATGTGTTAAGCACGCCGCCAGCGTTCGTCCTGAGCCAGGATCAAACTCTCCGTGAATGCTCTCCCGTAATCGGGACATCCAACGCAGAGCGGCACAGCATCCACTGGAATGAGCGGACCCGTGCACAGCGTCCTCGCTGAAAAATTTGTTCTCAAAAGTAACTGGCGTTGACTTTTGGCACGCTGTTGAGTTCTCAAGGAAC
>NZ_BBPO01000157.1:0-1098 GCF_000787815.1 Streptacidiphilus neutrinimicus
GCCCCAGCGCGGTGGCGCCGCGACGCCGGCTCCGGCTGCCCAGCAGGGCTTCCCGCAGTCGGCGCCGACCGGTCAGCCCGGCGGCTTCGACTCCAGCCGCACCGACGGTCGCGGCATGCCGCTGCCCGGCGCCGGTCCGCTGCCGCAGCGCGGCGGCCAGGCCCCGGCTCCCCAGCAGCAGGGCCAGCAACAGCCGTTCGGCGTCCCCGGCGCCCCCGCCGGTCGCGGCGAGGCCGGTTTCGGCCAGGACCGCGGCGTCGAGCCCTCGCTCTGGGCCGAGCAGCCCCAGCACGGCTCGCCCGCGGGCGGCCGCAACGACGGCGGCCGGTCCCACGCCGGTCCGACACACGCCGGTCCGACCCAGGGCGGTCAGGGCCTCGGCCAGAACGTCGCGGGTGACAGCACCGGGCAGTTCGCGCGTCCGCGCTTCGACCAGGAGCCCTCGGCCCGTCCGGTGCCGCCGGCTCCGGTCCCGCCGCAGCCGCAGCCCGCGCCGCAGCAGGACTTCGGCTCCGACCCGCTCACCCGCGCGCTGCCTCCGGCGAGCGAGTCCGCGGCCCCGTCGCCGATCTTCGAGCAGATGGAGACGACCTGGTTCCGCGCCGGTCGCGCCGAGCGGATGCGCGGCGTGCAGGTGTCCGGGGCTCAGGCGGGCGACCCGTCGGCCTCCGGGACCGCGCAGTTCGGCGGCCCGTCGGCCACCGGCCAGTTCGACACCGCGCAGTTCGGCGCGGACCCGCTCGGCGGCGGCCCGCTCGGCGGCAGTCCGGCGCAGAGCCCCTCGGGCTCGACGGGTGTCACCGGTCTGAGCGCCGACCAGGCGCCGTGGCGCAGCTCGGCCAACGACGAGACGTGGCGCCGGGCCGAGCAGGTGCGCGAGCCCAGCGCGGGCGGCGTGATGCCGTCCGGTCTGCCGCGCCGCGTGCCCAAGGCCAACCTGGTCCCGGGTCAGGCGGAGTCCCAGGCTCTGCCCGGCCCCCAGGTCTCCCGTAACCCGGACGAGGTCCGCGGGCGTCTCACCAACCTGCGTCGCGGCATCCAGCAGGGCCGCGCCGCCGGTTCGTCCGGTCCCGCTCAGGGCTCCGGTCCGTACGGCAG
>NZ_BBPO01000157.1:1665-6058 GCF_000787815.1 Streptacidiphilus neutrinimicus
CCTCATGGCGGTCTCCGACGGCTCCTCCCTTGCCGTCCTCGCCTCCCCCGACAGCGACATCGGCCTCGTCGGCTACGAGATGGCCCTCCTGGTCGACCGCGCCGGCACCGTGCTCACCCCGGCCCTCCGCGCCGAACTCCAGGGCAGTCTTCTGCACTGACGCGGTGTCGGTCCGGTGTGGAACGGATGAGAGATAGACCACCTCGGCCCGTGAATCCCGACCCGGTCGGGACTCACGGGCCGTGGGCCCCGTACACTCCGGTGCCACTCGTGTCGCGGCGTCCGCCGCGGCACTCCACGACAAGACCGACGGCCCACAGCAGCACCCCGCACGAGCAGCACCGCACCAGCAGCACGCCCGACCCGCAACAAGGCACCACCCACCCTCGCCGCGGAAAGGCACGACGGCCGCTGCAGCACTAGGAGGACTGATGACGACACCGCACGGAGGCCAGGGCGGCGCACGCCAGCCACTGGTACGCCCGTATGCGATGACCGGCGGCCGCACCCGTCCGCGCTACCAGCTCGCCATCGAGGCGCTGGTCACCAGCACGCCCCAGGCGTACCGCTCGGGCACGCTGCTGCCGGAGCACGCGCGGATCGTCGACCTGTGCCGCGAGGTCAAGTCGGTGGCGGAGGTCTCCGCCCTCGTCCCCATGCCGCTCGGCGTCGCCCGCATCCTCGTGGCCGACCTGGCCGAGGCGGGCCTGGTCGCCATCCACCAGCCGGCCGCCGCCTCCGACAACGGCGGCGCCCCCGACGTCACGCTGCTCGAAAGGGTGCTCAGTGGACTTCGCAAGCTCTAGCCCGGCCACCGCCACCCGGGCCACCACCTCCGCGAAGATCGTGGTGGCGGGCGGGTTCGGCGTGGGCAAGACGACCCTCGTCGGCGCGGTCTCCGAGATCAACCCGCTCCGCACGGAGGCCGTCATGACCTCGGCCTCGGCCGGGATCGACGACCTGACCCACGTCGGGGGCAAGACCACGACGACGGTCGCCATGGACTTCGGCCGCATCACGCTCGACGCGGACCTGATCCTCTACCTGTTCGGGACCCCCGGACAGGACCGCTTCTGGTTCATGTGGGACGACCTGGTCCGCGGCGCCATCGGCGCCGTCGTCCTCGTCGACACCCGCCGCCTCGCCGACTGCTTCCCGGCGATCGACTACTTCGAGAACAGCGGCCTGCCGTTCGTGGTGGCGCTCAACAACTTCGACGGCTTCGCCACACACAGCCCCGAAGAGGTGCGCGACGCACTGCAGTTGGGGCCGGACACGCCCATCATCGCCACGGACGCCCGACGTCGCGACAGCGCCAAGTCCGCGCTGATCACGCTCGTCGAGCACGCACTGCTCGCGAGACTGCGCTGAGACGCGGCGACGACGCCGTCGCCGTCCCTGGGCCGGGGACGACCGCGCGCTGAACTTTCTATAACGGTTCGGCACGCATTTCCCACCCGGCTCTCACCAGCGGTAAGCGAACGCATACGCTCCGCCCACGGCGGCGCGAGCATTCGCCACCCGTGGGTGTTTATGTCCCATTTACACCGGGATCCAAGCGAAGCGGAGGGTGTTTGGCCCAGGCCATTCGCCCGTGCTGAAATGCCAGCCACCGTGGGATGACCCCCGGTATGCACGACAAGGCCGCCCCGGCCGAGAGGTTGAGTCGAGTGAGCCACAACGAGGCAGCTCCAGGTGCCGGTAGCGCACCCCAGGTCCGGCCTGCTGGTCGGCTCTCGCTGAGCAATCGGCGCCTGCCCTTCAAGCTGATCGCGATCCTCCTGGTTCCGGTCCTCACAGCCCTGGCCTTCGCCGGGCTCCGGGTGCAGAGCTCGTACAACACCTGGAAGGCCGCGCAGGACGCGGTGAAGACCGCCAAGATCGTCGAAGCGGCGACCGAAGTCGCGCAGGACCTCGACGAGGAACGCGACGACTCCCTCCCCTACCTGATCAAGGGCGACACCAAGAACCAGGTCGTCACCGACGCCCGCGCCAAGAGTGACGCCGCGATCGCGAACTTCCAGTCCCTGGCCGCGAGCGCTCCGAACGTGGGTCACCTCCAGGAACGCGTCAAGACCGCGAACGAGGATCTGAAGGGCCTGGCCGCGCTCCGCGCGGACACCTTCCAGAAATACGACACCTCGACCGAAGAGGGTTACTCCCACCTTCTGTCGGCCCTTCAGGCTCTCGACAACGAGCTCGTCGTCGGCAACGGCAGCAGCATCAACTCCGATGCCCGCTCCATCTACGCCATCACGCTGACCAAGGACGCGACCTCGGTCGACCGCGCCATCGGTCTGCACATGCTGCTGGAGAAGGCGCCGTCCACCGGCGACGAGGTCGCCGGCCGCCAGAGCCAGATGATCCACCTGTGGAGCTTCCTCTTCCTCCAGCAGGTCGCCAAGGGCGAGTTCGACAACGCGGCCGACCCGCAGTTCAAGAAGGCGCTCGCCGACGCCGAGGCCCAGGCCACCCGGCAGGGCACAGCCATGGCCACCCAGGCCGCGCAGCAGGCCGCAGCGGCCGGCAAGACCTACGTGCCGCCGCCGGACATCCAGTCGATGGTGAACTACATCGCCAGCGGCTCCCTGAGCAACCGCCAGCTGGCCGCGAAGGGGGTCACGGTCGCCAACTGGACGGCCGTGATGACCCTCGAGTTCAACGCCACCCGGGGCGTCGAGAAGCAGCTGACCTCCACGTCCGTCTCGCAGGCCTCGGCGGAGGCCGACAAGGCCCGCAACGACGCCATCATGAACGGCGCCATCGTGCTCGGCGCGGTGCTGCTGGCCAGCCTGATGACCACGCTGGTCGCCCGTTCGATGATCCGCAACATGCGCCGCCTGCGTGACGGCGCCCAGCAGGTCGCCCAGCAGCGCCTGCCCGACCTGGTGCGTCAGCTGTCCAAGACCGACCCGGGCAAGGTGGACCTGACGGTCGCCCCGATCCAGGTGAACGGCAAGGACGAGATCGCCGAGGTCGCCCGCGCCTTCGACGAGGTCCACCGCGAGGCCATCCGACTCGCCTCCGAGCAGGCCATGCTCCGTGGCAACGTCAACGCGATCTTCACCAACCTCTCCCGCCGCTCGCACGGCCTGATCGAACGCCAGCTGGCGCTGATCACGGACCTGGAGAACAACGAGGCCGACCCGGACCAGCTGGAGAACCTCTTCAAGCTGGACCACCTCGCCACCCGCATGCGCCGCAACGGCGAGAACCTGCTGGTTCTGGCGGGCGAGGATCCCGGCCGCTCCTGGGGTGAGCCCATCCCGCTGGTGGACGTGCTCCGCGCGGCCGCCTCCGAGGTGGAGCAGTACGAGCGCATCGAACTGGCCGGCATACCCGAGACCGACGTCGTCGGTCCCGCCGTCACCGACCTCGTGCACCTGCTCGCCGAGTTGCTGGAGAACGCCACCACCTTCTCCAGCCCGCAGACCAAGGTCCGGGTCACCGCGACCCGCCTGCCCGACCAGCGCGTGCTGGTCGAGATCCACGACAAGGGCATCGGCCTCACCGCCGAGGACTTCGCCGAGATCAACGCGAAGCTGGCCGAGCCGCCGACCGTGGACGCCTCCGTCTCCCGCCAGATGGGCCTCTTCGTGGTCGGCCGCCTGGCCGAGCGCCACGGCATCCGCGTCCAGCTGCGTCCCTCCGGCGAGTCCGCCGGCACCACCTCGCTGGTCATGCTGCCCGAGCGGCTGACCCAGGTCGGCGGTGTCCCGCAGCCCGAGGAGCAGTTCACCGTCTCCCGCATCTACCCGGAGTCCGCCCAGGGCGCCGAGATGCCGGGCATGCGCACCGCGAGCGAGCTGGGCTTCGACGACAGCCGCTACGACCGGGGCGCGCTGGAGTCGGGCGACCAGGCCTCCGCCCTCGACTCGGTGCAGCGCTCGCTGCGCCTCGGCCAGCGCCGCAACCAGGCGGCGCTGGAGACCGGCGAGTCGCTCGACCCGGCCGCCCCCGCCGCCTTCTTCGGCGACGGCCAGGCACCCGCGCAGTACGGCGACTACGGCTCCGGCCAGGCGTACCCGGCCCAGGAGTACGGCGGTCAGGAGTACGGCAACCGCGGCCCCGGCCAGAACTTCGAGCAGAACTTCGACGCCGAGTACCGCTCGGAGTTCGGTCCGAAGTTCGGCGCCGAGCCGGCCGGCGACTACGCGGGTGAGTACGGCGGCAACGGCTACGGCGCGGAGCCCGCGACGGGCCACCCGCAGGAGACCGGCTTCGAGACGGGTCGCTACACCTCGCAGCACTTCGAGGCCGGCGTCGCCGAACAGGGCGGCTACGGCACGGACTACGCCGAGGACACCTACTTCACCCCCGGCTCCACCCCGGGCATGCAGCACTACGGCTCCGCCGCACCGGCCTACGAGCCCGGTCCGGCCCCGGCCCAGGG
>NZ_BBPO01000156.1 GCF_000787815.1 Streptacidiphilus neutrinimicus
TCAACCATTCCCGAAAATGGCAGCACAAATGAACCATCCGTGCGGTCAATTTCGAGGGGGTTCGCAGTCCACAGGCCTGCACCGCAGGCGGGACAACTCGAAGAACAGTACACGCCCACCGAGGGCGGGTCAACCCTCCCTGAGCGGGAACTCGCACCAGACGGCCTTGCCCCCGTCGGGGGTCCGTCGCGTGCCCCAGTTCGAGGCGATCGTGGCGACGATGGCCAGGCCACGGCCGGACTCGTCGGCCGGCAGGGCCTGGCGGCGGCGTGGGAGGTGGTCGTCGGCGTCAGTGACCTCCACCGTGAGGCGGCGGTCGGTGCGGCGCAGCCGGAGGCGCATCGGGGGGCGGCCGTGGGTGAGGGAATTGGAGACCAGTTCGCTCACGGCCAGGACGCTCATGTCCCGGATGTCCTCGCCGACGCGCCAGCTGCACAGGACGCCTCCCGTGAAGGCGCGTGCGCTGGACGCGGCCTCGGTGCCGCCGAGGAGGTCGAGCGAGGCGCTGCGGAAGAGGTCGGCGGAGTCGAGCTCGCGCTGCGGGAGCTGGAAGACGAGGGCCGCGACGTCGTCGTCGTGCTCCGGGGTGACGCCCATGGCCCGCAGCAGGCGGGAGCAGATGACGTCGGGGGTGCCGGTCGCGCCGCTGAAGGTCTTGGCGAGCGCGTCGAGGCCGCGGTCGATGTCGCGGTCGCGGCGTTCGACGAGGCCGTCGGTGTAGAGGACGCCGGTGGCGCCGGGCGGGAAGGGCAGTGTGCCGGAGGTGTGCATCCAGCCGCCGGTGCCAAGCGGCGGCCCGCCGGGTTCTTCCGGTCGGGTGACGGTGCCGTCCTCCGCGCGGACCATCAGAGGGAGGTGGCCGGCCGAGGAATAGGTGACGGACTCCTCGCTCGGGTCGAACACCGCGTAGAGGCAGGTGGCGATCTGCATCGCGTCGATCTCGGCGGCGATGGCGTCGAGGAGTTGCAGGACCTCGTGCGGGGGCAGGTCGAGGCGGGCGTAGGCGCGGACGGCCGTACGGAGCTGGCCCATGACGGCGGCGGCGCGCATGCCGCGGCCCATGACGTCGCCGATGACCAGGGCGGTGCGGCCGCCCCCGAGGGTGATCACGTCGTACCAGTCGCCGCCGACGGCGGTGTCGGCGCCGCCGGGCTGATAGGTGGCGGCGACGCGCAGGTCGTCCGGTTGTTCGAGCTTCTGCGGGAGCAGGCTGCGCTGGAGGGTGACGGCCGCTTCGCGCTGGCGGCGTTCGCTCTCGCGCAGCCGCTCGGTGACGCGAACCTGGTCGGTGACCTCCGCGCCGAAGACGAGGACGCCGCAGACGTCCGAGGCCCCGGTGCTGCGGCGCAGCGAGGCGAAGCTGCCGAGCCCGAGGGAGGAGAGGCCGTGCGCGGCGCGCCCGCCCCCGTCGGAGCCCGCGCCGGCTCCCGAGCCCACCGTGGCGGGTTCACCGAGGGTGAGCTGGGTCAGCTGCCGGCCGAGATCCTCCGACTCGCGGATCGGAGCGCAGACGAAGGTGAAGTAGCGCGGCTCAGCCGCCCCGAACGCCGGGACGGAGCCTGAGCCGGAAAGCGAGGCGGCAACGGACCCCGGCGGCTGGGCGTGGACCTTGCGCGCCTTGACGGTGCGCGCGCGGCCGGTCCGGTAGACCTGGTCCATCAGCGGCAGCAGGCCGAGTTCCTCCAGTTCCGGCATGACCTGCTGCGCGGGCACGCCCGTCGGACGGGGGCCGAACACCTCGGTGTAGGCGCGGCTGAGGTAGCCGAGGCGGTGGGCGGGGCCGTAGCCGATGGCGACGAGGGCGGGCAGGTGTCCGAGCACGTCGTGCACGGCGAGGTGCTCGTGGCCCGCGTGCTCGTGGGCGATCCGGGCCTCGGGGAGCTCTCGACTTGCGGGGACGCTGGGGGTCGGGCCGGTGTCGCGGTCCGTGGGCGCGGAGGCGCGCCGCTGGCCGCCGGGGAGCCGGGCGCTCCAGCGTGTGAGGTTCAACGGAGTCCTTCGGGCTGCGGGCACGCTGTGGTCAAAGCGGCCCTCGGTCGAACGGGCATCGGTCGAGCGGGCTCGATCGAGGCAGGCTTCGGTCGAGGCAGGCTTCAGGTCGCGCGGAGTCGGGGTCCAGTCTGGCCGAAAGCCGCGTCACGGGGAATCAGCTGCCCTGGGGTGTCTTGAAGATCGACGAATCCAGACGGATCGGACGCTGCTCCTTTACGCACCTGTTCGTTCCGGTCATGGGGACCTTCCGAATCCGCCTCAACGCTCGTCCATCAGTTGTTCGAAGCCGGCGCGTGGTTCCTCCAGCTCGCCGAGGGAGACCATCTCCCTTCCGGTCAGGCCCGCGAGCAGCCAGTCGGACAGGACGCGCGCCTTGCGCTCCCAGGTGGGGATGCGGCGCAGGTGCACGGCCCTGTGCAGCAGCCAGGCGGACCGGCCGTGCAGGGAGCGCCCGCGGAGCTGGGCGACGCCCTTGTGCAGGCCGAGCGAGGTGATCGAGCCCTTGAGTTCGTGGCGGTATTCGGCCGTCGGCTCCGCACGCAGACTGGCCACGAGGTTGTCGGCCAGCACGACCGCCTGGCGCACGGCGTGCTGGGCGTTGGCGCGGCAGGTCTCCCCCGGGCGGGCGAGATCGGGAACGGCGGCGCAGTCGCCCGCGGCGTAGACGTCCTCGGCGCCGAGGACGCGCAGGTGGGTGTCGCAGCGCAGCCGCCCCTGGGCGTCGACGGCGAGGCCGGTCTGCTTCAGCACCGGGTTGGCGCGGACGCCCGCGGTCCACACGAGCGTGCGGGCGGCGAACCGGCTGCCGTCGGTCAGCTGGACGGTCCCGTCGGGACCGACGGCGGCGAGGCGGGTGCCGAGCCGGACGTCGACGGCGCGCTCGTGCAGCTCGGCCGTGGTGCGCTCGGCGGCCTGCGGCTCCGTCTCGGGCAGGATGCGCTTGCCGGCCTCGACGAGGATCCAGCGCAGGTCGTCGGGCTGGATCGTCGAATAGTGCGTGAGCGCGTGCCGCGCCATGTCCTCAAGTTCGGCGACGGCGCCGATGCCGGCGTAGCCGCCGCCCACGAAGACGAAGGTGAGCGCGGCCTGGCGGAGCTCCGGGTCGCGCGTGGAGGCGGCGGCGTCGAGCTGGCCGAGCACGTGGTTGCGCAGTTTGACGGCTTCCTCGACGCTGCGGAATCCGATGCCGTTCCGGGCCAGGCCGGGGACGGGCAGGATGCGTGAAACGGAGCCGGGAGCGAGGACGAGCCGGTCGTAGGGGACCGTCAGGTCGACGGGCGGCCCGTCGCGGTGCAGCGGCGAGGGGAGCGCGAGGTGCGCCTGGCGTCCCGTGGTGTCGAGGGACGTGAGGCGCCCCTGCACGATCCGTACGCCGGGGAGCGCACGCCGCAGCGGCACGACGACGTGCCGGGGGTCGATGGCGCCGGCGGCGGCCTCGGCCAGGAACGGCTGATAGGTCATATAGGAGGTCGGGTCGACGAGTGTGACCTCGGCCTCCCCTGGACGTAGTCGTGACCGCAGCCGCAGGGCGGCGTTGACGCCGACCTGGCCGCCGCCGATGAGCAGAATGCGCGCGGGTGGGAGCACGCCACTATTCCGCACCCGCATACGCCCGCGCGTCCATACTCCGTACCTGAATGAGTGGACCGCGCGCATCCGCCCGCCCGCGCGCCTCAGGGGCGTGGCGCAGGGGCGGCAGCGCTCGGACGGGACCCCGTGACTCCACTGATCTGCGCAGATGTCCTACGCTGCGCTGCAAGGACGGTGTGGGCACGTCCGATGCGGACGGAGCGAATCCTTCAGGGTTCCCTGTTCGCGTCGATGCGCAGTCAACTATCGTCAATGGATCTGTCTACGGGGGAGGACGAACCTCATGGTTCAACAGGAGCAGGTACTGCCGCGAGCGGTGGACGGGGCGATCCCGGTCCAGCGCGGGCTCGCGGCCAACGGTGCCACGCGGGGGGCGGGCACGGGCGGCGGTTCGGGCGCTCGGCTGCGGGTGGACGCCCGCCGCAACCTCGAGTCGGTGCTGCGTGCGGCACGCGAGGTGTTCGGCGAACTCGGCTACGGCGCGCCGATGGAGGAGGTCGCCCGGCGTGCGGGCGTCGGCGTCGGCACGGTCTACCGGCGCTTCCCCAGCAAGGAGGTGCTGGTGCGGCGGATCGCCTCGGAGGAGGTGGTCTGGCTGACGCAGCAGGCGCGCGAGGCCATCTCGGTGCAGGCCGGCGGCGCGGGCGCGTGGGAGGCGCTGGCCTCGTTCCTGGCCCGTGCGGCGTCCTCGGGCGCGGGCCGGCTGCTCCCGCCGGAGACGTTCCGTCAGGCGGAGGCGCTGGTGCGCGTGCCCGTGCAACGCACCCCGTCGGCGGACGAGGCGGTCGCCGACGACGTGGTCGCGGGGACGCCGGCCTCGGACGAGGAGTACGGCGCGGACGCGGACCCGGCGCGCCTGCTGGAGCTGCTCTCGGAGCTGGTGGAGTCCGCGCGGGAGGCCGGCGAGCTGCGGGCCGCTGTGACGGTCTCGGACGTTGTGCTGGTCCTGACCGCGGCGGTGCCGCAGCACACCTCGTCCGACGGGAGCGCGTCCGGGCGGCTGCTGCAGTTGCTGCTGGACGGCCTTCGGGGCTGAGCGCCTGTAGCCGCCCGCTGGGCTCACGCGGCCCACGCGGCTGACGGGCTGAGGGGTCGACAAGGTCGGCTTGCGCAGGTCACGGTGCCTCTCTCGGCGGCTACGCGGCTACTGCCGCATTCCGGTATTCCCCGAAGGAGTGGCGTAACCGTCATCGCGCCCCTCGCGCTCGGCGTCGTGTGGGAAAGTTTCCCGGTCGAGCGAGTGAGCGGGGGTCCGTGTCATGGCCGCAGAGGAGCCGGAGGCGACCGCCGCCGCTGCCAAGGTGCCGCCGCAGGGCGATGGCAGCGGGCGGCGTCACGGTGATGCGGCGCTCGGGCACGGCCATGAGGTCGTGCCCGAGCCGACACCCGCCGTGCCCGCGCCCGCCGTGCCCGCGCCCAGCGGTCCCGTCGACGCGGGCGCGCCGCTCGGGCCGTCCGACGCGGAGCTCACCGCGGCCGTGCGCGCGGGGGACGACGCCGCGTACGAGGAGCTGTACCGGCGTCACTCCGCGGCCGTCCGCCGCTATGCGAAGACCTGCTGCCGGGATTCCTTCACCGCGGAGGACCTCGCGGGCGAGGTCTTCGCCCGCACCCTGCAAGCGCTCCGTGCCGGCAAGGGGCCGGACGTGGCGGTGCGGGCCTACCTGCTGACGGCGGTGCGCAACATTGCCGCCTCGTGGAGCCGGAGCGACCGGCGCGAGCAGCTGATCGACGACTTCCAGGTGTTCGCCGCGAACCACGCGGTCGTCGCCACCGTCGACGTGACCGACCCGGGTGCGGACGCTCAGGCCATGTCCGGGGTGGACCAGTCGCTGATCGTCCGGGCGTTCCGGAACCTCGACGCCGACGACCGGCTGCTGCT
The DNA here is from genome assembly GCF_000787815.1 of Streptacidiphilus neutrinimicus. Lineage (GTDB taxonomy): Bacteria > Actinomycetota > Actinomycetes > Streptomycetales > Streptomycetaceae > Streptacidiphilus > Streptacidiphilus neutrinimicus. The sequence continues at coordinate 5,465 of NZ_BBPO01000156.1, forward strand.
CTGGCACACCGAGGTCGAGCAGGAGCCGCCGCGCGAGGTCGCGCTGCTGCTGGGCAAGACTGCCAACGCGACGGCCGTGCAGGCCCACCGCGCCCGCGAGCGGCTGGCCACCGCGTTCCTTCAGGCGCACGTCTCCGACAGTCAGGCGTCCGACTGCGAGCGGCACGCGAGCAAGCTGGGCGGGTTCGCGCGCGGGCAGCTCGGCAAGCGGGCCTCGACGGACGTGCGCGCGCATCTGCAGGAGTGCGACCGCTGCTCGGCGGCCTACCTGGAGCTGGTCGACCTCAACCACAGCCTGCGCGAGCTGCTGCCCGGCGGGCTGCTGGTCTGGCTCGGCACCGGCTACGGCACGGCCGTCGCGGCGGGTCTGGTGGGCGGCGCGGCCGTGGCCGGAGGCGCCGCCGCCGTGGGTGCGGCGAGCGGGACCACGGGCGCGGCGGCGAGCGGCGCCACCG
>NZ_BBPO01000155.1 GCF_000787815.1 Streptacidiphilus neutrinimicus
GCTGGGCGCTCCGCGCCGCGCCCAGCAGTCCGGGCCCACTGGCCGGAGCCACGACCCCGCTGCGCACCGCCCACCCGGCGTCGGCAGCAGCCGCCGCCCCGGCCTCGACGCGCGCGGTGACCACGGCCCTCAAGCCGACGCTGACGCCGACCTCGGCCCGGCCCGCCACCGTCACCCGCTCCGCCACGGCGGCACTTCCCCCCGCCCACGGCACCGCGACCGCGACGGCCCCGTCCGCCGCCGCGATCGCGACGCAGTCGGCGCCCGCCGCCGTTCAGCCCCCGGCGGGCACGCCGACGGCGGCCGGAGCCACCACGGCGAGCACCGCCCCGGCCCCCGCGCGCTCCACGACGTCGACGCCGACGTCGACGCGACCGACGGGTACGCCCACGACCACCTCGCCGTCGGACTCCGCCTCCCCGCCGCCGTCGGGATCGACGTCACCGACATCGGCCGCCTCGCCCACGGACTCGCCCACCGGCACGCCCTCCTCGACGGGAAGCTCCACGCCGACCGGCAGCACCACCCCGACGGGAAGCTCCACGCCGACCGGCAGCACCACTCCCTGAAACGAGGCCGGGAGGCACCTGCGCTGCGCTACGGCGCGGTGAAGTAGGTCGGGAAGCCTGCGGCCAGCCACGGTTTGCGACCCCAGGCGAGGATCCGGCCGCGGGCGATCGCCGCCCACGGGTCGCAGCGCCCGAGCGCCAGGAGCAGGAAGGTGACCGGTTCGGTCACGATGGTGCAGTCCGGGCGGCGCGGCGGCCGCGGGCTGACCTGCGCCACTTGGTCGTCGATCCGGACGCCGAAACGGTCGCCGCCGCGCAGGCCGATCGCGTAGTCGGCCCGCACGCCGGCCGTGGTGCGGGGGTCGACCACCCGGGGCATGGCCAGGAGCAGGAACGGCAGCGACAGCTCGACCCGCTGACGGTCGATCATGTGCGGTCGGCCGAGCGCCCGGGCGAGGTCGTAGCCGTGGCCGAGCATGTGCACGAGCAGGTAGGAGCCGAGGACGCCCAGGTCCATCGGGCCCATCGGGGTCACCACCGGGTCCGCCGCCGACCGCTCCGAGGCGGCGGTGACGAAGTCCCGCGCGGGTGCCACGATCGCGTCCGCGAGGACGAGAGGGTCGCGCTGCGGGAAGGCCGCGAGCGACTCGGTGTTGGCGGCGGCGAGCGAGTCCGGTGTGCCGTCGCCGTAGGGGCGCTCGACGCCCCGGGCGAGGTCGGCCATCAGCTCGTTGGCCAGGGCCAGATGTGCCGCGGCCTCCCCGACGGACCAACTCGCCCCGGGTATCGGCACGTCCGCGTCGGGCCGCGCCTTCAGCACCGCCGCGATGTCCTCGGCCACGGCGACGACCTCCCGGAGGAGCAGCGGGCTCGGGGCGGCCTGGACTGAGGGCTCGGTCATGGGGCCGAAGCCTGTCCCATGGCCGCCCGCCTGTCCAGGCCCCGGGGGGACGAAGCGCCTCGGTCAGCTCGCCCCGGTGAGCAGGTGCAGGGTGTCGACCACGCGGTTGGAGAAGCCCCACTCGTTGTCGTACCAGGCGACGACCTTGACGTGGCGTCCGTCGACCCGGGTGAGCTCGGAGTCGAAGATCGAGGAGGCCGGGTTGCCGGTGATGTCGGCGGAGACCAGCGGGTCTTCGCTGTACTCCAGGATCCCGGCCAGCGGACCCGCGGCCGCCGCGCGGTACGCGGCCAGCACCTCGTCGCGGGTGACGTCTCGGGCCACGGTGGTGTTGAGCTCGACGATCGAGCCGACCGGCACGGGCACCCGGATCGAGTCGCCGGACAGCTTGCCGTCCAGCTGAGGGAGCACCAGGCCGATCGCCTTGGCGGCGCCCGTCGTGGTCGGCACGATGTTGACGCCGGCGGCGCGGGCCCGGCGGGGGTCGCGGTGCGGGCCGTCCTGGAGGTTCTGCTCCTGCGTGTAGGCGTGGACGGTCGTCATGAAGCCGTGCTCGATGCCCGCGAGGTCGTCCAGCACGCTCGCCAGCGGCGCGAGCGCGTTGGTGGTGCAGGAGGCGTTGGACACGACGGTGTGCAGGTCCGCGTCGTAGGCCTCGGTGTTGACGCCGTAGGCGAGGGTGACGTCCGCGCCGTCCGACGGGGCGCTGACCAGGACCTTGCGGGCTCCCGCGGTCAGGTGCACGCGGGCGGCCTCCGCCGAGGTGAAGCGACCGGTCGCCTCCAGCACCACGTCCACGCCCAGCTCCGCCCACGGCAGCCGCGCGGGGTCGCGCTCGGCCAGCACGGTGATCCGGTGGCCGTCGACGACCAGCGCGTCGCCGTCGACCGACACCGGGCGGCCCAGGCGGCCCGCGGTGGTGTCGAAGGCGAGCAGCCGGGCGAGCGCGGTCGGCTCGGTGAGGTCGTTGACGGCGACGACCTCGAGCTTGCTGTCGCGCTCCAGCAGGGCGCGCAGCACGTTGCGTCCGATCCGGCCGAATCCGTTGATCGCGATGCGGGTCATGGGTGGTGTCCCTTCCTCTGGGTGAGCACCTCCACCCTTTCGCGCCGGGCCGTTCCGCGGCCGTGGCAGGAGCGCCACGGTCCGCAAGGATCGCGCCAAGATCCCGCCGGCCCGGTGCCAATCCCGCTCCGAGCCCCCGCCCACCTGCGCCGACGAGGTCTACTCGCCGCGCGTGAAGGTGCGCCGGTACTCGCTCGGCGTCGTCCCCAGGATCTGCTGGAAGTGCAGCCGCAGGTTCGCGCCGGTGCCCAGCCCGACGTCGGCGGCGATCTGCTCGACGCTGCGCTCCGAGCGCTCCAGCAGTTCCCGGGCCAGGTCGACCCGGGCGCGCAGGATCCACTGCATGGGCGTGTAGCCGGTGTCCTCCACGAACCGCCGGGAGAAGGTGCGCGGGGACACCGCCGCGTGCCGGGCCAGGGACTGCAGGCTCAGGGCCTCCCCGAGCCGTCCGAGCGCCCACTCGCGCGTGGCGGCGAACCGCTCGCCGATCGGCTCGGGCACGCTCCGCGGCACGTACTGTGCCTGACCGCCGCTGCGGTACGGCGCGGCGACCAGCCGCCGGGCGGCGTGGTTGGACGCGGCCACCCCGAGGTCGCCGCGCAGCACGTGCAGGCACAGGTCGATGCCCGAGGCAGCCCCGGCGGAGGTCAGCACGCTGCCCTCGTCGACGAACAGGACGTTCTCGTCGACCCGCACGCGCGGATGCCGGGCCGCCAGCGCGCGGGTGTAGTGCCAGTGGGTGGTGGCGCGGCGGCCGTCGAGCAGACCGGTCGCGGCCAGCGCGAAGGCTCCGGTGGAGATCGCCGCCAGCCGGGCGCCGCGCTCGTGCGCGGCGAGCAGCGCGGCGACGACCTCCGGGGGCGGGTCCTCCCGGTCGGGGTGCCGGTAGCCGGGGACGAAGACGATGTCGGCCCAGCCGAGCGCGTCCAGGCCGTGGGCGACGTGGTACGACAGGCCGTCACCGCCGGTCACCAGCCCGGGGGAGGCGCCGCAGACCCGCACCTCGTAGGGCATGCTGGCCCGGGTCGTGAACACCTGCGCCGGAATGCCGACGTCCAGCGGCTTGGCGCCTTCGAGCACGAGCACGGCGACACGGCGCAGGCGGGAGACGAACACAGGGTCAAGGGTATGGACTCCCCGCTTCGCGCACGTGCCGCGCCTCGAACGGTGCGGACGGCTCCAGCGGTGCAGACTGAAAGCCATGCGCATCTGGTCCCCCGGGATTCCCGACGCGTCGGACAAGGACGCGGTCGAGGAGATCCTGCGGGCCCACCAGCGGCGCGCGGTCCGGGTCCAGGCCGCGCTGCGCGTCTCCGTGGTCGTGGTCGCCTTCGCCGTCATCCTGCTGATCCGGCCGCGCGAGCACCTGTGGGCCACCGTGGCGCTCACCGCGCTCTACGCCGCCTGGAGCGCCGGGATGATGGTCGCCTCGTGGAACGAGCAGCGGCGCGGCCCGCTCGCCTACGCGGTGCCGCTGGTGGACCTGCCGCTGCTGACGGTGATCCTGGTCGTCTCCGGCGACTTCACCGATCCGAGCTGGTCCTCGCCCTTCAGCGAGGACGCCTTCGTGTTCATCCCGCTGCTGGCCGCCTTCCAGCTACGGCCGTGGATCACGGCCCTGTCCGGCGCGGCGGCGACGCTCACCTACGCGGCGGCCTCGGGCCTCGGTCACCTGCACGCCAACCCCGACCTGCAGTTCACCGTCGGCCACGCGCTCTTCATCGCGATGGTCAGCATCGCAGCCGTCGTGCTCTCGCTGATCCAGCAGTCCCGGGTGGGGATGATCACCGAGCTGGCGGGGCAGCGCTCCGACCTGCTGGCCCGCACCGTCGCGGCGGGCGACCGCGAACGGCGCGACCTCGCGGAGGCGCTGCACGACGGACCCCTGCAGAGCGTGCTGGCCGCCCGGCTCGACCTGGACGAGGCGCGCGGCACGCCACCGGACGGCGACGGCCTCGCGGAGTCCCTCGGCCGCGCGGAGGGCGCGTTGCGCGACGCGGCACGGCAGCTGCGCTCCTCCGTCACCGAGCTGCATCCCGCTGTGCTGGAGCGGGCCGGGGTGGCCCGGGCGCTGGAGGAGCTGGCCCTGCGGTCCGCCCGGCGCGGCGGCTTCGAGGTGCGCTTCACCAGCGACGCGACGACCGCGGGCCGCGACGCCGACCGGGTGCTCTACCAGTGCGGTCGCGAGCTGCTCAGCAACGTCGTGCGGCACGCCGAGGCCGGGCACGTCGAGGTCACGCTGACCCTGACGGGACCGGTCGCCGTGCTGGAGGTCAGGGACGACGGCGTCGGCCTGCCTCAGGGGCACCTGGCGCTCGGCGACCGTCTCGCGGACGGGCACATCGGTCTGGCCGCGCAGCGTGTGCGGGTCGAGGAGGCGGGCGGCACCATGGTGCTCACGGCGAACACGCCGAAGGGGACCGCCGCCCGGATCACGCTGCCGCTGGACCGGGCCCGGTCCGGTGACGCGACGGGCGGCGCGAGCGCCGGCACGACCGACGGCACGACCGACGGCACGACGGCCGACGCGGTCGGGGACCGGAGCGGCGGCGGAGGAACGGGACGGTGAGGCCATGGGACGCACCGTCCTGGAGAACGCGAAGATCCGCGTCGTCGTGGCCGACGACCACCCCCTGTACCGGGAGGGCGTGTGCCGGGCGCTCGTGCAGAGCGGGCGGATCGACGTCGTCGCCGAGGCCGAGAACGGCCGCGACGCCCTCGCGACGATCCGTGAGCACCGGCCCCAGGTGGCCCTGGTCGACTACCAGATGCCGGGCCTCGACGGCATCGCCGTCGTCCACGCGGTGGTGCGCGACGACCTGCCGACGCGGGTGGTGCTGCTGACCGCCTTCGAGGAGAGCGCGCTGGTCTTCAAGGCGGTCCAGGAGGGCGCGGCCGGGTACCTGCTCAAGGACTCCTCGCGGGACGAGATCGTGGGCGCGGTGGCCCAGGCGGCGTCCGGCGCGACCGTGCTGCCCGCCGGGCTGGCCACGGGGCTCGCCGCGGAGATCCGGCTGCGGCACGAGTCGGACGAGCCGGTGCTCTCCGAGCGCGAGCGCCAGGTGCTGGAGCTCTTCGCCGCCGGCAAGAGCGTGCCCGAGGCGGCCGCCGAGCTGTTCCTCTCACCGAGCACGGTCAAGAGCCACGTCCAGCACCTGTACGCGAAGCTCGGCGTCTCCGACCGCGCGGCGGCGGTCGCGGAGGCGCTGCGACGCGGCCTGCTGGAGTAGACCGGTTCATCCCCCCGATCCACCGATCGGATGACCCTGCACGCATCCCTGCCGAAGGACCTTGGTGGTGCGGGCCGAACGGCCCGTACGGACCGGAGAACGGTCCGGGAGCCAGCGAAGCAGGTTATGCGATGAAGACCTTTCTGATCTCCGGAGCGGCACTCACCCTCGGGGCCGTCGCCCTCACCACCGTTCCGGCGTTCGCCGCGACCCCCTCTCCCTCCGCCTCGGCGTCGACGCCCTCGGGATCCGGCGGGGTCATCAGCATCACCTCGGCCAAGGACGTCTCGGCCCCGATCTACGGCGGCAGCAACGTCACCATGAGCGGCACCTGCCCGAACGACGCGGTCAAGCTGAACAGCATCTCCTCGCAGTTCTTCGCGGGCGGCCAGGCGACCATCGGCAAGGACGACCCGCAGGCGTTCACCGGCAGCGCGACGGTGCTGCCCGACATCCCGTCCGGCGCGCACGGGGTCACGGTCAGCTGCACCAACCAGAGCGGCCAGACCGAGTCCTTCACGGGTTCGTTCACCGTGACGCCGACTTCCACGCCGACCACGCCGGTCGCCCCCGTCACCCCGACCCACCCCACGACGCCGACCACGCCGGTCACCCCCACGCATCCCACGACGCCGACCACGCCCACGACGCCGGCCACCCCCACGCACCCGGGCGCCTCCGGCACGATCCCCTCCGGCGCGCCTGACACCGGCGCGGCCTCGGGC
>NZ_BBPO01000154.1:0-932 GCF_000787815.1 Streptacidiphilus neutrinimicus
GCGCGGTGACGTAAGGACGGACGAGTTCCGGCTGCGGCTCCATGGGTCGGTCATCATACGGACGCCGTGAGCGCCGCGCCGCCGCCGTTCCCCTGCCGGACCGGGCGCTGTATTCTCCCGCGCTTTCCCACCCCGAGAATCCCGCCCCGCGATTCCCGGCGCGCCCCTCTCGACGTCACGCAGCCGGAACGATACATTCGCGCATCGGATACACCGATGTATCGAAACGGGGAGCTGATGCCTTCGACCGTCGCCGCAGCCGCAGCAGCCCGGACCGGGGCCGCGCCCGCGCGTGTCACCAAGCGCAGGGCGCTGACCCGGGCGCGTCTGCTGGAGGCCGCCTTCGCCGTCTTCGCGGCGAACGGCTTCGGGCACACCACCATCGAGGCCGTCTGCGAGGCCGCCGGATACACGCGCGGCGCCTTCTACTCGAACTTCGGCGACCTCGACGAGCTCTTCTTCGCGCTCTACGACGACCGCTCCGCGCTCATCGCCCGGCAGCTCACCGAGGCCCTCGCCATCACCGAGGGCGAGCCCGAGCTGACGCTCGCGGAGCTCACCGCCCGGGTCACCCGCGAACTCCTGCTGGACCGGGACTGGTTGCTGGTCAAGACCGAGTTCCTGCTCCACGCCGCCCGTCGTCCCGCCGTCGCCCGTGCGCTCGCCGACCACCGCGAGACCCTGCGCGGCGTCTGCGCCCAGCGCCTCCGCGAGCTGGCCGGACGTGGCCGTCCGCTGCCCGCGGCGCTCGGCGACGCGGACGAGGCGGCGCGCGCGGTCATCGCGCTCTACGACGGCGTGACCGTCCAACTCCTGCTCGACGGAGACCTCGCCGCCGCCCGGGGCTGGCTCGGCCGGCTTCTCACCGCGATCCTCTCCCCTGCCGAGACCCCCACACAAAGCCCCGCAGAGACCTTCACAGAGCCCCCCAC
>NZ_BBPO01000154.1:1252-6845 GCF_000787815.1 Streptacidiphilus neutrinimicus
TCACAGAGCCCCCCACCGCGGCCCCCACCGCCACCCCCACCGAGGACCTGTAACCATGGACGCTGACGTCATCATCGTCGGGGCCGGCCTGGCCGGTCTCACCGCCGCGCACGAACTCGTCTCCCGGGGACGGAAGGTGGCGCTCGTCGACCAGGAGAACTCGGCCAACCTCGGCGGCCAGGCGTTCTGGTCCTTCGGCGGCCTGTTCCTGGTCGACTCCCCCGAGCAGCGCCGGATGGGCGTCAAGGACTCCTTCGAACTCGCCTGGGGAGACTGGCAGGGCAGCGCGCAGTTCGACCGCGTCGAGGACGAGGACGCCTGGGGCGCCCGCTGGGCCCGCGCCTATGTGGAGTTCGCGGCGGGCGAGAAGCGCGCCTGGCGGGAGGGCCACGGGATCTCCTTCCTGCCCACCGTCGGGTGGGCCGAGCGCGGCGATCTGCGCGCCGAGGGCCACGGCAACTCGGTGCCCCGGTTCCACGTCGCCTGGGGCACCGGCACCGGCGTGATCGAGCCGTTCGTCCGCTACGCCCGGCAGGCGGCCGCGGCGGGCAGGCTGACGTTCCATCACCGGCACCGGGTGGACGAGCTCGTGACCACCGACGGCGTCGTCACCGGCGTGCGCGGACGGGTGCTGGCCGCGGACGACGCCGCCCGCGGCGTCGCCAGCAGTCGCGAGGAGGCCGGGGACTTCGAACTGACCGCCCAGGCCGTGATCCTGACCACCGGCGGAATCGGCGCCAACCACGAGCTGGTACGCCGTTTCTGGCCCGAACGCCTGGGCACCCCGCCGGCGAGCATGGTCACCGGCGTGCCCGCGTACGTCGACGGCCGGGGGCTGGAGATCGGCGAGCGGGCCGGGGCGCGCCTGGTCAACCGCGACCGGATGTGGCACTACACCGAGGGCGTCCAGAACTGGAACCCGATCTGGCCCGGCCACGGCATCCGGATCCTGCCCGGTCCGTCCTCGATGTGGTTCGACGCGCTCGGCCGCCGCCTTCCCTCGCCGTACCTGCCGGGCTACGACACCCTCGGCACGCTGCGCCATCTGCGCACCGCGCCGGACCTGGCCGGGCACGACCACTCGTGGTTCGTGCTGACCCAGCGGATCATCGAGAAGGAGTTCGCCCTCTCCGGGTCCGAGCAGAACCCGGACATCACCGCCAAGGACCGCCGTGCCTTCCTGCGCGAACGTCTGCTCGGCAAGGGCGCTCCCGCCCCGGTGGAGGCGTTCAAGCGGCACGGCGCGGACTTCGTCGTGGCGGCCGGACTGGAGGAGCTGGTCGCGAAGATGAACGCGCTGACGGAGAAGCCACTGCTGGATGCTGCGGTGATCCGCCGTCAGATCGAGTCGCGCGACCTGCAGGTGGCCAACCCCTACAGCAAGGACGCCCAAGTGCAGGGCATCCGCAACTCCCGCCGCTACCTGGGCGACCGGCTCGGCCGGACCGTCGCCCCGCACCGCCTGCTGGACCCGGCGGCGGGGCCGCTGATCGGCGTCAAGCTGCACGTGCTGACCCGCAAGACGCTGGGCGGCATCCAGACGGACCTGTCGTCCCGCGCGCTCGGCGCGGGCGGCGCGCCGGTGCCCGGGCTGTACGCGGCGGGCGAGGTGGCGGGCTTCGGCGGCGGCGGCGTCCACGGCTACAACGCTCTGGAGGGAACCTTCCTGGGCGGCTGCCTCTTCTCGGGCCGCGCTGCGGGGCGCGCGGCGGCGGAGGCGACGGCGTAAGGGGGGAGGGCAGGCCCGGGGGCAGCCCCCGGGCGGTCAGGAGCGCGGGGCGTCGGGCCACTCCGAGGCGAGCATCGACCAGATCTCCTTGTCGTGGCGGACGCCGTTGTGCGGGTAGTACTGCCGCAGCGTCCCGTCGAGCGTCATGCCCACGCGCTGGGCGACGGCCCGGCTGCGCTCGTTGCGGGTGCTGCTCCACCACTCCGCCCGGTGCATGCCGCGCTCCTCGAAGGCGTAGGCGAGCAGACGCCGTACGGCGGCGGTCACCAGGCCGCGTCCCTGGCCGGCCGGCTCGGACCAGACGCCGATCTCGCAGTTGCCCGCCGCCGCGTCGAAGCGCACGAACATCACGCCGCCGACGAGCGTGCCGTCGAGCCAGATGCCGTAGATGCGGCCGGTGTCCTGGGCCTGCCGGTCGGCGTAGCCCTGGAGCGTCGCGCGGGCCGAGTCGAGGTCGGTGTTGCGTGCCGCGAACGGGATGAACGGGTCGATCCCCTCCCGCGCACGGTCGATGTGGGCAAGGAACTCCTCCGCCTGCCACGGCTCCAGCGGGCGGAGTTCGGCGTCGGGGGCGAGAGCGACGGCGTACACGGGCGGTCCTGTCTTCGAAGGGAGGACGACGGAGCCGATAGTACATAACAAGCGTTGGGTATGTACGCTGTCGCCATGACTCCCGCCCGCGGTGACCACGAAGCCCGCCGCGCCGAGGTCTCCGCGGCCGTCTGGCGCGTCCTGACCGAACGCGGCTTCGCCGGGCTGACCCTGCGCGCGGTCGCGGGCGAACTGGGCGCGACCACGGGCCTGCTCACGCACTACTTCCCCAGCAAGCGCGCGCTGTTGCGCTACGCGCTGGACCTGCTCGACGAGGCCCACGCGGCCCGTCCGCGTCCCCACACCGAGGCTGCGGGCCCCGACGCCGAGGGCCTCCCTGCGCTGCGCGCGGCGCTGCTGGACATCCTGCCGCTCACCCCCGAGAGCGCGGCGGGCTCCCGCATCTGGGTCAGCTCCTGGGACGCGGCCCTCGCCGATCCCGAGCTCGCCGGCGACCACGCCGCGCGCTACCGCCGCGCCCGCACCCGCATGGCCGCCTTCGCGTCCGCCGCACAGCACCGCGGCGAACTCCGCACCGACCGCAGCCCGGAGGACCTCGCGGGCGCGGCCCAGAGCTTCGTCCTCGGCCTCGTCGTCCAAGCCCTCTTCGCCCCGGCGGAGTTCCCCCCGGAGCGCCAGCGCGCCCTGCTGGAAGCCTATTTGGCGGATCTGGCGGATCCGGCGGAAGCGACACTCGGGCGCAGCGGGTCGGGGGATTCGGCTTCGGGTCAGGTCCACTGACAGAACGTGTCAGGGGTGGTGGTCCATGGTGGGGGCATGACCGCGAACGCGACGAACGAACTCGACGACGGCCGCCACGACTTCGACTTCCTGATCGGCACCTGGCGCGTCCATCACCGCAAACGGGCGGACATGGCCGATCCGCTCTGCGCGGAGTGGGTGGAGTTCGACGGGATCCAGTGGATGCGCCCAACGCTCGGCGGCCTGGGCAACATCGACAACCTCAGGGTCGAAAGGATGCCCGACGGCCGGTCGTTCGAGGGGATGTCCGTCCGGTTGTTCGACGTCGAGGCCGGCCTGTGGCGGATCTGGTGGGCCTCGACGGCCGCGCCCGGTCAGCTCGACCCGCCCGTGTCAGGGCGTTGGAGCGGGAAGCACGGAGTGTTCCACGGCGAGGACACGGTGGGAGGCAAACCGGTCTCGGTCCGCTTCGAGTGGACCGTCTTCGACGCCGACAGGGCGCGCTGGGAGCAGGCGTTCTCCTTCGACGGCGGCCGGTCCTGGGTGCACAACTGGTGTATGTCGTTCGCCCGGATCTCGCACGAGGCCTGACCGAACGAGGCCTGACCGCACGAGGCCTGACCGCACGAGGTCGGGCCCGGGGGCTCGACGCGGTGGGCGTCAGGCGCGAGTCCGCCGACCCGTCCCTCGTGGCCCTGCGGCCAGGTGCCGCAGGGCGGCTTCCGCCGCGCCCGCGCCGCACATGCCGTGGGCGCCGGGGCCGGGAGGGGTGGCGGCGGAGCAGAGGAAGACGCCGGGGATGCCCGTCGCGTACGGGTCCAGCGCCGCGCGCGGGCCCAGCAGCAGCCGTAGGGGCGTCTTCGCGCCCGTGAGGATGTCCCCGCCGGCGAAATTGGGGTTCGCCGCGGCGAAGTCCGCGGGCCGGGTCACGCGGAGGCCCACGATGCGGTCGCGCACCCCCGGCGCGAAGCGCTCGATCTGCCGCAGGACGGCCTCCCTCGCGTCCCCGTCGTAACCGTGCGGGACATGGGCGTACGTCCACACCGGGTGCACGTCGCCGACCGAGCGCGAGGAGTCCGCCAGGTACTGCTGGCCCACCAGCGTGAACGGGCGGTCCGGCATCCGCCCGGCCGCCACCTCCCTTTCCGCGTAGGCGACTTCGGCGAACGTGCCGCCGAGGTGGACGGTGCCTGCGCGGCGCGCGGCCTCCGCCGTCCACGGCACGCCGCCTTCGACCGCGAGGTCGAGTTTGAACGCGGCGGGCCCGCGCCGGAACCGCCCGTACGCTGCCCGCACGCGCGCGGGCAGCAGGTCGCCGTAGAGCGCGGCGACCTGGCCGGGGTCCAGGTCCAGCAGCGTCACGTCCGCCTTGGGGATCCGGGCGCGGTCGGTGACGCGCACGCCGGTCCGGACCTCGCCGCCGTGGGCCCGCAGCACCCGCTCCAACGCGCGGGCGACGGCTCCGGATCCGCCTTCCGCCACGGCCCAGCCCGCCGCGTGTCCCCCGGTGAGGATGCCGAGCCCGATCGCCGAGCTCAGCGGCTCGGACAGCGGACGGAACGCGTGGGCCGCGACGCCGCCCCACAGCGCCCGCGCCTGCGGGGTGCGGAACAGGCGCGCGAGGACCTCCGCCGGGAGGAGCGTCGGCGGACCGAACCGCGCGAGCAGCATCGGGTGGTCGGGCACACGCAGCAGCGGGCCCATCACGTCGCATGCGAGGTCGTCCCAGCGCAGCGCCGACGCGCGCAGCAACGCCCGGTAGCGCCCCGCGTCCGCGCCGAGCCCGCGTGCGGTCTCGGTGACCGAACGCCGCAGCACCCCGGCCGTGCCGTCGTCGAGCGGGTGGACGCAGTCGACCTCCGGCAGCAGCCACCGGAGCCCGTGACGCTCCACGTCGAGCTCCCGCAGGACCGGCGAGCCGACGGCGAGGGGATGGACGGCCGAGCAGTGGTCGTGCAGCAGGCCGGGCAGCAGGGCCTCCTCGCTGCGCGTGCCGCCGCCGACCTCCGCCGCGGCCTCGAGCAGCGTGACCTCCAGGCCCGCCTTGGCCAGCAGAGCTGCCGCGGCGAGCCCGTTGGGCCCTCCGCCGACGACGACCGCGGTGGTCATGACGCTGTGCTCCAGTGCTCGGTGGCAGGAGGTACGGGCGCGCACGTCCTGGTGCCCCGCCCGCAGGTCCCCGCCCTGCCGCGAGGCGGGGCGCGCGCTCCCCGGCCTTCGGCCGAGTCGGGTTCGCGGACGCGGTACTGGACAGGCTAGGCCACCTCCGGGATCCGGGACGCCGCGGCCGGTGGCCTGGTCTCCGCCACCGGGAGGGGCGGTGGGCAGACCGGGCGGAGGGCAGACCGGGCGGGGGCAGGCCGGGCGGTGAGCAGACCCGGCGGGGGCAGACCCGGCGGGGGGCAGACCGAGCGGGGGGAGGTCGGGCGGTGAGCAGACCGAGCGGGGGGAGGTCGGGCGGTGAGCAGACCGAGCGGAGGGCAGACCCGGCGAAGGGCAGACCGGGCGAAGGGCAGACCGGGCGGAGGGAGGTCGGGCGGTGAGCAGACCCGGCGGGGGCAGACCCGGCGG
>NZ_BBPO01000153.1 GCF_000787815.1 Streptacidiphilus neutrinimicus
GCCGACGCGCGGCCCGGCCGCCCGTCGCGAGCGCCCCGGCCGTCGTGGGCGTCGCGGACGGCGCGGAGTCCGAACCCGCCCCGGACGGCGGGGGAGTGGGGAGCACGCGCAGCCGCAGCGTCTCGTCGGACTTCTCCGCGAAGAACGACCCCCAGTCCGGCTCCGGCTCGGGCTCCGGTTGCGCACCGGGCTCGGGGCGCAACGCGGTCACGCGACCGCCACCCGGCCGATCACCGGGGCCAGCCCGGCGGAGCGGGCCACGGCCTCCGGATCGCCGCACGCGGCGAGCCAGTTGGCGAGCATCCGGTGGCCGCCCTCGGTCAGCACCGACTCGGGGTGGAACTGGACGCCCTCGACCGGCAGCTCCTTGTGCCGCAGGCCCATGATGACGCCGGTGTCCGTCCACGCGGTGACGTGCAGCTCGTCCGGCACGGTGTCGCGGTCGACCGCCAGCGAGTGGTAGCGGGTCGCGGTCAGCGGCGAGTGCAGGCCGGCGAAGACGCCGCCGTCCTCGTGGCTGACCGGCGAGGTCTTGCCGTGCAGCAGCTCGGGCGCGCGACCGACGACCGCGCCGTAGGCGACGGCGATCGACTGCAGGCCGAGGCAGACGCCGAAGACCGGCAGCCCGATAGCGGCGCAGTGGTGCACCATCTCGATGCAGACCCCGGCCTCCTCGGGCGCGCCGGGGCCGGGGGAGAGCAGCACCCCGTCGTAGGCGTCACCCGTCACCGAGGCGAGGTCCACCTCGTCGTTGCGCCGCACCTCGCACTCCGCGCCCAACTGGTAGAGGTACTGGACCAGGTTGAAGACGAAGCTGTCGTAGTTGTCGACGACCAGGATGCGGGCGGGACGGACGGACATCAGACGACGACTCCATGGTTCTGGGAGAGCTCGGCGACCGGCAGGCGGTGCGCACCGTTGAGCGTGGAGGCGGAGGGGCCGGGCGACGGCGGAGCCGTGGATCCGGTGCCGGAGCCCGTGCCGTTGCCGCCCACGGTCACGTCGCCGAAGGGGAGCAGCGGCTCCAGCCTCGGGAAGACGAACTGGAACAGCACGAAGACGGCAGCCAGGAAGAGCAGCAGGCACTGCAGCGCGCGCAGGGGCGCGCTGCCGGGCAGCTTGCGCCACAGAAAGCCGTACATCGAGCCTGTCTCCTCCTGTCCGGCACCAGGGTATCGGGCACCCCTGTGCGCGACGGTTGATCCTGCCTATCCCGAAAGTCCTTGTGGCTCGCCGGCCGAGACCGGTGTGACGGACACCAGCCGGCCCCACTCGATCAGCCGGTGGCTGTGTCCCCAGGCCGGGTCGCAGGTGGTCAGGGTCAGGTAGGAGCCAGGCTGGGTGTAGCCGGACTCCGGTGGCACGGGGTCGAGCACGCCGATATCGGTCGGCAGGGTCCGCAGCGGGGTGCGGTCGAGTCGGTAGACATACCAGAAACGGCCGTCGTCGATGTAGATCCGGTCCCCCGGACGGAGCAGCGGGAAGTCGTTGAAGGGGTTGCCCCAGGTGCGGCGGTGCCCGGCGAGGGCGAAGTTGCCCACCTGGCCGGGCTCCGCGGTGCCCGCGTAGTGGCCGATGCCCTTCTGCAGGTCGCCGACGCCGGTGCCCTCGATGATCGGCTTCTTCCAGTCCCGGCCGAAGCGCGGGATGGAGAGGACGGCGAAGGCCTGGTCCGGCGGGTACGCGAAGGCCGACGGCGTGGGGGACGGGGCGGCCCCGATCGAGGCGGACGGGGCCGGCGTGGGCGCGGCGGTCACCCGCGACTGGTTCCACTGCTGCTGGAGCCGGCTGAGCTCCCCCGCCATGGCCTGGTCGGCGGCGATGTTCGTCCAGTAGAGCAGGTAGCAGGTGAGCAGCACGATCAGCGCGCCGACGGTGATGCACAGCTCCACCAGCGTCCGGGCGACCAACCGACCCACCGCTGTCCTCCCCCGCGACCGACGTCGCCTACTTCGCCTTGGCGAACTGGAGGTCCACTGTGCCCGAGTAGCCCGGAAGAGTCATCGCTCGCGACGGCGCGACTTTCCAGCCGAGCCCGTAGGCGGTGACGTACTGCAGATAGGTCTGGATGTAGGTGTCTCCGCTGAGGGCGGTCTCCAGCGCCTTGGGGGTGCCGACCGCCCGGATCACGTACGGCGGGGAGTAGACCCGCCCCTGCAGGATCAGCTGGTTGCCGACGCAGCGCACCGCGCTGGTCGAGATCAGCCGTTGGTCCTGGATCTGGATGCCGCGGGCGCCGCCGCGCCACAGGGCGTTGACGACGGCCTGCAGGTCCTGCTGGTGGATGACCAGGTCGTCGGGCTGCGGCTGGGGGACGCCGGGGATGCGCGCGGTGGCGTTCGGGGGCGCGTCGTCGAGGGTGACGGTCACACCCTGGCCGGTCAGCGGATCGAGTCCGGCGGCCTTCTCGAGCGCGGCCAGCCTGGCCTGGTCGGCCGGGTTTCCCGGGTGCGCCTGCGCGAGCGCGTCGATCTGCGCGCGCAGCGCGGCGACCTGGGCGTCGGAGGTGGCGTTGTCGCGGCTGCGTTGCTGTATCAGATCGGAGAGCCGCAGCAAGGTGTTGTCGTTGCGCAGGTCGGTGCCGTTGGCGGTGTGCGCGCTGGTGTAGAAGAGGAATCCGGCGAGCGCGAAGATCAGGCAGGTCAGGGCACGCCCGACATATCGCCTGCGGCGCAGCGGACGGGAAGTTCCCTCGATCGGAGGATTGTCCGACCCGGGCGGAACTTCTTCCGAATCTGACACGTACCCTTATCTCCTTCCGACTCCCCGAGCCACTACGCTAACGGACGCCGGGGTACGCTGCCGCACCCCTGCGCGCGCCCCTGCTGTCGGCCCACGTCCCCGGGAGCCCTACCAGTGCCGAAGTCACGCATCCGCAAGAAGTCGGATTTCACTCCGCCGACCACTGCCGCGACGGCGGTCAAGCTCAAGTCGGGCCACGGCTTCATCGCCCCCCTGATGCTGGGCCTCTTCCTGATCGGCCTGGTCTGGATCGTCGTCTACTACGTGACGAACGCGCAGTGGCCGGTCAGCGCCATCGGCAACTGGAACATCCTGATCGGCTTCGCCTTCATCGCGGGCGGCTTCGGCGTCTCCACGCAGTGGAAGTAAGGGCGAGGCTTGTCCACACACTTATCCACAGTGGGGAAAAACCCCGACTATCTGTGGATAACTCGATCGAGACAGCCCTCGCCCCGGTCCGCCCTTGTCACAGAATTCGCAGGTGAACGCGCGTAGCGAAGGTCACATCGAAGCGGCTCGCACGACTGTGCGAGCCGCTTTGCACATCTTGTGGATAACCTTTTACCCAGACGCCGGGGTCAGGCGGCGATGTGGGTGGCCGCGTACAGGCTGACCCCCGCGACCAGCGCGGCGACCAGCGCCACGGCGACCGTCTGCAGCAGGTCCCGGCGCTTGGCCGGCGTCGCCGGGGCGTGCACGAAGCCCACCGCCAGCATCGTGCCGACGACCAGTCCCCCGATGTGCGCCTGCCAGGCGATGAAGCCGAGCGAGAAGGTGGCGACCAGGTTCACCACCAGCACGGCCATGATCGGCCCCAGCGAGAAGCCCCGGTGGCGGTGGATGATGATCACCGCGCCCAGCAGCCCGAAGATCGCCCCGGAGGCGCCGGCCACCACCAGGTCCGGGTTGGTCAGCATCAGCAGCGCGGACCCGCCGATCCCGGACAGCAGGTACAGCACCAGGTAGCGCAGCCGCCCGAACGCCGACTCCACGTACGGGCCGAGGATCCACAGCGACCACATGTTCATGGCGATGTGCAGGATCCCGAAACTGCTCGGCTCGTGCAGGAAGACCGAGCTGATCATCCGGTACCACTGGTCGCCGGTGACGACCGCGTCGCCCTGCATGACCAGCCGGTAGAAGAAGTTGTCGCCCGCGACGAAGGCCAGCAGCCACACCGCGAGGTTGGCGCCGATCAGGAGCCGGGTCACCAGCGCGCCGTCGGCGCGCGCCGGACCCCCGTAGTCGGTGCGGGCCCGGCGCACCGGCTGCGTCCGGGCCCCGTGCACGCACTCCAGGCACTGGAAGCCCACGGCGGCCTCGACCCGGCACTCGGGACAGACCGGCCGCTCGCAGCGCGAGCAGCGCACGCCGGTCTCCCGGCCCGGGTGGCGGTAGCAGTCCTGCATGGCGACGCGCTCCCCAGGGACCCCGGCCGTCAGCGGCGGGTGACGGTCACGGACTCGAGCACCACCGGCTGCTCCGGCCGCTCCCCCGCGGTGGGCACGGTCGCGATGGCGTCGACGACCTTCTTCGAGGCCTCGTCGACGACCTCGCCGAAGATGGTGTGCTTGCGGTTCAGGAACGGCGTCGTGTCCACCGTGATGAAGAACTGCGAGCCGTTGGTGCCCGGCCCGGCGTTCGCCATGGCCAGCAGGTACGGGCGGTCGAAGACCAGCTCGGGGTGGATCTCGTCCTTGAACTGGTAGCCGGGGCCGCCGACTCCGGTGCCGAGCGGGTCACCGCCCTGGATCATGAAGCCCGGGATGACGCGGTGGAAGACCGTGCCGTCGTAGAGCCGGGCCGAGGTGACCTCGCCGGTGCCCGGGTGGGTCCACTCGCGACCGCCCTCCGCCAGCTCCACGAAGTTCGTCACCGTCCTGGGGGCGTGGAAGGGGAACAGCTTCAGCTCGATGTCCCCGTGGCTGGTGTGGAGGGTGGCGAACAGCTGCTGGGCCACGATGCGCCTTCCTGCCGGGGGGACCCCGGCCGTTCCGGTCCGGATCCCGAACGATCCTGACGAATGAATCCTCGCACGCCCTGTGCATCGCCTCACAAAGGGGCAGGATGCAGATGAGAAGAAGTGCCGCTTTTCAGCGCGCCGGAGGACGAATCAGGCGGCATGATCTTTCATTGGGTGATACGTGACGAAGAGGACTCCCGAGGAGGAGGTTTCCGGTGAGCCGGATCGACACAGCTCGCGAGGCGGCCAGTCGCACCCGCGAGCAGCTCACGCCTTATGCGCTGAGCGCCAAGGACACCGCGGCCCAGTACGGCGGGGAGGCGTGGCAGAAGGTCGCCCCCGCCCTCGGAACCGCGGTGGAACAGGCCCGGCAGGCGGCGCAGAGCCGCGTGCAGAGCCAGGTGGTGCCGTTGTGGGAGAAGGGCCGCGGCAGCGTGCCGCCGGCCGTGGACGAGGCGGTCGCCAAGGCCGCGCGCCAGGCCGCCCAGCAGGCGAAGGTCGCCGCCCGGCAGGCCCGCGAGGCCGCCGCGGTCGCCGCCGACCAGGCCCGCAGCATCGCGCAGGAGCGCGTGCTGCCCGCCGCCGAACAGGCCGCCCAACAGGTCCACGACCGCTCCCTGGCCGCCATCCCGGTGCTGCGCGGACAGGTCTCGCTCGCCGAGGTCGAGGCGCTGGCCAAGGCCCACGAGCGCGCCGCCCGCCGGGGCCGCTGGGCCCGCCGCGGCCTCGGCCTGCTGGCGCTGGGCGCGCTCGCCACCGGCGGCCTGGCCGCGTGGAAGTGGTACCGCAAGCAGAGCAACCCCGACTGGCTCGTCGAGCCGCCCACCACCTCCATCCCGCTGCGCGACACCGCGCCGGGCACCGGCGGCTCCAGCGCCAGCGGCGCCGTCAACGGCTCCCTGCCGCTCGACCCCGAGGTCGAGGCGAAGGAGGCCGAGGAGGCCGAGAAGAGCACCGGGAACGAGCACAAGAAGAAGCCGTGACCGGCCGGCCGTGACCGGGCGGCCCCGACACGTGCACGAGGGGCTCCGATCCTTGGAAGGATCGGAGCCCCTCGTGCACGCGAGTGTGGAGCCTAGGGGAGTCGAACCCCTGACATCCGCCATGCAAAGACGGCGCTCTACCAACTGAGCTAAGGCCCCGCGAACTGCCGCGCACAAGCGTACCCGCTCGGCGCGGCAGGGAAGACCACCTGTCAGCTCAGCGGGAACCGGCCGGGATCGGGTCCGTGGCCTCGGTCCACAGGTCCTGCTCGGCGCGGTCCGCCTGCACCTGGCGGTAGACGAAGTACCCGCCCAGGGCGACCAGAACAACCAGCAGAAGCTTCTTCACCGCGAGACCTCGACTTCCTCGATGACGTCCTTGCCGCGATGCTACACCCCATCAGCGGACACTCTGATCGGTACAACGAGCGAACCCCGACTCGGTGACCGAGTCGGGGTTCTGACGCTGGTGGGCCTAACAGGACTTGAACCTGTGGCCTCTTCCTTATCAGGGAAGCGCTCTAACCGTCTGAGCTATAGGCCCGCGCTGCGTTGCGTTAGAAGATTAGCGCACCTGCAGCTCAATGCCCAAATCGCTTCCCCGGGGCAGCGCCGCAGGTCAGCTCAGTCCTCCTCGGCGAGGGTCACCTCGACGCCGCCGGTCATGCCCGCGGCCGTGTTGTAGATGAACGAGGCGAGCGTGCACAGGGCCGTCATCAGCACCACGTCCACCACCGCGATCAGCAGGGTGAACAGGAAGACGTTGCCGAAGGACAGGTACGACTGGAGGTCGAAGCCCGAGGTCGCGTCGGTGCCGGTGGTGGCCTGCTTGAGGGTGCCGCCGACCGAGCTGAAGACGCCGGCCGCGTCCAGCACCATCCACAGCAGCGAGACGCCCACGACGGTGACCACGCCGAGCGCGATCGACAGCAGGAAGCTGACCTTCATCACCGTCCACGGGTCCGTGCGGACCACGCGCAGCCGGGCCCGGCGGGTGCGCCCCGACGGCGGCGCCGCAGCGGGGCCGGGAC
>NZ_BBPO01000152.1:0-455 GCF_000787815.1 Streptacidiphilus neutrinimicus
CATCTGGTGTCCGAGCACGGGGTGCGGAGTCTGTTGCTGGTGTCGCGGCGTGGCGCGGACGCGCCGGGTGCGGCTGAACTCGTGGCTGAGCTGCGCGAGTCGGGTGTCGAGGTGACGGTCGCGGCGTGCGATGTCGCGGACCGTGAGGCGCTGGGCGCGCTGCTGGCGCAGCACCGGGTGACGGGTGTGGTGCACACGGCCGGTGTGCTGGACGACGGGATCGTCTCCTCGCTCACGCCGGAGCGGCTCGACACGGTGCTGCGTCCGAAGCTGGACGCAGCACTCAACCTGCATGAACTCACTTCGGATCTCTCCGCGTTCGTCCTGTTCTCCTCGGCTGCCGGCATCTTCGGCGGCCCGGGTCAGGGCAACTACGCGGCCGCGAACGTCTTCCTGGACGCGCTGGCGCGGCAGCGCCGGGCCCAGGGCCTTCCGGCCGTCTCCCTCGCCTGGGG
>NZ_BBPO01000152.1:706-7149 GCF_000787815.1 Streptacidiphilus neutrinimicus
CCTGTGGGCCGAGGGCGCCGGGATGGCGGGCGGTCTCGGCGACAGCGATGTCGACCGGATGGCGCGCTCGGGCGTGCAGGGGCTCACCGCCGCGCAGGGTCTGGCTCTGTTCGACGCCGCCCTCCGGACGGACGCGGCGACCCTGGTCCCGGTGCAGCTGGACCTGGCCGCGCTGCGCCGGGCCACCGGCCGCGACGTCCTGCCGCTGCTGCGCGGACTCGTCCGGGTCCCGACGCGTCGCGCCGCCCGAACCAGCGCCGGCGGCTCCGAGCTGACCGACCGTCTGCTGGGGCTCCCGGCGGGGGAGCGCGAGGCCGCGCTGCTCGATCTGGTCTGCGGTCGGGTGGCGGCCGTCCTCGGCTACGCGCACGCGACGGCCGTGGAAGGAGGCCGGGCGTTCAAGGAGCTGGGCTTCGACTCGTTGACCTCCGTCGAGCTGCGCAACGAGCTCAACGGTGCGACCGGTCTGCGCCTGCCCGCGACGCTGGTCTTCGACTACCCGACCCCTTCCGCGCTGGCCGCTTTCCTGCGCGGCGAGCTGCTCGGCGACGAGTCGCAGACGGTGGCGTCCGCGGCGGTCGTGGCGGCAGCGGACGACCCGATCGCGATCGTCGGCATGGCCTGCCGCTACCCCGGTGGCGTGGAGTCGCCGGACGACCTGTGGCGACTGGTGGCCACCGGATCGGACGCGATCTCCGGCTTCCCCGCCGGTCGTGGCTGGGACGTGGAGAACCTCTACCACCCGGATCCGGACCACCAGGGCACCACCTACGCCCGCGAGGGCGGCTTCCTGCACGACGCGGGCCTGTTCGACCCGGCCTTCTTCGGCATCTCGCCGCGCGAGGCCGTCGCGATGGACCCGCAGCAGCGCCTGCTGCTCGAGGTCTCCTGGGAGGCGATCGAGCGCGCGGGCATCGACCCGACGACCCTGCGCGGCAGCCGCACCGGCGTCTTCGCCGGGCTGATGTACCACGACTACGCCAGCGCGATCGGCGAACTCCCGGACGGGGTCGAGGGCTACCTCGGCACCGGCAACTCGGGCAGCATCGTCTCCGGGCGGGTGGCCTACACCTTCGGGCTTGAGGGCCCGGCCGTCACGGTCGACACGGCGTGCTCGTCCTCGCTGGTCGCGCTGCACTGGGCGATCCAGGCGCTGCGCAACGGCGAGTGCACGATGGCGCTGGCCGGCGGCGTCACCGTGATGGGCACGCCGGAGACCTTCGTCGACTTCAGCCGCCAGCGCGGCCTGTCGCCCGACGGACGCTGCAAGTCCTTCGCGGACGCCGCCGACGGCACCGGCTGGGGCGAGGGCGCGGGCATGCTGCTGGTCGAGCGGCTCTCCGACGCCCGCCGCAACGGACACCGCGTGCTCGCCGTCGTCCGTGGCAGCGCGGTCAACCAGGACGGCGCGAGCAACGGTCTGACGGCGCCCAACGGTCCCTCGCAGCAGCGCGTGATCCGCCAGGCGCTGGCGAACGCCGGCCTGACCCCCGACGACATCGACGCCGTCGAGGCGCACGGCACCGGGACCACCCTCGGCGACCCGATCGAGGCCCAGGCACTGCTGGCCACCTACGGCCGCGACCGCGCCGAGGACCGGCCGCTGTGGCTCGGTTCGGTCAAGTCCAACATCGGGCACACCCAGGCCGCCGCCGGTGTCGCCGGCATCATCAAGATGGTGCTCGCGATGCAGCACGGCGTGCTGCCGCAAACCCTGCACGTGGACCAGCCGTCAACGCACGTCGACTGGTCGGCGGGCGCGGTGGAACTGCTCACCGAGGCACGTCCCTGGCCCGCGACCGGGCGTCCGCGCCGTGCCGCGATCTCGTCCTTCGGCATCAGCGGCACCAACGCGCACACGGTCGTCGAACAGGCCCCCGAGGCAGCCGAGCCGCCGGCCGGGACCGTCGAGCCGGTGCGCACGCCGGTGCTGCCCTGGCTGCTCTCCGCCAAGAGCGCCGACGCGCTGGGGGCCCAGGCCAGGCGTCTGCTCTCCTTCGTCGAGGACCGACCCGGGACCGAACCGGCCGACATCGCCTACTCGTTGGCGACCACCCGCGCAGCTCTGGAACACCGCGCGGTCGTGGTGACCGAGAACCGCGACGAACTCCTGGGCTCGCTGCGGTCGTTGGCCGACGGAGAAGCGGCGACGGGCATCGTTCGCGGCACGGCGACGCCGGGTCGGCTCGCGTTCCTCTTCACCGGCCAGGGCAGTCAGCGGGCCGGGATGGGTCGCGAGCTGTACGAGGCGTTCCCGTTGTTCGCGTCGGCCTTCGACGCGGTCTGCGGCGAGCTGGACCAGCACCTGGACCGTCCGTTGAAGGACGTCGTCTTCGCGGGGGAGCGGATCGACGAGACGGCGTGCACGCAGCCGGCGCTGTTCGCGATCGAGGTGGCGCTGTTCCGCCTGGTCGAGTCCTGGGGGATGCGCCCGGACTTCCTTGCCGGTCACTCGATCGGCGAGATCGCCGCCGCGCACGTCGCCGGAGTGCTCTCGCTCGCCGATGCGGCGAAGCTGGTTGCGGCGCGCGGTCGCCTGATGCAGGCGCTGCCGTCGGGTGGCGCGATGGTGGCGGTGCAGGCGTCCGAGGACGAGGTGCTGCCGCTGCTGACCGGCCGGGAGGCCGAGGCGGGCATCGCCGCCGTCAACGGCCCGACGTCGGTGGTGATCTCGGGCGCCGAGCAGGCCGTCCTGGAGCTCGCCGAGAAGCTGGCCGCGCAGGGTCGTAAGACGAAGCGGCTGACGGTCAGCCACGCGTTCCACTCGCCGCTGATGGACGGCATGCTGGACGAGTTCCGGACCGTCGTCGAGGCCCTGACCCTCCACGCTCCGCGGATTCCGATCGCCTCCACCCTCGACCGGTCGGCCGACCTCACCACCTCTGAGTACTGGGTGCGCCACGTCCGCGACGCGGTGCGCTTCGCCGACGCCGTCCGCGCGTTGCAGGCCGAAGGCGTCCGCACCTTCGTCGAGATGGGCCCGGACGGGGTGCTCTCCGCCCTCGGCCAGGAGAGCGTCAGCGCCGAGGACGTCGTCTTCGCGCCGGTGATCCGTGCCGGCCGTCCCGAGGTCCGTACCCTGACGGCCGCCGTCGGCTTGGCCCACGCGCGGGGTCTCGACGTGGACTGGCAGACCGTTCTCGCCGGTCGGAACGCCCGCCGGATCGACCTGCCCACCTACGCCTTCCAGCACGAGTGGTTCTGGCTGAAGTCCGCAGCCCCCGCCTTCGGGAGCACGCCCGACAACGCGACGGACGCGCTCTTCTGGGACGCGGTGGAACGCGAGGACCTCGACGCGGTGGCCGCGACCCTGGCGGTCGAGGACGGTGACGCGCTTGGCACGCTGCTGCCCGCCCTGTCGGCCTGGCGTCGGCAGAGCCGTGACCGCTCCACCGTGGACGGCTGGCGCTACCAGGCCGGCTGGCGGCCGGTCACCGACGCCGTGCCGGGTGTGCTGTCGGGCGCCTGGCTGGTGGCCGTGCCGGTCGGGGCCGCCGACGACCCCGCCGTTCTGGACACGCTGCGCGTGCTGGCCGACCGCGGCGTGGACGTCCACCGGATCGACGTCGACACGGCGGACGCCGAGCGGACCCGGCTCGCCGAGCGCCTGCCGCAGCCGCAGACGCCGGTGACCGGCGTGCTCTCCCTGCTCGCCCTGGACGAGACGATGCCGGTGGCCGCCGGCCTGGCGCTGGTGCAGGCACTGGGCGACGCCGCTGTCGCCGCGCCGCTGTGGTGCGTGACGCGCGGTGCGGTGTCGACCGGTCCCGCCGATCGGCTCGCCAGCCCCGAGCAGGCGCAGCTGTGGGGTCTGGGCCGGGTCGTGGCACTGGAGCACCCGGAGCGCTGGGGCGGTCTGGTCGACATCCCGGAGACCGTCGACGACCGGGTGCTCGCCCGCCTGGCGGACGTGCTCACAGGCCAGGAGGACCAGGTCGCGGTCCGCGCGACGGGCGTCTTCGCCCGCCGCCTGGTGCGCGCGGCAGGCCGGGAGGCGAGCCGGCCGTGGCAGCCGTCCGGGACCGTGCTCGTGACCGGCGGGACCGGCGCGCTGGGCGCGGAGGTGTCGCGGTGGCTGGCCCGCAACGGGGCTGAGCGCCTGCTGCTCACCAGCCGTCGTGGCCCGGATGCCCCGGGCGCTGCCGAACTGATCGACGAACTCGCCGAGTTGGGCGCGAACGTCACTGCTGCCGCATGTGACGTGGCCGACCGTGAGGCGCTGGCCGCACTGCTCGCGTCGCTGGAGCACCCCGTCACCGCCGTCTTCCACACCGCCGGTGTGCTCGACGACGGCGTCGTGGACGGCCTGACCGCCGAACGCCTCGCCGCCGTCGCCCGCCCCAAGGTGGACGCCGCGCGCAACCTGCACGAGCTCACCCAGGATCTGTCCGCCTTCGTTCTCTTCTCCTCGATCGCCGGCACGCTCGGCAGCGGCGGTCAGGGCAACTACGCCGCCGCCAACGCCTACCTGGACGCGCTCGTCGAGCAGCGCCGGGCCGACGGGCTCGCGGCCACCTCGATCGCCTGGGGCCCGTGGGCCCAGGGCGGCATGGCCGCCGACCAGGCGCTGGCCGAGCGTCTGCGCCGAGGCGGCATGCGACCCATGGCGCCGGAGCTGGGCCTGGCCTTCCTGCAGCGCGCCCTCTCCGTCGAGGACGGCACGGTGGTCGCCGCCGACCTGGACTGGGAGAGCTTCGCGCCCTCCTTCGTGGCCGTGCGCCCCAGCCGAATCTTCGACGACCTGCCGGAGGCCCGCCGAGCGATCGAGCAGGCCGCTCCCGCCTCCGCCGTCGGCGGGGCCACCGCGCTGGCACACCGTCTGGCCGAACTGCCCGAGGCCGAGCGGGATCGCGCGCTGCTGGACGTGGTCCGCGGCAACGTGGCCGCGGTGCTGGGCTACGGCAACCCGGAGTCCGTCGAGGTCGGCAAGGCGTTCCGCGAGCTGGGCTTCGACTCGCTGACCGCCGTCGAGTTCCGCAACCTCCTGGGCACGGCGACCGGTCTGGCCCTGCCCGCCACCCTGGTCTTCGACTACCCGACCACGGCCGCGTTGGCCGAGTACCTGCGCTCCGAGCTGCTCGGCGAGGCACTGCCCGCCCCGGCGGCCGCCGCCTCGACCGCCGTCGACGACGAGCCCATCGCCATCGTCGCGATGAGCTGCCGCTTCCCCGGCGGCGTCAGCAGCCCCGAGGAGCTGTGGCAGCTGCTCGCCACCGGCGTCGACGCGATCTCCGGCTTCCCGACCGACCGCGGCTGGGATCTGGAGGCGCTGCTCGGCGCCGGTGCCGAGGAGACGCACTCCTCCCACACCGGCCATGGCGGCTTCCTTTACGACGTGGCCGACTTCGACCCGATTTTCTTCGGGATCTCGCCGCGCGAGGCGCTGGCGATGGACCCGCAGCAGCGTCTGCTGCTGGAGACGTCCTGGGAGGCGATCGAGCGGGCGGGCATCGACCCGACGACCCTGCGCGGCAGCCGGACCGGCGTCTTCGTCGGCACCAACGGGCAGGACTACCTCCAGCTCGCGATGGACACCGCGGACGACCTCGGCGGCTACCTCAGCACTGGCAACGCGGCGAGCGTCGTCTCCGGCCGACTCTCGTACACCTTCGGTCTGGAGGGACCGGCGGTCTCCGTCGACACGGCGTGCTCCTCCTCGCTGGTCGCCCTGCACCTGGCGGTGCAGGCGCTGCGCAGCGGTGAGTGCACGATGGCGCTCGCGGGTGGTGCGACGGTGATGTCCTCGCCGGGTGCGTTCGTCGCGTTCAGCCGCCAGCGCGGGCTCGCGACCGACGGCCGCTGCAAGGCTTTCGCGGCGGCGGCCGACGGCACCGGCTGGGGTGAGGGCGTCGGCATGCTGCTCGTGGAGCGGCTGCCGGACGCCGAGCGCAACGGTCACCCGGTGCTGGCGGTGGTGCGGGGCAGCGCGGTGAACCAGGACGGTGCGAGCAACGGTCTGACGGCGCCGAACGGTCCGTCGCAGCAGCGGGTGATCCGCCAGGCGCTGGCGAACGCGGGCCTGACGGCCGGTGAGGTGGACGCCGTCGAGGCGCACGGCACCGGGACGACCCTCGGCGACCCGATCGAGGCGCAGGCGCTGCTCGCGACCTACGGTCAGGACCGTCCCGAGGACCAGCCGCTCTGGCTGGGATCGATCAAGTCGAACATCGGGCACACCCAGGCTGCCGCCGGTGTCGGCGGCATCATCAAGATGGTGCTGGCGATGCGGCACGGCGAACTCCCGCAGAGCCTCCACATCGACGAGCCGAACCCGCACGTGGACTGGTCGGCAGGTGCGGTCGCGCTCCTCGCCGAGAACCAGCCGTGGCCGCAGACCGGCCGTCCGCGCCGGGCCGGCGTGTCCTCCTTCGGCATGAGCGGCACCAACGCGCACGTCGTGCTGGAGCACTCACCCGCCACCGTGGACGCCGAGCCGACGCCGA
>NZ_BBPO01000151.1 GCF_000787815.1 Streptacidiphilus neutrinimicus
GGCGGGAGCGGTGGCGGCGGCGGCCGGCAGACGCCGGCGGCCGGCAACGGAACGGGCGTCGAGCTGGTCGGGCGGGGCTCCAGCCGCTGCATCACGGTGACCGACGGCGCCGCGGAGGGCGGCAAGGACGGCAAGCCGCTGGAGCTGTGGGACTGCAGCGGAGCGGTCTGGCAGAAGTGGACCTTCGTCCTGGACGGGACGCCGGACAACCGCGGCACGATCCATTCGCTGGGCCTGTGCATGGACGTCGCCGGCGCCAACACGGCCGACGGCACCACGGTCCAGCTGGCCAACTGCAACGGCGGTCCGGCCCAGGTGTGGACCCTGAACACCACGCAGGGCGGCGACCTGGTCAGCATCCTCGCCAACAAGTGCGTGGACGCGGCCTACCAGGGGACGGGCAACGGGACCAGGCTCCAACTGTGGGACTGCAACGGCCAGTCGAACCAGAAGTGGGTCCAGGCCAAGCCCTGAGCCAGGGTGCCCCGGCCAGCACGTCGGGGCGGAAGGCGCGCCTGGTGGCGGACGAAGGCGTCCGTCACCAGGCGTTGTGCTCGTCCAGGACCAGGCGCCCGGCCTTGCGGTACTCCCGCTGCGCGCCGGCCATCAGGTCGGCGTCGGTGACGGCCTCGCCTCGACCGGCGGCGGCGTAGGCGGCGGTGACCACCGCGCTGCGGATCGAGCCCCCCGCCAGCTCGAACTCCCGGGCGCAGCGCTCCGGGTCGATGCCGGGGACGCACGGCACCGACACGAGGCTGTGCCGCCACAGGGCCAGCCGCTGCGCGGCGTCGGGGAAGGGGAAGTCGACCACCAGGTCGAGGCGGCGGGTGAAGGCGTCGTCGATGTTGGCCCGCAGGTTGGTGGTCAGCAGCGCGATGCCGTCGAAGGACTCCAGCCGCTGCAGGAGGTAGGCGCTCTCCAGGTTGGCGTAGCGGTCGTGGGCGTCCTTGACCTCCGAGCGCTTGCCGAAGACGGCGTCGGCCTCGTCGAAGAGCAGCACCGCGTCGGTGCGGTCGGCCTCGGTGAAGATCCTCTCCAGGTTCTTCTCGGTCTCGCCGATGTACTTGTCGACGACGGAGGAGAGCTGCACCACGTAGAGGTCCAGGCCGAGTTCGGCCGCGACGACCTCCGCGGAGAGCGTCTTGCCGGTGCCCGAGTCGCCCGCGAACAGAGCCAGCACTCCCCGCCCCCGGCCGCCTCCGGCACTGAGTCGCCAGTCGCCGAGCACGCGGTCACGGTGCCGGGCGCGCAGCGCGAGCTCGCGCAGGTGGGCCAGGGGCGCCTCGGGCAGCACCAGATCGTCCCAGGTGACGGCGGGCCGGATGCGGCGGGCGTGCTGCTCCAGACCGGAGGCGGACTGCTGCCGCGCGGCGCGCCGCAGGTGTGCGGCGGACAGCGGGATGTCCTCGAACGCGGCCCATTCCCGTGCGGCGTCAGCGGCGCGTCGGATGTGCTCGCCGCCGAGCCGGTACGGGGCGACGACCTCGGCCAGGTCGGCGGCCAGTTCGTCGGCCGGCTCCGCCGCCTGCTCCTCCCCCGCGTCCCCTTCTCCCGGGCCCCCGGCCGCGCCCGCCATGCCGAGGGCAGCGGACCAGGCGTCCAGGCCGCCGGAACGCTGCCGGGGCGCGTCGAGCACCAGCGGGTCGCGGTCGCCTTCGCACCACTGCGGATCGTAGGCGGCCGTCCCGGCCAGCAGCACGGGGACGTCGCGGACGGTCAGCGCGCGCACGAGCGGCCCCGGCCTCTCGGGCAGCGGGGAGACCACGAGGGCACAGCCGCGCAGCCTGGCCTCGCGCAGCAGCGCGGGGAGCTCGTGGTCGTCGTCGTGGCGGGACGACTCGCGGCCGTGGTCGCGGCCGGGGTCGTGGGAGTCGGCGGCGGGGACGGACGCGGGGCCGTGGGCGCGGGGCGTGTAGTGCAGGGCCTCCAGGCCGGCGGCGCGCAGCGCGGCGGCGGCGCAGGCGAGTCCGTCGCCCTCGCGGTGCTCGCGAAGGTAGGCGACGACCGGTCCGGCGGCGAGGCGCTCGGCGAGGCGCTCGGTCAGGGTGTCGTCCTGCGGGCTGGCGAGCGGGGCGGCCAGCGGCCGCGCGCGGCCGTCGAGCACGGGGGCCTGGGTGTCGTCACCGAGCAGATGGGCGACGACCCGGTCCGGCACGCGCAAGGAGCGGCTCAGGAAGGGGCGTTCGGGCTCGTCGACACGGAGCAGGCCGAACGCCGTCGCCGGGGCGGCCGGGTGGAACCGGGCGCGCGCCTGGGCCGAGTGCACGGGCAGGCCGCAGAGCTCCAGGGCGAGGCCGACGGTGGCGCGGCGGCGGCTCACGTCGTCGTTGAGGTAGCCGTAGAGCGGCTCGAAGGCGCGTTGCAGGTCGGGGGCGAGGGCGATGAGCAGCAGCTCGACGTCGAGCGCGGTCAGCCCCAGCCGGACGGCGAGCCGGTGCAACCGGTCGACGCCGCCCGTCCGGGCCGTCCGGGCCTCCTCAGGGGGACGCGTAGGCGTGAGCGCGGCGGCACCGGCCTCCTGGCGCGCGTCGGCGCGCCGGAGCAGATGGCGGACGGCGTCCGGGGAGAGGTAGAGACCCCGCAGCGGGTCGTCGGCGGTGGGGTCGTCCGCGCTGCGGGCGGCGACCAGTCGCGCCACCCGCGCGCGCAGCAGGTCGAGCCGGGCGAGCAGCGGGGCGGAGTCGTCCGCGTCGGACACGCTGACGGCGAACGCGTCCGCGTCGGGCACGTTCACGGCGGGCTCCTTCACGTCGGACGCGTTCGCTGCGGGGGCGTTCACGCCGGGGCCGCCGCCGGGTCGCCGTCCTCCCCGATACGCCCCGACAGGTGCCGCGGCGGGTACTGACGTTCGGGCGAGTCCTCGGTGGCGCCGTCGATGCCGCGCACCCGCACGCCCAGCTCGGTGACCGGCGGCCCGGCGTCGTACTCCGGGTAGGAGAGCATGGGGACGGTGACCACCACGTCGATGGAGGGCTTGAGTTCGCCGCCGAGCGCGGACCAGATCTCGGCGGTGGAGCGGGCCTCCGTGCCCAGCGCCGCGACGGCGAGCGGCACGGTCAGGCCGAGCGCCGCGAGCGACCCGGTCAGCTCCTCGGGCGGCAGGAGTTCGCGGGGCAGCAGCGTGGCGAGGATCGCGGAGAGCATCCTGTGCTCGTCCTGCGGACGCTTGGTCCAGGCGGTGACGAGGTAGGCAAGCCGGAACCAGCGCGGCGGCTGGCGCCGGCGGACGGTGACGCCCTGCTCGTTCCTGACCGCGATCGCGCCGCGTTCGCGCCGCCGGGTGTCCTCGCGAATGTCGTAGAGATAGCAGTCGATGGTGGGGGCGTTGCGCCGGGCCGCCCAGTCGCGGGTCGGCGCCTCGAAGGCGATCTCGACGCCGCTGCCCGTCAGAGCGCCTCCGGTCAGCAGTGACCTGAGGACCTCGTCCACCTCGTGGATCACTGCCGCGCCCTTCACTTGCCGTCTGTCACGTACTGCCACGTATTGCCACGCTCGGGCCGCCGTCGCCGCCGGATCCGTCTCCCGACCGTCGGGCACACGGCGTACCCGGTGGCCATCCTGCCGCTCCACCGGCGTGCCCCGGCAGGCGTCCTGGGGACGTTTCGAGGGCATTCCGTGTTGCCCTGGGGGGCATTGGT
The DNA here is from genome assembly GCF_000787815.1 of Streptacidiphilus neutrinimicus. Taxonomy (GTDB): domain Bacteria; phylum Actinomycetota; class Actinomycetes; order Streptomycetales; family Streptomycetaceae; genus Streptacidiphilus; species Streptacidiphilus neutrinimicus. The sequence continues at coordinate 3,639 of NZ_BBPO01000151.1, forward strand.
ACGCGCCCCAACTGTCAGATGTAGCCTTCCCTCAGGGCATAGGCCACGGCATGAGCGCGGTTGCGGAGTTGGAGCCGTGTCGTGAGTCCGTGCATCACGTTCTTGACGGTTCGTTCGGAGTACGAGAGCTTGCTGGCGATTTCCCCGGTGTCCATCCCCTCGGCGACCAGCCGGACCACGTCGACCTCACGCGGCGCCAGGCCGTGCACGGGAGCGTCGGACGAGCCCGAGGCGCCGCGGTGCATGGTGCCCACCTGGATCATCAGCCTGCCCAGCAGATCCGCGGGGAGGTCCCCGTCGCCCCGGGAGGCGGCGAGCACGGCCTGGTGGAGCCGGTGCCCGGTGGCCTCGCGTCGCCAGACGATGGCGCCGACCCCGCACTCGATGACCTGGAGCAGCTCGGCCTCGCGGACCGCGGTGGCGACCAGGACGGCTCGCGTGTTGTCGGTGCGCGCGAGACGCCGCAGCGAGGAGAGCGTCGGCTCGTCCGGCGCCTCGGCGACCAGCACCGCCACCGCGCCCGCCCGCCCGCTGACCGTGTCGACCAGCTCGACGCCCGGCTGTGTGCGCAGCTGACTGCGGACCCCGGCCAGCGAGATCGGGTCATCGGCGTACACGGCGACCGGGATCCCGCCGACGACGTCCGTCGCCCCGGAACACGTGCGCACCATCATGACCCACCATCCTCACGTTCCTCACGTTCCGGGCCTGATGACCGATTTGACGAAGATGACCCAGATGAAAGCCAGCCTCCGGTGAACCGAACCACCTCCGCAATCGTGGATAACCACGGGATCAGCCACGAGCGCCCCCGGGACGAGCACCACGAGCCGCACCACGAGAGGCACCACGACAAGCACCACGCGCTACCCCACGAGCCACACCACGAAAGGCACCACGACACCCACCACGATGTCCACCGCGCCATCGAAGACGGCTCCGCGGCCCTCCAGGAGGATCCGATGACCTCGACCGGCACGCACCTCGGCGAGGGGCCCCTGTGCGAACGTGAGGACGCCCTGCGGCTCGTGGCCTCGGAGATCAGGCGAGCCCGCTCGGGCTCCGGGCGGCTGGTGCTGCTGCGCGGGGCCACCGGCACGGGCCGCAGCGCGCTGCTGGAGACGGCCGCCGCGCAGGCCGCCGCGCAGGGTCTGCGGGTGCTGCGGGCCCGCTGCTCCGCCGAGCGCCGCGATACCGGGTTCGGCGGACTGCGCCACCTGCTGGAGCCGGAACGGAGCGAACACGACGGGCGGTGTGCTGAGACGGCGTTAGACGGACTCGCCCCCGCGCGCATCGCCGAGCGGCTGTGGCGGCTGCTGCGCGACCGGGCCGCCGCGGGGCCTCTGCTGCTGGCGGTCGACGACGTCCACCTCGCCGACCCCGCCTCCCGGCGGTTCCTCACCGAGGCGGCCCGGCGGCTGGATACCCTGCCGCTGCTGATCGTGGTCACCGAGCGGGGCCAGTACGATCTCGCCGCACCGGCGCCGGGGCTCGCCCACACCCTGTCGCCGACGCTGGTTCGCAGCCACGTCCTCGCGCCGCTGAGCCGCGCCGCCGCCGAGGCGTTGGTCCGCGACCGCCTGGGCGAGCGCACCACCGCCGCGTGGGTCGACGGCTGCCTGTCCGCTTGCGCGGGCAACCCGCTCCTTCTGCGTGCCCTGTTGGATGACATGAGCGCGCCTACGCCAGCCGATGCCGTTCCGGTCGGCTTCCCGCAGACCTGCGCCGACCTGTACCCCGGCGCGTACGCGGCGGCGGTCACCTGGTGGTTGGAGAGCGCGGGCCCGGAGACCGCCGCCGTCGCCCGCGCGTTGGCCGACCTGACCGGGACGGAGTCGGTCGCGGGCTGTCCGCAGGAGGCCTCGGCCGACGTCGACCTGGTCGCCGCCGTGGCCGGCGCCGACCCGGCCCGGGCGGCGGGCTGGACGACCGCCATGCTCCGACTGGGACTGCTCCGCGAGGACGGGGAGCGGGGGCCGGTGCGCTTCGCCCACCCGCTGCTGCGCGACGCCGTCCTGGACGGCTGGCGGCGCGCCGAACGGCAGGCCGCCCACCGCGAGGCCGCCGCCTTCCGGCAGCGCCGCGGCGACCCGGCCGAGGCAGTCGCCGCCCACCTGCTGCGCACCCCCGCCACCGGAGCCCCCTGGGCCGTGGACTCGCTGCGGGACGCGGCGGCCGCGGCCGTCCGCACCGGCCGGACCGGCGACGCGGTGGCGCTGCTGCGCCGCGCGCTGGAGGAACCGGCCCCGCGGGCGCGCCGCGCCGAGGTGCTGACCGAGCTGGGCTCGTTGGAGTTCGCCTCGCGGCGCGGCACCGGCATACCCCGGCTGACCGAGGCGGTGCGGCTGCGCGAGGAGCCCGGCGAGCGGCTGCAGGCCACGGTGGCGCTCGGCCACGCACTGGCCCGGCGCGGCGAGGCGCGGGCCGCGGTCTCCCTGCTGCACGACCTGGAGGCGGGCGGCTCCCTGGGCGGCCAACCGGTGCTGACCCGCGCCGCCCGCCTGGCCTCGGCACTCCTGTCCGACCACGACCGGGAGGTGCGGCGGGAGGTCTACGACGAGCTGCGCGAGAACGCCGACCGCACGCCGACGCCGCTCGGCCCCGCCGAGCGGGTGCTGCTGGTCCGCTACGAGGCCACCGCCGGACTGCTCTCCGCCGACGAGGCCATGCGCCGTGTCCGCGCCCTGCTTGCGGCCACGGAGGACCCGCAGTTGATGCCCTATCTGCTGGGCACGGCCGCCGTCGTGGCGCAGTGGGCCGACGCCCTGGACGAGGCCGAGCGGCTGGTCCGGCAGGCCCGGTCCGGGTACCGGCTGCCGCCGCTCCACCCGATGCAGCTGTCGCTGCGCGACATCCAGTGGGACATCGCCGCAGCCCGCGGCGACCACGCGCGGCTGCTGGCCGAGTTCGAACGCCACGAGGGCGGCGAGAGCGGCAGGCGCGGCGAGGGACGCACGGGACGCGGGGGCCACGAGGGACGCGGGGTGGACCGGCCGGGCAACCTGCCGGCGCACGCGCTGGTGGCGCTGGTGGAGACCGGCCGACTGGCCGCCGCCGCCCGGCTGGCCGCCGACGTCGACGTCCGCGACGCCCACGACACCTGGGAGTTGAACCGCTTCCTGTATGCGCGCGGCGTGCTGCGCGCGGCCTCGGGCCAGCTGACAGAGGCAGTCGACGACTTCCTGGAGTCCGGCCGCCGCCAGACCGCACGCGACGTGCTCAGCCCCGTGGTCACGCCGTGGCGGTCGGCGGCGGCCGAGTGCCTGCTCGCGCTCGGCTCACCGCAGACGGCCCTGCCGCTCGCCGAGGAGGAGTACCGGCTGGCGGAGGTCTGGGGCACCCCCCGGGTCCTCGGCCGCGCGCTGCGCGTGCTCGGCGCGGCCGGCAACGGCCGCCGGGGCCTGGAGCTGACCGCTCAGGCAGTGGAGACGCTACGCGGCCGCGGCGCGGAGACCGAGCTGGCCGCCGCGCTGCTTGCCCAGGGCCGCAGGCTCACCGCCGCGGGGCAACGTCTCCAGGCCCGCTCGCTGCTCCGCGAGGCCGCAGCCGTCGCCGAACGCGCGGGCTCCGTCCGCCTGCTGGGGCAGGCGGAGCAGGCGCTGCGCACCGGCAGCCCCCGCCTCCGCGCCTCCCATCACAGCGGCGTCGACGCGCTCACCGAGAGCGAGCTGCGCATCGCCCGGCTCGCGGCCGACGGCCGCACCAACGCGGAGATCGCCGCCCTGTTGCACCTGGCCCGGCGCACCGTCGAGACCCACCTCACCGCCACCTACCGCAAGCTGGACATCCGCAGTCGCACCGAACTCCCCTCCGCCCTCGACGCCGCCCCACCCTCCCG
>NZ_BBPO01000150.1:0-1383 GCF_000787815.1 Streptacidiphilus neutrinimicus
CCTCAGCCTCCGCCCCGACCGTCGGCTCGACCGGCACGTACTCCAGGATCGTGTGCGCGTTGGTGCCGCTGATGCCGAAGGACGACACCGCCGCGCGACGCGGGCGACCGGTCTCCGGCCATTCCCGCTGCTCGGTCAGCAGCTCCACCGCGCCCGAGGCCCAATCCACCTTCGGGGAGGGCTCGGTGACATGCAGGGTCTGCGGCAGCACGCCATTGCGCATCGCCATGACCATCTTGATGATGCCGCCGACACCGGCCGCCGCCTGCGTGTGCCCGATGTTCGACTTCAGCGAACCGAGCCACAGCGGCCGCTCGGCCGACTTCTCCTGGCCGTAGGTCGCCAGCAGCGCCTGTGCCTCGATCGGGTCGCCGAGTCCGGTGCCCGTGCCGTGCGCCTCGACCGCGTCGATCTCGTCGGCCGTCAGGCCCGCGTTCGCGAGGGACTGCCGGATCACCCGCTGCTGCGACGGACCGTTCGGCGCCGTCAGACCGTTGCTCGCACCGTCCTGGTTCACCGCGCTGCCCCGCACGATCGCGAGCACCTGGTGACCGTTGCGCTCGGCGTCGGAGAGCCGCTCGACGAGCAGCATGCCGACGCCCTCGCCCCAGCCGGTGCCGTCCGCGTCGGCGGAGAACGCCTTGCAGCGCCCGTCCGCGGAGAGACCGCGCTGACGGCTGAAGTCGACGAACGTCTCCGGCGTTGCCATCACGGTCACGCCGCCCGCGAGCGCCATCGTGCACTCGCCGTTGCGCAGCGCCTGGACGGCCCAGTGCAGCGCGACCAGCGACGAGGAGCACGCCGTGTCGACCGTGACCGCAGGGCCCTCCAGGCCCAGGGTGTAGGCGACGCGGCCCGAGGCGATGCTGCCGGACACACCGGTGCCGAGGTAGCCCTCGACCCCGTCCGGCAGCTCGCTGATCCCGGTGGCGTAGTCGTGGTACATCACACCCGCAAAGACGCCGGTGCGGCTGCCCTTGAGGGCGGCCGGGTCGATGCCGGCGCGCTCGATCGCCTCCCAGGACGTCTCCAGCAGCAGGCGCTGCTGCGGGTCCATCGCCAGCGCCTCGCGCGGCGAGATCCCGAAGAACTCCGGGTCGAACAGGCCCGCGTCGTGCAGGAAGCCGCCCTCGCGGGCGTAGGTGGTGCCCTGGTGGTCCGGGTCCGGGTGGTAGAGGTTGTCCAGGTCCCAGCCACGGCTGCTCGGGAAGCCGGAGACCGCGTCACCGGCTTCGAAGACGAGTCGCCACAGGTCCTCGGGCGACTCGACACCGCCCGGGTAGCGGCAGGCCATGCCGACGATCGCGATCGGCTCGTCGAGGGCCACGGCGACGGCCGGGCCGGTCGGGGTGGTGTCCGGGGCGTCGCCCAGCAGCTCGGCGA
>NZ_BBPO01000150.1:1840-4491 GCF_000787815.1 Streptacidiphilus neutrinimicus
CCGCATCGCGCTCGCCTGCCGGGAGCGCCAGCAGTCGGCCGGTCAGCTCCGAGCCGCCGGCCGAGCCGGCCCGAGCGGCCCGACGTGCCGGGACCCGGACCAGCCCGCGCAGCAGAGCGGGCAGCGTGCCGGCCGCGGCCTGGGCCCGCAGGGCGGCGAGGTCGAGGCGCATCGGCACCAGCGCCGCCTCGCCCGTCGCGGTGGCGGCGTCGAGCAGGGTCAGGCCCTCGGCCGAGGAGAGCCCGTAGATGCCACCGCGGCTCATCCGCTGGACGTCGAGCTCGTCCAGGCTGCCGACCATGCCGCTGCTGTCGGCCCACGGGCCCCAGGCGAGGGAGGTGGCGGCGAGGCCCTGGGCCCGACGTCGGCGCGCCAGCGCGTCCAGGAAGACGTTCGCGGCGGCGTAGTTGCCCTGACCAGGGCTGCTCAGCGTGCCAGCGGCCGAGGAGAAGAGCACGAACGCGGAGAGGTCCGAGGTGAGTTCGTGCAGGTTGAGCGCCGCGTCCAGCTTCGGACGCAGCACCGTGTCGAGACGCTCCGGCGTGAGCGAGGAGACGATCCCGTCGTCCAGCACACCGGCCGTGTGCACCACACCCGTCACCCGGTGCTGCGCCAGCAGCGCGGCCAGCGCCTCACGGTCCGCGACATCGCACGCCGCGACCGTCACGTCCGCACCCGACTCGCGCAGCTCAGCCACGAGTTCCGCAGCACCCGGCGCGTCCGCGCCACGCCGCGAGACCAGCAGCAGGCTCCGCACCCCGTGCTCGGACACCAGATGACGGGCCACCAGACCACCCAGCATCCCGGACGCACCGGTCACCAGCACTGTGCCGTCAGCGTCGAACACCGGCACCGGCTCGACAGCGGCGGCCACCCGGGCCAGCCGGGATGCGCGCAGAGCGCCGCCACGGACCGCCAGTTCGGGCTCGCCCGCCGTCAGCGCGGCCGACAGGGCCTCGCGGGAGAAGTCGCCGCCGTCGACGTCCAGCAGCACCAGCCGGTCGGGGTTCTCCCCCTGCGCGGCGCGGACCAGGCCCCAGACCGGGGCGTGGGTGAGGTCGGTGAGGGCGTTCTCGTCGACCTCGACCGCGCCACGGGTCACCAGGACCAGGCGGGAGGCGGCGAACCGGTCGTCCGCCAGCCACTCCTGGACGACGGCGAGCGCGCCGTGCAGCGCGGCCCGGACGGCGTCGGCGGTGGCCTCGGCGTCGGTCTCGGCGTCGGTCTCGGCGTCGGCGTCCAGTGTCAGGAACACCGCGTCGGGGACGGCGAGACCGCCGTCCACCGCCGCGCCCAGCGCGGCCAGGTCGGCGAAGACACGGGTGCCGCTCCCGGCCACGGCCGGCTGTTCGGCGCCCAGCGCGGCCCAGCGGCCGGCCGGTGCCGCCGACACCGGCAGCGCGACCCACTCCACCCGGAACAGCGACTCCACGAACCCACCGCGGGCGCTGCGCACCTGGCGGTCGGAGACCTCACGGGAGACCAGCGACTCGACCACGGCGACCGGCTGTCCGGTCTCGTCGGCCAGCAGCAGTGCGGCGGCGTCCTGGTTGCGCTCGGAGAGCCGCAGCCGCAGCGCGCCCGCGCCGGTCGCGTACAGGGTCACGCCGTTCCAGGCGAACGGAATGCGGGCCTGGCGGGGCGTCTCGGCGCCCGCAGGTCCGGTGATGTCGAGGCCGAGTGCGTGCAGCGCGGAGTCCAGCAGCGCGGGGTGCAGGCCGTAGAGTGCGGCCTCCTCCTGCGCGGCATCCGGCAGACGGAGCTCGGCATAGACGTCGCCGGCGTGGCGCCAGGCGGCGCGCAGGCCCTGGAAGACCGGGCCGTAGCCGAAACCGGCGGCGGCCAGGCGCTCGTAGAGGTCCGTCACGTCGACCTCGACCGCACCGGCCGGGGGCCACTCGACCAGCTCGAACGCCGGGTCCGCCGCGACGGCGGGGGCGAGCAGGCCGGTGGCGTGACGGGTCCACGCGTCCTCGGCGAGCCCGTCCTCCAGCCGCGAGTGCACGGTCAGCGGGCGGCGGCCGGACTCGTCCGCCGCGCCCAGCGCCAGTCGCAGCTGCGCGCCGCCCCGCTCGGGCAGGACGAGCGGCGCTTCGAGCGTCAGCTCCTCCAGCACCGAGCAGCCGACGCCGTCGCCGGCCCGGATCGCCAGCTCGACGAAGGCGGTGCCGGGCAGCAGGATCGAGCCCATCACGGCGTGGTCGGCCAGCCACGGGTGCGACTGCACCGAGAGCCTGCCGGTGAACACCACGCCGTCCGCGTCGGGCAGTTCGACGCTGGCGCCGAGCAGCGGGTGCCCGGTTGCGCCCAGCCCGATCGACGTCACGTCCCCCATCGCCAGCAGCGGCGTGCGCGGCCAGTAGCGCTGGCGCTGGAAGGCGTAGGTGGGCAGGTCGACGCGCTGCGCGCCGGTACCGGCGTAGAACGCCGTCCAGTCGACGGTCACGCCGCGCACGTACGCCTGGGCGAGGGCCGTCGTCAGCGTGCGGACCTCCGGGCGCTCCGCCCGCAGCACCGACGCGAACGCGGTGCCGTCCTCAGTGGCGCAGTCCTGGCCCATCGCGGACAGCACGCCGTCCGGGCCGAGCTCCACGAACGTGCGCACGCCCTGGGCCTCCAGGGCAGCGACCCCGTCGCGGAACCGAACCGCC
>NZ_BBPO01000150.1:4977-9081 GCF_000787815.1 Streptacidiphilus neutrinimicus
GGCCAGCACCTCGTCCTCGGACGCCTGCACCGCCACCATGGCACCACCCGACGGCAGCGCCTGCATCAGGCGACCGCGCGCCGCGACCAGCCTCGCCGCATCCGCCAGCGACAGCACACCCGCCACATGCGCGGCGGCGATCTCACCGATCGAATGCCCCGCCACGAAGTCCGGCGTCAGACCCCACGACTCCACCAGACGGAACAGCGCCACCTCGATCGCGAACAGCGCCGGCTGCGTGTAGCCGGTCTGGTGGACCAGCTCGCCATCCGCCGCGAAGACGACCTCCCGCAGCGGACGGTCCAGGTGCTGGTCCACATGCGCGAACACCTCATCCAGCGCGTCCGCGAACACCGGGAACGTCTCGTACAGCTCACCGCCCATTCCGGCCCGCTGGCTGCCCTGACCGGTGAACAGGAAGGCGACCCGCCCCTCGACGGCCGAGGCTTCGACGACGTTCGCCGCCGACTCCCCCGCCGCAAGGGCGCCGAGTGCGCGCAGCAGTTCGTCCCGCTCCCCCGCCACGACCACCGCACGGCGCTCCAGCGCCGCCCGGCCGGTCGCCAAGGAGAAGGCGAGGCTGGGGATGTCGACATCCCCGGCGACCGGCAGCAGCCGCTCGGCCTGCGCCCGCAGCGCGGCCGTGTCCCGCCCGGACAGCACCACCGGCAGTACCGAGGGCGACATCGTCGCCTCGACGACCGCGTCCGTGGAGACGTCCGGCGCCTGCTCCAGGATGGTGTGCGCGTTGGTCCCGCTGAAGCCGAAGGACGAGATGCCGACCCGGCGCGGCGCGCCGGTCTCCGGCCACGCCGTGGCCTCCGTCAGCAGCTCCACCGCGCCCGCCGACCAGTCGACGTGCGGCGTCGGCTGCTCGACGTGCAGGGTCTGCGGCAGCACGCCGTGCCGCATCGCCATGACCATCTTGATCACACCGGCCACACCGGCAGCCGCCTGCGTGTGGCCGATGTTGGACTTGATCGAGCCCAGCCGCAGCGGCTGGTCGGCGGGGCGCTGCCCGTAGGTGGCGAGGAGAGCCTGCGCCTCGATCGGGTCGCCGAGGGCCGTGCCGGTGCCGTGGGCCTCGACCGCGTCGACCTGGTCGGCGGTGAGGCGCGCGTTCTCCAGCGCCTGGCGGATGACGCGCTGCTGGGACGGGCCGTTGGGGGCGGTCAGACCATTGCTGGCGCCGTCCTGGTTCACGGCCGAGCCGCGGACCACCGCGAGCACCGGGTGCCCGTTGCGCTGCGCGTCGGAGAGCCGCTCGACGAGCAGCATGCCCGCGCCCTCGCCCCAGGCGGTGCCGTCGGCGGCGGCGGAGAAGGCCTTGCAGCGGCCGTCCGCCGACAGCCCGCGCTGGCGGCTGAAGTCGAGGAAGGTGTCCGGCGTGGCCATCACGGTGACGCCACCGGCGAGAGCGAGCTCGCACTCGCCGTTGCGCAGGGCCTGCACCGCCAGGTGCAGGGCGACGAGCGAGGAGGAGCAGGCGGTGTCGACCGAGACCGCCGGGCCTTCAAGACCGAAGGTGTAGGAGACCCGGCCCGCCAGCACGCTGGCCGAGGTGCCGGTGCCGAGGTGGCCCTCCAGTTCCTCGGGCGAGTTCATCAGCAGCGCGAGGTAGTCCTGGCCGTTGGTGCCCGCGAAAACGCCGGTCCGGCTGCCGCGCAGAGTGCTCGGGTCGATGCCCGCGCGCTCGAACGCCTCCCAGCCGGTCTCCAGCAGCAGACGCTGCTGCGGGTCCATCGACAGCGCCTCGCGCGGCGAGATGCCGAAGAAGGCGGAGTCGAACTCGGCCGCGTCGTAGAGGAACCCGCCCTCGCGGGTGTAGATCCTGCCGACCTGCTCCGGGTCCGGGTCGTAGAGGGTGTCGACGTTCCAGCCCCGGTCGGTCGGCAGACCGGACATCGCGTCGCCGCCCGCGACGAGCAGCTGCCACAGCTCCTCGGGCGAGGTCACCCCGCCCGGGAAGCGGCAGCTCATCGCGACGATGGCGATCGGCTCGTCATCCGCCACGGCGGTGACCGCGACCGGCGTCGCGCCGGCGGCGTCGCGGCCGAGGAGCTCGGAGCGCAGGTGGTCGGCCAGCGCGTCGGCCGTCGGGTAGTCGAAGACCAGGCTGCTCGGGAGGCTGAGACCGGTGGCCGCGTTGAGCCGGTTGCGCAGCTCGACGGCGGTCAGCGAGTCGAATCCCAGCTCCTTGAACGCTCGGCCGGACTCGACCTTCTCCGTGCCGGTGTGGGCCAGGACGGTGGCGACCGTGGTGCGCACCAGGTCCAGCAGGGCGCGCCGCTGCTCGGCCTCGGACAGGCCGGCCAGGCGACCGGTCGGCGAGGCGGCGGCGGCCGGCGCCTCGCCGACGGCCGGTCGGGCTTCGGGGAGTTCGTCGAAGAGGCGGCTGGGGCGCGCGGCCGTCATGACCGACAGGAACCGGTCCCAGGCGATGTCGGCGACCGTGAGGGCGCCGTCACCGTGGTCCAGGGCCTGCTGGAGGGCGGCGATCGCCTGCTCCTGGGCCATCGGCGGGACACCGTCGCGGCGCAGGCGCTGCTCCAGGGTCGCGTCAGCCGCGGCCATGCCGCCCTGGGCCCAAGGGCCCCAGGCGATCGACGTAGCGGCGAGCCCGTCGGCCCGGCGCTGCTCGACGAGCGCGTCCAGGTAGGCGTTGGCGGCGGCGTAGTTGCCCTGACCCGCGCTGCCGACCGAGCCGGCGATCGAGGAGAACAGGACGAACGCCGACAGGCCGTCGGTGAGCTCGTGCAGGTTACGGGCGGCGTCCACCTTCGGACGGGTGACGGCGGCGAAGCGCTCGGCGGTCAGGCCGTCCACCATCCCGTCGTCCAGCACACCGGCGGTGTGGAAGACGGCCGAGACCGGCTGGTCCAGCGAGGCGAGCAGCGCGGCCAGGGCGTCGCGGTCGGCCACGTCGCACGCGGCGACGGTGACGCGCGCACCGGCGGCGGCCAGCTCGTCACGCAGCTCGGCGGCGCCGGGCGCGTCCGGGCCACGACGGCTCGTCAGCACCAGGTGCTCGGCGCCGTTGCGGACCAGCCACCGCGACACCTCGGCACCGAGCGCGCCCGTACCACCGGTCACCAGCACCGTGCCGGACGGCTGCCACGCGGCGGCCTCACCTCGGGTCGAGCGCACCAGGCGACGGGCGAAGACGCCCGACGCGCGCACCGCGACCTGGTCCTCGCCGCCCGCGCCGGCCAGTACGCCGGCAAGCCGCGCGAGCACCCGCTCGTCGACGGTCTCCGGGAGGTCGACCAGACCGCCCCAGCGGTCCGGGTGCTCCAGCGCCACCACGCGGCCCAGACCCCACAGCTGCGCCTGCTCGGGGCTGGCGAGTCGGTCCGAGCGGCCCGTCGACACGGCGCCGCGCGTCACGCACCACAGCGGCGCGTCGACCCGCGCGTCGCCCAGGGCCTGCACCAGCGTCGCGGTGAGCATCGGCTCGGCGTCCGACGCCGGCAGCCAGACGACACCGGCGGCGGTTGCGTCCTGTGCGGCGTCACGCAGCAGCTGCGCCAGTGCGTCGCGCTCCCGGGCCGCGTCGTCGAGCTCGACCTGCCGGACCTCGACGCCACGCGCGGACAGCGTCCGCAGCACGGCGAGCACGGCCGCGTCCTCGCTCGACCCGGCCGAGAAGGCCACCAACCACGTGCCCGAGGGGGAACCCGAGGCGGCCTGGCGTACCGGCTTCCAGGTGACGCGGTAGCGCCAGCCGTCCACCGTCGCCTGCTCGCGGCTCTTGCGACGCCAGGCGGAGAGCGCTGGCAGCACCGAGCTGAACGGCTGGTCGCCGCTCAGTTCGAGGGCCGTGGAGAGGGCGTCGAGGTCGCCGCTGTCGACGGCCTCCCAGAAGCGGGCATCGACCGCGTCGGTCTGCGCCGGGGCCGGGGCCGCCACGACGAGGGCGTTCTCCAGCCAGTACCACTGGCGCTGGAAGGCGTAGGTGGGCAGGTCCGTCCGTCGCGCACCGCGCCCGGCGAAGAACGCCGACCAGTCCACGGCCACGCCGCGCACGTGGGCCTGGGCGAGCGCGGTCGTCAGCGTGCGGACCTCCGGGCGCTCGGCCCGCAGGACCGACGCGAACGCAGTGCC
>NZ_BBPO01000149.1 GCF_000787815.1 Streptacidiphilus neutrinimicus
ACCGAGGGTGGCGCGGCGCGCGTCCCGGTGGCGTTCGACCGCGTCCGGACGGACGCGGTCGAGCACCGCCATCCCGATCCGGTAGAGACCGACGGCGGCGACGACGCCGAGCAGGGTCCAGAAGAGGTAGACGCCCCACGCCACCGGCAGGTCCTCGTAGGCGCTCGCGAAGTCCTGGCCCTGGTAGCGCAGCGCCACGGACCAGCGTCCGCTGGCCCCGGAACCGAACTCGACCGGGAGGTCGATCTCCACCTTCTGGCCCGGCTGGACCACGCCCTGCCAGGGCGCGGCGCTCCACTCGGGCGCCAGCACGGAGTGCCAGATGCCCATCTGGAACTCCGGATCGGAGACGGGCGCGGCGCCCAGATTCGTGACGATCACCCGGAGCGTCCGCGAGGGCGGTGCGCCGAACCAGTTGAGCGGGTTGCCGCCCCCGGTCAGGCTCGCGCTCAGCGCGTGCAGTTGCCCGCTCCCCGCGGCGTTCGGGGGGATCGGCTTCACCGGCGCGCCGATGACGTCGAAGGGGGCGTCGGCGCTCTCGGTGCTCCCCAGCACGGTCGTGACGTGCACGACGCACGGGCACGGCTGCGGCGGGGTCTCCACGGTCAGCTGCTGCGTGAACCGACCGTTCGCGTCGGTGGTGACGGCGCGTCCGGCGTCGTTGGCGCAGTCGTCCGTCCCCGCGACGGCGTTCTGGCCGCAGATCAGCACGGTGAGCAGCGTGGAGGCGGGCCAGCCCGAGCCGCCCACCGTCGTGGTCGCCCCGGGCTTGGCCGAGGCGGGCAGCGGCACGACGACCGGTCCGCTCGCGGCCCTCGCGGACGTGGCGGGCAGCGCGACCGGCACGGCCAGCAGGATCAGCAGCACGGCCAGCAGGTGGTGCAGCCGGAAGGACGGCTGGTGGTCCCTCACGCCGCGACCTCCGCGGGCTCTGGGCTGCGACGCCGTCCGGCCCGGTGCGGCCGCCTGCCCTTCGCCCGCAGCCGGAGCCAGACCCCGACGGCGACGAGCAGCAGCAGGACGACCGCGACCAGCAGCCAGGGAACGGCCAGGTATCCGCCCTGACCCTGCGCGGCAGTGCCGCCGTCGGAGGCCTTGACGGTCACCGACACGCCGCCGAACTGCGGCTGCGCGGGCAGGGCGAGCGTCAGCTGCACGGACTGCCCCGGCAGCAGCTCGATCCCGCTGCCTGTCGGTGGCCGGTGATAGACAGAACCGAACCAGCCGGTCTCGCTGACCTCCACGCTCGGGTGCAGGGTCACGTTGCCGTGGTTGGTGAGGGTGTAGTGGAGCGTGCCCCGGTTCGCGCCGAAGCCGGGCACGAGCGGGGCGCTGTGCTGGACGGAGACGGCGTCGACACTGAGTGCGGGCACGGCGTGGCCCGTGACGTGCAGATAGATGCGCGCGCCGACGGCTCGTTCGATCCCGACGGCGAGTCCGCCCTGCTGCGTCGTCGCCTCCACGTCCGTCTCGATCGCGACGATCGCCCCGGGGTGGTCGCCGGGTTCGGCGGTCGTGGGGATCGTGAGGGAGAAGGGGATGTCCGCGCGGGTCCGCGGCGGAACGGTGAGGCTGGTGACGTTCGGCTTCGCCCAGGCGCCGACGCCGGTCATCCGCTGGCCCTCGGTGCGGAGCGCGAAGCCGCCGTCCCGTGGGGTGTTGTACGCGTCGGCGGCGTACAGCCGAAAGGATTTGGGCTGCGTGGTGAGGTTCACGACGGAGACGTGGTCGGAGAGGGTCCGGCCGGGCGCGGATTCGAGGTAGAAGTACTGCCGGTCCCCGGGCCCGGGCGTCGCCGTGCCCGCGGGCGGCGTCGGGAACACGGCCCAGCTCCCGTTGTCGGCGGCGCTCGCGGTTGCGGCGGGGAGGACGGCGAGGAGAAGGCCGGCGACGGCGAGCAGCGCCCGCAAGGGGCGTCGGCCCCACCCCAGGGGTGCGCGGAACCAGATGGTGCAACGGACTCTCATCGCTCAGCCTTCCCCTTGCGGGGCCCGGGGCTGCCGCCCCGGACCCCCTGATCAGGTACGGTCGTGCGGCCCTACGCCAGGGTCAGCGTGAGGGTGGAGCTGTACGCCCCGGGCGCGGTGAACGCCGGGACGGTGAGGGTCAGGCTTGCGCCCGCTGCGAACTGACCGCCGGTCAGGTTCGCCGCCGGAGTGCCGGCCAGGGTAGCCCCGGCCGCGCCGACCGTGCCCGCGGAGCCGGGCACGCAGGTGCTCGGGCTGCCGGAGGTCGTGCTGCAGGTCGGCGTCCAGCTGAGGGCCGTGGACGGGAGGCTCGCCGTTCCCGGTCCGCTGAAGTTGGTGTTGCTGGCCGTCAGGGACCATCCGGTCGAGCCGCCGCGGAAGTCCTGCACGGTGACGGTGTTGAGCGTGCCGGTGGACGCGCCGCCGGCGCCGAAGGGGACCGGGGTCATGGTGACCGAGGTGCCCGACTGCGTCATGCTCAGCGTTCCGGCGAGCACCGTCGAGTTCAGCGTCTGCTGCAGATCGCCGGGCTTGACCGTTGCGGTGACGGTGAAGGCCGCCGGCGGGGAGGCCGTCGACGGGTTGTACGCCGAACCTTCGAAGGCGATGATCCCGGTGGTCGTCGCGGCGTTGACCGTCAGCGTGCCGCTGATGTTGCCGCCGGCGTCGGCGGTGACCTGGGTCAGGTCCCCGGTACCGGTGGTGCCCGCGAAGCCGGCGATGGTGACGGTGGCCCCGGCGGTGTAGCCCGAGCCGGTCACGCTGACCTTGGTGCCGACCGGGCCCTGGTTGGGCGTGTCGGTCAGCGTGCGGTTGTTCGGGATGGTGACCGTCGCCGAGTTGGAGACCGGTCCGGGGGTGCTGTCGACGGTGCAGACGGTGTCCGTGCCGGCCACGCTGATGGTCATGCCGTCGGGCGAGAAGTTGATCGTCCCCGAGGCCGGCGCCACGAACGTGCCGGTCATCCGGAACGGCGGGAACGCGCCGCCCGGCGGGATCGCCGGGTTGTTGACCTGTGCCGTCGTGGCCGAGACGCTGACCGGCGTGGTCACCGCTCCGCCCAGCGTGACGTCACCGGTGGCGCTGACGCTTCCCGCCGGCACGGTGAAGCTCGAGGGGTTGCCCGAGGCGGGCTGGATCACGTCGTAGGTGACGGTGACCGTCTCCCCGGCCGTGGGGGTGGTGTCGGACAGCGTGATCTCCGCTGTCGCGGTGCCGTGCTGCGGCCCGAGGCCGGAGATCGACGGCGGGATGCAGGTCATCGCGTAGGAGACGGTGGTCCCTTTCGCCGACGCGGCGTGCGCGGAACCGGCCAGGGCGACCGGTGCACCGACCGCGAGCGCGGCGGCCCCTCCCCAGGCGGCTATCCGTCTGAGGAGTGTCGAAGAGTTGTGGAACACGTGACTGGTGCTCCTTTCGGTGGTCGGACGGCCTGCCACGCACCGTGCGTGACAGCCGCCACGGTCACCGCCGCTGCCCTTTCGAAGGTCGATCTGGCGATCTGCCGAGTGGTGCGCCCCGGACTGTCCCGCGAACGGCGCTACGGTGCCGTGCGGGCCGGCCTCCCTGCTTCCCTTGCCGTGGACGGGGCGGCCGGCCTCGTGCGCAGGGAGGTCCCATCCCCCTGCAGGCCATAATTGACGACCCGTCAGATTTAGAAGTCAAGGCGTGCGAGCCCGCGCTTTCACAAGCGCGCATCGAGTCGCCCGCTGCGGCCGCGCCGGGTGAGCCAGAGCGCGCCCGCCACACCGGCGAGCAGCACCGTCCCACCGAAGAGCCCGAACGCCGCGGCGTCGTCGGCCGGCCCGGTCTGCGGCAGCGTGCCACCGGTGGCCGCACCGGCGCCGGAGCTCGTCGACGAGGAGCCGGAGGCGGCGCCCAATCCCGAGGCGGTGGTGACGTTCAGCGTCAGCGCGGGCGAGACCGCACCGCTCGGCTTGCAGGTGGTCGTCGTGCCCAGCGCCTTGATGGTCAGCGTGGAGGGCGTGAGCGTCACCGAACCGGTGTGGTGCGGCGCATAGGTGCCGGTCATGCTGCCGATCCGGATCGGGCTGTTGGCCGGGATCTGCTGCGCGTTGGCCGGTCCGGTGGCCGTGAAGCCGCCGTCGTCCGCGCCGCCCACGGCGACGACGACGCTCGGCGTCATCGAGCCCGCCCCCAGCGGGACCGGACTGGAGGAGACGCCGTTGGTGAAGGTGACCGTCACCGCGTACGAGGAGCCGCTGGGCGTGGCGCTGATCTCGACCTGCGAGACCGCGCTCTTCGCCCCGATCGGCGTCTGGCAGTTGTAGTTCACCGGCACCGTCGCCGCGTGTGCGGGAGTGACAGCCGCCGCCGTCGCCATCCCCGCGGCGACGAGGCCGACGGCGGCCCTTCTGGTGATCCCGTGGCCCACTGCGCCCTCCTCCTGCCGCACCTTACTGACGAGTCGTCAGATTGTGGCCGACGGTACGACAGGGACACGACGGGGGGAACCCTCGTGCAGCGACCTTCTCAGTGAGCGGTGGGAGCGTCGTGGTGCGAAGCGGCCCGCAGGCCGCGTCAGCAGGCCCGCGCGCCCCCCTGCCAGACGGCGCTGACCAGCGGAACACCCGGCCGGTAGGCGAGGTGCACGTGCGAGGGCGCGTCCAGCAGCGCGAGGTCCGCCCGCGCGCCGGGCGCCAAGTGCCCGACGTCCGTGCGCCGCAGCGCCCGCGCGCCGCCGAGCGTCGCCGCGACGACGGCCTCGTCCGGCGTCATCCCCATGTCGCGCACCGCGACGGCGATGCAGAAGGACATGGAGCTGGTGAAGCTGGACCCCGGGTTGCAGTCCGTCGACAGCGCGACGGTCGCGCCCGCGTCGATCAGGCGCCGCGCGTCCGGGTACACGGCACGGGTGGAGAACTCCGCGCCGGGCAGCAGCGTCGCGACGGTCGTCTCACGGGCGTCCGCCAGCGCCTTCACGTCCTCGTCGGACAGGTGCGTGCAGTGGTCGGCGCTGGCCGCGCCCAGCTCGACCGCGAGCTGCACCCCCGGCCCCTGCGTCAGCTGGTTCGCGTGCACGCGCGGCGTCAGCCCGCGCGCCGCGCCGGCGGTCAGGATCGCCCGCGCCTGGTCCCCGTCGAACGCGCCGCGCTCGCAGAAGACGTCCACGTAGCGCGCGTAGGGCGCGCACGCGTCGAGCATCTCGCCCGTCACCAGCGCCACGTACCCGGCCGGGTCCTCAGCGAACTCCGGCGCGACCACGTGCGCACCGAGGTACGTGGTCTCCGGCGTGTGCACACCCGCGATCCGCAGGGCGCGCGCCTCGTCCTCGACGGTCAGGCCGTACCCGGACTTCACCTCGACGGTGGTGGTGCCCTGCCGCAGCATCTCGCCGAAGTAGCGGCGGAGGTTGGCATCCAGCTGCTCGTCGCTCGCGGCACGGGTCGCGGCGACGGTGGTGCGGATGCCGCCCGCCGTGTACGCCTGACCGGACATCCGGGCGTTGAACTCGGCGGTGCGGTCCCCCGCGAAGACGAGGTGCGCGTGCGAGTCGACGAAACCGGGGATGACGGCCCGGCCCTCGGCGTCCACCCGCGTGTCCGCGTCCGGCGCGGCAACGGCCGCGCCGACCCAGGCCACCGTGTCACCTTCGAGCACGATCGCGGCGTCGGTGAGGGTGCCGAGCTCGGGGTCGTTCGTGAGCAGCGAACCAATGTTCGTGATCAGGGTGGTCATCGTTCTCCTTGGGGACCATCGAGGGGCGCGGGGAACTGCGCGACAATTCGCCCTGGGCATTGAGTTCCCGAGCGAACAGGGCCATCCGCCTCGGGTGGTTCCCCGCGCCCCTGAGGTGGCTGCAACTAACGCAAAGCGCCAATCGCTTCGTTCAGGGCCCGTCCCGTTTCCGGGACGGAGAGGTGGGTGCCGTCCCGGACCACGACGCGGCCGCCGACGACGACGTCGCGGACGTCCGCCGCGCTCGCCGCGAACACCGCGGCCTCCGCGCCCAGCTGCGGCGGCTGGCCCGCCGTCCGGGGCGTGTCCAGGGCCACCGTGCAGAAGTCGGCGAGCGCTCCGCGCTCCAGTCGGCCCGACTCGGACCAGCCCAGGGACGCGTGGCCGTCCTCCGTCGCGGCGCGCAGCAGCGCCGCCGCGGTCCAGTGGCCGCGGCGCTGCGTCGCCAGACGCTCGTTCAGCTCCAGCGCGCGGGCCTCCTCGAAGAGGTCGATGACCGCGTGGCTGTCGGAGCCGAGCGAGACGGGGCAGCCGCTGGAGGCGAGCCGACGGGCGGGGCCGATGCCGTCGGCCAGATCGCGTTCCGTCGTCGGGCACATGCAGATGACGGTGGAGGTGTCCGTCAGCAGCTGCAGATCCTCCTCCGACAGATGCGTCGCGTGGACCGCCGAGGTGCGCGGGCCGAGGACGCCGTGGCGGGCCAGCAGCTGGGTGGGGGTGACGCCGTGCGCGGCCAGGCAGGCGTCGTTCTCGGCGACCTGCTCGGACAGGTGGACGTGCAGCGGCGCCTGCCGCTCCTTCGCCCATGCGGCGACCGCGCCGAGCTCCTGCTCGGGCACGGCCCGGACGCTGTGGATCGCCGCGCCGATCTTCGCGTGGTCGCGCTCCTTCAGGAGCGAGACGCGCGCGGCCCAGGCCTCGGCACTGCCGTCGCTGAAGCGCGTCTGGTGCCGGTTGGGGGCCTCGCCGAAGCCGCTGGACAGGTAGCAGGCGTCGAGGAGCGTGATCCGGATGCCGGCCCGGGCCGCAGCCTCGATCAGCGCCTCCCCCATGGCGTTCGGCTCGGTGTAGGGGGCGCCGCCCGGCTGGTGGTGGACGTAGTGGAACTCGCCGACCGCCGTGACGCCCGCGAGGGCCATCTCGGCGTAGACGGCCGTGGCGAGCGCGAGGTAGTTGTCCGGGTCGAGCGCGTCGGCCGCCCGGTACATGGTGTCGCGCCAGGTCCAGAAGGTGCCGCTGCCGACCTGCACCGCGCCGCGCAGGGCGCGGTGGAAGGCGTGGGAGTGGGCGTTGGCCATGCCGGGCAGGGCCAGGCCGGTGAGCACGGTCGCGCCCTGCGGCGCGGGGCCGCTGTCGGGAGTGATCGCGCTGATCCGCCCGGCGGCGTCGACGTCGATGCGCACGTCGTTCTCGACGGCCGTCAGCGAGCCGCCCTCGCGGCGCAGCCAGGCGTGCGGGGCCCAGAACGTCTTCATCCGCAGGTCATCTCCTCGAGCACCTTGGCGAGTGCCGCGACCCCGGCCAGGCAGTCGGGCTCGGTGGCGGACTCGGCCGGTGAGTGGGAGACGCCGGTCGGGTTCCGCACGAACAGCATCGCAGTCGGGACGACCGAGGACAGGATTCCCGCGTCGTGGCCCGCGCCGGTCGGCAGAACGGGGGTGTCCGGGCCGAGGATGCAGACGAGCCGGTCCCGCAGCACGTCGTCGAAGTCGACGACCGGCGTGTAGGACTCGCGGACGATCTCCGCGCGCACGCCGTCGCGCTCGGCCCGCTCGCGGGCGCTCTCACTGATCGCGTCGACGAGCGCCGTCAGCGTGGCCTCGTCGGCCGCGCGCGAGTCGAGCCAGCCGCGCACGAGCGAGGCGATCGCGTTGGTTCCGTTGGGCTCGACGCTGACCTTGCCGAAGGTCGCCAGCGCGCCGGCCAGCCGGGCCTTCTTCCGGGCCGCGAGCACGGTGTTCGCGTAGGTGAGCATGGGATCGCGGCGGTCCTGCAGCCGCGTGGTGCCCGCGTGGTTGGCCTCGCCGTGGAAGTCGAAGCGCCAACGGCCGTGCGGCCAGATCGCCGAGGCGACGCCCACGGCGTGCGGCGTCTCCTCCAGGTGGCGGCCCTGCTCGACGTGCAGCTCGACGTAGGCGCCGACGCGGGCGAGCCGCGCCTCGTCCTTGCCGATCCCCGCCGGGTCCTGCCCGGCCGCGGCCATCGCGTCCGGCAGCCAGACGCCGTCCGCGTCGCGCAGACGGAAGGCCTGGTCCTGGGTCAGGACCCCGGCCGTGAGGCGCGAGCCGACGCACGCGACGCCGAAACGGGCGCCCTCCTCGTCGACGAAGTTGGTCAGCGCGAGCGGACGCGTGGGGCGCGCGCCACGGGCGAGCATCGCGTCGAGGGCAGCGAAGGCGGAGATCACACCCAGCGGCCCGTCGTACGCGCCGCCGTCCGGGACGGAGTCCAGGTGCGAGCCGGTGACGACGGCGTCGCCGGCCTCGGGATCCCCGTACCAGGCCCACTGGTTGCCGTTGCGGTCCACCTCGTAGGTCAGTCCGCGCGCGGCCGCCTGCTCGGCGAACCAGGACCGGCACTCGGCGTCGGCGCTGGTCCAGGCGAACCGGCGGTAGCCGCCGGTCTCCTGGAAGCGGCCGACGGGGAGGAGCTCGCGCCACATCCGGCGGTAGCCGTCCGCGGCGTCGCCGAGCTCCTCCTCGTAAGCCTCAGTCATCTGAAGGTCACTCACCCTCACGCATCGGGATGCGGACGTTGCGCTCCTCGGCGACCTCGACGGCGT
>NZ_BBPO01000148.1:0-2468 GCF_000787815.1 Streptacidiphilus neutrinimicus
GCCCTGCCCTCCCTGCCCTGCCGCGTCCGCGTCTAGCGCGTCGGGAGCCCCACGACGCCCGGGCGCGGGACCGTCCCGTCGCCCTGGCCACGGGGGAAGCCGCGGCCGGAGTCGAGGATCTTCCGGATCGCCGTGGGCAGCGTCGCCGGGTCCGGGCCGACGCCGATCAGCTGTGAGGAGAGCGCCATCGGCTGCGAACTGACGGCGCGCAGCAGGATCCGGCCCTTGACGCCGGGGGTGCCGACCCCGCCCCACGGCGCCTTCAGCACGTAGACGGCGCTGGTGTGCGGGAGCAGCGTCCCGGGGCCCGACAGCACCGTCCAGTAGTCCGAGATGGTCGCCCCCGTGCTGGTGGCGAAGTGCGGCCTGACCGGGGCGTCGCTGGTGTTGCTGACCGTCACCCGGACCCGCGTCAGCAGATCCACCAGCGCCAGCTCGCCGTTGCCAGCCGTCCCGGTCATCGCGGTGACGTCCATCTTCAGCGGTGGGGGAGTCAGCACCGCCGCGGCGACGGCCAGCACGGTCGGCACCAGCAGCAGTGGCACCACGGCCGTGCGCGCGCTGCGCCGGGCCAGCAGTCCGGCGCGCGGATGCCAGGCGCGGTCGAAGTCGGCGGCGGAGACGGTTGCGGCGGCCATCACCCAGAGCGGCACGGTCAGGTCGAAGTAGTCCTGCTGGGAGCGGGTCGACAGATAGAAGACCAGCCACGGCATGACCGTGACGGCCGGGCCGAGACGCCGCGGAAAGAGCACCAGCAGGACCATCATCGCCAGGCCCAGCAGCTGTCCCGCGACGCTGTACAGGTGCAGGTTGCCGGAGCCGGAGGTGAAGAACGACGAGATCCCGACCAGCCCCTGCCCGGCCGGGATCGCCTGCTGCGTGAGCGGCGTGAGCACCCCCTCCAGCCAGGCGTGCGGGCTCTGCAGCACGAACGGCAGATTGATCACCACGAACACGCCGGCGCTGATCGCCGCGTAACGCAGCACCACGGCCCCGGCCTGACGGGCCGACAGCTCCCCGCGTCGGATCATGAACATCCCGATCAGCAGGAACGGCGCCAGGAACCAGGAAAGCTGGTGCAGGCAGCAGGCGATGCCGAGGCAGGCCGCCTGCGTCACGCCGATCCAGCCGAGCCGCCCACCGCGCCCGGTCCGGTGCCAGTAGGCGACCGTCACCAGCAGGAACGGCAGCTCCATGCAGCCCGGGTACCCCATCTGCGCGTAGTTGGGCAGCCAGCCGAAGCCGAAGCAGACGATCACCGCGACCGGCCGCCAGGCGACCGGCAGCAGCAGGAACATCACCGCCGAGGCCAGCAGCAGCATCGCCGTGGCCGCAAGCCCGGCCGGCGGGTGGCTGAGGTGCAGGCCCATCGGGAAGGCGGTGAACACCGGCCCGAGCGGCGGGTAGTCGAGGCCCGTCGCCGCGCCGCCGTTCATCAGCGGCGTGGTCCCGACGTGGAAGAGGGTGAAGATCTGCGGCCACTGGGTGCCGTAGATGTGGCCGCCGTGCAGCAGCGTCTTCGCCGCCATGTGAATGAGCGAGCCCTCGTCGGTGCCGTAGTAGACGTGGCTGGACGGCACTCCGGCGACCGGCGGCTTGGCGGCGGTGACCACGTAGAAGCGATTCAGGCACTGCAACGCGGCGACCGACAGCATGAACAGGTCCACCAGCGTCATGGTCCGCCGGGTGCGGACGCTGAGCGCCAGCACCGCGATCACCAGGATCGCGCCGAAGTACAGGATCACCGCGAGGGCGTGGACCTGCTGGTTGACGATGGTGCGGTTCCAGATGTCCCGCGCCCCGATCAGCATCGAGGCGCAGGCCAGGACGGTCAGCATCCGGTTGACCTGGGCAGGCGGCAGGCGCAGCAGCTCGGGCGCGCTGTGGCCGCACAGCAGCCAGTGGACCGCCCGGCGGGTACGGTCGCGGGGCGGTCGCACCCCCAGGGGCGGCGGGCTCTCGTCGGGCTCGTCGTCTTCGGGGGCGGCGGGGTCGCGTGACATCACAGGTGGCACGCCCGCATGGTGACACGCAGTCAGGTTCCAGGGCCCGCCACCTCACTCGATCGAGCGAGTACACGATCGGGTGAGGCGGCAGGTGGCCGCATCGGAGGCCGCCATCTGGGTCCCCTCAGAGGTCCTTGCTGCCCTCGAGCACGATTCGTGCGACGAGCTCCGGGTCGTCGTTCATCGGCACGTGCCCGCAGCCCGGCAGCGGCACCACCCGCGCCGTGGGCAGCCGCAGCCTGGCGCGGTCGGCCTGGCGCGGCAGCAGCAGCCGGTCCTTGGTGCCCCAGCCGATGGTGACCGGCACCTCGGCGACGTCCTCGGTGACGTTCACGTTCAGGCCGGCCCGCAGAGTCTGGGCGAAGCCCGCGGCGTCGCGCAGCGCGCGGGTCTCGGCGACGGCCTCGGCCGGGCCGCGCAGGGCGGGGCGGGCGTAGATGCTGCCGACCAGCACGCCGCGGG
>NZ_BBPO01000148.1:2746-8962 GCF_000787815.1 Streptacidiphilus neutrinimicus
GGCGTAGATGCTGCCGACCAGCACGCCGCGGGTGGCCGGGCGCTCGGCGAGCCGCCGCACCGCCGGGGCGGGCAGGGCCTTCGCGCCGAGGCGCATGGAGAGCAGCAGGCCGAAGGCGTAGGCCTGCTCGGGACGGTTCCAGAACCCGGCGGGGGAGAGCGCGGTCACCGACCGGGCGAGCCCGCGCCGTCCCATCTCCAGGGCGAGCAGGCCGCCGAGCGAGTTGCCGGCGACGTGCGGCCGCTCGATCCCTAGCGCCTCGCAGAGCCCGCCGAGGCCCGGCACCACGGTGGCGAGGTCGTACGCGGAGCCCTCCGGCAGCGGCGCTGAGGCACCGAAGCCCGGCAGGTCGACGGCGAAGACGTCGTGCTCCTCGGCCAGCGCGTCCAGCACCGGCCCCCAGGCCTGCCAGTGGTGGCCGATGCCGTGCAGGAGCAGCAGTGGGGTGCCGCTGCCGCGCCGCTCGTAGTGCACGGTGACGGTCCGCGGACCCTGGGGCGTGTCGTGCTGGTACGAGACATCGGCGGGCATGCGGCACTCCCTGGGCGCGAGCGACTCTGGCACGTCTTACTAGACCTGGCGTCAGTAAGAATTACCGGACGGTAGCTTCGCCGACAAGAGGCCGGTCGCGATCCGTGGGCCGGGAGGCGGGACCCCGACCGTCCGGATCAGGGTGCCGTGGGGTTGTACAGCAGCATGTACGCGCCGTACAGGCCCGAACAGAGCGTGCCCGCGACCAGCGCCGCCACCAGTGTCGCCCGGGTGCGCACCCGAACCAGGCCGGCCGCGATCGGGATCAACAGCGGGAAGGCGGGGAGCAGGAACCGGGCGCGGGAGCCGAAGTACGCGGTGTCGCCGAAGGCGATCGCCATGATCACCATCGTGAACACCAGGAACGACAGCGGCTGCCGCTGCGCGATCGTGGTGAAGAACAGCACCGCGGCGGCGATCAGGATGCCCGCGACCACCGGGTAGTAAAGCCCCACACCCTGGGCGGTGGTGAAGAGGTGCTTGAAGTCGTGGGCCGTCGACTTGCCGAAGTCGAACTTGGAGTGCCACAGCGCCTGGATCTTGAAGTACGCGTCCCAGGTGTGCAGTCGCAGGCCCGTCCAGGCCACGAAGCCGATCCAGCCGAGCGGTGCGATGACGACCGCCACCAACGGACGCCACAGTTCCGGCTCCCGCTCGGGCGTCACCGCGCGCACGTCGCCGCCGTCGAACCACGGCAGCGAGTCCAGCCACGTCAGCCGACCCGGAAGCGTCCACCGAACGCCGCGCTCGCGGAGCCGGACCCAGATCTCCATCGCGCCCGTCAGCATCACCGCCGCGGCCACGGCCACGCCGGTCGGCCGGGTCAGGCCCGCCAGGACCGACAGCACCCCGGCCGCCAGCCAGCGCCGGGTCACCACCGCGTACAGCGTCCAGGCCGCCATCATGGTGAACGCCGACTCGCTGTATCCGGCCGTCTCCACCGCCGCGACCGGCGCGATGCCCCACAGCACCACGGCGACCGTCGCCACCTTGTCGCCGTAGCGGGCGTTGACCGCCGCGAAGATGCCCCAGGCCGCGCCCATCGCGCACAGGCTGGCCGTCACCAGGCTGGCCGCGCCCCAGGGCAGGAAGAACAGCACCGCGTGGACAGTGCGGATCATCCACGGGAAGACCGGGAAGAACGCCAGGTTGGTGCTCTGCAGCGGCACGCCCGGCAGCCACGGGCGGATCGCGTGGTCGTAGCCGTGCATGGCCACGTCCAGGTACCAGGCCGCGTCCCAGTGGACCGCGAGCCGGTGCAGCGCGTAGCCGGGGCTGCCCGGGCTGAGCAGCATGATCAACGACATGCCGGCCGCGCGGACCACCAGGAAGAGCAGCAGCGCCGGCTCGGCGGCACGCCACGCTCCGAACAGGGCTGCACGTCCCCCCGCGGGTATCAGGCCGGCCGGAAATCGACGGACCGGCGCCGTCGGCTCGGGGTCCTCCCCTGGGGGTTCCTCGTGCACGGGCGCGCTGGTCGGAGCGGTCACGGTTTCCTCGGAGACTCGGTGGATCGAATTCGAAGCCGCTGGTGGGACAGCGGGCCGCCGCGCCGCGCTCGGCCGCGGGCAGACATGCCAGTGTGGCACTCCACTATGTACGGATAATGTGTACAGCTCGGAAAATCGAGGTGAGATGACGGTCTGAACGCCTCCATGCTGTGCACACGACAGGCAGCATAGGAGCCGCCTTCCCCGCCCGAGCCCCCTGCGGAAGGCACTTTAGTCCGATTTTCGCCGCAAGCGTCACGGCGGACGCGAGCCCGCCCGCGCCTCGCCCCCGTCCGTCGGCGAGATCGTCTTCTTATGCGGTTTCACACCGGACTGTTGTGCCGACCGCCGGGCCGCCTCCGGCGCGTATCCCCGCGTCCGCCCGCGACGCCGCTCCGCTCCCCGTAGGATCGATCCGCACCGCAGGTCAGCACGGCACAGGTCAAGACGGCACAGGTCAGGACGGCACAGGTCAGGACGGCACAGGTCAGGACGGCACAGGTCAGGACGGCAGGTCGGCACCGCAGGCCGGCACGGCGAGGAAAGGGGCGGACGGATGGCGGGGGGCCACGCGACCGCGGAAAAGTCCGCCGCCAGCAGCCGTGCCTCCTCTTTCGCCGTCTCCCGGCTGGTGCGGCTACGGCGCGGCCTGCGCCGCGCGCTGCCCGCCCTCGCCGCCTACGCCGCCGTGCGCGCCCTCGGCGTCCTCTGCGTCGTCGCCTGGGGGTTGGGCCACCACGTGGCGCCCATCACCCGCCTCGGCACGCTCTGGGACGCCGGCTGGTACGCCCGCATCGCCGACCACGGCTACTCCCGCTCCGACGGCCTGATCGGCGCTCACGGCATCCCCTACTCGCCGCGCGCCTTCTTCCCGCTCTACCCCTGGCTCGGCCACCTGACCTCGGAGCTCACCGGCCTGCGCACGGCCGGCGCGCTCGTCCTCGTGACCTGGGCCGCCTCACTCCTCGCGGCCTGGGGGATCTTCGCCATCGCCGACCGGCTCTGGGGCTCGCGCGTCGGCCGCTACGCCGTCGTGCTGTGGGGGGTGCTGCCGCTCGCCGCCGTCGAGAGCTACGGCTACTCCGAGGCGCTGTTCACCGCCCTGAGCGCCTGGAGCCTCTACGCGCTGGTGCGCCGACGCTGGCTCACGGCCGGCCTGTTCTGCGTGGCCGCCGGGCTCACCCGCCCCAGTGCGACCGCGCTGGTCGCGGCCGTCGTCGTCACGGCCGCCCTCGAACTGTGGCGCGTCCGGGCGTGGCACTGGCGCCCCGTCACGGGGGCGCTGCTGGCGCCGCTTGGCTGGCTCGGCTACCTCGCCTACACCGCCTGGGCGGTGGGCTCCCCGACCGCCTACTTCCACATCCAGGCCGCCTGGGACACCGGCGTCGACTTCGGCTGGTCCATCCTGCGCTGGTACGCCGACGAGGCCACCCGCCTCTTCGCGTTCGGCCACCCCTCCCAGCGCCACGCCCTCGGGCACCTCCCGATGGCCGTGACCGGCCTGCTCTACCTCGGCCTGCTCGTCGCCACGCTGCGGCAGCGCGGCGCGCGGAGGCAGCCTGTGCCGCTGCTGGTCTTCGGCCTCGCGCTGTTCCTCGTCGACTTCGCCAACGCCTCGCCCGAGCCGCCCATCGCCCGCTTCCTGCTGCCCGCGTTCACGCTGCTCTACCCCGTGGCCCAGTGGCTCGCCGCGCGCCCGCGACTGGCCCGTCCTCTGCTGGTCGCCGCCGCGATCGGCTCGGCCTGCTACGGCGTCGCCCTCACCTTCCACGGCGGCGCGCCTTCCTGACGTCGACGCGCCGCCGTGCAAGGAACCGAGAGGGAGGAGGAGCCGAGGGGCCGGGGATCCGGGGGAACCCGGGAACGGGGATCCGGGGAACGGCCGTCAGTCGGAGAAGACCTCGCCGCGCTCGGCCTTCTCCACCAGCAGCGCCGGCGGTTCGAAGCGCGGACCGTAGGCGGCCGCCAGCTCGCGGGCGCGGGCGACGAAGCCCGGCAGGCCGCCCTCGTACCCGTTGACGTACTGCAGCACGCCGCCGGTCCAGCCAGGGAAGCCGATGCCGAGGATGGAGCCGATGTTCGCGTCCGCGACGGACGTCAGCACCCCCTCCTCCAGGCAGCGCACGCTGTCCAGCGCCTCCGCGAAGAGCATCCGCTCCTTCAGGTCCCTGAGCGGGACCCCGCGGCCCTCGGGCGTGGAGAAGTGCTCCCGCAGCCCCGGCCACAGACCGGCGCGCCTGCCGTCCACGTAGTCGTAGAAACCCGCGCCGCCACTGCGCCCCGGCCGGCCGAACTCGTCGAGCATCCGGTCCAGAACGGTGTCGGCCGGGTGCGGCGTCCAAGTCCCGCCCGCCGCCTCGACGGCCTTGCGGGCCTCGTCGCGGATCTTGCGCGGCAGCGTCAGCGTGAGCTCGTCCATCAGCGAGAGCACCTTGGCCGGATAGCCCGCCTGCGCCGCCGCCTGCTCGACCGAGGACGGGTCGACCCCCTCGCCGACCATCGCCACGCCCTCGTTGATGAATTGCCCGATCACCCGGGAGGTGAAGAAACCGCGGGAGTCGTTGACCACGATCGGCGTCTTGTTGATCTGCCGCACCAGGTCGAACGCGCGGGCCAGCGCCTCGTCCCCGGTGCGCTCGCCCTTGATGATCTCGACCAGCGGCATCTTGTCGACCGGCGAGAAGAAGTGCAGCCCGACGAAGTCCTCCTGCCGCTTCATGCCCTCGGCGAGGAGCGTGATGGGCAGGGTCGAGGTGTTCGAGCAGAGCAGCGCGTCCGGCGCCACCACGTCCTGGATCTCCGCGAAGACCTGGTGCTTCAGCTCGGTGTTCTCGAAGACCGCCTCGATCACGGCGTCGCAGCCGGCCAGGTCGGCGACGTCGGCGGTGGGGGTGATCAGGGCGAGCAGCGCGTCGCGCTCGGCCTCGGTCGTGCGACCGCGCGACAGCGCCTTGTCCAGCAGCCCGGCGGAGTACGCCTTGCCACGCTCGGCCGCCTCCACGGTCATGTCCTTCAGCACCACCTGGATCCCGGCCTTGGCGCAGGAGTAGGCGATGCCCGCGCCCATCATGCCCGCGCCCAGCACGGCCACCTTGGCCACCTTGCGGGCCGGGACGGCGGCGGGACGGTTGGCGCCGGAGTTGACGGCCTGCAGGTCGAAGAAGAACGCCTGGATCATGTTCTTCGAGGTCTGACCCGTCGCCAGCTCGGTGAAGTAGCGGCCTTCGATCGCGAACGCGGTGTCGATGTCGACCTGCGCCGACTCGACCGCCGTCGCCAGGATGTTGCGCGGCGCCGGGTAGGGCGCGCCCTGCAGCTGCTTCTGCAGGTTCGCGGGGAAGGCCGGCAGGTTGGCCGCGAAGGCCGGGTGGCTCGGCGTGCCGCCGGGGATCTTGTAGCCCTTGACGTCCCACGGCTGCTGCGCCGTCTCGTTCGCGTCGACGAACGCGCGCGCCCGGGCGAGCAGCTCGTCGCGGTCGGCGGCCAGCTCGTGCACCAGCCCGGCTTCGAGGGCCTGGGCCGGACGGTGCTGCGTGCCCTGCAGCAGCACCTTCAGCAGCGCGTCGGTGATGCCCAGCAGCCGCACCGTGCGCACCACGCCGCCGCCGCCCGGCAGCAGACCCAGCGTCACCTCCGGCAACCCGATCTTCACGGACGGGTCGTCCAGCGCCACGCGGTGGTGACAGGCCAACGCGATCTCCAGACCGCCGCCCAGCGCCGCGCCGTTGATCGCGGCGACGACCGGCACCCCGAGCGTCTCCAGCGCCCGCAGGTCGCGCTTGAGCGCCATCGAGCCCTCGAAGAACTCCCGCGCGTTCTCCGGGCGGACCTGGCTGAGCAGGCGCAGGTCGCCGCCCGCGAAGAAGGTCTTCTTGGCCGAGGCGACGATCACGCCGCGCAGCTCGCCCGCCTCGCGCAGCGCCTTCAGCCGCACGACGGTCGCCGCGAGGTCGGCGCGGAACGCCTCGGTCATGGTGTTGACGGACTGCGTGGGGTCGTCCAGGACGAGGGTGACGACGCCGGAGCCGTCCTGCTCCCAGCGGATGGTGGTGGTCTCGGCGGCTGCGGATGCGGCTGCGGATGTGGCTGCGGCCGCGGTGGTGACGGCGGTGGTGTTGGTGGGGGACTGCTCGTTGGTCATGTCAGCTTCTCCAGCGGGCGTGCGGTGGCGGTCGCGTTCGGGGTGGGGGAGGGG
>NZ_BBPO01000147.1 GCF_000787815.1 Streptacidiphilus neutrinimicus
CAGCCGCAGCGCGGGCGTGCCCGCGGCGACGAGCTGGGTCAGCAGCGCGCGGCGGCGCTCGGCGGCGATCCGGGGGAGCACCTGCGCGAGCCGCCTGGCCGCGCGTTCGCGTTCCGCACGCGTCGCGCACGGGGCCAGCACCGGCTGCGCACGGGCCGCGCCGGGCGCGGCGGAGCCGCCGGGCAGGTCCGCGGCGAAGGTCAGCTGCTGCTCGCCCAGGGCGATGCGCAGGCCGGAGCCGCTGAGCCGGTGCGCGTCGGCGGCCAGCACGAGCATGCCGCGGCCGCTCGGCTCGACGGTGCGCCAGGCCCAGCAGAGGACCTCCACCCGGCGGCCGTCGCGGTCGGTGACGGTGAGCTCACCGGCCCAGCCGGGGGCGAAGTCGACCAGGTCGTCGAGGTGGTCCAGGGCGTCGCCCGAGGGCTTGCCGGCGAGCGGGAGCAGACCGGTGGTGGTGCGGTCCAGCACCTCGTTGCGGCGGTGGCCGAAGAGCTCCTCGGCGCCGAGGTTCCAGTGGGTGAGCCGCCCGTCCGAGTCGACCACGAGCGCGGCGAGTCGCGCCAGCGCGACCACCTCGGGCAGGGCGGCGTCCTTGCCGGCGCGGTCGTTCGCCGCTGCGAAGGACTCCTCCGTCATCTCACCCTCTCTCAGCGGCTCCGCGGCTCCATACAGTTCGGGTACCCCAGGCAAGCACGAAACCTGCGGGTCTAACCCGATATTGAAGAACATTTGCCGTGTTCCGTAGCGCGTACACCTGCGCACGCCCTAGTGTGCGCCCTTTGTGCCCATCTCGGGGACAGTAGGGTGGCCGGACGGACACGCGCGTCGAAGAACGAGTAGTGAGGTTCCAGATGACTACCGACCGTGTCGGAGAGCCGGTGCCGCCGGTCCGGTGGGCGGATCCCGAGGAGCCCGAGCTGGAGGCCCGCGTCGCCAGTGCGGAGGCCGAGTGGGTCGACGCCGAGGTCGGCGTGGAGACCCTCCGGGTCGAGCTGGACAACTTCGCCCTCGTGCACCACCAGCGGCTCGGCCCGATGTACGTCCGCCTGGACGAGCTGGACGCGCTGATCGCCGAGGCGCGCGCCGCGCGCACCGGCAGCGCGGAGGATCTGCGCCGCGCCTACGAGGCGCGCAGCGTGCTGGAGCCCATGCCCGACCTGGCCGCCTTCTTCGACGAGGGCGACGCGAGCGGGGAGGGCGCGGTGCCGCCGGTGTCGATCGAGGCGCCGGAGCGGATCCGCCCCGACCGGGAGGCCCAGCGCCTCTTCCGCGATCTCGCGCGGCGCGCGCACCCGGACCTCGCCCAGGACCCGGAGGAGGTCCAGCGTCGCGGCGCCTTCATCGCCCGCGTCAACGACGCCTACGCCCGCGGAGACGTCCTCGCCCTGGAGCAGCTGGCCCAGGAGTGGGCCGACGGCGACCCGGCCTCCTTCCAGCCCGCCGCGGGCACCCCCGAGCGCGTGGCTTGGCTGCGGCGGCGCCTGGAGTGGCTGGAGAGCCGGCTGCGCCGCCTGGAGGCGGCACGGGCCGAGCTGGCGGACAGCCCGATGGGTCAGCTGCTGATGCTGCACCCGGACGACCCGGACGCCCTGCTGGAGGTCCTCGCCGAGCAGCTGCTGGCCAGCGTCGCCGAGCGGCAGTCCGAGCTTGAGACACTGTTGTCGTAGTCCTTTTGTTTCTGAGGAGATCCTCGTGTTCCAGCCCACCGTCCCCACCGTCGACATCTCCGCGGTCCCGGCCGACGCCGTCCTGCTGGACGTGCGTGAGCAGGACGAGTGGGACGCGGGTCACGCG
This sequence comes from Streptacidiphilus neutrinimicus, assembly GCF_000787815.1. Taxonomy (GTDB): domain Bacteria; phylum Actinomycetota; class Actinomycetes; order Streptomycetales; family Streptomycetaceae; genus Streptacidiphilus; species Streptacidiphilus neutrinimicus. Next base: position 1,795 of record NZ_BBPO01000147.1, read on the forward strand.
TCGGACGCCGTCCACATCCCGATGAGCCAGTTCGTCGCCCGCATCGGCGAGCTTCCGGAGGCGGAGCCGCTGTACGTGGTGTGCCGGGTGGGCGGCCGCTCGGCGCAGGTCGTGCAGTACCTGGTCGCGCAGGGGCGCAGCGCGGTGAACGTGGACGGCGGCATGCTGGCCTGGGAGGCGGCGGGCCGCGAGCTGGTCAGCGACAGCGGCGAGGCCTTCGTCGCCTGACCTCCGGCGCCCGGCCCTCTTGAAGGGTGCGGGACGAGGCGGTATCAACGGGAGAACTGACGCTCAGTCAGAAACCTGGGGGTGCCGCCGTGAACGCACTCGTGGAAGCCGTCCTCGCTCGGCGGGACCGCGCACGTGACGCGCTGGTCGGGGAGGGCTTCGCCCACAGCGGGGACGAGACGCTGCGCGCCGTCCGCACGCGGGCCGCGTACCTGGGCGAGCACCTCGCCGCAGCGGAGTTTCCGCATGTCGGGCTGCTGCTGGAGAACACCCCGGCCTACCTGTGGTGGCTCGAAGCCGCAGTCCTCGCCGGGGCGACGGTCGTCGGCGTCAACCCGACCCGGCGCGGGCCGGACCTGCGGCGTGATCTGACGCACACCGACTGCGCCCTGCTGGTGACCGAGACGCGGCTGCTGCCGCTCGTCGCGGACCTCGGGCTCGACATCCCCGTCCTCGTCGTGGACTCCCCCGGTCACGACGAGGCGCTCGCCCCGTACGCCGACGCCGGGCCGCCGACCCGGCTGCCCGGGCCGGAGACCAGGCTGCTGCTGACCTTCACCTCCGGTTCGACCGGCGCGCCGAAGGCCGTCGTCTGCAGCCAGGGCCGCATCGCCCGCGCCGGCGACAAGCTCCTGGCCCAGTACGGCCTGACCGAGGCGGACACCGGCTACGCCTGCATGCCCCTCTTCCACGGCAACGCGCTGATGGGGCTGTGGGCGCCGCTCCTCCTCGCCGGCGGCACGATCGCGCTGCGCCGCCGTTTCTCCGCGACCCGCTTCCTCGGCGACGTCCGGGCCTTCGGCGCGGACTACTTCACCTATGTCGGCCGCGCCGTCTCCTACGTCCTGGCCACCGAGCCGCGGCCCGACGACGCGGTCAACCCGCTGCGGCTCGGCTTCGGCACGGAGGCCGGGGCGGTGGACGCCGCCCGCTTCGAGCGGCGCTTCGGCTGCCGCCTGGTCGAGGGCTACGGCTCCTCCGAGGGCGGCTGCAACCTGAGGCAGGACCCGGCCGCACCACCGGGTGCGGTCGGACGCAGCGGCTCCGGCCCGTACGACGATCTCGCGGTCGTCGACCCGCGGACGGGGGAGGAGCGCCCGCGCTCGCGTTTCGACGAGGCCGGACGGCTGCTCAACGGCGACGAGGCGATCGGGGAACTGGTCAACCGGACGGCCCGCGCCGGGTTCGAGGGCTACTGGCGCAACGAGGAGGCCGGAGCGGCCCGGCTGCGGAACGGCTGGTACTGGACCGGCGACCTCTTCCATCGCGACGCCGACGGCTGGTTCCACTTCGCGGGCCGCAGCGCGGACTGGCTCCGCGTGGACAGCGAGAACCTGGCCGTCGCCGATATCGAGAACATCCTCGCCCGCTGGGACGCGGCGGCGGCCGTCGCCGTCTACGCCGTGCCCGACCCGGTCGCGGGCGACCAGGTGATGGCCAGCGTCGAACTGCGGCCCGGGGCCGTGGGCGCCGTGGGGGCTGTGGGGGACGACGCGGAGGCGGAAGCGATCGCGTCGGGCTTCACCCGGTTCCTGTCCCGTCAGCCCGACCTGGGGACCAAGATGCCGCCGCGCTTCGTCCGCATCGTCCCGCGGATGCCGGTCACGGCCACCCACAAGACCGCCAAGACGGGCCTGCGGGAGGAACGTTGGGACGCCGTGGGCGGCGACACCGTGCTGTGGCGGCCCTACCGGCGGTCGCCGGGCGGCGAGCTGGGCTACCGCGTCCTCACGGCGGAGGACCGCGAGAAGCTCGCCGCGCTCTTCGCCGAGCACGGCCGGGCCGCCTTGATCGGTCGAAACCAGGTGCCGGGGCCGTGAGTCTCAGCGAAGATGTTGTCCCGGACGGGTGACCCCCGCCGTGACACCGCTGCCTGACGAAGGGCCCACATGACCGACGGAATCGGCGAACTGCTCCGGACGGAGCGGATCGAACTGCGTCCCATCACCCCGACCGTCGCCGCGGCTCTGCGCGCGGGCGGCAGCGGCGGTCTCGACTGGCTGGGCGGCGCTCCGTTCGAAGGCACGGTGGACGCGTGCGGCGGCCTGCTGAAGGCCCACGAGGCGGGCCTCTACCAGGAGGCGTGGGGCGCGTACGCGATCGTGCTGCGCGACGAGGGCGTGGCGGTCGGCGGCGTCGGCTTCCACGGCGCGCCGCGGGACGGCAGTTGCGAGATCGGCTACGACCTCGTGCCTCCGGCCCGAGGTCGCGGTCTTGCGACCGAGGCGGCGCGCCTGGTCACGGCCTTCGCGCTGACGCAGCCCGGGGTCGACTACGTGGTGGCCCACACCGAGCCGGACAACGTCGCCTCCCAGGCCGTCCTGGAGCGGGCCGGCTTCGCCCGTGACGGGGAGACCGAGGGCCTCCTCCGCTTCGTGCGGCGGTAGCCGCGCGTCTCCTCCCGCGGGAATGCGCACTGTCCAGGGGCGCGGGGAACCGCGCGACAAGCCACCGATGAGCAGATGGTCCTCAACGCACAGGGCCATCCGCACAGGGTGGTTGTTCGCGCAGTTCCCCCGCGCCCCTGGGTGGGTGCACCTTCTCGCGTGCAGTTCCCGCGGCCCCTGGGATGGTGCAACTTCCCGCAGGCCGTTCCCCGTGCGCCGCTTAGGTCACATGTGGCGCAGGAGTCCCACGGGTGACTCCACCGCGTCGGCGACGAAGCGGAGGAAGCCGCCGGCTGTCGCTCCGTCACAGACGCGGTGGTCGAAGGTGAACGAGAGCTGGACGACGCTGCGGACCGCCAACTCCTCCCCCACGACCCATGGCTTGCGTGCGATCCGGCCCACGCCGAGCATCGCGGCCTCGGGGTGGTTGATGATCGGCGTGGAGCCGTCGACGCCGAAGACCCCGTAGTTGTTGAGGGTGAAGGTGCTGCCCGTCAGCTCCGCAGGGGTGAGCGTTCCGGCGCGGGCCGACTCGGTGAGGCGGGCGATCTCCTGCGCCAGCTCCTCCGTGGTGAGCCGGTCCGCGTCGCGGACGACCGGGACGACGAGGCCGCGCTCGCTCTGCGCGGCGAAGCCGAGATGGATCGCGCGGTGGCGGCGCACGCCCGTCGGCACACCGTCCGGGCCCAGCTCCACACTGGAGTTGAGCGCGGGGAAGCGGCGCAGCGCGGCGACGCAGACGCGGGCGAAGAGCGGCAGGACGCCGACGCCCACCGCGGCCTTCGCCTCCAGCAGGGCCGTGGCGTCCGCGTCGACCCAGCAGGTGGCGTCGGGGATCTCGCTGCGGCTGCGGGCGAACCGCTCGGCGGCGATGCGCGCGCCGCCGCGCAGCGGGATGAACTCGCCCTCGGCGGCTGTGGCGTCGGCCGCCGTGACGGGCACCGCCCGTGCCTGGACGGCACGTTCGACGTCGGCGCGCATGATCAGGCCGTCCCGACCCGTGCCGGAGACCGTGGCGAGGTCCAAGCCCTGCTCGCGCGCGAAGCGCCGCACCAGCGGGGAGATGACCGCCACGGCGTGGGCCGCCGGAGCCTTCACCGCGACCGGCGCGGGCGCAGGCGCGGGTGCGGGTGCCGGCACCGGCACTGGCGCCTGCGTGGCCGCGGGGGAGCCCGGGTGGGCGACGCGGCGACGGCGCGGTCCGCTGCTGTGGCTGGTGCCGTAGCCGACGAGGACGTTGCCGGAGCCGCCGGCCTCGCCCTTGGGCGACTCCGCGGTCCCGGCCTCGCTCGTGGCGACGGTGATCAGCGGCGCGCCCACGGGCACGACGGCGCCCTCGGGGCCGGCCAGGGTGGTCACCACGCCCGGGTAGGGGCAGGGGACTTCGACGACCGCCTTGGCGGTCTCCACCTCGGCCACGGGCTGGTCGACGGCGATGACGTCGCCGACGGCGACGAGCCAGCGGACGATCTCGGCGGAGGTGAGGCCCTCGCCGAGGTCGGGCAGGACGAATTCGCGCACGGAGGCCATCGCGGTCACTGCTCCCACTGGAGTCGGGCCACCGCGTCGAGGATGCGGTCGACGCCGGGCAGGTGGTGGCGCTCCAGCATCGGCGGCGGGTAGGGGATGTCGAAGCCGGTGACCCGCAGCACGGGCGCCGCCAGGTGGTGGAAGCAGCGCTCCGTGACGCGAGCGGCGATCTCCGCGCCGGGGCCGCCGAAGCCGGTGGCCTCGTGCACGACCACCGCGCGGCCGGTGGCGCGCACGGCCGCGGTCACGGTCTCGTCGTCGAAGGGGGTCAGCGAGCGCAGGTCCACGACGGCCAGGTCCCAGCCCTCGGCCCTGGCCACCTCGGCGGCCTCCAGGCAGACCGGCAGGGAGGGGCCGTAGGTCAGCAGCGTCGCACTGGTGCCCTGGCGGCGGACCACCGCGCGTCCGATCGGCTCGACCGGCCCGGGGGTGATCTCGTCCTTGGACCAGTACAGCCGCTTGGGCTCCAGGAAGACGACCGGGTCGTCGGAGGCGATGGCGGCGCGCAGCATGCCGTAGCCGTCGGCGACGGTGGCGGGGGTGAGCACGTGCAGGCCCGGCGTGTGGGCGTAGTACGCCTCGCTGGAGTCGCTGTGGTGCTCGACGCCGCCGATGCCGCCGCCGTAGGGGATGCGGATGGTGATCGGCAGCGGCAGCCGCCCGGCCGTCCGGTTGCGCATCTTGGCGACGTGGGAGAGAAGCTGCTCGAACGCCGGGTAGGCGAACGCGTCGAACTGCAGCTCCACGACGGGACGCAGGCCGTACATGGCCATGCCGACGGCGCTGCCGAGGATGCCGGCCTCGGCCAGCGGGGTGTCCAGGCAGCGGTCCGCGCCGAACTCGGCGGCCAGGCCGTCGGTGATGCGGAAGACGCCGCCGAGGGTGCCCACGTCCTCGCCCATCACCAGGACGGTCGGGTCCTCGCGCATGGCGTCGCGCAGCGCGGTGTTGAGGGCCTGGGCCATCGTCAGGGACGTGGTGGCGCCGGAGGCGGCGGCGGGTGCGGTCGCGGTGCTCATCGTGCGTCGGCCTCCGCCGCGAGTTCGGCGGCCAGCAGGTCGGCCTGCTCCCGCAGTTGAGGGGTGGGCTCGGCGTAGACGTGCGTGAACAGGGACAGCGGGTCCAGTTCCGGCTCGCTGTGGAACTCGGCGCGCATCTCGGCCGCGAGTTCCTCCGCGGCCTCGGCGGCGGCCGCCACGCCCGCGTCGTCGATCAGGTCGTGGGCGCGCAGGTGGCGCTCCAGGACGGCGAGCGGGTCGCGCTCCTGCCAGGCGTCGACCTCGTCGGGGGTGCGGTAGCGGGTCGCGTCGTCGGCGTTGGTGTGGGCCTCGAGTCGGTAGGTGACCGCCTCGACCAGGACCGGGCCGCGGCCGGAGCGGGCGTGCTCGACGGCCTCGGTCAGGACGGTGTGCATCGCGGCGGCGTCGTTGCCGTCCACGAGGCGGCCGGAGATGCCGTAGCCGACGGCCTTGTGGGCCAGCGTGGGGGCCGCGGACTGCTTCGACAGCGGCACGGAGATCGCGTAGCCGTTGTTCTGCACCAGGAAGACGACGGGCGCGCCCAGCACGCCGGCGAAGTTCAGGGCCTCGTGGAAGTCGCCCTCGCTGGTGCCGCCGTCGCCGACCAGCGCCAGCGCGACCACGTCGTCGCCGCGCAGGCGGGCGGCGTGGGCCAGCCCGACGGCGTGCGGGGCCTGGGTGGCCAGCGGGGTGGACAGCGGCGCGGTGCGGTGGGCCTTCGGGTCCCAGCCGTGGTGCGCGTTGCCGCGCAGCAGCGTCAGGGCCTCGACCGGGCGCACACCGCGGGAGACGACGGCGAGGGTGTCGCGGTAGCTGGGGAAGAGCCAGTCGTCCTCGCGCAGCACCAGCGCGGCGGCGACCTGGCAGGCCTCCTGCCCGGTCGAGGCCGGGTAGACCGCGAGTCGACCCTGCTTGGTCAACGTGGTGGCCTGCTGGTTGTAGCGGCGACCGAGCACCAGGCGGCGGTAGAGGTCGCGCAGCAGCTCGGGGTCGAGCTTGTCGGCGGCCGGGGTGTCGAGCAGGCGGAACGGCTCGGGGTCGGGCAGCAGCGGCGCGGGATCGCGGCGCGGGCCGTGGGCGTTCGGCGGCCAGACGGAGGCCGACGGGCCCGCGGGTTGGTCGAGAAGGGTCATCTCGGCACCTCCGAGTGGGTGGGGAGAGAGTGGGGAGATGCAGGGGCACGGTGATGCGGTGGGAGCGGTGGCTCTCCCTACCGATTGTTCGGTCGAGAGATCGAACTGACTACTCTTGCGGCGCAGTGGTGGACATACGGTCCACCGAGCGCTTCGCTGGAAGCAGGTCGTCCATTTCGGGAGGGCAGGGGGCCATGACCGCTGAACAGATGGCCGGTGGGGAACACCGCTCGCTGGACCGGGTGGACCGGGCGATCCTGCGGCTGCTCCAGCAGGACGGGCGCGCCTCCATCCGCTCGGTCGCCGAGCGGGTGCACGTGTCGCGCGCCAACGCCTACGCGCGCATCGCGCGCATGGTGGAGGACGGCGTGATCCGGGGCTTCACGGCCCGCGTCGACCACGAGCGCGCCGGGCACGGCGCGTCGGCGTACGTGACGCTGAAGGTGGTGCAGAACTCCTGGCGGCAGGTGCGCACGGCGCTGCTGGACCTGCCGGGGGTGGAGCACATCGCGCTGGTCGGCGGCGAGTTCGACGTGCTGATGCTGGTGCACACGGTCGACAACCGGGCGCTGCGCGACCTGGTGCTGAACAAGATCCAGTCGATCCCGAACGTCCTCGCCACCCAGACGCTGCTGGTCTTCGAGGAGACGGACCGGCTGCCGGTGCTGCCGGACTGACGCGGGCGCCGACGCGTGGGGCCGGCTC
>NZ_BBPO01000146.1:0-465 GCF_000787815.1 Streptacidiphilus neutrinimicus
TTGGTGTACCAGTACGCGGCATCCATCCCCGAGCCGTCGACCAGCTCACCGGACACCGTGGACAGCAACGGCACCCGGCCCGCCCGAGGTTCGATCCCCGCCAAAGCCTCAAGGAGCTCCTCACGGATCACCTCGACCTGCGCCGAGTGCGACGCGTAGTCCACCGGCACCCGACGCGCCCGCACCCCATCGGCCTCACACGAGGCCACCAGCTCCTCCAGCGCGCGGCTCACCGGAGACCACCACCGACGACGGGCCGTTCACCGCCGCCACCGAGATCCGCTCCTCACCCCAGACGGTCAGGCGCTCACGCACCCGCTCCACCGGAAGCGCCACCGACACCATCCCGCCCAGACCCGCCAGACCACCCGCGATCGCCCGACTGCGCAGCGCCACCACCCGCGCGCCGTCCCCCAGCGACAGCGCACCCGCCACCACCGCAGCGGCGATCTCACCCTGCGAGTG
>NZ_BBPO01000146.1:855-9240 GCF_000787815.1 Streptacidiphilus neutrinimicus
GGCGGCGCACTCGGCCATCCGCTGCGCGAACACCGCCGAGCACTCCAGCAGCTCGACCGCCATCGCAGCCCACTGCGACCCCTGCCCCGGGAAGACGAACGCCACCTTCCCCGCAGAACCCGCCACGCCGTGCACCACGCGCGCGTCCGGTCCGCCGGCGGCCAGCGCGGCCAGGCCGCGCCCGAGCTCGGCGGCGTCCTCGCCCAGCACCACGGCCCGGTGCTCCAGCACCGCACGGCCCACCGCGAGGGAGAGGCCGAGACCCAGCGCGTCCGGCTCCGGCCGATCCGCCGCGAAGGCCCGCAGCCGCGCCGCCTGACCGCGCAGGGCGTCCTCGCCCCGGCCCGACAGCACCCACGGCACGACCGAGGGGGCGACCGCCGGAACCTCGTCCGGCTGCGCGTCCGGCTGCTCCGCGACCGGCTCCTGCTCGATGATCACGTGCGCGTTGGTGCCGCTGAACCCGAACGAGGACACGCCCGCCCGGCGCGGTCGCCCGGTCTCGGGCCACTCCCGCTGCTCGGTCAGCAGTTCCACCGCGCCGGTCGACCAGTCCACCTGTGGGGTGGGCTCGTCGATGTGGATGCTCTCCGGCAGCACGCCGTGGCGCATCGCCAGCACCATCTTGATGACGCCGGCCAGACCGGCCGCCGCCTGGGCGTGGCCGATGTTGGACTTCACCGAGCCCAGCCACAGCGGCCGGTCCTCGGGACGGTCCTTGCCGTAGGTCGCCAGCAGCGCCTGCGCCTCGATCGGGTCGCCCAGCGAGGTGCCCGTGCCGTGCGCCTCGACCGCGTCCACCTGGTCCGCCGTCAGACCGGCGTTCGCCAGCGCCTGACGGATCACCCGCTGCTGCGAGGGACCGTTCGGCGCGGTCAGACCGTTGCTCGCACCGTCCTGGTTGATCGCGGAACCGCGCACGACGGCCAGCACCGGGTGACCGTTGCGGCGGGCGTCGCTGAGCCGCTCGACCAGCAGCATGCCCGCGCCCTCGGAAGGGGTGAAACCGTCCGCGGCGGCCGAGAAGGGCTTGCAGCGGCCGTCGGAGGCCAGGCCCTGCTGACGGCTGAACTCGACGAAGGTGCCCGGAGTGGACATCACCGTGACACCACCGGCCAGCGCCAGCTCGCACTCTCCGTTGCGCAGCGACTGCACAGCCAGGTGCAGAGCCACCAGCGAGGCCGAGCAGGCGGTGTCCACGGTCATCGCCGGGCCTTCGAGGCCGAACAGGTACGAGACACGGCCCGACACCACGCTGGCCGCCGTGCCGGTGGCGACATGGCCTTCCGCCGACTGCGCCGCACCGGCCAGCAGGCCGAGGTAGTCGGATCCGTTGGTGCCCGCGAAGACGCCGGTCCGGCTGCCGCGCAGGGTGGCCGGGTCGATGCCCGCCCGCTCGAACGCCTCCCAGGAGGTCTCCAGCAGCAGCCGCTGCTGCGGGTCCATGGCCAGCGCCTCACGTGGCGAGATCCCGAAGAAGGCGGCGTCGAACCGGCTCGCGTCGTGCAGGAAGCCGCCCTGGCTGATGTAGGAGGTGCCCTGGTGGTCGCGGTCCGCGTGGAAGACGGAGTCGAGGTCCCAGCCGCGGTCGGCGGGGAAGTCCGACAGCCCGTCACCGGCGGTGACCAGCAGTTGCCACAGGTCCTCGGGCGAGGACACCCCGCCGGGGAACCGGCAGCTCATGCCGACGATCGCGATCGGCTCGTCGGCGGCGGCCCGGACCACGACCGGCGCGACGGCCGCGCTCACCGCGCCCGAGAGCTCCTCGTCGAGGTGGCGGACCAGCGCGACGGTGTTGGGGTGGTCGTAGATCAGCGTGGCGGGCAGCTTGATCCCGGCGGCCGCACCGAGCCGGTTGCGCAGCTCGACGGCGGTCAGCGAGTCGAAGCCCAGCTCCTTGAACGCGCGGCCGGTGTCCACCGCCTCCGGGCCCGGGTAGCCCAGCGCGGCGGCGACGTGCGAGGTCACCAGGTCTGTCAGGAGGTGTTCGCGCTCGGCGGCCGGGAGACCGGCGAGCCGGGCGCCGAAGCCGCCGTCGGCGCTCTGCGTACCGTCGGCGACGCCCGCGCTGCTCTCCAGGGCCCGCACCGCCTCGGGCACCTCGAACAGCAGCGGGCGGACCCGGCCCGAGGTGAAGGCGAGCGCGAAGCGCTTCCAGTCGATGTCGGTGACGGTCAGCACCGTCTCGCCCTGGTCCAGCGCCTGCTGGAGGGCGGAGACGGCCAGGTGGGGCGCCATCTCCAGGATGCCGTGGCGGCGCATCCGGTCGCCGATGCCGCCCTCGGCCGCCATGCCGCCCTCGCCCCACGGCCCCCAGGCCACCGAGGTGGCAGGCAGCCCGTCGGCGCGGCGCTGCTCGGCCAGTGCGTCCAGGAACGCGTTCCCGGGTGCGTAGTTGCCCTGGCCGGGCGCGCCGAAGGTGGCGGCGAAGGAGGAGAAGAGCACGAAGGCGGACAAGTCGAGGTCGCGGGTCAGCTCGTGCAGGTGCAGGGCGGAGTCGACCTTGACCCGCAGCACCCGCTCCAGCTGGTCGGCGGTCAGCGCCCGGATCACCGCGTCGTCCAGCACGGCGGCGGTGTGCATCACGGCGGTGAGCGGCCGCTCGGCCGGGACGGACGCCAGCAGCGCGGCCAGCGCCGCGCGGTCCGACACGTCGCACGAGGTGATCGTCACCTCGGCGCCGAGCGCGGTGAGCTCCTCGCGCAGTTCGGCAGCGCCCTCGGCGTCCGGGCCGCGGCGGCTGGTGAGCAGCAAATGGCCGGCGCCGTTGCCGGCCAGCCAGCGGGCCACGTGCGCGCCGAGCGCGCCGGTGCCGCCGGTGACCAGGACGGTGCCGTTCGGCCGCCACGGCTCCCCAGGCGTCGGTCCGACAGGCGCGTGGACCAGTCGGCGGGCGTACACGCCGGCGCCGCGCAGCGCGAGCTGGTCCTCGCCGCCGGTACCGGCCAGCACACCCACCAGGCGCTTCAGAGCGCGCTCGTCGAGCTGCTCGGGCAGGTCCAGCAGGCCGCCCCAGCGCGGCGCGTCCTCCAGCGCGGCCACCCGGCCCAGGCCCCAGACCAGGGCCTGCACGGGGCCGTTCAGCCGCTCGGCGGCGTTCACCGCGACCGCGCCGCGCGTGGCGGTCCACACGGGCGTCTCGATCTCGGCGTCGCCCAGCGCCTGAAGCAGGGTCAGCGATCCGGCCAGACCGAACGGCACGGCCGGGTGGTCCGGGCAGCCCTGCTCGGCCGCGCCGAGCAGGGAGAGCACCCCTGCGGGTGCCGCGTCCTCGGGGAGTTCGGCGCGCAGCCGCCGGGCCAGCGCCTCGCGGTCCAAGTCCGCCGGACCGACCACCAGCTGCCGCACGTCGGCGCCGTGACGGGCCAGCGACTGGGCGGTGTCTGCCACCCACGTCGCGTCGGCGAGCACGTCGGGCACCACGAGCACCCAGGTGCCGGAGAGCACCGGCGCGGGCAGCTCGGTCAGCGGCTGCCAGACGATCCGGTAGCGCCAGCCGTCCACGGTGGACTGCTCGCGGCGCTGTCGCCGCCAGGACGACAGGGCCGGCAGCACCGCGCTCAGCGGAGCGTCGTCGGCGAGGTCCAGCGAATCGGCCACCGCGGCCAGGTCCTCGCCCTCCACCGCGGCCCAGAACTCCGCCTCGACCGGGTCGAGGGCCGCCTCGCGGGGCTCCTCCGCCTGGGCGGCGGGTGCGTCCAGCCAGTATCGGCTGCGCTGGAAGGCGTAGGTGGGCAGCTCGACGCGCTGCGCCCCGGTGCCCGCGAAGACGGCGGCCTGCCAGTCCACCGCGACGCCGCGCACCCACGCCTCGGCCAGCGAGGCCGCGATCCGGCGGGCGCCGCCCTCGCCGCGTCGCAGCGTGCCCACCGTCACCGCCGACGCGTCGGCCTCCTCCAGGCACTCCTGAAGCCCGGTCAGCAGCACGGGGTGCGCGCTGACCTCGACGAAACCGTCGACGCCGTGCGCGGTCACGGCCGCCTGGACGGCCTCGCCGAACCGCACGGTCGAACGGAGGTTGGTGTACCAGTACGCGGCGTCCATCGCTTCGCCGTCGAGCAGTTCACCGGTCACGGTGGACAGCAGCGGGATCCGCCCGGCGCGCGGGGTGATCCCGGCCAGGGCCGTGGCCAGCTCCTCGCGCAGGGATTCGACCTGGGCGGAGTGCGAGGCGTAGCTGACCTGCACCCGGCGGGCCCGGACCCCGTCCGCCTCGCAGGCGGCGAGCAGTTCGTCCAGCGCCTCCGGGTCGCCCGAGACGACCACCGAGGTCGGGCCGTTGACGGCCGCGACTGAGATCCGCTGCTCGCCCCAGGCGGCCAGCCGCTCGCGCGCGGCGTCCACCGGCAGGGCGAGCGAGACCATACCGCCATGGCCTTCGAGGCCGGCGGCGATGGCCTGGCTGCGCAGCGCGACAACCTTGGCGCCGTCGGACGGCGACAGCACACCGGCCACCACCGCGGCGGCGATCTCGCCCTGCGAGTGACCGACCACCAGTGCGGGCTCGACACCGCAGGCCCGCCAGACCTCGGCGAGCGAGACCATCACGGCCCACAGCACCGGCTGCACGACCTCGACGCGGTCCAGCCACCCAGTACCGGCACGGCCGAGCAGCACGTCCTCCAACGACCAGTCGGTGAAGGGCGCGAGAGCGGCGGCGCAGTCCTGGATCGCGGAGCGGAACACCGGCGACTCGTCCCACAGCCGGGCGCCCATCTCGGCCCACTGCGAGCCCTGCCCGGGGAAGACGAACGCGACCTTGCCGACGGCCTGGGCCGCCCCTTCGACCACGTCGGCGGCGACGCCGCCGGTGGCGAGCGTCGTCAGCCCCCGGCCCAGTTCGGCCAGGTCCGCGCCGAGCACGACGGCCCGGTTCTCCAGTTCGGCCCGGCCGAGGGCCAGCGAGAGCCCGACGCTCGGCGCGTCCGGTGCGGGCTCGGCGTCCACGTAGGCGGACAGGCGGCCCGCCTGCCCGCGCAGCCCCGCCGCACCCCGGGCCGACAGCGCCCACGGCAGCACGGTGGCGGCGATCGCCGCCACCGGCGTCCCGGCGGGCTCCTCGGCCGACGCCTGCTCCTCGGCGGCCGGGGCCTGCTCGACGATCACGTGCGCGTTGGTGCCGCTGAAGCCGAAGGAGGAGACGGCTGCCCGGCGCGGCTGCCCGGTCTCGGGCCACTCCCGCGCCTCGGTCAGCAGCTCCACCGCGCCCGCCGACCAGTCCACGTGCGTGGACGGCTCGGTGACGTGCAGGGTCTGCGGCAGCACGCCGTGGCGCATCGCCATGACCATCTTGATGATGCCGCCGACGCCCGCCGCGGCCTGCGTGTGGCCGATGTTGGACTTGAGCGACCCGAGCCAGAGCGGCCGGCCGTCCGCCCGCTCCTGGCCGTACGTGGCGAGCAGCGCCTGCGCCTCGATCGGGTCGCCCAGCGTGGTGCCGGTGCCGTGCGCCTCGACGGTGTCCACCTGGGACGGCGTCAGACCGGCCGACGCCAGCGCCTGGCGGATCACCCGCTGCTGGGACGGCCCGTTGGGGGCGGTCAGGCCGTTACTGGCCCCGTCCTGGTTGATCGCCGAGCCGCGCACGACGGCCAGCACCGGGTGCCCGTTGCGGCGGGCGTCGGAGAGCCGCTCGACCAGCAGCATGCCGACGCCCTCGCCCCAGCCGGTGCCGTCCGCGTCGTCGGAGAACGCCTTGCAGCGACCGTCGGTGGCCAGGCCGCGCTGGCGGCTGAACTCCACGAACGTGCCGGGCGTGGCCATCACGGTCACGCCCCCGGCCAGCGCGAGCGTGCACTCGCCGCTGCGCAGCGCCTGCACGGCCAGGTGCAGGGCGACCAGCGAGGACGAGCACGCGGTGTCCACGGTCACCGCCGGGCCCTCCAGGCCCAACGTGTAGGAGACGCGGCCGGAGGCGACGCTGCCGAAGCTGCCGGTGCCCAGGTGGCCCTCGACGCCCTCCGGGACCGAGCCGAGCCTGCTGGCGTACTCGTGGTACATGAGGCCGGCGAAGATGCCGGTCCGGCTGCCCTTGAGCCCGGTCGGGTCGATCCCCGCCCGCTCGAACGCCTCCCAGGACGCCTCCAGCAGCAGGCGTTGCTGCGGGTCCATCGCCAGCGCCTCACGCGGCGAGATCCCGAAGAACGCCGGGTCGAACTCGCAGGCGTCGTGCAGGAAGCCGCCCTGGCTGACGTAGCTGGTGCCCTGCTGGTCGGGGTCGTCGTCGATCAGCGACTCGACGGCCCAGCCGCGGTCGGTCGGGAAGCCGCCGATGGCGTCGCCCCCGTCCGACACCAGCTGCCACAGTTCCTCCGGGGAGGACACACCACCGGGGTAGCGGCAGCTCATGCCGACGATCGCGATCGGCTCCCGGTCGCGCTCCTCCAGTTCCCGCACGCGCCGACGAGCGTTGCGCAGATCAGCGGTGGCGCGCTTGAGGTAGTCGCGCAGCTTGTCCTCGTTCACCATCTCGTCCGTTCCTCGCGGCATCAGAGTCGCGCCTGCGTCATGTGGGGGCGGGAGCCCGGGGTCAGGAGGTCTCGAGCTCGTCGTCGAGCAGGTCGAACAGCTCGTCGTCGGTGGCCGACTCGATGTCGCTGTCGTCCTCGGCCGGTCGCTCGTCGGCGCCGACGAGGTCCCGCCACTGCGCCAGCAGGGCCTGGAGGCGCAGGGTGACCCGCGTCCCGGTCTCCTCGTCGGTGGGCGTGGCCGCCAGGGCCTCGGACAGCCGGTCCAGCTCGGCGAAGACGCCCGCACCGGCCCCCTGCCCGTCCAGCGGCAGCGCGGTGCGCAGCTGTCCGGCGAGCTCGGCCGGGCTCGGGTAGTCGAAGACCAGGGTGGCGGGCAGCCGCAGACCGGTCACCGCGTTCAGGCGGTTGCGCAGCTCGACGGCGGTCAGCGAGTCGAAGCCCAGCTCCCGGAATCCGGCGGTCGCCTGGACGGCGGCGGCACCGGCGTAGCCCAGCACCGCGGCCACCTGCCCGCGGACCACGTCGAGGAGGACGCGTTCCTGCTCCTCGGCGGCCAGGCCGGTCAGCTGCCGCACGAGCGCGGCACCCGGGTCGGCCTCGGCGGCCCCGGCCGTGCGGCGGGCCGGCGGCCGGATCAGGCCCCGCAGCAGCGCGGGCACCTCGCCCGACTCAGCCGCCTGGGCACGCAGTTGGCCCAGGTCCAGACGGGCCGGCAGCAGCACCGGGTCCGGCAGGCCGAGCCCCGTGTCGAGCAGCGCCAGGCCCTCCGCCTCGGACAGCGCCGCCACTGCGCGCGTCATCCGGCGCGAGTCGGCCTCGGCGAGCTCGCCTGCCATGCCCCCGCCGTCCTCGGCCCACAGGCCCCACGCGAGGGAGGTCGCCGGCAGCCCGGCCGCGTGCCGGTGCTGCGCGAGCGTGTCCAGGAAGACGTTCGCGGCCGCGTAGTTGGCCTGGCCCGCGTTGCCGAAGACACCGGCGGCGGAGGAGAACAGCACGAAGGCCGACAGGTCCAGATGCCGCGTCAGCTCGTGGAGGTGCCAGGCCGCGTCCACCTTGGGCCGCAGGACCGCGTCGAACCGGTCGGGGGTGAGGGAGGAGAGCACGCCGTCATCCAGCACACCGGCCGTGTGCACCACAGCCGTCAGCGGGTGCTCCAACCCGGTCCCCAGCAGCTCGGCGAGGGCGTCGCGATCGGCCACGTCACAGGCCGCGAACCGGGCCGACGCGCCCAGCTCCGCCAGCTCGGCGGACAGCTCCGCAGCGCCCGGCGCTGCCTCACCGCGCCGGGAGACCAGCAGCAGGTGCCGGACGTGGTGCCGTTCCACCAGATGCCTGACCACCGCCCGACCGAGCGAACCGGTCGCGCCCGTCACCAGAACCGTGCCCGCGGTGTCGAACTCCGAAGCCGTCTCTGGTTCGTGGGTGGCCACCGTCGCCAGACGCGGGGCGAAGGCCGCCCCGCCACGCAGCGCGAGCTGCGGCTCGCCGCCGTCGACGGCGGCGGCGAGCGAGGCGCGTGAGGCCGGGTCCTCGTCCAGATCGACGAGCACGATCCGGCCGGGGTTCTCCGACTGCGCCGAGCGCGCCAAGCCCCAGACGGCGGACGAGGCCAGGTCGCGGACGTTCTCGCCGTCGCCGGCGACCACGGCTCCGCGCGTCACCAGGACCAGGCGGGAGTCCGCGAACGCCTCCTCGGCCAGCCAGGACTGCAGCAGTTCCAGCGCGCGGTGGACGGCCGTGTGGGCGGCCGCGGCCACATCCGGGGAGGCCTCAGCCGCCAGCGGCAGCACGACCGTGTCGGGGAGAGCCAGGCTCAGCGTCGCCAGGTCGTCGAAGCACTCGGCGTCCGGCAGCCCGAGGTCGTCGTCCCCGAGGACCGCGACCGCGCCGAGGGACCCGGCGGCGGGCAGCGCCG
>NZ_BBPO01000145.1 GCF_000787815.1 Streptacidiphilus neutrinimicus
GGCCGCGGCGGCGGGCTTGGGGGCACCCGGCTTGGGAGCCACGGGTGCGGCCGGGCGCGGGGCACCCGGCTTCGGGCCGGCACCGGCCGGCTTGGGCGCGGCGGACTTCGCCGACGCGGACTTGGCGGCATTACCGCCACCGAACGCAAGCTCCAGCTTGCGGACAACAGGCGCCTCGATGGTCGACGACGCCGAACGGACGAACTCACCGAGCTCTTGGAGCTTGGCCATGACGACCTTGCTCTCAACGCCCAGATCCTTGGCGAGTTCGTATACCCGGACCTTAGCCACTTCGCTCCTTCTGGTCCGGGTTCTCCGCCGGACCGTCTCTACTGCTTCATGCTCGTACTCATCGCGTACTCATCGAGTGCTCATCGCAATCTCGACCTACTTTCGACTTCGCGAGGTACCTGTTACCTGACACTTCACTGTGCTACCGCTGCCGCGCCGCCGCCTGCGATGCGGCCGCGCGTGCCTCGAGGAACCGCTCGAGCTCTGCGGTGTCCAGCGGCCCCGGCCGGCGTAGCGCCCGCGGGAACGCCCGTCGGCGCACAGCCGACACGAGGCAGCCCGGCTCGGGGTGCAGATACGCTCCCCGACCGGGCGACGTGCCGCGAGGATCGGGGACGCAGACGTCCTCGACCGCCGTGACACGCAGCAGATCGTGTTTGGCCGCTCGCTTCCGACACCCCACGCAGGTGCGTTCCGGGCATGCAGCGGTACGCGTCCGGCCAGACACGTCCAAGTCTACCCCTCTGATGGTCTTCGTTCCGACCCGGTTTATCCGCAGGCGATCAAGCGCTGTGCGACCGGGCCGTTCGTTTGAGTGACTCCCGCGCTAGAACGCGCTCAGACGCCGGAAGCTTCCCCGGACGCCTCGGAGCCCTCGGTGTCGGGCCGGATGTCGATCCGCCAGCCCGTGAGCCGGGCGGCGAGGCGGGCGTTCTGGCCCTCCTTGCCGATGGCCAGCGAGAGCTGGTAGTCCGGCACGGTCACCCGGGCCGAACGGGTGTCGTAGTCGACGATCTCGACCTTCGTCACCCGAGCGGGCGACAGGGCGTTGGCGACCATCTCCGCCGGGTCCTCGGACCAGTCGACGATGTCGATCTTCTCGCCCATCAGCTCGCCCATGACCTGTCGCACCCGGTGGCCCATCGGGCCGATGCAGGCGCCCTTGGCGTTCAGGCCCTGCCGGTCGGTCCACACCGCGATCTTGCTGCGGTGGCCGGCCTCACGCGCGATCGCGGCGATCTCGACGCTGCCGTCGGCGATCTCCGGGACCTCCAGCGCGAAGAGCTTCTTCACCAGGTTCGGGTGGGTGCGCGAGAGCGTCACGGACGGGCCGCGCACGCCCTTCTTCACCGAGACGACGTAGCACTTCAGGCGGAGCCCGTGCTTGTACTCCTCAGTCGGCACCTGCTCCTGCGGCGGCAGAATGGCCTCCATCTTGCCGATGTCGACCAGGATGTTCTTCGGGTCCTTGCCCTGCTGGACCACACCGGTGACGATGTCGCCCTCGCGCCCGGCGTACTCGCCGAAGGTCGTCTCGTCCTCGGCGTCGCGAAGACGCTGGAGGATCACCTGCTTGGCGGTGCTCGCCGCGATCCGGCCGAAGCCGGTCGGGGTGTCGTCGAACTCGCGCGGGGTGGCCCCCTCGTCGACCTCGTCCGGGTCCTCGGTGGCCCAGACCGTCACGTGGCCGTTCTCGCGGTTCAGCTCCACGCGGGCCTTGGTGCGCGAGCCCTCAGTGCGGTGGTACGCAATGAGGAGGGCCGACTCGATCGCCTGGACCAGCAGATCGAAGTTGATCTCACGCTCGCGGACGAGCCCGCGCAGGGCGCTCATGTCGATGTCCATGGCTACGCCTCCTCTTCTCTCTTAAGTTAGGGACTCACGCCTCGTCGGAGGCGTCGTCCAGCTCGATGTCGTCCACAATCTCTTCTTCGGCAGCGGAGTCCTTGCGGTTGAACTCCACCTGCACCCGCGCCTTGCCGATCTCGGTGAAGGCGAGACGACGCTCCGTGGCCTTGCCACGGCCCTTCACCGGCGGGATCTCCAGCAGCACGCCCTCGTCGTCCGACTCCAGCACCCGGCCGGTGACCTCGCCACCGGCGGTCAGCTGGGCCTTCACCAGGCGGGTGGCCGCACGACGCCAGTGGCGCGGCTGGGTCAGCAGGCGCTCGGCGCCCGGGGAGCCGACCTCGAGGCGGTACTCGGACTCGCCCATCAGGTCGGTGGCGTCCAGCGCCTCGCCGAACTCGCGGCTCAGCTCGGCCACGGTGTCCAGGTCCACACCGCCGTCGGCGTCGACCACGACCTCCAGCACCCGGCTGCCCCCGATACGGGCGACCTTGACCTCCTCGAGGTCCGCACCCGCCTTGGCGGCGAGCGGCTCCAGCAGCTCGTGCAGCCGATCGTTCAGGGTGGTGCTCATCCGAATACTCCTCGGCCGCGTCTGCTGTTGTCGGAAGGTCTCAAGTGCGCCCATAGCCTAACCGGTCGGCCCGCCCGCCGCCGATTCGGCACAAATCACCTCGCCACTCACACATGTGTGCTGTACGCGGTAACGTCCCTGCTCATGGCCGCTTCTCTCCGCCGCCGCAGCCTGCTCTCGGCCGGTCTGCTCACCGCCCTCGGCACGCTCACCGCGTGCGGCAGCAGCGCGTCCCCGACGACGCACGCCGGGCACGCCCGGCCGCGGCCGACCCCCGTCGACCCCGACACCGCCGCACGGCAGCGGATCGGCGCCGTGATGACGACGCTACTCGCCGGGTACGACAGCGCCGCGCACCCGCACGCGGAGCTCCGCTTCGGCCTCACGGCCCAGGCCGCCGCGCTGGGGATCACGGCCACAGCCTCCCGGTCCGCCTCGGCCGCCGCTCCCGCTCCCGCCCCGGCTTCGGCGTCGGCCTCCGCCTCCGGATCACCGGCGGCCGGGGTCCGGACGAGTGACGCGTCGCTGGCGAGCGGGGAGGCCGGGCTGGTCGCGCTCTGTTCGACGGGGCTGCAGCTCACCTCCCCCGCCCTCGCCCGGCTGCTGGCCTCGATCGGCGCGGGGGCGGCACAGCGCGCGACGCAACTCGGCGGACGCCTGCCCACCAGCGAGACGCCCGACCTGAGCCGGCTCCGGCCGAGCACGGCGGAGCTGGACGCCTGGCAGGCGTCGCTCGCCGCGGAGCAGGCCACGGTCTACGGCTACGGCGTCCTCGGCGCGCTGCTGAGCGGCGGCCTGCGGTCCCAGGCGACGACCGACTACCAGCTGCACCGCGCCCGCCGCGACGCGCTCGACGCCCTGATCACCTCGGCGGGCGCCGCGCCGCACGCCGGGGCGGCCGCGTACGACCTGCCGTTCCAGGTCGCCGACGCCTCCTCCGCCCGCTGTCTGGCGGCGCTCCTGGAGGACCGCCTCGCCGCGGTCTACGCCAACGCGGTCCAGGCCGGCACGGCCGGCTTCCGCGCCGACGCGGCCGCCCAGCTCCGCGCCGCCGCCGTCCGCTCCGTCGCCTGGGGCGCGGCCCCGACCCCCTTCCCAGGGCTCCCCGAGCGCTGACCGGCACCCTGGGGTCCGGCGTGGATCCGCGGCGTCCCCAGCTCCGGGCGGGAGACGCCCCCGGCCCCACGCGGTGGAGCCCGAGCGCACAGGGCCACCTGCACCGGGCGGTTTCGCACGCCCCTGACCACGGCGGCTCCCTCCGTGCGCAGCCGGGATCTCGGCCTCTTGCCGGGCTCACAGCCGGATGGCCGACAATGGCAGCACCCGATCACGACGAAGGGCGAGCATGACGGCACCTGCCTTCAGCATTCCCGCACGGCTTCAGGACACCGTCCGCTGCTGGGCGTCCGACGCCGGGCAGGCGTGGCTCGACGCGCTGCCGGAGCTCGCGTCGGCCTACCTCGCGCGGTGGGAGCTGACGTTGGAGCGGGTCTGCGAGCCCGGCGGGCAGATCAGCCTGGTGCTGCTGGTGCGGCGGCCCGACGGCTCGCCCGCCGCGCTGAAGCTGGGCTACCCGGACCCGGAGGGCGAGCAGGAGCACGCCGCGCTCGCGCACTGGGACGGGCACGGCGCCGTGCGGATGTACGCCTGCGCGCCCGAGGACCGGGCCATGCTGCTGGAGCGGGCCCAGGGCGAGGTCTCGCTGCGTTCCCTGCCGGAGAACAAGGCGATGCTGGAGGCGCTCGGCACCCTGCGCCGGCTCTGGGTCGCGCCGCCCGAGGCGCACCCGTTCACCACCGTCGCCGACTACGTCGGCGGTCTGCGGGAGGCGCTGACGCGCCGTCGGACGCTGCCCGCCGCGGCGGAGCTGCGGCCGCTGGTCGACGAGGCGCTGGACCTGTCCGCGTCGCTGCTGCAGGACTCCGTCGCCCGCGAGGAGGCGCTGCTGCTGCACGGCGACTACCACCACGGCAACGTGCTGGCCGCCGAGCGCTCGCCCTGGCTGGCGATCGACCCGAAGCCGCTCGTCGGCGAGCGCGCCTACGACCTGGCGTGGCTGGCCCAGGACCGGCTGGAGACCCTGGCCGGCTCGCCCGGGCCGGAGGCCGCCGCCCGGCGGCGGGTCCAGCGGCTCGCCGCCGACGCCGCCGTCGACCCCGAGCGGCTGCGCGGCTGGACCTTGTTCCGCACCGTCGAGGCGGGCCTGTGGAGCCTGGACGTGGGCGACACCCGGCACGCCTCCCTCTTCCTCGAGTTCGCCGCCATGCTGTGACCCGTGCCCTGACCGACCCGCGCCCCGGCCGACCGATGCTCCGACCGACCGCTGCCGCGACCCGACGCCTGACCCCCGACCCGGAGTGATGTTCCTGTGGCAGAGCCGCCACGCCGCCGCCGTCTGACCGACGAGGAGATCGCGCGCGCCCCCCGCTTCAGCCCCTACCTGCTGTTGCCCTGGGTGCTGCTGGCGCTCGTCCCCCTCGTCTCGGACGTGCTGCACGGGCAGTACCCCCGGCCCACGCTGGCGATGCTGGTGCTGGGCGTCTTCGCGGTGCTCTACTGCGGCACCGTCGTCACCGCGCTGCGTCCCGGGCTGCACCACACGCGACTGCCGATGCTGTTCGCGGCGCTGCTGGTCCCGGTCACCGCGCTGCTCGCGGGGGGCCTGCCGCACGCGTTCCTGCTGTACCCGCTGCTGGCCGTCGCCCTGGCCCTGGTCGCACCCGGGCGCTGGTACCTGATGGTGCTGCTGGGCGTCCCCGCGCTGTCGGCGCTCACGCTGTGGATGCGCAGCCAGTACGACGTGATCGTCTACGGCCCGCTGGGGTGCTTCCTCGCGGCGGCGCTGGTGCTGGCGCTGTTCCGGCTCTCGATGGTGACCGAGCAGCTCAAAGAGGCTCGGCGGACCCACGCGGAGCGGCACGCGGAGCACGCTGCGCAGGAGCGTCGTCCGGAGGACGGGACGAGCGCGTAGGCAGCGGCAGCGGCGCGCCCATGACGGCGTAGGGCAGCACGGTGTTGGGGAACAGGACCCGACGGGCCAGGTCCTGGTAGCCGAGCGACCGGTAGAGCGCGCGGGCGGGCGTCTCCCGGTCGACGGCGGAGAGGATGCTGCGCGGCAGCGGGCTGGACCCGCAGAGCGTCGTGATCAGCGCACGGCCGAACCCGAAGCCCTGGTAGCGCGGGTGCACGTGCAACTCGGTGACGGAGAAGGCGTCGTCGAGCCAGGCGTCGTTGCCGTTGGCCGCGAGGTAGGGCTCGATGACGGTGGACCACCAGTGCGTGCGGTCGTTGGGCATCCCGTAGCCGAAGCCGACGAGCATCCGGCCCTGCAGCGCGCCGACCGCGTGGACGCCGGGGAGTTGGGCGTGCCGCTGGACGATCTGCAGCCGCAGCACGACCTCCTCGGGACCGAGACCGAACGCCACCGCCTGCACCTCCAGCGCGGCGGCGGCGTACGCGGCGAGATCGATGGGCTCGATCCGAACTTCGTCCATGGCTGGACGCTACCGCCTCGGACGGACGATCAACCATACGGCCCGGCAGCCGCGAGGCTGACCGGGCCGTGTGGTCGACGGCGAGCGGGACGCGGGTCAGCGCCGCCCGGCGCCGGCCAGCAGGCGGATGGACGAGCCGAGCAACAGCAGCGACAGACCCAGCCCCGCGATCGGCCAGAGCCGCGGGTCGGCTCCGGTGTCGGCGAGCTGTCCCCGCGTCGCCGTAGCCGTGACCTTGCCCCGCGCCGGGCTGGGGACCACGTCGCCGACCAGGGCCAGCGTCGGCGAGCCGGTCGTACCCGCGGCCGCCCGTGAGGCGGCCTGTGCGGCCGTACCCGTGGGCGCGGAGCCCGGCGACGACGAACCGGTGACCATTGTCGTCGCCGTCGCCGCGCCCGTCGGCGGCCCGGCCGGGGCGGGCGCGGTGGCGGTGGCGGAGGGCGACACCGTCGGCGAGACCGAAGCACTGGGGCTCGCCGCCGTCGGGGTCGTCGTCGGGCTCGCCGCCGTCGGGCTGGCAGCGGCCGGCGGGAACTGCTGCGGGCAGCCGAGGTTCTGCAGGGAGGCGGTCAGACGCTGGCTCAGGAAGTCCAGCAGGTTCTGTCCGGCTGTCGGCGAGGCCGCGGCCGCGAAGAGCGCGCCGTCCCGCTTGAGCCGCGCCGCGCCCGCGGTGGCCAGGCGGCGGCAGTAGACCTGCCCGTCCCCCGGGTCCGTTCCAGCGCCACGCCCGACCGGGAGCTGGTCGACGCCCACGCGGTAGAGGTTGGTCTTGCCCCGGCTCTTGACGCCGCCGGGCCCGAGCACCATCGGGTCGTTGGCCGGCACGAGAGCGACGGGCGCGCGCTGGTCCGCCGCGGCCTGGAGCTCGTCGAGAGCCAGGGAGGTGGCGGTGTGACCGGGGTCGGCGAGGTCCGGCGCGGCCCAGGGGGTGCAGCCGAGCGGCGGGTCGACGAACGCGGTGAGCAGCAGGTTGTCACTGCCGTTGAACAGCGCGACCGCGCCCTTGGGGGTGAGCGCCGCGGTGCCCGCGGTGGTCCGCTGGGCGGTGCGGCCGTCGGGCGTGACCAGGTAGGCCGTGGTGACGTTGTCGCTCTGGTCCTGGTCGACGACGCCGAAGTCACGGGTGGTCGGGCAGGGAGCGCCGTCACGGCCGACGCCGGTCCTGGGCGCCCTGAGCCGCCCGGCCCGCTCGGCGCGGTTGGCGGCCGTGAAGAAGGCGGGAGCGTTGCAGTAGGCGAACTGACCGAAGATCGAGCCGGGTGCGCCGTTGACGCAGCGTGCGGCGGTGGTGCCCCCACGCAGCGTCAGATTGTTTCCGTTGAAGCCGAACCAGATGCCGACCACGGCGTGCGCGGGCAGCTTCGGCACGACCGGCTGGCGGGCCGGTCGGGTGCCGCGGTCGATCACCAGGGGGTCGTAGACGGAGACCGCCCCGGTCGCCGGGTTCAGCACGGTGGCCTGGACGAAGGCGGACTGGGCCGGATCGGCCTCGTGGCAGGGGCCCTTGGCCGCGTCGGTCGCGGTGAGCCGGTAGGGGGTGGCCAGACCGGCGGCCGTGAGCGGGCCGTCCGGCACCTGGAGGGTGCAGTCGGGGTTCGGCACGGCGGGGGGCTGGGTGGCGGAGGCCTGGGCGGCGGGGGCGCCCGGTCCGGCGGGGGCTGTCGCGGCGAGGGCGCTGCCCACGAGGGCGACGATGCCCAGGAGAGCGGTCAGCAGGCCGGCCAGCAGGGGGACTCGTCGGCGGGGCTTCCGTCGGTGGTTTAACACGCGCCGTCCTTCCTTCGAGGGCGCCTCGGGGACGGCGACCGACGCGGACGGGTCACGCGCGGTCGGCCGAGGCGAGGACGGCGCGAGTGTATGCATTCCGCATGCCTGAGCGAGAGGGGCGCATCCACAATCGTCACACAAGCACCACGCATGCACACACGACGCTCACATCACGCGCGATTTTCAGAACAGTACGCTCATGAACGCACCGATTTCGGTGAACCCCACCCGGCGGTAGGCGGCGCGTGCGACAACGTTGTAGTCGTTCACGTAGAGGCTGACGACGGGCGCCACCTCGCGCAGCGCCACGTCGACCACGGTGGCCATCCCGCTCTCGGAGTGGCCGCGGCCGCGGAACTCCGGAGCGACCCAGACGCCCTGGATCTGGCAGGCACGTTCCGTCGCCGCGCCGATCTCGGCCTTGAAGACCACGCGGTCGCCCTCGAAGCGCGCGAACGCCCGTCCGCTGGTGACGAGTTCGGCCACCCGGGCGCGGTAGAGCAGACCGCCGTCACCGGCGAGCGGCGAGACGCCGACCTCCTCGGTGAACATCGCGACGCAGGCGGGCAGCAGCAGGTCCATCTCGTCGCGGCGCACCCGCCGCACCCGGGTGTCGGGCGCGATCTCCCGGGACGGCTCCCGGGTCGCCATCAGCGGCTGCCGGGTGCGGACCTCACGGGCGGATCCCCAGTGCGGCTCCAGCAGTGACCACAGTTCGGCGGTGGCCTCGACGGGACCGACGATGGAGGAGCAGCGGCGTCCCTGCTTGCGGGCGCGGTCGGCGAAGGCCTGGACGGCGGCGGAGGAGGCGCTCAGCGGCACCAGGTTGGCACCGGAGTAGCACAGCGCCTCGAGCCTGCCGTGCTCGAAGAATCCCCACATCTCGCCGCCGAGCCGCCAGGCGTCGAGACCGGCCACGGCGACGCGGGCCGCCACGAAGGCGTTCTCGATCGGGTCGCGGTCCAGCACCTCGAGCGCGGCCGGCAGGTCCGCGGGCGTCAGCACACGCGTGGTCGCCACAGAACTGCTCAACACGGGGGCACCCTATCTCCTCGTGCGACCCTGGCGACCCCCTGAGCCAAGGCGCGACCGAACATCAGCCTGGGGTCGACGGTGGCCCGGACGGCCGGTCACGTCAACCCCAGGAAACCGACGAATCACTCGGTGTGCATCACTCGGCGGCGACGACGGTCGGGG
>NZ_BBPO01000144.1:0-1984 GCF_000787815.1 Streptacidiphilus neutrinimicus
TGCTCTGACCACATTGGTTCGCCGGGTGGGTGGTTGGAGCGGTTGGATGTGCGGTGACGTCTGTCCGACCGTTTGGGGGTGTGGTGGCCGAGCCTGTGCGGGTTCGCAGACTGACCGACCAGGAGGGGCGGAAGCTGCAGCAGATCGTGCGTCGGGGCAGCACCAGTTCGGTGCGGTTCCGGCGGGCGATGATGCTGCTGGCCTCGGCCGGCGGGAATCGGGTCCCGGTGATCGCCCAGCTGGTCCAGGCGGACGAGGACACGGTGCGCGACGTGATCCACCGGTTCAACGAGATCGGGCTGGCCTGCCTGGACCCTCGTTGGGCGGGAGGCCGTCCCCGCCTTCTCAGTCCTGACGACGAGGACTTCGTGGTCCAGACGGCCACCACCCGCCCGACCAAGCTCGGCCAGCCGTTCACCCACTGGTCCCTGCGCAAGCTCGTCATCTACCTGGACCTGGTCCACGGCCGGGTCATCCGGATCGGCCGCGAGGCGTTACGCCGTCTGCTCGCCCGCCGAGGCGTCACCTTCCAACGCACGAAGACCTGGAAGGAGTCGCCGGACCCAGAACGCGATGCCAAGCTCGACCGGATCGAGCACGTCCTGGACCGCTTCCCCGACCGCGTTTTCGCGTTCGACGAGTTCGGCCCGCTCGGCATCCGACCCACGATGGGCTCGGGCTGGGCTCGGGCCGGTCATCCCGAGCGGCATCCCGCGACCTACCAGCGCACCCACGGGGTCCGCTACTTCCACGGCTGCTACTCGATCGGCGACGACAAGCTGTGGGGCGTCAACCGCCGCAAGAAGGGCGCCGGCCACACGCTGGCCGCGCTCAGGTCGATCCGCGCGGCCCGCCCGGACGGCGCCCCGATCTACGTCATCCTCGACAACCTCTCCGCCCACAAGGGCGAGACGATCCGCCGCTGGGCGAAGAAGCACCGCGTCGAACTCTGCTTCACCCCGACCTACGCGTCCTGGGCCAACCCGATCGAGGCCCACTTCGGACCGCTGCGGCAGTTCACCGTCGCCAACTCCAACCACCCCAACCACACCGTCCAGACCCGGGCCCTGCACGCCTACCTCCGCTGGCGCAACGCCAACGCCCGCCACCGGGACGTCCTGGCGGCAGAGCGCCGTGAACGCGCCCGTGTCCGTAGTGAAAGGGGCATCCGCTGGGGCGGACGAGCGCGCATCGCGGCTTGATCACTCACTGACGTTCAAGGTCGCGCAATCCGCGACCCCCAGCTCGGACAGCACCGCCCGCAGCCGCTCCAGTGCCCCACTCGCATCCGAGCCGTCTGCGATCTCAAGGTCAAGATGGCAGCGGCCCATGCCGCTGCCCGCGCCCGTGACCTCGCCGTCGAGCTCGAACTCCGCCTCCAGAGCCTCCTCGACCTCGTCACGATCGATCGGCAGCCCCACAAAGACGATCTCAACGAACACCACGGTCCTCCCTCGCAACCCGGCGAACCATAGCGGTCACGGCACTTTCCGTTCCTTTCCGTCGGCAGCGGGGCGGCCGGGAAGCCGAGTTGGGTGAGTACGACCTTGCCGTCACCGGAGCGCCCCGAGGCGTGGACCGCTCGATCTGCAGCACCAGGCGGGTGCCTGGCCAGGTGAACACGTCGGTCGGCCTCGCGCCGACCCGGTGTACGTGCCGGCCGAGGGCCGATAGCTTGAGGTGCGGCGAGCGAATGGGCTTCGGCCGCACTGTGAATTTCGCCCACCCCGTGGCCTGGTTGATGTTCGCGGCGCCGATCGTGATTGCCGTCCTCGCCGCCGCCTACAAGAAGGGCTGAGCAGGCACAGCTGTCCGGTTCCCGTCCCGCACCTCGCCCAGCGGTCGGCTTGCGGTCAGCTCGGCCTGGACGCGCACCCACTCGGCCGCGCCTGCCGCAGGCGCGGGTCGGCGGCGCTGCCAGTGCGGGAAGCGCGATCCATCCACGCCTCTCTCCAAGCCTGGACTAATCATCTTCCGCTCACGG
>NZ_BBPO01000144.1:2364-4769 GCF_000787815.1 Streptacidiphilus neutrinimicus
CAGGCTTACCTCACCCAGGTACAGCACGGTCTGCCCCAGGCGCCCGACCGCCTCGAGGAAGCCCGGCGGCAACGAAAGCGCGTCCTTGTCCGTGATCGGGCCGCCTGGGCCCGAGAGCTGTGCGCGGGCGAGGGTTGAGGTGCGCGGGAGCAGCCGTACGGACCAGCCCAGCGCCTCGCGGGGGCTTGGTGCAGGTCGACGGCGGCAGTGAAGCCCCGCCGGACCAGGGGCGCCAGCTGTCGTTGTCCGCGGGCGGGGAGTTCGGCGATCAGCGTGGGCCACGGCGTGCGGCCGTGCCAGACCATCGCGGAGGTGATCCCCTCAACGAGCACGGCGGCCAGGTCACGGACGGTTTCGGGCGAACCCATCACGCCGCCGGAAGCCGTCCGGAGGGTGCCGTGGGCGGGGCCGGGGCGGGAGCCGGTTCCTCGTCTTGCTCTTCCGGGTTCCCCCAGGTCCAGGTGCCGAACGGTCCTGGCAGTCCCGTCGCCGGCGCGCCGAGAACGGCGCAGCCCTTGCCGCGGTGGATGGGGAGGAAGATCATCGGCCGCCTTCCGGGAGCTTCCGAGGTCGGTCCCGTGCGCCTGGTTGCCCGTCTTCGCGCCGATGTGTTCCGTGGGCTGTCGGGCGGCAGGGCACGAGCCATGTCCGAGATCCTCTCGCCCGGCGCTGCTGCGTGCGCGCGACGCGCCCGCACGCAGCAGCGCCCGTCCCTCGTGCAGAGGCATACAACGGACGTCTGCGTGCGTTACTGGCACTCTGCGCGAGCTGACCGGCCCGCTCGGGCGCTTGAGGCGCCCACGGGGTGTCGGCCGCTCACCAGGCCGCCCCCGCGACAAAAGCGTGCGTGAAGCCCGGTGTTTGACCGTCTGCAAGTAGCCGCCGATAGTCTGACGGCGTGCCACCCGTGAGGGCTGTCCGGTCGCCATGTGCAGGGCGGCCCTCGACGCGGATACGCTACCGCGACATGCCCAGCCGACGGGATGGTGACGGCCTTTCATCCTCCTGGCCGGCGCGGCCAGCCGAGGCGACATCGTGGGGTTCAGGCTTGCTCGGGCCCGGGCGCGTTGGCGAGGGCCGACCGCACGGAACGTCACGCGCTGGTCGTACCAGAGCAGAGCGACCGTCGTAGCGGTCATCGCCAAGGGCCCCGTCGTCTCCCCGTCGTCCCCTCCACCTGCGCGCCGGCCGCGCCCAGTGCGGCGGGCACGCCGACCTGCGGGGCGATCGGGCGACGATGTCGGCCAGCGGCCGGGAGCTGGCCTGAGGCTGCGTTCTGGCGGTTCATGTCGGCTCCGTCCCGGTTCGGGGCCAGGGCAGATCCTTGCATTGGCTGGGTGCCCGGCGATGCTGAAGGAAGCGTCGCCCGATGCCCGCGACGCGGAGAAGGGCGTGATCGGGAAGGAAGACGGCGTCGGCGATGATCATCGAACCGGAGAAGACCGGTAGCCCGAGGAGGACGGCGATCCCGATGTGCATGCCGATCAATAGGCCGAGGAGGACGTATTTGAGCCTGCTGAACAGGGCGAACGGAAACGCCACCTGGACCAGGACAGTCGCGTAGCCGGCGAGTGTGATCAGGAGCTGATGGTCGTCGGCGAGGTGCGAGAGCGTGGGCCAGGGTCGGAACAGGTCGAGATTGACCACGTAGTGCAGTGCGGTGCCGTCCTGCCACAGGCTTCCTTGCACTTTGTAGAGGCCGGCCGAGCCGTAGAGGATGCACACCTGGGCCGCGATGACGAACATGCCGCAGTTGTGCACGAGCGTGGTCAGCTGTGTCCGGACCGCTGCCGCCTGCTGCCAGGCGGGCCGCGACCGGAGGCCGACCGTCTCGCGACCGTGCTCGTGGGCGGACGCGCGGAGCCGTTGCCTGCGCGCGTCCAGGGACCAGCGGTGGCCACATGCCGTGAACATCAGGTAGATGGCCATCAAGACGATCAGGTTGTCCCCACCGTCGGTCATGAAGACGGCGCGGCCGTGGAACGAGGTCACCACGAGGGCGAACAGAACGGACGTCACCCTGGTGTGCCAGCCCAGCATGAACACGGCGGAGGTGAGCAGGGCCAGGACGTAGCAGGCCTCGAAGTACGTACCGTTGTCGGAGAGTGTGAGCAGGCTGAACCAGCCGTTTTGGCGGAACAGCTCGCGGGCCAGATTCGGGGTCCACGGGGATCCCGGTCCCCAGATCTCGTCGCGGTGGGGGAACTCGCGCAACAGGAACGTGAGGTAGAGCAGTCCGTAGCCGATGCGCAGCACGGCCGCCGCGTGGAGCGAGACCGCGTGTTCGGTCAGGAAGGTGAACGCCCTGGTGACGGGGTCGGGGCGCCTCGTCGCGCTGCAGGGGGCGAGCGGCGGCCGGCCCTCGTGACGGGTTTCGGTGCGGGATGTCCGGTCAGTGATCACGA
>NZ_BBPO01000144.1:5291-6997 GCF_000787815.1 Streptacidiphilus neutrinimicus
TGGCGCTCAGGTCGGTCCAGCCGGTGACCCGGGTCAATCCGTCGGGGGACGTGTGTGCTGTGCGTGCGGAAACCTGCTGCTGTACGGACTGCGGGTCCGGCGCGAAGAGGCGCCAGTTCTGCTCGAAATAGGGGTAGATCCAGGCGTTGATCGGCTGCTCGTACTGGGTGGAGATCGTGTTTGAGGGCGCGACATAGAGGAAGAGCAGCAAGACGTGGGTGACGGTGACGATGACGCACACCGCGACCGCGCAGGCGACCAGAAGTCCAGCGGGCCGTGACAGCGGCGGACATTGATCGCTCCTTTGCTCGTCGGTCCGGTGCTCCGCCGAAGGGGCGGTCAAAGGTGCAGTCAGCAGACCGCCGGACACCTGCCCTTCTTCACTGCCGATCGCTGCGGTGTCGTGGTCGCTGCGGCTCATCCCATCCTCCTCGCTCGTCCTTCGGCTCGTGCCGGCCGTTGACGCCCAGCGGCCACAGGGCGGGGAGCGT
The DNA here is from genome assembly GCF_000787815.1 of Streptacidiphilus neutrinimicus. Classification (GTDB taxonomy): domain Bacteria; phylum Actinomycetota; class Actinomycetes; order Streptomycetales; family Streptomycetaceae; genus Streptacidiphilus; species Streptacidiphilus neutrinimicus. The sequence continues at coordinate 5,783 of NZ_BBPO01000144.1, forward strand.
GGTCGGTGCTAGCCCCGTCGTGCGCTGACATGCCCGGCAAGGACGGCCGTGGCGACATCATGCTTGCGCTCCGCCACGGCCGTCCTTCTGACTCCCGGCTCAACCGCCTTCGGTCAGGACTTCACCAAGCTGCGCGCGTCCGGCTGGTGGGAGTCGCACCCCTGGTCGCACGCGCCGCACGCGTGCTCACACGGCTTGCACTGGTCATGGCACGGGCTGCACTCGTCGTGGCACTTGCCGCACTGCTCCTGGCACGGGCTGCACTCGTCGTGGCACTTGCCGCACTGCTCCTGGCACGGGCTGCACTCGTCGTGGCACTTGCCGCACTGGTCGTGGCACTTGCCGCACTGCTCCTGGCACGGGCTGCACTCGTCGTGGCACTTGCCGCACTGCTCCTGGCACGGGCTGCACTGGTCGTGGCACTTGCCGCACTGCTCCTGGCAGGGACCGCCCGTGGCGCCGCCCGACGTTCCGGCCGTGGCACCGGCAGTGTTGCCGCCGGTGGTTCCGACCGTGGTTCCGCCGGTGGTGCCGGCGACCACGCCGCCGATGAGTCCGGTACCGCCAATGAGGCCGGTGCCGCCGATCAGGCCGGTGCCGCCGATCAGGCCACCGGTGGCACCAGCGGTCACGCCCGCGACCACACCCCCGGTGCCGCCGGCGGTGGTTCCGCCGGTGGTACCGGCGATCAGGCCGCCGGTCGTACCGGCTGTGGTTCCGCCAGTCGTGGTTCCGGTCGCGCACGTCGCCCGGGTAATGACGTTCGTGTCCAAAGTGACTGAGCCGTTGCGGGCGAGTGCCCGACCGTCGATGTTGGCTCCGGTGGTGGCGGAGATCGACGTGAGGGCCAGGATGTTGCCCACGAAGGTCGAGTTGGTGCCGAGCGTTGCGGAGCTGCCCACCTGCCAGTACACGTTGCACGGCTGGGCACCGTTGATCAGCACGACCCGGCTGGCGGAGGCCGTCTGAAGGGTCGACCCGATCTGGAAGATGAAGACCGCATTGGGGTTGCCTTGGGCGTCAAGCGTGAGCGTGCCCGAAAGGTTGATCGACGACGCGGCAGTGTAGACACCCGGGGCCAGGGTCTGGCCGACCAGGTCCCCCGGCGAGGTGAGGGTGAAATCCGATGCCTGACCGGCGGCGTTGTTGTACGCGCTGGTCAGATCGCTCTGGGCCTGGGCCGCCACGGCGTCCGTCTGGTGGATGGCCCCATTG
>NZ_BBPO01000144.1:7343-7946 GCF_000787815.1 Streptacidiphilus neutrinimicus
ATGCGCGCTGCTCGGCACCAATGCGATCCCGGCGGCTGCGAGTGACAGCATCAGGGCCCCGGAGATCCAGGCGGTGAACACGCGCCGAGAACGCGTAACAGAGACATTCAATTCCATCTAGGTGCCCAACTCCTTCAAGATGATTCTGTGAATATCGGGTGGTCCACCATATGAAGCCCCGGCCCTAATCCATGAGTCGCATCAGCTGCCTTGGGCTATAGAGAGCATGCCTAATAGTCAGATGTCGTGAGTGGATGGGACACGAAGACATTAGCGTCGGCCGCATCCGCCGAATCGGCACCGAGGGCCAGGCAGACGGGTGACGTAAGAAGGATCGTTTTTTCACTCGGGATGGACCCTCGGTCGATTCAGGTCGAATCCACCGGCCTGATTCCACTGGTGACTTGGCGGCGGTCCTGCGCCGAGTTTGCGTCGGAGCTGCTGTCAGGGCATCGGGCAGTCGCTGGTCTGCCGCTCGCGCACGAAGAACGACGGGCCGCTGCCAGCTCGCCCAGGCAGTTGCCTCCGGCCGCACCGCTGTGGTGGGCCTGTCGTGCCGCCTGGTCGACGGCATCCCCCGCCCGGCCACCGCCCGCGGCCTAG
>NZ_BBPO01000144.1:8398-9220 GCF_000787815.1 Streptacidiphilus neutrinimicus
CGACGAGGCGATGGAACGCGGTGGTCAGTTCGTGGCGCCAGGGCCAGGTGGCGGAGATCCGCAGACACAGGCGACGGCCTCCGCGGGTGATCCGAGCGGCTGCGTGCAGGAGGCGGTAGCGCAGTTTCTTGGGCTCGGCGGTGGCCAACTCGCCCTCCAGCAGCAGGATTCTGGTCCAGGCGAGCAGGTCGATCGCGGTCAGGGACAGCTCCAGCCAGGCCTGGTTGATGGCGAAGTGGCGGGAGGGGAAGCGGCCGAAGCCGGCGGTCTTGCCGCAGCGGATGTGGTCCTCGACCCGGGCATGGGCCCGGTGGCGGACCTCCAGGTACTGGAGCGAGCCGCCGGCGAAGGGCGTGTCGGTGAGGAAGACCTGGTGACGCATGCCTTCGTCCTGGTCGAACAGGGACAGCTGCGCGCCGGGGTGGGGGCGCTCGCGGCGGACGATGATGCGGGTGCCGTCCGGGTATCCGGTGAGGTCGACCAACCCGGTCAGCTCGGCGACCTCGGCGCCGGCGCGAAGGGTGCCGTTCTGTTCCAGTGCGGGGTGCCAGACCCTCTCGGGCAGGGCCCGGATGGCCTTGCGGACCGGTTCGGTGACGGCGTGTCCGACGGAGAAGGTGGTATGTATCCCACTCTTTCGCAGGTCGCGGAGGTGGTTGAGGAAGGCCTTCGCGCCGCCGGCGCTGTCGGCGCGGACGAGGATCTCGGTGCCGTGGCGGTGGGCGTCGGGGATCTGCGCGAGGGCCTGGTCGAGGACGGTGATGTGGTCGGCTGCGGTGTTCGCTCCGGCGTTGCCCGGCCGCAGGATCCCGGCGAGGGCTT
>NZ_BBPO01000144.1:9623-10811 GCF_000787815.1 Streptacidiphilus neutrinimicus
GGGATGCCGGTATCGCCTGTCCGGTCTCGTCGGCTTGCAGCCAGGCGACCTCGCGGGCCTGGGCCCGTGCTGCCCGCAGCGTGTTCAGGGCCGCTTCATCGATACCGGCCAGCACGCGCCAGGCGGTCGGGGTGGAGGCGACGGGGCCGAACACATCGCACTGGTCCCGCAGCACGGCCAGGTCGGCGATCGCCTCGCCGCCGTCGGCGAGCATCACCGCCAGGTCCACCCCGACGCGGCCAGGATCGTGCCCGGTCCCACGCGGCCGCAGCCGCTGCAGGACGTCGGAGAAGGCGCTGGTCAGCGAGGTGGCGTCGGCCAAGCCCGCGAGCAGACGCGAGCCGGCGTGGCTGACCACCCCGTTCCCGTCGGCGCTGACGACGAGCTTGGGGCGTGACCGGGTAGTGTGCACGCAGAAAGTGCCTTCCCGCTGGAACGACAGAGACCTTAGACAAGCCTCATCGTTGCAGCTCAGAAGGCACTTTCGCTTTTCCGATCATGATCTGGACCCGACCCCAGATGAAACGCGCAGGCTAGAGGTGGCCGAGACCGTGTCCTGATCCTGGCTGTTCAGCGTTCCCGCAGGCTGGGGGCTCGACCTGGCGCAGCCGTCCGGCGCTGATGGCATCCGCCCGGATCGGGCCCGGCTGCTGCGGAACCCGACGTAGGACCGCGCCGCCATGGGTGTGGGCAACGGACAACCCCATGCCGAGCCTGGGCACCGACTGGATGGACCGCGGAGCGGCCGCCTACCTCCGGCCGCTCTCTTCGGTCAGGTCGCCGGTGTGGGTGCCGGTGACCAGGTAGACGACACGCTCGGCGACGGCGACGGCATGGTCGGCGAACCGTTCGTAGAAGCGGCCGGCCAAGGTGACGTCGACGGCGTCCTCGACGCTGTGCCGCCAGCGGTCGTCCAGCAGCCGCCGGAACAAAGCGCGGTGCAGATCGTCCATCACGTCGTCGTCGCCCTCCAGCTCGAGCGCGGTCTCGAGCTCGCGGGTGGCGATGACGTCGGCGGCCTTGGCCATCAGCCGCTGGGCGATGTGCCCCATCTCCAGCACGGTGGCGTGCAGCTCGCCCGGGACGGCGTGCTCGGGGAAGCGGCGCCGGGCCAGCTTCGCCACGTGCCCGGCCAGGTCGCCGGAGCGCTCCAGTTCGGCGCTGATGCGCAGCGCGGTCACCACGGCA
>NZ_BBPO01000144.1:11303-11676 GCF_000787815.1 Streptacidiphilus neutrinimicus
CTCCAGCCGGGGTGAAGGGCACAGCCCCCACGAATGGTGACATCGCACGCCTGGACACCATCCCAGGACTGTCCCCGCCGGGTCAGCCCTCATACACCGCACCGGGAAGGAAGCCGGCCTTCGGCGCGGAGGCGGGGCCCGGCCCGCCGGGTGCGCCCGCTGCCGGGCAACGTGCACGCCGCCGATTTCCTCGATGGTGCAGCGGAGTACGAACCGCTCCGGCCGGCCGTCCATCACGCGGTGGTTGGGGTGTGCGCCCGGCCGCAGGTCGAGCGGGTGGCCGGAGCCGTAGGCCGGAGCCGCCGGGCGCCGGGCCTCGGCCACAGCCAGGCAGCCGTCGACGGCTTTCAGGGCCTGGTCGACGGAGCGGGGC
>NZ_BBPO01000143.1:0-2159 GCF_000787815.1 Streptacidiphilus neutrinimicus
ACGCGGCAGGCGGCCCGACATCACGAACCACAACGGGGAGAACACGATGGGAAGCGGACGCTGGGACACCGACGTCTACACCGCCGCTGCCGACTACCGTGCCGCGCACGGCATCGGCGCCTTCGACTACAGCGACCGCGCCCGTCGCGGCCCGCGCCACGGCTGGCGCGCCCACCCGAACCTCGACCCGCTCGGGCTGACCGTCCGCGAGAGCCGCGACAGCGACGAACACCCGGACTCCCAGGCCATCGCCGTCCTCTTCGACGTCACCGGTTCCATGGGCACCGTCCCGCGCGTGCTGCAGACCAAGCTCCCCGAGCTCTTCGGCCTGCTGCTGCGCAAGGGCTACGTCCGCGACCCGCAGATCCTCTTCGGCGCGATCGGCGACGCCACTTGCGACCGGGTGCCGCTCCAGCTCGGTCAGTTCGAGTCGGACAACCGGATGGACGACCACCTCGGCTGCATCTTCCTCGAGGGCGGCGGGGGCGGTCAGATGCACGAGTCCTACGAGCTCGCGATGTACGCGATGGCCCGGCACACCGCCATCGACTGCCACGAGAAGCGCGGCCGCCGGGGCTACCTCTTCATCATCGGGGACGAACTCCCCTACGGGCAGGTGTCCGCCGCCCAGGTCCGGGAGGTGTTCGGCGAGCGCGCCACGGAGGACATCCCGCTGCAGGCCCTGCTCGACGAGCTGAAGCGCCGCTGGGACGTCTACTACGTCCTCCCCGCCGGATCCTCCTACGTCGGCAACGACCAGGTCCTCGGGCGCTGGCGCACCCTGCTCGGCGACAACGTCATCGAGCTCGACGACCTCGACGCCGTCTGCGAGACCATCGCGGTCGCCATCGGCCTGGGGGAGGGCGCGATCGACCTCGACGAGGGCATCGAGGACCTCGCCGACATCGGCTCCCGTGCGGGTTCCACCGTCGGCCGCGCCCTGGCCCGGGTCGCCCGCGGCACCGGCCAGGCCCTCGTCTCCGGCGTCTCCCTGCTGCCTCGTGACGGGCGGAGCGGAGCGCGACCGGACAACGGCACCGGGAACAGCAGGCTGTGAACATCCGTCAACGCCACGCCGTCGTCGTCGACCTCGGGTTCGGCGACGCAGGCAAGGGCGCCACCGTGGACCGCCTGTGCCGGGCGATGGGCGCGACCACCGTGGTCCGCTTCAACGGCGGCGCGCAGGCGGCCCACAACGTGGTCACGGACGAGGGACGCCACCACACCTTCGCGCAGTTCGGCTCCGGAGCCCTCGTGCCCGGCGTGCGCACGCACCTGTCCCGCTTCGTGCTCGTCGACCCGCTCGCGCTCGCCGCAGAGGCCCGTCACCTGGCCGGGATCGGCGTCCGAGATCCCTTCGGCGGCCTCACCGTCGACCGTCGCGCCCTGTTGACCACCCCCTACCACGCCGCCGCGAACCGTCTGCGCGAGCAGGCGCGCGGCTCCGGCCGCCACGGCTCCTGCGGCATGGGCATCGGCGAGACCGCGGCCTACGCGCTGGACCACCCCGAGGACGCGCCGACGGCCGGGGACTGCGCGGCCCCGGCGCGGCTGACCGCGGTCCTGTCCCGACTACGGGCCAGGCTCGCCGGTCAACTCGGGCTGCCCGTCGCTCAGCTGGGGCCCCCGGTCGAGGACTGCCTGCCCGCCTACCGGGCGTTCGCACAGGCGGTCCGCCTCACCGACGAAGAGCACCTGCCGCAGGTCCTGCGACGCGAGCGGGTCGTCTTCGAGGGCGCGCAGGGCGTCCTGCTCGACGAGTGGTACGGGTTCCACCCGTACACGACGTGGTCCACGACCACCTTCGCCAACGCGAGCACGCTGCTGGCCGAGGCGGGCGCGGCGGCCGACGCGCTGCGGCTGGGCGTGGTCCGCAGCTACACCACGCGCCACGGCCCCGGCCCGCTGGTGACGGAGGACCCCGCGCTGGACGCGGCGCTCGCCGAACCCCACAACGCGACCGGCCCCTGGCAGGGCGCGTTCCGCCGCGGCCACTTCGACGCCGTCGCTCACCGCTACGCGCTCGGCGCGTCCGGCGGCGCAGACGCCCTTGCCGTCACCCACCTCGACGCCCCCGCCCGCGCGCATGGTCTCCGCTTCTGCGACGCCTACGACTTCGCGGGCGGCGAGATCCGCGACCTCACCCCGGCGCCTACGGG
>NZ_BBPO01000143.1:2434-9393 GCF_000787815.1 Streptacidiphilus neutrinimicus
CCCCCCCGCCCCCCCCCCCCCCCTTCCCCCCGCCCCCCCCGCCCGCCTCACCCGCCCCCCACGCTGGGCCGACGCCATCTCCGCCTCCCTCGCCCTGCCCCTCCTCCTCACCTCCCACGGCCCCCACAGCAGCGCCGCCACCTTCCTGCCGGCCCCGTCCCCCGCCCTCCCCGAAGCGGGCTGACGCAAGCGCGTGAGCACCGTCGCCTCGAACGGCGGCTCGCCCGGATTCCTCGGCACGACGCGGAGGCGCATCCAGCAGTCCATCCACGCGGCGGTCAGATCCTCGTCGGGGGGCCCACACCGCGCGCAGGTGGTTGCCGCCGCCCACCGTCTTCACCGAGACGAGCAAAGAGACCCCGGGTTGCCTGGCGTGCCGACCCGCCTTCGTGGCAGATTCTGCCTAGGCGTTCCCCACCCTGCCCGCCGGTGTGCAGGGCGCCTGAGCTCGGAGGCCCGCACAGCGCATGAGCAGCGACGAGATCACTCCTCTGTGGCAGCCCGACCCCGCACGAGCGGCTGCTTCTCGGCTCGCCGCCTTCCACCGGTTCGCCGCCGAGTACTACGGCGCGCCCAAGCCGCTGGCGGACGGGAAGCCGGAAGTCGACTACGCGCAGTTCCACCGCTGGTCGGTCGAGCATCTCGACGCCTTCTGGAGCGCCCTGACCCAGTGGTTCGATGTCCGGTTCACCACCGCGCCGAGCGCGGTCCTGGGTGACGCGTCGATGCCGGGCGCCGAGTGGTTCCCCGGCTCGCGGCTCAACTACGCGCAGCACGTCCTGCGCCACGGCGAGGACCCGCACAACGCCGACACCCCGGCGATCCTGCACGTCGACGAGGGCAGCTCCGAGCCGCGCGTCACCACCTGGTCCGAGCTGCGCCGCCAGGTCGGCTCGCTCGCGGCCGAGCTGCGGCGCCTGGGCATCGGCCCGGGCGACCGGGTCGCCGCCTACGTGTCGAACGTGCCGCAGGCCGCCGTCGCGCTGCTCGCCACCGCCGCCGTCGGCGCGGTGTGGACCTCGTGCGCGCCCGACTTCGGCGCCCGCAGCGTGCTGGACCGTTTCCAGCAGCTCGAGCCCGTCGTGCTCTTCGCCGTCGACGGCTACCGCTACGGCGGCAAGGAGCACGACCGCACCGAGGTCGTCGCGGAGCTCCGCAGCGAGCTGCCGTCGCTGCGCCACGTCGTGCACATCCCGCTGCTCGGCACGGACGCGCCGGCGGGCGCGCTGGAGTGGGACGCGCTGACGGCCGCGCCGGCGGTCCCCGTCTTCGAGCAGTTGCCGTTCGACCACCCGCTGTGGGTGCTGTACTCCTCCGGCACCACGGGCCTGCCGAAGGCGATCGTGCAGAGCCACGGCGGCATCACCGTCGAGCACCTGAAGCAGGCCGGCCTCCACCTCGACCTGGGGCCGCAGGACCGGTTCTTCTGGTTCACCTCCACCGGCTGGATGATGTGGAACTTCCTGCTCGCCGGTCTGCTGGTGGGCGCGAGCATCGTCACCTACGACGGCAGCCCCGGCTACCCGACCACGGACGCGCAGTGGCGCATCGCCGCGGCGACCGGCGTCACCGTCTACGGCACCTCCGCGGCCTACGTGATGGCCTGCAAGAAGGCCGAGGTGCACCCGGGCAACGACCTCGACCTCTCCCGCCTGCGCGCCATCGGCACCACAGGATCGCCCCTGCCGCCGGACGGCTTCCGCTGGATCTACGACGAGATCAGCTCCGACGTCTGGCTCGCCTCCGTCAGCGGCGGCACGGACGTGTGCAGCTGCTTCGTCGGCGGCGTGCCCAGCCTGCCGGTCCACCTCGGCGAGATCCAGGCCCCGAGCCTCGGCGCCGCCGTGGAGGCCTGGGACGCGAACGGCGAGCCGGTCGTCGGCGAGGTCGGCGAGCTGGTCGTCACCAAGCCGATCCCGTCCATGCCCATCGGCTTCTGGAACGACCCCGAGGGCGCCCGCTACCGCGAGAGCTACTTCGAGATGTTCCCCGGGGTCTGGCGTCACGGCGACTGGATCACCGTCACCGAGCGCGGCACGGTGGTCATCCACGGCCGCTCGGACTCGACGCTGAACCGCCAGGGCGTGCGGATGGGCTCGGCGGACATCTACGAGGTCGTCGAGCGCCTGCCGCAGATCAAGGAGTCCCTGGTCATCGGCCTGGAGCAGCCGAACGGCGGCTACTGGATGCCGCTGTTCGTGGTCCTCGCCGAGGGCGCCGAGCTCGACGACGAGCTTCGCACGGCGGTCCGGGACGCACTGCGCACGCAGCTCTCGCCGCGCCACGTCCCGGACGAGATCATCGCCGTGCCCGCGCTGCCGCACACCCTGACGGGCAAGCGCATCGAGGTCCCGGTCAAGCGGATCCTCGGCGGCACGCCGCTGGAGAAGGCGGTCAACCCGGGCTCCATCGACAACCCCGACGCGCTCCGCATCTTCGAGAAGTACCGCCAGGCCTAGTGGGTTGTGGGGCTCTGCCGGTCTGCGGCAGAGCCCCACGCCTCTGACGGGCTACGCCCGGTACAGCAACTCGCCGTGCAGCACGCTGAGCCAGCCGCGCTCGTCCGCCGCCCACGCCTGCCAACCGGCGCTGATGCGGCGGAGATCCGCGTGGGTGGCGAAGCCGTCCGCCACCGCCTGTTCGGCGATGCCGGAGGCGAGGATCCGCTCGGCCCACATCCCGCCCCACCACGCGCGGTCCTCGTCGGACGTGAAGCACCAGGTCGACGAGGACGCCTCGATGTGCCCGGCGTCGTAGCCGGCCTCCAGCGCCCACGCCCGGAGCATCCTTCCGGCGTCCGGCTCGCCCCGGTTCGCACGGGCCACGCGGTGGTACAGCGCGTTCCACTCGTCCAGTTCCGGCAGCGCCGGGAACCAGATGAAGCCGGCGTAGTCCGAGTCCCGTACGGCGATCACGCCGCCGGGGCGGCAGACGCGCCGCATCTCGCGCAGCGCCCGCACGGGGTCCGTGACGTGCTGCAGCACCTGGTGCGCGTGGACGACGTCGAACGACGCGTCGGGGAACGGCAGCGCGTGCACGTCGGCAGTCCGGAAGTGGACCCCTGCCGACTGCGGGACGGCCTGCTCGGCCTGCGCCAGCACCTCCGCGGAGCTGTCCACCGCCGTCACCAGCCCGGCGCCGACCCGTTCGGCCAGGCCTGCCGTGATCGTGCCCGGCCCGCAGCCCACGTCCAGCAGCGTCTGCCCGGGCTTCAGCTCCGGCAGCAGGTGGGCGGCTGAGTTCTCCACCGTGCGCCACCGGTGCGAGCGCAGCACCGAGGCGTGGAAGCCGTGTGTGTAGTGGTTCTGATGCTCGGTCATGTCTACCTCCCGGTCTCGACGCTAGATCACGTCTCATGCATCGAGAAGGGTTGTCTTGTGATACGAGACGCCGACGACATACCCGTAGCGAAGGAACGCTCCTTTGCGCCACGATGCGGTGTACAGACCCGTCAGAGAGGTACGCACATGACGCGTGACGCGGCCACCGCCTCGACCCGCACCGGAGCCACCGCCGCCCCCGCCCACCCCTCGAAGCAGTCCAGCCGTCGACCGCAGGCCATGCTCTGGACCGGCCTCGGAATCGTCTACGTGGTCTGGGGCTCGACCTACCTGGCCATCCGCATCGCCGTCGAGACGATGCCGCCGTTCCTCTCCGCGGCCCTCCGCTTCCTCGTCGCCGGTCTCCTGCTCACCGGGATCGTCGCCTGGCGCTTCGGACCCGCCGCCCTGAAGATCGACGCCCGCCGCCTGGCCACCGTCGTCATGGTCGGACTGCTCCTGCTGGTCGGCGGCAACGGTCTCGTCGTGCTCGCCGAGACGCACCTCCCCTCCGGGCTCGCGGCGCTCCTCGTCGCCAGCGTCCCGCTCTGGGTCATCGTGCTGCGGACCCTCTTCGGCGACCGCCCGCGTGCCGCGACCTTCGCAGGCGTCCTGCTCGGGTTCTGCGGCCTCGCCGTGCTGACCCTCCCCGGCAGCTCCGGCAGCGTCCGCCTCACCGGCATCGTCCTGGTGCTCGCCGCCTCGATGCTCTGGTCGCTCGGATCCTTCGCCTCCTCCCGCCTGCCGATGCCGGCCAACCCCTTCACCGCCAGCTCCTACGAGATGCTCGCGGGCGGCCTCGGCGACCTGGCACTCGGCCTCTTCCGGCACGAGCACCTGCACCTGGGCGCGGTCAGCACCAGTTCCTGGCTCGCCCTCGCCTACCTGGTCGTCTTCGGTTCGATCGTGGCCTTCAGCGCCTTCGCCTGGCTGCTGCAGAACGCGCCGCTGTCGCTCGTCGCCACCTACGCCTACGTCAACCCGGTCGTCGCCGTCGCACTGGGCTGGCTGATCCTCTCGGAGCCCGTCACCTGGTCCATCGCGCTCGGCGGCGCCGTCGTCGTGGCGGGCGTCTTCCTCGTGGTCAGCACCGAGGCCCGAACGAAGCAGGCCCCCGTCCCGGAGGACGAGGGCCCGCAGCAGGAGAAGCCCAAGCAGCCCAAACAGAAGCAGCGCCGGCAACAACAGCCCCAGCCGGCACAGCGGAGTCCGGAACAGCACCGTTAGCCCCGGGGGCTCACTCCCCGGACAGCACCTGGTTCGCCGCCGCGCGCGCGTCGGACGCGTTGTCCGTCGCCCGGGCGGCCGCCGCGGCGCGCTCGCACTGCGCGAGCGTCACCTTCGCCAGCCTCGCCCGCACGTAGGGGATCGAGGCCGCGCCCATGGACAGGCTCGTCACGCCCAGGCCGCTCAGCACGCACGCCAGCACCGGATCCGCCGCCGCCTCGCCGCAGACCCCGCAGCTCTTGCCCAGCGCCTTCGCGGCCTCCGCCGCCATCGCGACCAGGTCCAGCAGCGCCGGCTGCCACGGATCCTGCAGCCGCGCCACCGCGCCCACCTGGCGGTCGGCCGCGAAGGTGTACTGCGCCAGGTCGTTGGTGCCCAACGACAGGAACTCCACCTCCTGGAGGATCGAGCGCGCCCGCAGCGCCGCCGACGGGATCTCGACCATCGCGCCGAACTTCGCCTTCAGCCCCGCCTCCCGGCAGGCGTCAGCGAAGGCCCGCGCGTCCTGGCGATCGGCCACCATCGGCGCCATGACCTCCAGGTGCACCGGCAGGCCCTCGGCGGCGCGAGCCAGCGCCCGCAGCTGCGATCCCAGCACCTCCGGGTGCTCCAGCAGCGTGCGCAGACCGCGCACCCCCAGCGCGGGGTTCGGCTCGTCGGCCGGAGTCAGGAACTCCAGCGGCTTGTCCGCGCCCGCGTCCAGCACCCGCACGACCACCCGGCCCTCGGGGAACGCCTCCAGTACCTTCCGGTACGCCTCGACCTGGGCCTCCTCCGACGGGGCCTTCTTCGAGTCGTCCAAGAAGAGAAACTCGGTACGGAACAGACCGACGCCCTCGGCCCCCGCCTCGACTGCCGCCGGCACGTCCGCCGGGCCTCCGACGTTCGCCAGCAGCGGCACCCGGTGGCCGTCCGAGGTCCGGCCCGGACCGGTCGAGGACGCCAGTGCGGCCCTCCGCTGCTCCGCCTCGGCCCGCAGCGCCTCCTGCGTCCCCTGCGTCGGTTCCACGATGACGCTGCCCGTGCTCCCGTCGACCGCGACCAGCACCCCCTCGGCCGTTCTCGTCGCGCCCGGCAGCGCCACCACCGCCGGGACCCCGAGCGCGCGGGCCAGGATCGCGCTGTGGCTGGTCGGCCCGCCCTCCTCGGTCACGAAGCCGAGCACGAGCGTCGGATCCAGGAGCGCGGTGTCGGCGGGCGCAAGGTCCCGTGCGAACAGGACGTAGGGCTTGTCGCTGTCCGGCACACCCGGCATCGGCACGCCCATCAACCGCGCCACGATGCGGTTGCGCACGTCGTCCAGGTCCGCGACGCGCCCGGCCAGGTAGTCCCCGGCCGCCGCGAGCAGCGCCCGGTAGGCGGCGAACGCGTCGTAGACGGCACGCTCCGCGGAGCTGCCCACGGTGATCCGCCGCTCGACGTCCGACATCAGCTCCGGGTCCAGCGCCATCAGCGCCTGCGCCTCCAGCACGGCCTGCGCCTCACCGCCGGCGAGGTTGCCCCGGGCCTGGAGGTCGGCGGCCACGGCGTCGACCGCCTGCCGCGCCCGCGCCTGCTCACGCGGCGCGTCCTCGGCCGGGATCTGCCGGGCCTCGGGTTCCAGCACCGCCGTGCCCATGTGCCGAACCTGGCCGATCGCCACGCCGTGGCTCACGCCGACGCCCTGCAGGGTCTGTGTCATCTCACCGGTCTCCGCTTTGAGTCTCTCGTCGAAGGGCTGCCGCGCCGCTTCGCTACTTCCAGGTGAAGAGCGTGTCGCCGGTGGCGAGCAGGCCCGTCTCCGCGACGTCCGACAGCTGGTCGGCCGCTGCCTCCAGCGCCACGACGGGACAGATGGACGACTTGCCCGCGGCCTCGACGGCCGTAGGGTTCCACCCGATGACCGGCTGACCGCGCTTGACCGTGTCGCCCTTCTCCAGCAGCAGCTCGAAGCCCTCGCCGTTCAGCTGCACCGTGTCGATGCCGAGGTGGGTCAGCACGCCGTGGCCTTCGTCGTCGAGCACGACGAAGGCGTGGGGATGAAGGGAGACCACGGTCCCGTCGACGGGGGAGACCGCCTCGCCCGGACCGGGCTGCGGCTTGATCGCTGTGCCGGGACCGACCATCGCGCCGGAGAAGACCGGGTCGGGGACGTTCGCAAGCCCGATCGCCTCGCCGGCCAGCGGGGACGTGACGGTCGTCATGGTTGAGCCTCCTCGTCGAGCGGCGGAACCCGCTAGCGCGCCGGGACGGGCGCGCATCGCTGATCAGCCTAAATCATGTCAACTCGGACAGATGGGACGCCTGAGAGGTCTAGACCACTATCCGACTGGTCGACTGTACGTCATCCGGGTGACCAGCGCCGATTTGCTCCCCGACGCGGAGGTGTGTAACTTCTTCGTTGTGCCCGGCGCGGTCCGGGACAAAACCCCT
>NZ_BBPO01000142.1 GCF_000787815.1 Streptacidiphilus neutrinimicus
GTGCTGAAGCCCGCGCAGACGGGCATGGCGCCCGGCGAGCCCGGTGACCTGGAGGAGGTGCGGCGGCTGGCGGGCGAGCTGACGTTCAGCGAGCTCGCCCGCTACCCGGAGCCGCTGGCTCCGGGCACGGCGGCGGCGCGGGCCGGGATGCGCACCCTCACCCCGGCCGAGATCGCCGCCGAGGCGGCGCGGCTGGCCGAGACGCACGACCTGGTCCTGGTCGAGGGCGCGGGCGGCCTGCTCGTGCGTTTCGACGCGCAGGGCTCGTCGCTGGCGGACGTGCCGGCGGCGCTGGCCGCGCTGGGGCACACGGCGGAGGCGCTGGTCGTGGTGACGGCCGGGCTCGGCACGCTGAACCTCACCGAGCTCACCGCGGAGGCGCTCCGCGCCCGCGGGATCCCGCTGCGCGGCATCGTCATCGGCGGCTGGCCCTCCGAACCCGACCTCGCCATGCGCTGCAACCTCGCCGACCTCCCCCTGGTCGCCGGCGCCCCGCTCCTCGGCGCGCTCCCCACTGCCTGCGCCGGCCCGAAGGTGACCGCCCCCGCCTTCCTCCCGATCGCCCGCGCCTCCCTCGCCCCCGCCCTCGGCGGCACCTGGGCCCCCTAGGGTCAGCTGCGCCACCGCGTGAGGTTGCAGTCCCAGGGGCGCGGGGAACTGCGCGACAAGCCACCCACGGTGGACTGTCCTCGAAGAGCAGAGGCCTCCGTTCAGGGGGGCCCGCGCCCACCCGGCGCCCACGCGGCCGAGCCGCAGATCGGCAGGGCCTCGTGCCCCTGGGGTGCAACTCAGGGGCATCTCGATCGTGCGGCGGATGCCGCCCCGCGGGTGCGCGCCTAGGCTCGGGGATGGTGGTCCACCCGCCCGACTAGGGGGCACGGAGAATGGCGGCAAGCGGAGAGCCCGCCGCGCGGGCGGTGGGGTTGTGCAAGGCGTACGGGAGCGGTGACACCGCCGTCCTCGCGCTGGACCGCGTCGACGTGGAGATCGACGCGGGGCGCTTCACCGCGATCATGGGGCCGTCGGGCTCGGGCAAGTCGACGCTGATGCACTGCCTCGCGGGGCTGGACAAGCCGACCGGCGGAGAGGTGTACGTCGGGGACACGGAGCTGTCCCGCCTCGGCGACAAAGCGCTGACGCGGCTCCGCCGCGACCGCATCGGGTTCGTGTTCCAGGCGTTCAACCTGCTGCCGACGCTGACCGCCGAGGAGAACATCACGCTGCCGGGCGACATCGCGGGGCGCAGGACGGACGCCGACTGGCTGCGGCAGGTCGTGGAGACGCTGAACCTCGGGGACCGTCTGCGGCACCGGCCGCACGAGCTGTCGGGCGGACAGCAGCAGCGCGTCGCCGTCGCGCGCGCCCTCGCCGCGCGCCCACAGCTCATCTTCGCGGACGAGCCGACGGGCAACCTCGACTCGCGTTCCGGCGCCGAGGTCCTCGGCTTCCTGCGGCGGAGTGTGGACGAGCTCGGGCAGACGGTCGTCATGGTGACTCACGACCCGAACGCCGCCTCCTTCGCCGATCTCGTGCTGTTCCTCGCCGACGGCCGGATCGTGGACCGGCTGGAGGGGCCGACGGCCGACGCCGTGCTGGAACGGATGCGCCGCTTCGACGTGCGCGGGGGCAGCCAGGTGGCGCAACCCGCTCCTGACGCGGACTGAGGCGGGGAGACCGGAGATGCTGAAGGCGACGCTGCGCAGCTTCCTCGCCCACAAGGGCCGGCTCGCCCTGTCGATGCTGGCGGTGGTGCTCTCGGTGGCGTTCGTCGCCGAGACGCTGATGTTCACCGACACCATCGGCTCGACCTTCGACCGCCTGTTCCGCTCCACCTCGGCGGACGTGAGCGTCACCGCCCACAACGATGTCGCGGGGCGCAACGACCAGAACTTCTCCGGGACGGTCCCCACCGTCCCGGCCTCGCTCATCCCGCAGGTCGCGCACCTCCCCGGCGTCGCGGCGGTCAACGGTCGGGTCTCCATGGCCGGGATCGTGCTGACGGACGCGAACAACAAGAGCATCGGCGCGATCGGCGGGGCGCCGACCATCGGCATCAACTGGAGCCCGGGGCCGAACTCGCCCGTCGACCTGACCTCCGGCGCCGCGCCCACAGGCGACGGGCAGGTGGTGGTCGACTCCGACACGGTCAGCAAGCACCACCTCGTCCTCGGGCAGCCGCTGCGCGTCATCGGGGCGACGGGCGGCTTCCCGGTGCGACTGACCGGCATCGCCACCTTCAACACGACCAACCCCGGGGCCACCCTGGTCTTCCTGGACACCGGCACCGCGCAGCGCAAGCTCCTCGGGCACGAGGGCGTGTTCACCTCCGTCGACCTGACCGCGGCGAGGGGCGTCACCAACGAGCAGTTGCGCGACCGGGTCGCACCGGTGGTCGGCAGCGCCTACGACGTGAAGACGGCCGAGCAGACCGCGAAGGACGCGGCGCAGACCCTCGGCGCCTTCCTGTCGGTGATCAAGGACGCGCTGCTCGGCTTCGCCGGGATCGCGGTGCTGGTCGGGGTCTCGCTGATCCTCAACACCTTCTCGATGCTGGTCGCGCAGCGTACCCGGGAGCTCGGGCTCATGCGGGCGCTCGGGGCGAGCCGTGAACAGGTGAACCGGTCAGTCCTGGTGGAGGCCGCGCTGCTGGGTCTGATCGGCTCGACCCTCGGGCTGCTCCTCGGCGTGGGCCTCGCGCTCGGGCTGATCAAGCTGATCGCGCGCGGCGGCATGGTGCTCAAGGGCAGCCAACTCGCCGTCCACTGGCCGACGATCGTGGCCGCCTACGCCGTGGGGGTCATCGTCACCACGGTCTCGGCCTACCTGCCCGCGCGCCGGGCGTCGCGGATCTCGCCGATGGCGGCGCTGCGCGAGGCGGACACCCCGGGGCGCGGCGCGCCGCTGCGGATCCGGGCTGTGGTGGGGCTGGTGGTGCTGGCCGTGGCTGCGGGCCTGCTGGTCGGGGCGGCCACGGACAAGGACCTCGGGCAGGCGGGCATCCTGCTCGGCGGAGGCGTCCTGCTCAGCCTGATCGGGCTGATCATCATCGGGCCGTTGCTGGCCACGCCAGTGATCAAGCTGGTCGGCGGCTGGTTCCCGCGGGTCTTCGGCCCGGTCGGGACACTGAGCCAGCGCAACGCGCTGCGCAACCCGCGCCGCACCAGTGCGACGGCATCGGCGCTGATGATCGGGCTGGCCCTGGTCGCGTCCCTGTCGGTGGTCGGCTCCTCGATGGCCGCCTCCTTCGACGCCCAGATCGACAAGACCATCGGCGCGGACCTGATCGTGCAGAACAGCACCGGCCTGCCGTTCCCGAACGAGGTGGGCGACACCGTCGCGGCCACGCCGGGCGTGGGCCTGGTCGTCCGCGGCCAGGGCACGCGTGGCGCGCTCGTCGCGGCCGACGGTACGCAGCAGAAGACCGTCGTCGTCGGCACGAGCCCGGGGCTGGACAAGATGGTGCGGATCGAGATGCGCGACGGCACCGTCGCGACCGGCACCGCGCCCGGCCGTGCGTTGATCGGCTCCCACTACGCGGACGCGCACGGTCTCCATCTGGGCAGCCCGGTCACGATCCTCTTCCAGAGCGGCAAGTCGGGCACCCTGACGGTCGGCGGCATCGACGTCACCGACACCAACCCCGGCGGGCTCGGCGACGAGCCGGTGATCGCCTCCTCGACGCTGCGTCAGTACGTGCCGGGCGCGCTCGACGACATCGTCTTCGTCAACGTCGCGCCGGGCGCGAACAAGGAGCAGGTCAAGAGCGCGCTGACGACGGCCCTGGCCAAGGACCCGCAGGTGCAGGTGCGCGACCAGACGGACTACAAGAAGCTGGTCCGCGGTCAGATCGACCTGCTGCTCAACCTCGTCTACGGGCTGCTCGCGCTGGCCATCATCATCGCGATCCTGGGCGTGGTGAACACCCTGGCGCTGTCCGTCATCGAACGGACCCGGGAGATCGGGCTGCTGCGCGCGATCGGGCTCGCACGTTCCCAACTGCGGCAGATGGTACGGCTGGAGGCGGTCGTCATCGCGCTGTTCGGGGCCGTGCTCGGTCTCGGGCTGGGTCTGGGCTGGGGGCTGGCCGCGCAGCGGCTGCTGGCGGCGAAGGGGCTGCAGTCGCTGGCCGTTCCGTGGTCGACGATCATCGCGGTGGTCGTCGGCGCCGCGGTGGTGGGCCTGCTGGCGGCGCTGGGCCCGGCGCTACGCGCCTCGCGGCTCGACGTGCTCGACGCCATCGCGCACGAGTAATCCGGCGGGCGGGGCGGCCGCCGCCGGGCGCGCCTGCGTCAGCAGGCCGGGCAGGGCGAGCGCCAACTCCCAGAGCTCCTCGCCCTCTTCCGGCTCCGGATCGACCCCGTCGAGCAGCGGCTGGAACCGCTCCGCCGCGCGCCACAGCTCGTCGGGCACCACGAGGTCGCGCTCGCGCAGCTCGGCCAGGCACGTCAACAGGGCACCGCCGACGGCGCGCAGCTCGGTCAGGTCGGGGCGGGCGTGCGGAAGTTGAGCCTCCATGCGCTCGACCGTACGCCCCGCCACTGACAACCGCCGCGTCCCGCGAGGGCCGCGCCCCGCGCGCTCAGACCAGCGGCCGGACCCAGCGACGCCAGTGCTCCTCGCGCTCGTACCCGGCCGCCGCCCAGGCCTGTTGGCCTGCCTCGTTGACGACCAGCACCATCGCGTCCGCGCGGCGGCCTCCCGAGGCCACGAACCGCGCGTGGGCGCTGTCGAGCAGCGCCCGCGAGACGCCCTGGCGCCGGTGGTCAGGGTGGACGGCGAGCCGGTAGAGGCTGGCGCGCCAGCCGTCCCAGCCCGCGATGACGGTGCCGACCAGCTCGCCGCCCCGCTCGGCGAGGATCAGCGCCTCGGGGTCGCGCTCGATCAGCCGGGTCACCCCGGCGACGTCGTCGCTGACGCTGGTCCCCTCGGCGGCGACCTTCCAGAAGCCGAGGACGGCGGCCACGTCGCTCACCTCGGCGGTGCGTATGCGCAGTTCTTCCACGACGCCAGCCAAGCAGCCGCGCCGGACCGCGCGCCTGCCTTTCCACCGGTAGAGACGGGGCCGCATGCGAGGGCTCCGGGGCACCCCGGGGCCGGACAGGGCGCGGCCCGGTGCAGCTGCCTGGCCGGCCATCGCGACAAGGCCTCGCGGCAAGACCGGGCGCCGAGGGTCAGGCCCTAGCATGGCTGCGTGGCCGAGACGGGTGGGGAGCAGACGCCGGTGTCCGTCGGCGACCTGCTGCCGTGGGCCGTGCGCGGGGTCCGCCCCGGCCGGGCGTGGGTCGTCGGCGCTGATCCGGAGGTGCTGCAGGAGCGTTGGCGTCGGCTGGCGTCCGCGGACGCGGCCGAGCGGGCGGAGCTGTTCGAGCCCACGCGCACCCGCACGCCCGAGTCCGCCGTCCCTGGCCTCCCGGGCCAGCGCACGAGCACACGTCGGCTGTCGCGCGAGCCGGGCGAGCAGCCGCCGCTGGTCCGCGTCCGTCACCGTCCGCTGGACCGCGCCTGGATGCTGGCCGACCGGCGGCTGCTGGACCAGGCGCGCCCGGAGCTCTGGCGGGCCGACGGCCCGCACCAGCGCTACCTGCTGCTGCAGCCCGACGGACAGCCGGGCCCCGCGCCGCTCACCGTCAGCGCGGAGCTGCCCGTCGACCCGCGCGTGCGCGCCCACCCGCTGCACCGGCGTCCCGACGGCCGCGAGCCGAACCTCGCACCCGGGCTGCTGCGGTTCCTGCACCGGGCCTACGCCACCGCCGTCACCGCCGAGGACGTGCTCGCGTGGATCGCCGCGGTCTGCGCCCGCCCGGACGCGCCGCGCGACCTCGTCCCGCTGCCGCGTTCGGCCGCGACCTGGGCCGAGGGCGTCGCCCTGGGCCGCCGCGTCGTCGACCTGCACACCTTCGCCCGCTCCGGGCTGCGTCCCCCCGACGGCCGACGGACCTTCATCCGCCATCCCGTCGACCGAAACCCGCTGGAGCTCGGCTACGACGCCGAGGAGGAGACGCTGCTGCTCGGCGAGGGGCGGCTCGCCCCGGTCCCGGCCTCGGCCTGGGCGGCGGAGCCCACGCTCCGCGAGTGGTTCGCGGACCGCACCGCCTTCCGCGGCGCGCCCAGCGGGACGCTCGGCGCGCTGGGCCTGACGGTCTGGCCGCAGCGGGCCACGACGGACCTGATCGAGCTGGCGACGACGCTGGCGCTGCTGGCCGAGCTCGTCCCCGCGCAGGACACGCTGGCCACCGACGGCGGCCCCTGGTTCACCCGTGCGGACCTGCACGAAGCTGAGGTTCTCCCCGTCCCGGCCCCCGCCCGCCGGCCCGCCTCGGTGCTGGACCGCCTGGAGGACGGCCCCGAGGGCCAGTACGCGCTGCTCTGACGCTGCTCCCGCAAGCTCCGCCGAAGTGTTGCCGTTTGATACCGAAGCACCGACTGAGCTGCGATGACGCTCGCCTGAGCCTCCCCGCCCCGGCTACCATCCGCCATACATCGACGTCCGACATCGACGCCTGACGCCGACACCTGACATCGACACGGACACGGGAATCGCGGAAGGACCGAGAGTGGCCCAGCTCACCGGTGGTGATTCCTCACTGCTGCGGCGGATCAACTCCGCGGTGACCTTGCGGGCTCTTCGCGACCAGGCCGTGCTGACGCTCACCCAGCTGGTGGGCGAGACCGGACTGTCCCGGCCGACCGTCGAGGGCGTCATCGAGGGCCTGATCGAGTCGGGCCTGGTCGCCGAGGTCGAGGCCGTCGACGAGGGCGTGCGCCAACGTGGTCGCCCCGCTCGGCACTTCCGCTTCCGCGCGGAGGCCGGCCATCTTCTCGGTATCGAGATCGGCACGCACGGCGCCCGCGCCATCATCTCCGACCTGCGCGGCCGCACCCTGGGCGCCTACGGCCGCCCCATCGACGAGACGACCGAGGCCGACGAGCGCCTCGCGCTGGTTCGTGCCACGGTCGCGGAGCTGCTGCGCCGCGGCGGGGTCTCCCGCGAGTCGCTGTGGGCGGTCGGCGTCGGCACGCCCGGCGTCGTGGACGCGGACGGCGTGGTCCAGCTCGGCACCGCTCTGCCGGGCTGGACGGGCCTGGACCTGGCCAACCGGCTGCGCCGCTCGTTCCGCTGCCCGGTGCTGGTGGAGAACGACGCCAATCTGGCCGCGATCGGCGAGCACTGGAAGGGCGCGGCCGTCGGCATGGGCGACGTCGTCTTCGTCCTTGCGGGCCTGAGCCCCGGCGCGGGCTCGCTCATCGCCGGGCGCCTGCACCGCGGGTTCGGCGGCGCGGCGGGCGAGATCGGCAGCCTGCACCTCCTCGGCCAGGAGGACGAACCCTCCCAGCTCCTCTCCACCACGGAGAGCAAGCTGCGCGACCCCCTGGACGAGGCCGCGGTGGCCCGCGTCCTGAGCCTCGCTCAGCAGGGCGACCACGTCGCCATGGACGTCCGCGACCGCTTCGTCGCCCGCCTGGTGCGCGACGTCGCCGCGCTGGTACTCGCGATGGACCCGCAGATCGTCGTCATCGGCGGCTGGGCCAGCGGCCTCGACGGCGTCGTCGAGCCACTGCGCAAGCAGCTGGGCCGCCTCTGTCTGCGACCGCCGGAGGTCCAACTCGCCGCGCTGGGCGACGCGGCGATCGCCATCGGCGCGGTGAAGCTGGCCTTCGACCAGGCGGAGAAGCAGTTGTTCTCCGTCGATCAGTGACCGAGGAAGAGCTCCCGCAGGTAGGTGCAGCACGCTTCAGGGGCGCGTGGGAACCGCGCCCACGCGGCGGAGCCGCACATCAGCAGAGCCCCGCGCCCCTGAGGTCGTACGACCACCGGGAGGCCTGAACCCTCACGATGCGGCGCGGACCTCCACGCCCGCGTCGCCGAAGGTGAGCTTGCAGGTGTCGGCGCGGTAGGTGGAGATGGCGACGGCGAGGGTCTTGCCGGCCTCGCCGGCGTAGCGGGTGGTGAGGACGAGGACGGGGATGCCCGGGGGGCGCTCCAGGAGGCGGGCCTGCTCCTCCTCGGCCACGCCGAGTTCGACGGCGCGGGACTCGCCCTCGATCGGGAGGGCCTGGAACTGCTTCAGCACCGCCCGTGCCCGGCTGGACTCCGCCAGGAAGCCGGGGACGTGCGGCATGACCGCGGCGGCGACGAACAGCGTCTCGGTGCCGACGGCCTGACCGGCCATCATGCGGACCCGGCGGACGGTGTGGACCTCGGCCGGCTCTCCGGCCGCGACGCCGAGGGCCGCGGCGACCGCCGCTGGCGCCGCGCCCAGGCCGCAGTCGACGATGCGCCAGGTGTCGCGGCTGGACGCCTCCGCGACGGGAATGCCCATGCGGGGGGCGGCGATCAGCGTGCCGATGCCGCGGCGGCGCACCAGGCGGCCCTCGAGCTCGAGCTGGTCCAGGGCCTGGCGCAGGGTCGCGCGGGCGACCCCGAAGCGGGCCGCGAGGTCGCGCTCGTTGGGGAGCACCTCGCCGGTGTGGAACTCCTCGTCGATGGTTCGGACCAGAACCGTCCGCAGCTGCCAGTACTTCGGTTCCGGTGCCGCTGCGGTCGCTGTGGTCCCCACCCTGGCCTCCGCTGTGTGCGCCCTGCTGACAGGGGCGTGATTACGATCCCTTATTTATTAAAGGACGTTTCTTTAAGGCGACCATAGGGGCAGCCGGGGCATTGGTCAAGACCAATGGCAGACGGCCAGGTGGCGGGCCAGTCCGAGCCGTCCGGCGCGCATCATCCACGCGTGGTTCGCCCGAAATGCCGGTCTTCCGGGGAGGGCCAGCAAGCGCATCAGCGGCTTGCACACCTCGACGTCCTCGTCGAAGACGGCGACCGTCCGGCCCTCCGCACCGTCCCGGCTCACCGTCCAACGGGTGAGGCCCTCCAGATCGCCGGCGAGCCGGGCCTCCAGGACCCCGGCGTCCGGGTCGTTGCGCTCGGCGAAGGCTGTGACGTGGAGGTCGTAGGGGAGCAGCGAGCGGAAGCGCATCCGCCCACTGTCCTGCGTCAGTTGCCGCACCTCGGTGATCTGGGGCCACCACAGCGGGTAGTCGATCGGGGCGGCCAGCGCCGCGAAGACGTGCTCGTACGCGCCGGGGAGCTCCCAGCGGGAGGTGAAGCGGTAGCGGTGCCACTCGACCTGGCGGGCAAAAAGGGCCATGCCGCCAGTCTCGGGC
>NZ_BBPO01000141.1 GCF_000787815.1 Streptacidiphilus neutrinimicus
CAGCTCGGCAGAGCCCCGCGCCCCCAGGTAGTGCAACCGGACGTCAGGTCCCTGCCAGAGGCAGCGTCGCGCCGAGGAGGAGACCCTTGCGGGCGCCGTTGTCGAGGGCGTGCCGCAGCAGGTCCTCGCGGGGCTGGCGGCCGATCGTGCCGTGGGGCGCGGCGTACATGATGACCTCCGCCTGCTGTGAGGCCGCGCTGCGCCAGGCCTCCGTGACCTGCAACGGCGCATGGGCCTGCCACCAGGCGTTCGTGCCGCCGCCGGGCGCGGGCTGCAGCACTGCGTGGAGCTGGCCCATCGCCATCAGGACGGACCAGCCGCGCAGCTGCGCGGGGGCGTGGTCGACCTCGGCGATCGGCTGGAAGCCGTGCTCCTGCAGCAGCTCCACGAACGCGTCCTCGCCGACGCTCGTGCCGGGGCGGCCGACCGGCCCCGTCGGCTCGACGACCAGCGCGGCGCGCGGCGTGCCCTGACACAGCACCAGGCCGCAGGTGACGCCCAGGACCGCCGGGGCGACCTGGCCGCCCGCGGGGCTCGGCACCGCCTCCGGCACGTGCAGCCCCGGCGCGGGCGCGACGGCCTGCTCGGCGCCGGGCGGCATCGACGCGCTGATGTTGCGGACGGCGCCCTGCAACTGCTCCTCGGAGACCTCGACCACCTGGGAGGGGATGCACCGGGCGTGGGCGAAGGCCAGCACCGCCGTCTCCTCGCCCACGAACAGCACCGTCGCCGTCGGCTCCTGCGTCACGTCGCCTGGCGCGCGGCAGGAGGTGCAGTCGTAGCGGTCTGGGGCGGTGCCACCGCCCAGCAGGCGGTCGGCCTCGTCGTCACCGATCTCGGCACGGACCTCGTCGCTGACGTCGATCATGCGCTGCACGAATGACTCCTCGAATCGCGGGGGCCGGAGCGCGACTGCCCGGCCGTGATGACAAACGCACGGATGTGGTCGGGGTCACGGTCCGGCTGCTCCGAGCACGGGAAAGAGGTGCGATTCGGTCACCCGGGAGCATCTCGCGGTCACCCTCTGTTTACCGTGTGGGGCACCTCACGTGGGCTCAGAGGCCCCTTTCTGTGAGCCAGGTCACGAATCAGCGGAACTGACGCTTCGACAAAATACGTAATCCGGACATAAAGTGCGCGACTCCAAGATTTTTACTCCCGGTAACGGTCGCGTGAGCTGGGACTTCGCCGGGAGGTTTGAGTCGCGCCCCGGGGCTTTCCTACGGTCATTGGCGTCGGTGCAACGAGCACCGCCCGGGTTCGCCCGTCTCAGCACAGCCCTTCGCCGCGCACCGTCGTGCGGCGCTGCGGCAGTGCCCGCCTCCGCAGGACAGGTCGGCGGCGAGTGACGGAGCGAGGGCACGGGACGCGCAGCGCGCGCCGCAGCCCGCCCGGGAGTGTCGAAAGGCTTTTCATGAAGTTCCGCGTTCGTACCGCTGCCGTCGCCGCCACCCTCGTCGCGGCCCCGGTCGCCGGTCTGCTCTGCGCGACCAGCGCCTCCGCCGCCTCGGTCTCCACCTGGGACGCGGTCGCGCAGTGCGAGTCGGGCGGCGACTGGTCCATCAACACCGGCAACGGCTTCTACGGTGGTCTGCAGTTCACCAACAGCACCTGGGCCGCCTTCGGCGGCACCGCGTACGCCGCGCAGGCCAACCAGGCCACCGAGGGTCAGCAGATCGCCGTCGCCGAGAAGGTTCTGGCCTCCCAGGGCCCCGGCGCCTGGCCGGTCTGCGGCCCGAAGGCCGGCCTGACCGCCGGTGGCGCCCCGGCGTCGGTCGACACCTCCTCCAACACCGGCTCCTGGAGCAGCGACGCCGCCGCCTCCGTGCAGCAGAGCGCCCCCGCCCCGGCCCCGGTCAAGACCGCCCCGGCGCAGGCCCCGGCCGCTCCGGCCCCGGTGCACCACTCCGGCGCGACCGGCAACTACACCGTCAAGTCCGGTGACACGCTGAGCAAGATCGCTGCCGCCCACGGCACCAACTGGCACTCGCTGTACGCCGCCAACAAGTCCGTCATCGGCGGCAACCCGAACCTGATCCTCCCGGGCCAGGTCCTGAACGTCGGCTGAGACTCCGTCCCGGCCGTGTGACGGCACGTGACGACAGCAGCGCGGTCCACCGCTTCGGCGGTGGGCCGCGCCGTCGTGCTGTTCCCGTGCGGGCTGCGCCGAGGGGGTGAGGTCTCGGCGTGGCGATTGATATGACAATCGGACTCCGAGAGGAGTCGACATACCGTCAGCTGTCATGGGCGCAGCTCGACGACGTCTTCTCGCCGGCGGAGCCATCGGTGCGGCCTCGCTGGCCTGCGTGCTGCCGGTGGTCTCCGACGTGGCCTCCGCTCAGGTCCCGGTCGCCGTCTGGGACCGGCTCGCGCTGTGCGAGAGCAGCGGCCGCTGGCACATCGCCACCGGCAACGGCTACTACGGCGGACTGCAGATCTCCCGGGAGACCTGGCGCGAGGCCGGCGGCGGCCGCTACGCGTCCCGCCCCGACCACGCCACCAAGGCCGAGCAGATCCGCGTCGCGGAGGCCATCCTCGCCTGGCAGGGCTGGTCGGCCTGGCCCAACTGCTCCCAGGGCCTGACGGGCCGTCCACCGGTCGGCGCGACCCACAGCCCGCCCCACAGCCCGACGCCCGAGCCGTCCCGGAGCCACACCCCGAGGCCCACCCCGAGGCCCACTCCGACGTCCACCCCGAGGCCCACCCCGAGGCCCACTCCGACGTCCACCCCCGTGCCGACGCCCGTGCCGACCCCGACCCCGACGCCGACCCGGACGCCGACCCCGACACCCACGCCCGCACCGCCGGTCACGGTCCCCGCGACGTACGTCGTCCAGCCCGGAGACCAGCTCGTGTCGATCGCGCACCGGTTCCACCTGCCCGGCGGCTGGCCCGCGCTGTACGCGCGCAACCGCGCGCTGATCGGGCCGCGTCCCGACGACCTCGTCGCCGGGACGGTGCTCAGGCTCCGCTGAGCGGCGGGCTCTCCCGCTCGCGCGCGGAGACGACGTCGCCGCGGCGCAGCTCGTAGGCGTAGTCCCAGGCCGCCTCGGACGGGAGGGTCTGTTCGGCGAGCAGGACGGTGCGGCCCGACGCGACGAGCGAGGCGAGCGACGCGTGCACGCGGGCCACCACCTCCTCGGCCAGGCCCAGCCCGAACTCGTCCAGGAGCAGCAGGCGGGCGGGGGAGGTGAGCACGCGGCAGAGTGCCACCATCTGCTGCTCGCCGCCGGAGAGCGTGCCGGCGGTGCGCGGCAGCAGCCGGGACAGCTCGGGGAAGATCGCGACGCTCGCGTCGACGCCGCCGCCGAGCGGTCCGGGGACGACGAGGTTCTCGGCGACGGTGAGCGAGGGGAAGACGGCCTGCTCGGCCGGCAGGAGCGCCATTCCGAGACGCGAGCGCCGGTACGTGTCGAGAGCGGTGATCTCACGTGCGTCCGCTGCTCCGCCCCCGCCGTACCAGAGCACCCGTCCCGCCGTCAGCGGCACCACGCCGGCCAGCGCGTGCAGCGCGCTGCTGCGCCCGCTCCCGTTCCTCCCGACCAGCACCGTCATCGCCCCCGTCGGCACCGCCAGGTCCACCCCGTGCAACGCCTCCAGCGGCCCGTACCGCACCCGCGCCCCGCGCAGCTCGATCTCAAGCGCCATGCGCCGTCCCACCCGAACCGCTCAGCCCGCCCGAACCGCTCGCCCCGCCCTGGGCCGGTCCGCCCCGGGCCGAGCCGCCCTGAAACTGCGCCCGCCCGGCCCGCATCACGTGCACGCCGCTCGCCAGCTCGTCCACCAGCTCCCGGTCGTGCTCGACCATCAGCAGCGCGAGACCGCCGTCGGCCAGCAGCCGCAACAGCTCCACCAGCAACGCCGTCTCGCGCCGGTCCAGACCCGCCGCCGGCTCGTCCAGCAGCAGCACCGTCGGCGCCATGGCCAGCGCCCGGCCGAGCTCGACCAGCCGCAGCGTGCCCGTCGGCAGATCCGCCGCCGCGTGGTCGCGCAGGGCGGCGAGGCCCAGCAGGCGCAGCACCGTCTCCGTCTGCTCGACGGCGGAGACGGCGGGGACGGCGGAGGAGTCCAGCCGCCCCGACGCCGCCTGCTCCGCGCCGACGCGGACGTTGTCCGCCACCGTCAGGCCGGGGAAGACGGCGAGCTGCTGGAAGGTACGGGCCAGGCCCAGCCGGGCCCGAGCGTGCTCGGGCAGGCGGGTGATGTCGCGGCCGCCGAGCAGCACCTGGCCGCCGTCGGGGCGGCTCGCGCCGCTCAAGCAGTCGAACAGGGTGGACTTCCCGGCGCCGTTCGGCCCGGTCAGCGCCGTGATCCGGCCCGGCGGCACGGCCAGGGTCACCCCGTCCACGGCCGTCACGCCCGCGAAGCGGCGGGTGACGTCGCGCGCGGTCAGCCGCTCGCCGGTCAGCCGCGGCAGGGCGGGCAGCGCCGCCTCGGCCAGGGGCACGGGGGCCGGACCGGGCACGGGCAGTCGCGCGGCGAGCCGCCGTCCCAGCGGCGTCAGCCGCGCCTCGCCGGGCGCGGGCAGAGTCGTCGGGCGTGGCTGCCGGACGGAGCGCCGGGCCAGGCCCGCGAGACCGCCCGGCGGCATCCGCCCGAGCAGCAGCGCCAGCGCGCCGATCACCGCGGTGGAGACCCCGGCGACCGTGCCGGTGTCCAGGCCGACCAGCAGCGCCGCCGCCAGCACCGCGCCGACCGCGCTGTCCGCGCCGAAGACGACCACCGCCGCGAACCAGATCAGCCCCAGCACCGGGTCGAAGGCGTTCGGGTCGAAGGCCTGTCCGCCCAGGCCGAGCAGCCCGCCGCCGAGGGCCGCCAGCGCCGCGCCGACCACGAAGGCCAGCAGCTTCAGCCGCGCCACATCGACCCCGGCCGCGGCCGCGCCCGCCTCGTGGTCGCGCATCGCGCCGAGTGCCCGCCCGATCCGCCCGCGCCGCAGCGCCCGCACCAGCAGGAGGGCGAGGGCCAGCAGGGCCAGTTCCAGGCCGTAGAAGAAGCGGTCCTGCCCGAGCAGGCCCGTGCGGTCCAGCACCACTCCGGTCGTCGCCGCGGGCTGCTGGAAGACCAGGCGGCTGATCGCCGTGCCGACCGCGAACGTGGTCAGCGCCAGCGCCAGCCCGCGCCGCCGGATCGCGGGCCAGCCGACGAGCAGTCCGAGCGGCGCCGCGACCAGGACCGCGACCAGCAGCGCCACCGGCGTCGGGAAGGCGGGCAGCCCGAGGAAGCGGCCGCCGCCCGCGAGCAGCCCGGTGAACAGCGCCCCGAGCCCCGCGTACCCGGCCTGGCCCAGTGAGACCTGGCCGCCGTAGCCGGTCACCACCACGATCGACAGCAGCACCAGCGCCAGCGCCGGGACCTGAAGCGCCGCCCGCAGGTCGTCCGGACGGAAGGCGAAGGGCAGGAGCAGCAGCGCCGCGCAGCCGATCCGGGTGGCGAAGGCCCGGGGCGACGCCTCGGCCGACGCCATGATCGGCGGACCGGTCAGCGTCGCCTGGTAGGCCCGTCGTTCCGCGCCCGCGAACCGCAGCGGCAGCACCAGCACCGCCGCGAGCAGCGCCAGGGCGAACAGGTTCGCCCCGACGGCCTGGAGCAGCGACTGCGCCCAGCCGCCCGGGTGGAACTGCGTCAGCTCGCTCTGCAGGACGCCCAGGGCCAGTGCCGAGGCGACCGCGACGCCGATGCTGCGCAGCCCCGCGATCACCGCGACCGCCATCGTCTCCATCACCAGCAGCGGCAGCCCGTACGGGTCCAGCCGCAGCCCCGGCGCCAGCACCGCGCCGGTCAGCCCGGCGGTGAACGCGCCGAAGGCCCAGCCGACAGAGGAGACCCGGTCCGCGTCCACCCCCGAGAGCTCCGCCAGCCGCCGGTTGTCGACCACCGCCCGGACCTGCGTCCCGAACGGCGTCCAGCGTCCGACGGCGGTGACGGCCGCGCCCAGCACGGCCACCACCGCGAGCACCGCCCACGGCGAGGACGGCAGCAGGGACGGCGCGTCGCCGAGCGGGGTCGGCCCCCACAGCAGGAAGGCCACCCCGACCAGCAGCACGAACACGCCGAGCGAGGCCACCAGCGTCTCGACCGGCCCCGCGCCGCGCCGTTGCAGCCGCCGGAACACCGTCGCGTCCAGCGTCCAGCCGATCGCGGGCGCGAAGACCAGCAGACAGGCCGGGACGGCGACCGCGCGCGGCCAGCCCCAGACGACGATCGTCTGCCGCACCGCATAGGCGGTGATCATGGCGATGGCGCCCTGGGCGAGGTTCAGCACGCCGGTGGCGCGGTAGCAGACCACCAGCCCGATCCCGGACAGTGCCGCCGCGGCTCCGACGGTCAGCCCGGCCTGCGCCAGATCGAGCGGCAGCGACGACATTCAGGCCCCCGCGGCGGGCGGCGCGTCGGGACCGGGACCGGCGGCTTCGCGCGGCTCGGCGGGCTCCGCGGGCGTGCACAACGGGCAGGGCCGCAGGCCGCGCTCCTGTGCGCCGGCCGGGGTGACCGGCAGCGCGTCGCCGCGTCCCTCGACCAGCAGGCAGGTGGTCCGGTGGTAGGTGCGCCCGTTCGGCAGGAAGCAGAACCGTCCCGCGGCGACGGCCGCCGGTTCGCCCGCCGGGCCCCTGGGTGTGCCTCCGCTGGTCCGCCCGGCCTCCTCGACCAGCAGCTCGTACAGCAGCCGCAGCTGTCGCCGGGTCTCCTCGTCGCCCGCCGCCCGTTCGCGCTCGCGCTCCTCGTCCGGGCGGGCCAGCAGCACCGCTCCGGCCACGATCAGCGCCGCGCCGGGGATCGTCGCCGAGGCCAGGTACGGCAGCTGCCGCTCCGCGTACTGCTCGCCGGAGACGCCGTACCAGCCCAGCACGCACAGCAGCGCCCCGGCGGCCGCGACGACCGGACCCAGCCGACCGCGCAGACCCCGTCCCCCGAACGGCGGCAGCTTCATGGCGTCCTCTCCCGATCAAGGTCCCGGCGGGCGAATGGTCACGTTCCTTCATCAATACCCGCCCGGGAGGGTTCCTGACGATCCCGGCGGCGCTAGCTTGGTGAGGCGGAACTGATGGTAAGTCAGATTTTGTCGACAGCGCTCCTCACGACAGCGCAGTTCACGACAGGGCGGTGACTGATCATGCAACGCGCATCCCTGGTCCTGCGGGCCGTGGCCGG
Organism: Streptacidiphilus neutrinimicus; assembly: GCF_000787815.1. GTDB lineage: Bacteria > Actinomycetota > Actinomycetes > Streptomycetales > Streptomycetaceae > Streptacidiphilus > Streptacidiphilus neutrinimicus. The sequence goes on from NZ_BBPO01000141.1 coordinate 7,153, forward strand.
CTCGGCCGTGCTGCTGCTCGCCGCGGCCTGCAGCAGCACCAGCACGACCTCGCGCAACGAGACCCCGACCGGCGCAGCGGCCCCCTCGACGCCGGCGGCGTCCGCCAGTGCCCCGGCCGGCCAGGCCGCCGCCTGCGGAAACGCCACCGCCCCGACCGTCGCGGGCAGCGGTCCCGCCGACACGGCCGGCGCCGCGAACAAGATCGCGGCCGACTACGCCCAGTTCTTCGACCCGGCGACCGCCGTCAGCGCCAAGATGGGCCTGCTGCAGAACGCCGACAAGCTCGCCCCCGCCATGCAGGCCTTCGCGGGCGACCCGCAGGCGGCGCAGACCACCGTCGCCGTCACCGGCGTCGACTTCACCAGCGCCACCACCGCCGACGTCACCTACAACGTCTGCCTCTCCGGCGCCGTGGCGCTGAACGGCAGCAAGGGCAAGTCGGTCCTGGACGGCGGCGTGTGGAAGGTGGGCGACACCACCCTGTGCGGCCTGCTCCAGCTCAAGGCCGGCAGCTCGCCCGTCCCCGGCTGCTCCTGAGAGGCGCTGCTCCCGGACACGCTGCCCCTGACAGGTCGCCTTGACCCTGGAAAGATGAGCCCGTGAGGCCTCTTCGGCACCGCGCCGCGCGCGCGGGGACGGCCCGGTCCGTCCTCGCGCTGCTGACGTGCGCGAGCCTGCTGGCCCTCACGGCCGGCTGCGGCAGCCGGCTCCCGGTGAAGGACTTCGAGAACCGGCCCACCGGCGGGCCCGCCGCCGGAGCCGCGCAGCCGCCGATCCCGATCGGCATCGTCACCTCCGTGTCCAGCCCGATCGGCGGCGACACCTTCACCGGCCCGCTCTACGGCGCCCAGGCCTTCTTCCAGGCCCTGAACGCCTCCGGGGGGATCAACGGGCGTCAGGTCAAGGTCTTCACCTGCGACGACGGCGGGTCCGGCATCGGCAACCAGTCCTGCGTGCACCAGTTGATCGACTCCGACCACGTCGTCGCGTTCGTCGCCGGCAGCGTGCTCGACTACGCGGGCGCTCCGTACGTCAGCTCCCAGGCGGTGCCCGACATCGGCGGCATCACCATCGGTACCCAGTACGACCAGTACCCGCACCTGTACCAGATCTACGGCAGCGACGAGCCGCGCGACGGCACGTCGGCCGGCTGGAACGGCGAGCTGTACCAGACCACCGAGGTGTACCGGTACTTCAAGGCCAAGCTGGGCCTGACCCGGGCCGTCGTCGTCGCCTACAACCAGGCCGACTCCGCCCGCTACGCCGCCCAGCTCGCCCAGGGCCTCAAAGCCGAGGGCTACAGCGTGCTGAGTGAGACCGTCGACTTCGCGCTGCCCAACTTCGGGTCCGTCGCCGCGGGGATGAAGGCCGGCCACGCGCAGCTGCTGCTCGACGCCATGGACACCCGCGGCAACACCGGCCTGTGCCAGGCCATGGCCTCCGCCGGGGTCACCGTCGCCGCCAAGGTGACCAACGAGCAGAACTGGTCCGAGCAGGTCCGCACCGACTACGCGCAGACGCCCGGCTGCCGCAACGCGCTCTGGGTCACGGCCGACGCCCGCAACTACGAGGACACGCAGTACCCGGCCGTGGCCGCGTTCCGGGCGGCGATGCGGAAGTACTACCCGGACCGGCAGGCGCAGCTGTCCGAGTGGGAACTGCTCGGCTGGGCCGGGGCCCAGTGGTTCACCGACGCCGCCTCCTCCTGCGGCGCCCAGGTGACCCGCTCCTGCGTCGACGCCTTCATGCGTCGCCCTCAGCCCTACACCGCGCACGACCTGCTGATCCCCGCCTCGTTCGTGCCGACGGCGAACCCGCCGAAGGGCCTCCAGCACGCCTGCCTGAACGTGGCGCACTGGCAGGACTCCGCCCAGGGCGCCAAGGGCGGCTGGGTCACCGAGGTGCCCGACATGAACACCAACTGCTTCGAGGTCCCCGCGCTGCCCTACCGCCCCTGAGCCCTGCCGTCCTTGAGCCCAACCGCCCCTGAGCCCTACCGCCCTTGAGCCCTACCGCCCTTGAGCCCTACCGCCCTTGAGCCCTACCGCCCTTGAGCCCTACCGCCCTTGAGCCCTGCCCTCCCTGCCCTGCCCTCCCTGCCCTGTCCTCCCTGCCCTG
>NZ_BBPO01000140.1 GCF_000787815.1 Streptacidiphilus neutrinimicus
AACTCCGCGCACACCGCGTCGAACGCCGCCGCGAACACCGGGAACGCCTCGTACAACTCAGCGCCCATCCCGGCACGCTGACTGCCCTGGCCGGTGAACAGGAACGCCGTCCGCCCACCGGTGACCGATCCTTGGACCAGACCCGCACCGGCCGCGTCACCCGCCGCCAGCGCCTCCAGCCGCCGCAGGAACTCCTCCCGCTCACCGGCGACCAGGACCGCGCGCTGCTCCAGCGCGGCTCGCGTGGTCGCGAGCGAGTAGCCGACGTCGACCGGCCGCAGCTCGGGCTGGTCCGCGACCAGCGCGTGCAGCCGCGCCGCCTGGGCCCGCAGCGCGGGCTCACCCTTGGCCGACAGCGCCCAGGGCAGCAGCGCCCCCGGCCCGGACGACGCCCCGACCTCGACCTCGACCGCCTGCGCCGCCTCGGGGGCCTGTTCCAGCACCGTGTGCGCGTTGGTGCCGCTGATCCCGAAGGAGGAGACCGCGACCCGGCGCGGTCGCCCGGTCTCCGGCCACGTCCGCGCCTCGGTCAGCAGCTCCACCGCACCGGCGGCCCAGTCCACCTGCGGCGAGGGCTCGTCCACGTGCAGGGTCCTGGGCAGCACGCCGTGGCGCATCGCCATGACCATCTTGATCACGCCGGCGACGCCGGAGGCCGCCTGGGTGTGGCCCAGGTTCGACTTCACCGAGCCCAGCCACAGCGGGCGGTCGGCGGAGTGCTCGCGTCCGTAGGTGGCCAGGAGTGCCTGCGCCTCGATCGGGTCGCCGAGCGAGGTGCCCGTGCCGTGGGCCTCGACGGCGTCGACCTCGTCGGCCGTCACGCCCGCGTTGGCCAGCGCGGCGCGGATCACCCGCTGCTGCGACGGACCGTTGGGCGCCGTCAGACCGTTGCTGGCGCCGTCCTGGTTCACCGCGCTGCCGCGCACCACCGCGAGCACCGGGTGCCCGTTGCGGCGCGCGTCCGACAGCCGCTCCACCAGCAGCATGCCCGCGCCCTCGCCCCAGCCCGTGCCGTCCGCCGCTGCCGCGAAGGACTTGCACCGGCCGTCGCGCGCCAGACCGCGCTGACGGCTGAACTCGACGAACGTGCCGGGGGTGAACATCACGGTGACGCCGCCGGCCAGCGCCATCGTGCACTCGCCGCTGCGCAGCGCCTGCACGGCAAGGTGCAGGGCCACGAGCGAGGACGAACACGCCGTGTCCACAGTGACCGCCGGACCCTCCAACCCGAAGGTGTAGGCGACGCGTCCGGAGACGACGCTGCTGGAGCTGCCGGTGCCGAGGTAGCCCTCGACCTCGTCGGGGGCGGCCCGCAGTCGGGTGCCGTAGTCGTGGTACATCACGCCCGCGAAGACGCCGACGGAGCTGCCGCGCATGGTCGCCGGGTCGATGCCGGCCCGCTCGAAGGCCTCCCAGGTGGTCTCCAGCAGCAGTCGCTGCTGCGGGTCCATCGCCAGGGCCTCGCGCGGGCTGATGCCGAAGAAGGCCGGGTCGAAGTAGCTCGAGTCGTGCAGGAAGCCGCCCTCGCGGGTGTACGAGGTGCCGGGGGTGTCCGGGTCCGGGTCGTACAGGGCGTCCAGGTCCCAGCCGCGGTCGCTCGGGAAGGTCGAGATCCCGTCGCGCTCCTCGGCGATCAGCCGCCACAGCTCCTCGGGCGAGCTCACCCCGCCCGGGTAGCGGCAGGCCATCGCGACGATGGCGATCGGGTCGTCGTCCGCGCCGACCGTCCGCACGGCGGCCGGCTGCCGGCCGGTGTCGGCCAGGGCGCCCAGCAACTCGTCGCGCAGATGGCCGCCGAGCGCGGTCGGGTTGGGGTAGTCGAAGACCAGCGTCGCGGGCAGCCGCAGGCCGGTGGCGGTGGCCAGGCGGTTGCGCAGTTCGACCGCGGTCAGCGAGTCGAAGCCGAGCTCCTTGAAGGCCCGCTCGGCGTCGACGGCCTCGGCCCCGGCGTAACCCAGGACCGCGGCGATCTGACGGCGGACCAGGTCGAGCAGCGCCTGCCGCTGCTCGACGACGGACAGCGGGGCCAGCCGGGCGACCAGCTCGGACTCGCCGGAGGCGGCGCCGGCGCCCGCCGACTCCACGGCACGGCGCAGCGGGACCCGGACCAGCCCGCGCAGCAGCGGGGGCACGCCCGATCCGGAGGCCGCCAGTTCCCGCAGGGTGCCGGTCCGTACGTGCATCGGCACCAGCACGGCGTCCTCGCCGCCGTCGCGCAGCGCGGCGTCGAAGAGGGCCAGGCCCTCGGCCGAGCTGAGCGCGCCGAGGCCCGAACGCTCCATCCTGGCCCGGTCGTTGTCGTCCAGGTGACCGCTGACGCCGCTGCTCTGCGCCCACAGGCCCCAGTCCAGCGAGGTCGCGGGCAGGCCCGCCGCCCGGCGGCGCCGGGCAAGGGCGTCCAGGAAGGCGTTGGCCGCCGCGTAGTTGCCCTGTCCGGGGCCGCCGAAGAGACCGGCGGCCGAGGAGAAGAGCACGAAGGCCGAGAGGTGCAGCCCGGCGGTCAGCTCGTGCAGGTTCCAGGCGCCGTCGGCCTTGGGCCGGAGCACGCCGTCGACCCGCTCGGGGGTGAGCGCGGAGAGCACGCCGTCGTCCGTGACGCCCGCGGTGTGCACCACGGCCGTCAGCGGACGCCGCAGCGAGCCCAACAGCCCCGCCAGCGCCTCGCGGTCGGCCGCGTCGCAGGCCGCGATCTCCACCTCGGCGCCCAGTGCGGCCAGCTCGGAGCGGAGTTCGGGCGCGCCGGGGGCCTCTGCGCCGCGTCGGCTGGTCAGCAGCAGGTGACGGACGCGGTGCTCGGTCACGAGGTGCCGGGCGAGCAGCGCGCCGAGCGCGCCCGTGCCGCCGGTGACCAGGACGGTCCCCTCCGGGTCGAACGCGGGAACCTCGGCCGCCGACTCCTCGACCCGGGCCAGGCGCAGCGCGTACGCCACGCCCTCGCGGATCGCCAGCTGCGGCTCCTCCGCCGCCAGGGCGACGGTCAGCGCCCGCTGCGAGGCGGCTTCCTCGTCGGTGTCCACCAGGACGATCCGCCCGGGGTTCTCGGTCTGCGCCGAGCGCAGCAGGCCCCAGGCCGCCGCATGAGCCAGGTCGGTGACATCGGCGTCCGCGGCGGTGGCCACCGCGCCGCGGGTGAGGAGCACCAGCGGCGTGTCGGCGAGCCGGTCCTCGGCCAGCCAGGCCTGGGCCAGCGCGAGCACCCGGTGCACGGTGACGCGCACCGCCTCGGGCACGTCGCCCTCGTGGTCGTCCGCGAAGCAGGGGGCGACCACCGCCTCGGGCAGCTCGCCGTCCGCCAGCAGCGCGTCGAGGTCGGGGAACGCCGGCACCTCGCCGCTGAACGCGCCCAGTGCCCCGGCGTCGCCGCCGAGCACCGCCCACCGTCCGTTCGCCGCCGAGGCGGCGGGCGGCAGGGCCACCCACTCCGGGCGGAACAACGACTCGTGGAACGCGGCCCGCGCGGCGCGGACCTGCTCCGCCGAGACGGCCCGCAGCACCAGCGCGTCCACGGACGCCACCGGCCGGCCGGCCTCGTCCGCCAGCTCCAGCGACACCCCGTCCGCGCCCGCAGGCGTCAGCCGCACCCGCAGGGCCGAGGCGCCGACCGCGTACAGCGAGACGCCGGTCCAGGAGAACGGCAGCCTGCCCTGCCAGTCGGTGTCGTCCGCTCCGGCCAGGCCGAGCGCGTGCAGAGCGGAGTCGAGCAGCGCCGGGTGCAGCCCGAACAGGCCGGCGTCAGCCTCGGCCCGCTGCGGCAGGCGGACCTCGGCGAAGACCTCGCCGTCGCGCCGCCAGGCCCGGCGCAGGCCCTGGAAGACCGGGCCGTAGTCGAAGCCGAGGTCGACCAGGTCCTGGTAGCGGCCTTCGAGGTCGACCTCGTCCGCGTCGGCCGGGGGCCACTGCTCCACACCGAGGTCGAAGTCGGCCGGTCGCGCGCCGGAGGCGAGCAGACCGGTCGCGTGCCGGGTCCACGCTTCCTCGGCCGGGACGTCCTCACGACGCGAGTGCAGGCTGAGCGCACGGCGGCCGCTCCCGTCCGGGGCCGCCACGGTGAGGCGCAGCTGCACCCCGCCCTGCTCGGGCAGGACCAGCGGCGCGGCCAGCGTGAGTTCCTCCAGGAGGTCGCAGCCGACCTGCTCACTGGCGCGCACGGCCAGCTCGACGAAGGCCGTCCCGGGCAGCAGCACCGAGCCCATCACGGCGTGGTCGGCCAGCCAGGGGTGAGTGCTGAGGGCGAGTCGGCCGGTGAACACGTACCCGCCGGAGTCCGGCAGTTCGGCCGCCGCACCGAGCAGCGGGTGGTCGGTGGTGCCCAGCCCGGCCATGGTGACGTCGCCCGCGCCCAGCGCCGGGACGTCGGGCCAGTAGTGCTGCCGCTGGAAGGCGTAGGTGGGCAGGTCCACCCGACGGGCGCCCTGACCGGCGAAGACCGCGTGCCAGTCCACGGGCACGCCCTGGACGTAGGCCTGGGCGAGCGCGCCGGAGAGCGTGCGCGCCTCGGGACGGCCGGCGCGCAGCACGGCCGCGAACACGGCCCCGGGCTCGGCCACGCAGTCGGCGCCGAGCGCGGACAGCACCCCGTCCGGGCCCAGCTCCAGGAAGGTGGTGACGCCTTGGTTCTCCATCGCGCGCACCGCGTCGAGGAAGCGCACGGCCTCCCGGACGTGCCGCACCCAGTACTCGGGCTCGGTCAGCGCCGCCGTCCGGTCCAGCGTCGAGACGATCGGGATCCGCGGCGGGTGGAACTCCAGCTCCTGCGCGACCGCGCGGAACTCCGCCAGCATCCCCTCCATCAGCGGCGAGTGGAACGCGTGGCTGACCGTCAGCCGCTTGGTCTTCCGCCCCAGCTCGGCGAGCCGCGCGGTCACCTCCAGCACCGCCGCCTCGGCGCCCGAGAGCACCACGGAGGTCGGGCCGTTGACTGCGGCGAGACCCACCTCGGCCTCGCGGCCGGTCAGCAGCGGCAGCACCTCGTCCTCTGATGCCTGCACCGCCACCATCGCGCCGCCCGCGGGCAGCGCCTGCATCAACCGCCCACGCGCCGCCACCAGCTTGGCCGCGTCCGCCAGCGACAGCACACCCGCGACATGCGCGGCGGCCAGCTCGCCGATCGAATGACCGGCCAGCACGTCCGGGCGCACGCCCCAGGACTCGACCAGCCGGAACAGCGCCACCTCGACGGCGAACAGCGCCGGCTGCGCATAGCCGGTGCGGTGGATCAGGTCGCCCTCGGTCGCGAACAGCACGTCCCGCAGCGGGCGCTCCAGGTGCTGGTCCAGGTGCGCGAGGACCTCGTCCAGCGCGTCCGCGAAGACGGGGTGGACGCCGTACAACTCCGCGCCCATGCCGAGGCGCTGGCTGCCCTGGCCGGTGAAGAGGAACGCCGTGCGGCCCAGCGCGGCGGTGCCCTCGACCAGCTCCGGCGCCTCCTCCCCCGCGGCCAGCGCGGTCAGCGCACGCAGGTGGCCCGCGAGGTCCTCCGCCACCACGACGGCCCGGCGCTCCAGTGCGGCGCGGGTGGTGGCGAGCGAGAAGCCGACGTCGACCGGGCGCGCCCCGGGCTGCTCCGCCAGGTGGGCGCCCAGCCGCTGCGCCTGAGCGCGGAGCGCTCCCGCGTCCCGCGCGGACAGCGGCCACGGCACGACGGGCGCCGACACGGTCGCCTCGACGACCGGCTCCCCGTCCGTTTCCGGCGCCTGCTCGACGATCACGTGGGCGTTGGTCCCGCTGACGCCGAACGAGGACACCGCCGCGCGGCGCGGCCGACCGGTCTCGGGCCACTGCCGGGCCTCGGTCAGCAGCTCCACCGCGCCCGCCGACCAGTCGATGTGCGTCGACGGCCGGTCCACGTGCAGGGTCTGCGGAAGCTCGCCGTGCTGCATCGCCAGCACCATCTTGATGACGCCCGCGACGCCGGCGGCGGCCTGGGTGTGCCCGATGTTGGACTTCACCGACCCCAGCCACAGGGGGTGTTCGCGCTCCTGGCCGTAGGTGGCCAGCAGCGCCTGCGCCTCGATCGGGTCGCCGAGCGAGGTGCCGGTGCCGTGCGCCTCGACGGCGTCCACCTCGGCGGCCTTCAGCCCGGCCGACGCGAGCGCCTGCCGGATCACCCGCTGCTGCGACGGACCGTTCGGCGCCGTCAGACCGTTGCTCGCACCGTCCTGGTTCACCGCGCTGCCGCGGACGACGGCCAGCACGGGGTGAGCGTTGCGCCGCGCGTCGGAGAGCCGCTCGACCAGCAGCATGCCGACGCCCTCGCCCCAGCCGGTGCCGTCCGCCGCCTCCGCGAACGCCTTGCACCGGCCGTCGGCGGCGAGCCCGCGCTGACGGCTGAAGTCGACGAACGCGCCCGGGGTGGACATCACGGTGACGCCGCCCGCGAGGGCCAGCGAGCACTCACCGGCCCGCAGCGCCTGGATCGCCCAGTGCAGCGCCACCAGCGAGGACGAGCACGCGGTGTCCACCGTCACCGCCGGGCCCTCCAGGCCCAGGCAGTAGGCGACGCGGCCGGACATGACGCTCGCCGCGTTGCCGGTGCCGAGGAAGCCCTCGGAGCCGTCCGGCGCGCTCAGGATGAGCGGCAGGTAGTCCTGGCCGTTGGTGCCGGTGAAGACGCCCGTCCGGCTGCCGCGCAGGGCCGCCGGGTCGATGCCCGCCCGCTCGAACGCCTCCCAGGACGTCTCCAGCAGCAGCCGCTGCTGCGGGTCCATCGCCAGCGCCTCACGCGGCGAGATCCCGAAGAAGCCGGGGTCGAAGGCGCCGGCCTCGGCCAGGAAGCCGCCCTCGCGGACGTACGAGGTGCCGGGGTGCTCGGGGTCGGGGTCGTACAGCGCGGCCAGGTCCCAGCCGCGGTCGTCCGGGAACCCGGCGAGGGCGTCACCGCCGTCCGCCAGGAGCCGCCAGAGCTCCTCGGGCGAGGAGACCCCGCCGGGGAAGCGGCAGGCCATGCCGACGATGGCGATCGGGTCGTCGTCGTCCGCGCGGCCGGGAGCCACCTCGGCCGAGACCATCTCGGGCACGGATCCCAGGAGTTCGCCGCAGAGCTGCTCGGCGAGCGCGGTGGCGTTGGGGTAGTCGAAGACCAGCGTCGCGGGCAGCCGCAGGCCGGTGAGCGCGGCGAGCAGGTTGCGCAGCTCGACGGCGGTGAGCGAGTCGAAGCCCAACTCACGGAACGCGCGCGCCGGTTCGACGGCGTCCAAGTCCGGGTAGCCGAGTACGGCGGCGACCTGGGCGCGGACGAAGTCCAGCGCGAGGCGGCCGCGTTCGCCCTCGGTGGCGGCGGCCAGCCGCTGCCGCAGCGAGGAGCTGTCGGCCTGCTCGCCGTACTCTGCCTCGGCGTCCGCCAACGCCTTTACCGCCTCCGGCAGTTCGGCGAAGAGGGTGCTGGGCCGGATCGCGGTGTACTGGGGCGCGAAGCGGTCCCAGAGGATGTCCACCACCAGCGAGAAGGTCTCGTCGTGGTCCAGTGCGTGCTGCATCGCGGCGATCGCCAGCTCGGGTGCCAGCGCCGGGACGCCGCCTCGGCGCAGACGCTCGGTGACGACGTCGTCGACGGCCATGCCGCCTTCGGCCCAGGCGCCCCACGCCATCGTGGTGGCGGGCAGCCCGGCGGCCCGGCGCTGCTCGGCGAGCGCGTCCAGGAACGCGTTGGCGGCGGCGTAGTTGGCCTGGCCGGGGCCGCCGAAGGTACCGGCGAAGGACGAGAACATCACGAACGCCGACAGGTCCAGCCCGCGGGTCAGCTCGTCCAGGTTGACGGCCGCGTCGACCTTGGGACGCAGCACACCGGCCAGCCGCTCCGGGGTCAGCGCGTCCAGCACGCCGTCGTCCAGCACGCCGGCCGCGTGCACGACGGTGGTCAGCGGGTACTCGGCGGGCAGCGCGGCCAGCAGGTCGGCGAGCGCGGCCCGGTCGGAGACGTCGCAGGCGGCGACGGTCACCCGGGCGCCCAGCGCGGTCAGCTCGGCCTCCAGCTCGGCCACACCGGCGGCGTTCCGGCCGCGACGACTGGTCAGCACCAGGTGCTCCGCGCCCGCTCGGGCCAGCCACCGGGCGACGTGCGCGCCGAGCGCGCCGGTGCCACCGGTGACCAGCGCGGTGCCGCGCGGGGTCCAGCCCGACGCCGGGGTCTCGCCGTTCGGTGCGCGCAGCAGGCGGCGGGCGAGCACGCCGGAGGGACGGATCGCCAGGTGGTCCTCGTCGCCGAGGCCGCCGAGCACGGCGGCCAGTCGGCCGAGCGCGCGCTCGTCGGCCGACTCCGGCAGGTCGACCAGGCCGCCCCAGCGCTCCGGGTACTCCTGCGCGACGACCCGGCCGAGGCCCCAGATCTGGGCCTGGCCCGGGTGCTCCAGCCGGTCGGAGCGGCCGGTCGAGACCGCGCCGCGGGTGGCGCACCACAGCGGCGCCTCGACGCCCGCGTCCCCGAGCGCCTGCACCAGCGCGAGGGTTCCGGAGAGCGCTGCCGGCACCGACGGGAGCCCCGGGTGCGGGCTGTCGTCCAGCGCCACGAGGGAGAGCACCCCAGCGACCGGCTCGCCGCCCTCGGGTAGCGCGGCACGCAGCCGTCCGGCCAGCACGGCCCGGTCGGCGGTGGTCGGCGCGTCGAACTCGACCCGGTGAACGGTCACGCCTCGCTGGGACAGCGCCCGCTCCGCGGCAACCGCCCACTCGTGGTCGCGCTGTCCGTCCGGAACGACCAGCAGCCAGTGGCCGGTGACGCCCGCGCGCGGGGCCTCGGTGGTCGGACGCCAGCCGATGCGGTAGCGCCAGCCGTCCACGGTGGAGCGGTCACGGCTCTGCCGACGCCAGGCGGTCAGTGCGGGCAGCACCGAGCTGAGCGGCTGGTCGCCGTCCAGGTCCAGAGTGGTGGTGAGGGCCTGGAGGTCACCGCGCTCGACGGCCTCCCAGAACCGGGCGTCCACCGCGTCAGTGGCGCCCGGGCCGCCCGTCGCGGTCTCGGCCCAGGAGGCGGCGGTCGGCCAGTAGCGGCGGCGCTGGAAGGCGTAGCTGGGCAGATCCACCCTGCGCGCACCATGCCCGGCGTAGAACGCCCGCCAGTCGACGGCCACGCCGCGCACCTGGGCCTGCGCGAGGGCGGCGGTGAGCGTCCGCACCTCGGGCCGGTCGCGACGCAGCACGGGCGCGAACACCGCGTCCTCGCTCACGCAGTCCTGGCCGAGGGCCGAGAGTGTGCCGTCCGGGCCCAGCTCCAGGAAGGTGCGGACGCCTTCGCGCTCCAGGGTTGCGATCGCGTCGCGGAAGCGGACCGCCTCACGGACGTGGCGCACCCAGTACTCC
>NZ_BBPO01000139.1 GCF_000787815.1 Streptacidiphilus neutrinimicus
GCCGGTGGCCCCGCGTGCTGCTGGGGCAGCGGCACCTCCGCCGCCGACGGGAGCCCGGGCGCCTCGGCGACGATCTCGCCGTCCTCCAGCGGAGCGCGCTGCGGGCCGGGCTGCAGGCCCTGCGCCGTGCCGTCCGGCACATTGCGGCGGACGCCGTACCTCCGGTGGACCGCCTGCTTGGTCACGCCCAGCGCGGAGCCCACCGCGTCCCAGGAGAAGCCGAGCGAACGGTCGAACTCCACCGCGGCCGCGACCAGGCCCTCCACACTGTCGCGCAGCTCCTGCGCGAGCCGGACCGTCGGCGCGGGCGCCCGCCCGTAGACGACGAAGCCCGCGGCCGTCGTGGGGCGGCGCGGCCGGTAGACGTTGCCCAACTGGGCAGTCAGCGTGCGCAACGCGTCCACCTGGCGGCGCACCCGCTCGATGTCGCGGACCAGCAGATGGAGGCTGGCTCGGGCACGGGCGTCGTGCGTGGCGTGTTCGACCATGTCGTGTGTGCCTCTCGGACGGCGGTGGCGGACCGCGAGGGGGAGGGTTCCGGCGGTCAATCTCCTTTGACCAACGCCCGAAGTGTCGGATCGGTCACGATAGGGGCGTGCGGGAGGGCGCACAGGAGGCCGTACGGGGCTCGTGCCGCTCGTGCGCACCGTGCGAGTGAGCCCCTGCCCGGGCCCTCTAGACTTGATCCTCCGAGCATTCGAGGCATCTTGTGGCACCAGTGCACGGCCGCGCGCGGGTCCGCCGCCACCGGGGGAGGCGCGGCGCGGCCACCCTGCACGCACCCACCCTGACGACGGGAGTCCGCGCCGTGGCCATCCAGCCGATCCGTATCTTCGGCGATCCGGTCCTGCGTATGAAGGCGCAGCCGGTCACCACCTTCGACAAGGAGCTGCGGAACCTCGTCCGGGACCTGACCGAGACGATGAAGGACGCGCCCGGCTCCGGCCTGGCGGCCCCTCAGATCGGCGTCTCGCTGCGCGTGTTCACCTACCACGTCGACGGCGAGCTGGGACACCTGGTCAACCCGACGCTCGACCTCACCGACGAGCAGCAGGACGGCGAGGAGGGCTGCCTCTCGCTGCCCGGCCTGAGCTTCGACACCCGCCGGTCCTTCGGCGTCGTCGCGAAGGGCTTCACCATGCACGGCGACCCGGTGACCGTCGAGGGCACGCAACTGCTCGCGCGCTGCATCCAGCACGAGACCGACCACCTCGACGGGATCATCTTCATCGATCGGCTGGACCGCGAGCAGCGCAAGGCCGCGATGAAGGCGATCCGCGACGCCGACTGGGGCGGCGAGCCGGCCCCGCAGGTGCGGGTCTCCCCGCACAGCACCTTCGGCCGCGCCTTCTGAGGGACGCCGCAGCCGCAGCCCCCTGTGGCGGTCCCGTTCCCCGCAGCCCCGAGCCGCAGCACCGTTCCCCGCAGCCAGAGAAAGGCACTGGTACTCGCATGAAGTTGGTCTTCGCCGGCACCCCCGAGGTCGCGCTCCCCTCGCTGGAGGCGCTGATCGCCTCGCGCCACGAGGTGGTCGCGGTGGTCACCCGCCCCGACGCGCCCGCCGGTCGCGGCCGCAAGCTCGTCGCCAGCCCCGTCGCGCAGCGCGCGGAGGAGGCGGGCATCGAGGTGCTGAAGCCCGCCAAGCCGCGGGACCCGGAGTTCCTGGAGCGCCTCGCCGAGATCGCGCCGGACTGCTGCCCCGTCGTCGCCTACGGCGCGCTGCTGCCGAAGGCCGCGCTGGAGGTTCCGGCGCGGGGGTGGGTCAACCTCCACTTCTCGCTGCTGCCCGCGTGGCGCGGCGCGGCACCCGTCCAGCACGCGGTGCTGGCCGGTGACGAGGTCACCGGCGCGTCGACCTTCCTCATCGAGCAGGGCCTCGACTCCGGTCCGGTCTACGGCACGGTGACGGAGGAGGTCCGCCCGACCGACACCAGCGGAGATCTGCTGGGGCGGCTGGCGGACTCCGGCGCGCGGCTGCTGGTCGCGACCATGGACGGCATCGAGGACGGCAGCCTGGAGGCCCGCCCGCAGCCGGCCGACGGGGTCACCATCGCGCCCAAGATCACCGTCGAGGACGCCCGCATCGACTGGACCGCGCCCGCGCTCCGCGTCGACCGCGTCGTCCGCGGCTGCGCGCCCGCGCCGGGCGCGTGGACGGAGTTCCGCGGCGAGCGCCTCAAGGTCGGCTCGGTGCGGCCGATCGTGGGCCGGTCGGAGCTGGCGCCGGGCGAGGTGACCGTGCAGAAGAACACCGTCCGCGTGGGCACCGGCTCGTACGAGCTGGAGCTGGGCGACGTGCAGCCGCAGGGCAAGAAGCGCATGCCCGCCGGCGACTGGGCGCGCGGCGCACGCGTCGAACCGGGCGAGCGACTGGTGTAGACAGCGCGTCTGCGGCTTGGGGACGGTGCACTCTCCAGGGGCGCGAGGCTGTTGCACCACCTCAGGGCGCGAGGAACTGCGCGACAAGTCACTGACATGCGGATGCTCCTCGACGTGCAGGGCCGTCCGCACGCCGGTGGTTTCTCGCGCGGTTCCTCGCGCCCCTGGGGTGTTGCCTGGTTGCTCGCCAGCAGGCGGCCGCGCCCCCGGGGGCGGTGCAACCGGGCGTCAGCCTGAGCAGGCGCCGTCGCGTTTGGTGCCGGTGAGGAACTGGAGGTGGTCCGCGACCGTCCGTCAGCAGGTTGCCGCCGCCCATGCGGCATGATGGTCACGAGGCACGGCGTCCCGACGTCCGTGCATAGCAACCGTCAGCACCTTCAGGCACAGAGGTAGAGCCGACCCATGAGCAGCCCCGGCCCCGCGTCCCGTCCGGCGACGGCGAAGAAGCGCCCCTACCGCAAGCCGGCGCAGGACCCCGCCCGCCGGCTCGCCTTCGACGCCCTGCGGGCCGTCGACGAGCGCGACGCCTACGCCAACCTGGTCCTCCCGGCGCTGCTGCGCAAGGCCGAGCAGGACGTCGACTTCACCCGCCGCGACGCCGCCTTCGCCACCGAGCTCGTCTACGGCACGCTGCGCATGCGCGGCAGCTACGACGCGATCATCGCCGCCTGTGTGGACCGCCCGCTCAGCAAGATCGACCCGCCGGTCCTCGATGTCATCTCGCTCGGCGCGCACCAGCTGCTGGCGACCCGCATCCCCACCCACGCGGCCGTCTCCGCCACCGTCGACCTCGCCCGCACGGTGCTGACGGACGGCCCGGCGAAGTTCGTCAACGCGGTGCTGCGCAAGATCTCGCAGCACGACCTGGACACCTGGCTGGAGCAGGTCGCCCCGCCCTACGAGGAGGACGCCGAGGACCACCTGGGCGTGCTCTTCTCGCATCCGCGCTGGGTCGTCTCCGCGCTGTGGGACGCGCTCGGCGTCTGGCAGCCGCAGGCGGCCGGCCGCACCGCGATGGAGGCGCTGCTCGCCGCCGACAACGACCGCCCCGCGGTGACGCTGGTCGCCCGTCCGGGCCGCTCGACCGTCGAGGAGCTGCGCGCCGCGCTCGACGAGGACGCGACGGAGCCCGGCCGCTGGTCGCCGTACGCGGTCCGGCTGGCCGAGGGCGGCGACCCGGCCGATCTGCGCGCGGTGCGCGAGAACCGCGCGGGCGTCCAGGACGAGGGCAGCCAGCTGGTCGCGGCAGCGCTCGCCGCCGCGCCGCTGGAGGGCGGCAGCGACTCCGTCTGGCTCGACGGCTGCGCCGGTCCCGGCGGCAAGGCCGCGCTGCTCGGCGCGCTCGCGGCGGAGCGGGGCGCGGCGCTGGTCGCCTCCGAGGCCCAGCTCCACCGTGCCCGTCTGGTGGCCCGTGCGCTGGAGGGCAACCCCGGCCCGTACACGGTCATCACGGCGGACGGCACCCGCCCCGCGTGGAAGCCCGGCAGCTTCGACCGCGTGCTCGTCGACGTCCCCTGCTCCGGTCTCGGCGCGCTGCGCCGCCGCCCGGAGGCGCGGTGGCGCCGCCGGCCCGCCGACGTCGCCAACTTCGCGCCGCTGCAGCGGGGTCTGCTGCGCAGCGCGATCGACGCCACCCGGCCGGGCGGCGTCGTCGGCTACGCGACCTGCTCCCCGCATCTCGCGGAGACCCGCGTAGTGGTCCAGGACGTCCTGAAGGGCCGCGAGGACGTCGAGTGGATCGACGCCCGCGAGACGCTTCCGGGAGTCCCGGACCTGGGCGACGGCCCGGACATCCAGCTGTGGCCGCATCTGCATGGCACGGACGCCATGTACCTGGCGCTGCTGCGCAAGCGCCGTTAGGCGGTTTTCAGAGGCGCGAGGAACCGCGCGACGAGCCACCCACGCACGTGGCGCGCCGAACCCGCAGGGCCATCCGCACCGGGTGGTTTCTCACGCAGTTCCTCGCGCCCCCGGGGGGTAGGGCATGATGGCAACGAATCCGTGATCGACTCGAAAGTGCGTGAGATGCCCCAGATCTGTCCCAGCATCCTGTCCGCCGACTTCGCCCGGCTCGCCGAGGAGGCGGAGGCGGTGCGGGGTGCGGACTGGCTGCACGTGGACGTCATGGACAACCACTTCGTGCCGAACCTGACCCTGGGTCTGCCGGTCGTGGAGTCGCTGAGCAAGGCCACGGACATCCCGCTCGACTGCCACCTGATGATCGAGAACCCGGACCGCTGGGCGCCGCAGTACGCCGAGGCGGGGGCGGGGTCCGTGACGTTCCACGTCGAGGCCGCGGCCGCGCCGGTCCGGCTGGCGCGGGACCTGCGGGCGCTCGGCGCGCGCGCGTCGATGGCGCTGCGTCCGGCGACGCCGATCGAGCCGTACGAGGACCTGCTGCCCGAGCTGGACATGTTGCTGATCATGACGGTGGAGCCGGGCTTCGGCGGGCAGGCGTTCCTGGACATCATGCTGCCGAAGATCCGCCGGACCCGGCAGCTGATCGACAAGCACGGGCTCCAGCTGTGGCTGCAGGTCGACGGCGGGGTCTCGGCCTCCACGATCGAGCGGTGCGCGGACGCGGGCGCGGACGTGTTCGTGGCGGGCTCCGCAGTCTACGGCGCGGACGATCCCGCGGCTGCCGTCGCGGCGCTGCGGGCGCAGGCGCGGGAGGCCACGGAGAAGGCGCCGTGGGTGCGGAAGCTCTGAAGCTCCGCTGTTCGGCGGCCGCCCTTCGCTGGTGTTGTAGCTAACCACAAACCCATATGGACGATCCTCCAAGGCACGGCCGGTTTTCCGGACGCCGCCTTGTAGCGTCCTGCCATGAACCGCGCCGATCCGGACCGTAGGCTGAAGTCATGCGGTTCCTGAATCCGGTCACCGGCGAGCTGGACGCCCGTCCCTCCGCTCCCTACGACCTCACGTACGACGACGTCTTCATGATCCCCAGCCGTTCGGCGGTGGGGTCGCGCCAGGCGGTCGACCTGTCCAGCAACGACGGCACCGGGACGACCATCCCGCTGGTCGTCGCCAACATGACTGCCGTGGCCGGCCGACGGATGGCCGAGACGGTGGCTCGGCGCGGCGGCGTCGTCGCGATCCCGCAGGACATCCCGATCGAGGTCGTCTCCGAGGTCGTCGGCTGGGTCAAGCAGCGCCACCTGGTGCACGACACCGCCGTGACGCTCGCGCCCGGCGCGACGGTCGCCGACGCGTTCTCGCTGCTGCACAAGCGCGTCCACGGCGCGATCGTCGTGGTCGAGGACGGCAAGCCGGTCGGCGTCGTCAGCGAGGCCGACCTCAAGGGCGTGGACCGCTTCACCAGCCTCGCCGCCGTGATGAGCAAGGAGCTGCTGCTCCTCGAGGAGAGCGTCGACCCGCGCGAGGCGTTCGAGAAGCTCTCCGCCGGGCACCGCAAGCTCGCTCCCGTCGTCGACGGCCGGGGCGACCTCGTCGGCATCCTCACCCGCAAGGGTGCGCTGCGCGCGACTCTCTACAACCCGGCGGTGGACGCGGGCGGCAAGCTGCGGATCGCCGCCACCGTGGGCATCAACGGCGACGTGGCCGGCAAGGCCAAGGCGCTGCTGGAAGCCGGTGCGGACGTGCTGGTCGTGGACACCGCCCACGGCCACCAGGAGTCGATGATCAACGCGCTGCAGGCCGTGCGCGGGCTCGACCCGCAGGTGCCGGTCGTCGCGGGCAACGTCGTCGCCCCCGAGGGCGTGCGCGACCTGGTCGAGGCGGGCGCGGACATCCTCAAGGTCGGTGTCGGCCCGGGCGCGATGTGCACCACCCGGATGATGACCGGCGTCGGCCGGCCGCAGTTCTCCGCCGTGCTGGAGTGCGCGGCCGAGGCCCGCAGGCTCGGCAAGCACGTCTGGGCCGACGGCGGCGTGCGCCACCCGCGCGACGTGGCGATGGCGCTGGCCGCCGGCGCGTCCAACGTCATGATCGGCTCCTGGTTCGCCGGCACCTACGAGTCGCCTGGCGACCTGCAGACGGCCCCCGACGGCCGCCAGTACAAGGAGAGCTTCGGCATGGCCTCCGCGCGCGCCGTGCGCAACCGGACGGCCGAGGAGTCCAACTACGACCGCGCCCGCAAGGCGTTGTTCGAGGAGGGCATCTCCACCTCCAAGATGTACCTGGACCCGGCCCGTCCCGGCGTCGAGGACCTGATCGACTCGATCGTCGCGGGCGTCCGCTCCTCCTGCACCTACGCCGGTGCGGACTCGCTGGAGGACTTCCACCGCAAGGCCGTGGTGGGCGTCCAGAGCGCGGCCGGATTCGCCGAGGGCAAGCCGCTGCACGCCAGCTGGTGACGCTCGGTCAGTAGTCGGCCACCGCCGTCTGCCTGCTCGCCTCCCGCATGGCGCGCGCGTCGCGCAGCGGGGTGAGCAGGCAGCGGCTCATCATTCCGGTGGAGCGGTCGAGCGCGCCCGCGGCCGCCGCGTAGGCCTCCGGCGTGCCGCGCAGCTCCCACAGCATGCGGGCGGAGGCCCAGGCCGCGTCGCGGGCGGCGTCGATGCTCCACGAGTCCAGCAGGTGCAGCAGCGGGTCCGCGACGTCCAGCTCCGGCGGCAGCGCCAGCAGCTCCTCGCGGACCTGCTCCTCCACGCCCGCCAGCAGGTCGTTGACGCGGTGGAAGTCCGCCTCCAGCTCCTGCGGCGGGCAGTCGAGGCTGCGGCAGGAGTCGACGACCGAGAGCGGCAGGTCGTGCTCGATGTGGCTGTTCATGCCCGCCAGCGCGAACTGGACCGGGCGGATGCCCGGGTGCAGCCGCAGGTCGAGCAGCGGCCGCCAGCACGCGGGCGGCGCGTCCGCGCCGAGCGCGCCGAGGAAGCGGTCCGCGAACAGGGTGTCCAGCCGGGCCACGTCGGCGGGCGAGCCGAAGTAGCCGTCCTCGCCGAGCCGCCGTACCACGGCGTCAGTGACCTGGAGGTACACGCCGCCGAACACACCGACGCCGTCCCCCGGCGGCAGCCCCGACACGGCGTCACCGAGCCGCGCCGCCACGACGGCGACGGCATCGGCGGGCGCGGTGCTCAGCTCCATCCCGTCAGCATCGCAGCCGGTCCCCGCCTGCGGCGATCCGCCGCGCGGGTGGCCCACGGCCCGGACCGGCCGGACTGGCCGGACTGGTCGGAGCGGCTGTCGGCGCGGGAGGTCACAGCGCGCCTGCGTCCCGCGCTGTCCAGACGGACGGGTAGACCGGACGCCAGCCCAGCTCGTCGCGGAGCGAGAGGTTGGAGGCGATGCCGTTCCACGGGTCGGGGTCGACGGCGTCGACGTTGGCCTGCGGGAAGGCGGTGCCGTTGAGGCGGTGGATGTCCCAGGCGGTGACGGGCGCGTCGTCCGCGGCGTTGTAGCTGCGGCCCTCGATCCCGGGGGTGCGCAGGGCGCGGAAGAGCGCCAGGGCGACGTCCGCGTGGTGGACCATCTGGAGCCGTCGGTGGGCCGGCCAGTCGGCGATGAAGCGCCCGGCGTTCGGCAGGTGCGGGTCGCCCTCGCCGTAGACGAAGGCCAGGCGGACGATCACCAGGCGCAGGTCCGCCAGGGCGGTCAGGCCGGCCTCGGCCTCCGCCTTGGAGCGCGGGTAGACGCCCCAGACGGCCTCGGGCTCCGGCCGGTCCTGCGGGACCGCCGGACGGCCCCGGCCCGCGCCGTAGACCAGGTTGGTGCTGGCCTGGACGAAGCGCCGCACGCCCGCCCCCGCGGCCTCCCGGCCCAGCGCGATGGCCGCGTCGCGGTTGACCGCCCACGCCTCCTCGTCCGGCACACCGCGGAAGGCGGCCGCGACGTTCACCACGTCGTCCACTCCCTCCAGAGCGCGCTTGCGGTCGTCGGCGTCGCGCAGGTCGCCCAGCACGGCCCGTGCGCCGAGCTCGGTGAAGTGCCGCGCGCTCTCCTCGCCACGCACCAGCACCCGCACCCGCACCGTCTCGTCCGGACGGACCCACTGCAGCAGACGCGGCACGAACCGCCGTCCGACCTGCCCCGTCGCGCCCGTCACCAGAATCGTCATGGTTCTGCTCCGTCGTTCGGTCGTCCGGGCCTCGTGGCCCTGTGACGACCACTCTGTCGCCGCCGCGCCCGCGGCGGGAGAGACCTGTCGATCGGGGGACCGGCGATCCCTGGTTACCGGCCGGCCCGCGAGGGATGCTGGGACGCATGGACCGACCCGTGGACCGCGCCGCACTCGCCGACTTCCTGCGCCGCAGCCGGGAGCGGCTGAGCACCGCCGACGTGGGCCTGCCGGACGGCGCCCGCCGCCGCACGCCCGGACTGCGCCGCGAGGAGGTGGCCGGGCTCGCCGGGATGTCGGTGGACTACTACACGCGCCTGGAGCAGCAGCGCGGACCGCGCCCCTCGCCGCAGCTGCTCGCGGCGCTGGCCCGCGCGCTGCGCCTGAGCGACGACGAGCGGGACCACCTCTTCCACCTGTCCGGCCAGCAGCCGCCCCAGCACCATCACGTCGCCGACCACGTCCGGCCCGGCCTGCTGCTGATCCTGGACCGGCTCTGGGACACCCCGGCCCAGGTCATCTCCGACCTCGGCGACGTGCTGGTGCAGAACGCGATGTCGCGGGCGCTGTGGGGCGACGCGACCTCGCGGCCGCCCGAGCAGCGCAACCTCATCCGGCGCTGGTTCGTCGAACCCGCCGCCCGCGCGGTGATGCCCGCCGAGGACCACGAGCGCCTCGGCCGCTCCCACGTCGCGCACCTGCGCGCCATCGCCACCGCCCGCCCGGAGGACCGCCGCGCGGAGCGACTGGTGGCCGAGCTGCTGGTGCGGTCGCCGGAGTTCGCCGCCTACTGGGCCGAGCACGACGTCGCGCAGCGTCGCAGCGACGTCAAGCGCATCGTGCACCCGGTGGTCGGCCTGCTGGAGCTCTCCTGCGAGGTGCTGGTCACCGACGGCGGCGAGCAGCAGCTGCTCGTCTACACGGCCGCGCCCGGCAGCGCCACCGCGGAGCGGCTGGAGCTGCTCCGCGTCGTCGGACTGCAGGACCTCGGCGTGCAGGACCCCGCCGGACGAAGCCTCGACGCGCAGGGCTCCGTGGGGCGCTGACCGGCGGCGTCGGCGGCGTCGGCGGCGCGCACGGCCGCACGCTCCCGGCCGCGCCACCGCGCTCCGCCGCACGGGCCGAGGCGCTGCTCGGCGG
>NZ_BBPO01000138.1:0-6879 GCF_000787815.1 Streptacidiphilus neutrinimicus
GCCGAGGTGGTCGGTCACCTCGCCCTCAAGGGCGGACTCCAGCAGTCGCTTCGTCAACTGCTGGAGCAAGCCGCCCTCGCCGGTCAGCTGCAGCCCTTCGGCGCGGGCTCGGTCGACCAGCATCCCGATCAACTGGTCGTCCACGGCGCCAACCCCGGGGGGCGTCCACGGTCTCGCTCATCACGTCGCTCACTTCGGTGGTCCTCATCCCCGAGCAGACCCTCCGGCCCACCCGGCATTCCATGATCCACCGTTAAGCAGACACTCCCGATCGGCATTCTGCTCCGCGTTTCTACTGGTCAGCGCCGAATCTCCAGTGCACCTCCGGCGGCGCGTGGGAGCCACAGAGGAGGTCGGGGGAGGCACAGCGGAGGCGCCCTGTCACCTCGTCGCAGCGGGAGTGTGCCGACTAGTTCGGATAAGCACGAGTGCTCGTGGATGCAGGGGGTGCTGAATGCTCTCCCGCAGGTGCCGAGTGCGACCTTCCGGCACTCGAAGTGCCCGAGGAACTCCGCCCATTTCCTCCTCGGTCGGCATCCGGGATTCACCGGTCGGCCCGAGCCCTCGACGGCGGGCGATGAAGGCCCGGTGCCCGGTGATGACCTCTTCGGGATAGACCGCCTTGTAACCCATGGTGGTGTTGATGTCCTTGTGCCCGCGGACGAGTTGGGCGATGTGGGGCGGCATCCCGTTCATCACGGCGTCGGTGACGAAGATCCTTCGCAGGTCGTGCGGGGCGAACAGCAGGGGCTGGCCGCTGGCGTCTGTGATCCCGGTGTCGGCGGCGGCGCGTTTGAGGAGGTCGCGGACGGCGGCTTCGCTGATCTGTGCTGGCCGGAGGGGCCTGGTCGTGGACCGGGGCGGGCGGGCGGCCGCGGGCGGGACGCGGTGGGGTCCCGGTGGGGCTGTGAGGGAGGGACTTCAGCTGTGCCGTGACCTGCTGGGCCGGCGTTGAGCCCGGCCGTGTGGCACGGACGTGGGGAGTCCGCAAGTGCCGGGCGGGTGTCGTGCTCGCGAGGTCAGTAGGGCAGCAGTGAGCTTGTTTCGAGTGTGAAGTCGAAGGGGGCCGGGATGTGGATCGTCTCGCCGTATTCGGCGTCCTCGCGCTGTCGGTAGCGGCCGTTTTCGAGCTCGGAGAAGAGGGTTGCGGTCTTCTTGCTGGGGTCGATGATGAGGTAGAGGGGGACGCCCATCAGCGGGTAGTCGCGCACTTTCCCCACCCAGTCGTTCTCCGGGTTTGACGGCGAGACGACTTCGACGGCGATGAGTGCGAGCTCTGCCGGCACCTCGTTGTTGGGCCCTTCCGGCGCTTCCTCGGGCAGAACTGTGAGGTCCGGGGTGCGGCTTTTCCTTGAGGCCGGCGAGGAGAGGCCGGTGTTCTGACTCGCAAAGCAGTCCGCGGGAATGCTGGAGGCGAACTGCCGTGCGATCTTGTCCAGGTTTCGTTGGTGAACGGCGGAGGGCGCAGCCTGCATGATGATGACTTCACCCGAACGTTCGACCTTGACGTTCTCGGGCGCAATCCGGCGTGCCTCCTCGATGAGGTCGAGGTGGTGAGGCTGCATGGGGCTCTCCCAGACAAGGCGTGGCGGGCGCGAGATACCCAGTCTACGGTCCCTCGGGGGGCAGCTATGGGCGTAGTTCGGCTTCGTGGGCGTGGCGGCGGTCAAGCGCGGGCACGCCACGACCGTGACCCCGGGCCCGCGACCCCGGTCGTCCCTGGTCGGGCCGCCCGGTGGCGGCGCGTCCGCGGAGCCGTGCCCGGTGCTGGTGGTCGACCAGTTCGAGGAGGTCTTCGCCCGCGAGGTCGACGCCGAGGAGCGTCGGCTGTTCATCGGGTCCGTGTGCGCGGCACGCGAGGACCTGGTGGTGCTCGGCATCCGGGCGGACTTCTACCCGCACGCGCTGCGTCATCCGCTGCTCGCCGCGGCGATCCAGCAGTCCCAGGTCGTGGTGGGCCCGATGACGGTCGAGGAACTGCGCCGCGCAGTCACCGAGCCGGCCCGGCGGGCCAAGCTGGACGTGGAGCCGGCCTTGGTCGAGCTGGTGCTGCGGGAGTCACTGCCGCGCACCACCGGATCGGGCCCGCCCCCCGGATCCGCCGGATCCGGCGGAACCCAGTCCCGTGCCGCTCTGACAGCCCAGGCATGGCGAGGCCCCCGTGCATGAGTCCGGTACACGGGGGCTCTTTGCTACCCAGGGCACCAGCTGGCTAGATCCACGCCGAGTTAGCGCAGCGGCCGTAGTTGTTGTTGCAGACCGTCACCGACGCCAGTGGATTGCCCGCAGCCTGGATCCACGGGCCGTAGTACGTCTGATTCTGTGCGACCCCGTAGGAACCGGAGGTACTTCCGTCGTGGAAAAGACCGGTGCAGGCGTCCGAGCCGGAAGAACCGAGGATGATCCTGGCCTTGACGCCGCTGCGGTCGACCTGAGCCCAGCAGCCCGGGACTGACGCCTGGGCGTAGGTGTCGGCCATTGCGGGGGCGGCAGTGAGCACGCCGAAGCCAAGGATGGCCCCGGTGGCAACCGCGGCAAGCGTGAGGCGAGACCTGAGCACGTTGTTCCCTCCAGCTGGTCGGCTGGCGAGGGCCCTACGAGCTCCCGCCTGGGCGGGAACTTCCGCCCAGGACAGTGCATCGCGCACACGCGGATGGGTGCCAACGTTTAGGTGGGAGCCGAAACGTGCGAGTGCCGGCCACCGTTTCCGATACGGATCACTCCCAAACGTCGGGGCCGCCGCCGATCCACTCGACCATGCGCTCGGCGTTGAGGTCGAGCTCTTCCAGGCCGGCGCGACGGCAGAACTCCGCCACATCCGCGAGCTCGAAGGCCTTGCCGACGTACTCGCCGAGGATGTCCACCCGCCGATACGGGCCCGTCATCGCATCGTCTTGAACGGGATGGACGACGACATGGGCGTGATGGTGCTCAGTGGGCAGGTCATCGCTCATCGCTCCAAGCTGCCCCGGGAGGAATCGATCCGCATCCCGTCAGCGCCCCTCGGCGACGGTGGGTGACCCACCCGGTCGGACGCGGCGCCGCGCGAGCTTCCCGGGCCGCTGCTGAGCTGAGCGGGCACCCGATTGAGAGGAGGGCCCGTCATGGCAGTGCTGATGGAGATCGATTTCCCTGGCGTGACTGCGGAGCAGTACGACGAGCTCGACAAGCGCGCGGGGACGCGTGCCGGACAGCCGCCAGACGGCGTGCTGTTCCACAGCGCCGTCGTGACCAGCTCAGGCCTGCGCGTGATTGACCTGTGGGAGTCGCGCGCCAAGTTCGAGGCGTTCATGGAGCGGCTGATGCCGGTCGCGGCCGAGATCGGCTTCCCCCAGCCCAAGGAACCGCCCCATCTGACGGAGGTCCACCACCACTTCGAGCGGCCATAGGAGCACAGAGGCGCCCCGGCGCTGCGGACTCAAGCGTCGGGGGCCTTCTGCTGTCCAGCTCCTCCACAGCATGTGGACAGCAGTCCCGCCCGGGCCGTGCAGCGGCGGTTCGCATCACGGCATCCCACTGACGCGCCCATCCGCCCCATGAGATCGTGAACTCCTCGTGAAGAGGGGGCATTTCGTGGGGCATCCTGCACGCCGCAAGCGCCAGCTCGTACGGTTCAACGTGCGCTTCCCGCGTCGGCGACGGATGCGGATCCCACGCGGCCCGGTCGGCCTGTTCTTCCTAGCGGCGCACCTCGTCATCCCCGTGTTCTACCTGATGGTCGCCATGGCGATCGGCACGGTCTGGCTGATCGTGGCTGGCACCCAGGTCACATGTTGGGGCGTCGCCGACCTGATCCGACTCGTCCGGCCGAGCACCCCGGGGCTGCCACAGCCGACAGGGAACGCGCTCACGGACTTCCAGCGCATGACCCCACTCCAGTTCGAGCACGCCCTCGCCAGCCTGTGCCAGCGCGACGGCTGCACCTCCGTCCGCGTCGTCGGCGGCGCCGGCGACCTCGGCGCGGACGTCATCGCCACCACCCCCGACGGACGCCGCATCGTCATCCAGGCCAAGCGGTACGCGGCCGCCAATCGCGTCGGCTCGCCCGAGGTGCAGAAAGTCGGAGGCACGTACTACGTGGTCCACGGCGCCCACCTGGCCGCAGTGGTCACCACCAGCGGCTTCACGCAAGCTGCCGTGCAGTACGCCCGCCAAGCCGGCATCCGCTTATACGGTGCCCGCGAGCTCGCTGGCTGGGTATCGCGTACAGGCCCGGCGCCCTGGCACTGACCGGCTCCACGCTCCGCGATCTCCCCTGACATGCCGAAGGGCCCCCATGCACAAGCCGGTGCACGGGGGCTCTTTGCTGTCCGCACGCTCCTCCACGTTGAATGCGGACAGGCCCACCCTGGGCGCGCAGCGGCGCGACGGGATCCCCAGGGCAGGCAGCTCTTATGGGCGCTGGCGCTGCCCGTCGTGGCAGGGGCAGTCACACCCATGCGGGCCGCCGTCGAGCGTGGTGATCACACCCACGGGGCAGGCGTTGCCGCTCTCACAGGAGGGTGCTCCGGTGCACGGCCGAAGTAGGACTTCTCCGGCGGCGTCCACGTCCGCACCCCAGGCTCAGGCCACGTGAACGGCTCCCGCACCTCGGGGTAGGGGTGCGAGACCTTGAAGTAGGCCGTCACGGGGCGCACCAGGCCGACAGCCCAGGGAACCCCGACGCCCGCAGCTCGCGGTAGTGGGCGTGCAGTTCCGCGCGCCGCTCGACTGCGTCCTCGGCCTGCGTGCGGGTGTCCCAGCCGCAGGGGTAGCCGCCGTACTCGGTGTCGACGATCACGCCGTCGGGCTTGCGGATGCGGTACCCGTCCCACTCGGCGTCGTGGATGACCTTCTCGGCGCTCACGCGCCCCTTCTCGGCGGCGGCGTGGCAGTCGCAGCCGCACTTCACCGGCACCCAGCCGAGCACGTGGTCGCGGTATCCGGGGGCGCTGCACATCTGATGGAGGTCGGGCCAGCGGTCCGCGCCGGTACGGCACTCAGGAGTCGAGTAGGCCCGCGGCAACGGGCCGAGTGTGACGGGGCGGGTCGGCGAAGCGCCCGCAGTGGAGGATGCGGTGACGGCCATGTCACCGAAGGTAGGGACGGCCTGACGTGGGCCTCCACGGTCTTGCGAGTTCTTGCGCGCCGATCACCCGAGCGCGTCGACCGCTGCCTCCACCAGTGCCCTCGCCGGCGGCCCGTATACCGCCGGCTGCCCCAGCGCCTGGAACGCGCGCAGGTACGAGCTGACCTCGCTTGCCTCGGTGATCCGGATCTCCGCCGTCAACGTCTCCACGATGACCGTCGCGTCGTCGTACACGTAGAACGGCTCGAGCGGCCACGCGTCCATTCGGTCGGTCGTGAACGGGATGACGCCGAAAGCGAGCGACGGCAGCTGCATCACCTCGAGCAGGTGGGCGAGCTGCTCCGCCATCACCTTCCGGCCCCCGATCCGGTACTTGAGCACCGTCTCCTCCATCAGCACCACAAACCGGTGGTCGCCCTCATACAGGGCGCGCTGACGCTGCATCCGCGCCTCCACCGCCGCGGCCACGTCGTTCGGGGTGCCCTGGAACCGCGTGATGGCGGACAGCAGGGCGGAGGCATAGCCGGGCGTCTGAAGGAAGCCCGTCACCACCTTCGAGCCGTACACGCGCTGCACACGGGTGCGCTCGTGCAACGGAAGCAGCTCCTGCTGGGCCTGCCGCAACCCCGTGCGATGCTTCCGCGCCCAGTGGACGTACAGCTGATCCGCCGAGCGGGTGGCCCGGATCAAGTCCGGGGCCAGGTCCGGCTGACCGCACGCTTCGCACCAGGTGCGGATGTCCGCGTCTGTCGGCACAGCTTCGTGTGTTCGATCCGGCTGGTCTTTGCGGCGTGCCAGCCACATCTGCGAGAGAGCTCGTCCCCGGTGAGGCCGGCGTCTAGACGGAGCTCTCGCAGGCGGCCGGCGATTGTCTCGCGGGCCGCCTGGACGGTGCTGAGGGGCGACGTGGCCATGGTACTGAGCTCAGTCGATCCGGAAGTCCTTGTGTGGTGTGGCGCGCTCCCACACCGCCTCGAAGGAGTCGGTGCACAGCTTTGCGACGGCCGGGTCCGTGGTGAGGTCGTGGCGGACCAGGGCGCCGTTGCCGGCGAAGATGCCGAACCGGACCGTGGTGTCGTCGAAGACCCAGTAGTCGTTGAGCGGGGCGGCGAGGTCGAGGGCCTGCTCCCGGGGGAGCCAGCGGACCAGCTCGCCGATCGCCAGGTTGACCACTGTCCCGGCGTGCTCGTATGCGATGTCGGCGGAGACGGGTGTGGACACGATCCGGGCCCGGCGCACCACGACGCCGCGGCAGACGGCGTCCCGCACGGTGGTGGCCCACGGGCGCCAGTAGTCGCAGTCGGGGTCGAGGTTGTCGCGGGTGCCGGTCTTCAGCCACTGCTGCAGCGGGGCGGATTCGTGCTCGACGCCGTAGGAGTCGCGGATCTCGAGGTGCACGGCGCTGCGCTGCGCGTTGGCGAACAGGTCATCCAAGCTCGTCGGCTGCATCGAGCGCCTTCCTCAGTGCGTCGGCCATCCGGAGCGGGAGCCGGACGACATCCTCGTGGTCGGGGATCCCTGGGGCGTGGTTCGGTGCCGGCGTCGCGGTCACCTGATCGCGCAGCACCTGGTCTGCCCGCCAGCCCTGGATCACGAACTCCCGTTTCTCTTCGTCGAGCCAGATGGTGGGCGAGTCGCCGGTTTCCGTCTCTGGGTCGATCGCGATGAACCGTAGCGTCATGATCCCCTCCGTCGTCAGCGCAGGGATCGGTCCCGGACACCGTCGTGCGGGAGCAGACGCTCCGTCAAGAGCTCGAAGGGCGGGCGGCCCAGTGCACTCAACCCTGCTCAGGATGGAGGCATTGTTCACG
>NZ_BBPO01000138.1:7222-10358 GCF_000787815.1 Streptacidiphilus neutrinimicus
CCTTCGTCGCGCCGTTCCTCGTCGCGTTCGAGCGCTTCGACCGACGCGACCGCCGCTGACCGGGAAGCCACGACGGCCCCGTCCGGTTCGCCTGGCGGGGCCAAGCTACTCCGGTTCCTTCACCGCCCCGGGACGAGCACGACCGGCCCCCACATCGCGCAGCCAAATTCGTGCGGGGTCTGCCCGCCGTGGCCATGGCAGCGAGCCCAGAGCGGGTGGTCCTTGCCGCTGGTGCCGGGCTCGTACCCCCAGCCGCGGCAGTCGGGACACAGGTCACGGTCGGGCGGCGGGCAGTCGCAATCGCTCATGATCGGTGAACGAGCCGCTGCCTGCCCGGTTGTTCACTCGCGCGGGCGTAGCAGCCCAACGTGCTGGCGTCGCCCACCCCCTGATCGGATCCAACCGGATTCAACCGAAAGCCTTGGAGCGGAAGCCAGTGCTGGCAAGACTGAGGTGAGCGAGCAGGCGGCTGTCCCGGATGGTCGCTCGGGCGAGTGCCCCGTCGTGCCGGCCACGGGTGTACGGACTTGTACGGGAAACGAGACTCCACACGACTGCCCAGGCAGCCTGGTCCTGCTGCTCCGCGCACGGCCGGCCCAAGCAGCGAAGCGCCAAGGGAACGGCCAGTCAACGCCGTTCCAGCGCCTGCCCGCGAACCGCAAGCTGATACGCGGACGAAGACGCAGAACATCCAAGGGCTCCAACGGGGGCCGCCAACCACTGGGGGAGAACACCATGCTCAAGCTCGGAAAGACCAAGCGCGCCCTCGCGATGGCCGCCGCCGCAGTCGCGCTCGCCGGCGGAGCCACTCTCGCGGGCGCGGGGAGTGCCAACGCCTCGTTCGGCTGCACCGGCGGCGACGGGTGCAACCACCAGACGGCGATCCGGTTCGACAACAGCTCCTACTACGGCAACCACGAGTGGTGGGGGCCGTTCACCGAGCTGAAGATGCAGACCGACGGAAACTTCGTTCTCTACTGCAACGCCAATGGCAACCCCATCTGGGCGAGCAACACGGACGTCAGCTACTCGCCGTATCACAACTATCTGCAGTTCCAGAACAACGGCAACATGACCATCTGGCAGTACAGCTCGCTCGGTGGCGGTACGTATCCGGTGTGGAACACGAACACGCCGAACGCGTACGAGGCGATCGTCCAGGCCGACGGCAACTTCGTGATCTACAACTCGTCCGGTACCGCGCTCTGGTCCTCCAACACGTACCACCCGTCCAACTGCCCAGCGACGGCTGGCTACTGGGGCTGACTGCGAGCGCCCAGTAGACGGCGGGCGCTGAGTTGGAGTAGTCCAGAGACACAACGGCCCGGGGTCCTTGCCCCAGGGCCCGGGGCAGGGCTCGGAGCGTGAACCGATAGCCACACAGGAGGGGGAAGCACATGCCTGGCTGGACTGGTGGTGGTGCCGACAAGGGCGACGCCAGCACGAACACCACCGAGGAGACCGCTGCGGCCACCGAGGCGGACACGACCGCCGAGGGGTTGGCGAGCGCTGACACGGTGATCGAGATCGGTGGCGAAGGCGCGACGTCGAGCGAGTCGACTGAAGCGAACTGAGGCAAGCGCGAGGCCCCGGCGCCCGCAGTGGGCGGCCGGGGCCTTCGTGCTGTCTGGACTACGGCAGGGTGTTCGCGAACGTCTTGTAGGCGGCGACCTGGTCCGGGGTGAGGAATCGGGAGACGCGGATCAGGACGTGCCCGTGCTGGAAGTCGTACTCGCCGGCGAGTGAAGCCATCGCCTGGGTGACCTTCTCTACGTAGGCGGCGCGGGTCTGCGCGTCCTGGACGGTCGCGAACGTCTCGACTGCGCCACCGAACTCGACGTCCCCGGCCGTGGCGAACTGCGTCTTGTCCTTGGGCACACGGTTGTCGGAGAAGCGGATGTCGGCGGTGTACTGGCCGGGTCGGCCGAGGAGGCTGTTGGGGTCCGTCGAGGCGGTGTAGACGATGGTCTGCTTCGCCGACGGGACCGCGGCGATGAGCTTGGCCATGATCTGGGCGGCCGTCAGCGTCGTCGGCTGTGCGGGCGCTGCAGTGGGGGTGCCGTTCGTCCCCGTGGAGGCATGGTCACTGCTACTGGACGTCGACGAGCTGGAGCACGCAGAAAGGGCCAGGCACGCGGCCGCAAAGGTGAGGGTGAGGGTTTTGCGCATGCGCAGACACTTCCACATGTGTGCAGCTTGTGTGCTCGGCGTGACTGGGATGTGACCGGGCGTTCGATGTGCAGGCCGACGCCAAGCGTCTCAGCGGCGTTCCACCGATCAGAAGCCGAGCGCCGCCTTGAGCTCCTGGGCGGAAACGATCCGCTCCGGAGTTGGCAACGATGGTGGTCTGGCCAACGCCGTCAGGTCGGCCAGCCACAGCTGGTTCGGGCGCTCGGCCTCGAAGCGGCGGTTGACCAGGTCCGGTGGGCGCGGGGCGGCCGGCTCCGGGATGGTGGTGCGGCGGCGCCGGCCACGGATGACGCCCTCGATGCCGAGCTCGCGCATCAGCCGCTCGACCGTGCACCGCGCGACCGAGTGGCCCGCGCGGATCAGGACCCGAGTGACGCGGCGGGCGCCGTAGGTGCGGCCGGAGTCCTCCTCAGCGGCTGTGACCAGCGGAATCAGCTCTTCGTCGCGCAAACGGCGGGCAGACTTCGGACGCTGCTTGCGCGCGAAGTACGTCGACGGGGACAGCTCCAGCACCCGGCAGACGGGATCGACCCCCAAGCCGCCGTCTCGCAGGTGGTCGATCACCTGCTCGGCCTCGTCCGGGGACGGTCGATCTCCTGGGCAAAAAACATGCTGGCGGCCTTGAGAATCTCGTTCGCGCGCCTCAACTCGGCATTCTCTTGCCGGAGTTGCTTCAGCTCGTCCAGCTCGGAGCTGTTCAGGCGGTCGTCGCGCTCGCCGGCTCGGCCTCGGCCTGGCGGACCCAGGAGAGCAGGGCTTCCTTGTGGATGCCGAGGTCGCGGGCGACGTGGGCTACCGGGCGGCCGGTCGAGCGGACCTCGCGGACGGCGCGCTCGCGGAGTTCATCGGGGTACTTACGTGGTGCTCGCACAGCTCGTGATTCTCCTTACGCCTGGCTCGTAACAAACCCAGACATCAGGGACTCCACGAAAGCCAGAGCAGCTCA
>NZ_BBPO01000137.1 GCF_000787815.1 Streptacidiphilus neutrinimicus
GGCGGGCGCGCGGTCGGCCACCGCGGTCTCGTTCGTCGCCGCTTGCGCCGGCGTCGCATGCTGGCCGAGGAGCACGGCGGAGGCGGCGACGGAGGAGGCCATCAGCACGCCTGCGGTGAGGCGGGCACGGGTACGCGGGAGGCCGAGACGCATGTCACACTCCACAGGTCGTCGGACACCCCCGCAGCAAGCGGCCCGTAGACAGGCGGGTGCGCAACGCGGAGCCGCCCGGGAAATTGGCTGGCTGTCCTCGACGGAACCCGCGCATACGCACGGCGGGCTCTCGGTCGAGCATGTCCGCGGGGCTGATCCGCCGGGCTCTCCGGTGCTTCACCGGGCCCTCGCACGGCGCTGGGTTGCTGCCGCGTTCCGCTGGACGACCTCCACGCTCACACGACGCCGCCGCATGGGCAAGAAACTTCGGACATAAGTGGCCTAAACCACATAAGCCATTGCTAGCGCTTCCAGAAGCCTAGATTTCGTAGGAATAGCCTCAAATCGTTGCCCGCTCGGGCCAGGCGGCATGCCGCCTGGCCCGAGCGGGCGGGCGGCGGGCCGGCGGGCTCCGGCGGCAGGCTGGACAGCCGATGTCGGCGACAGCGGCGTGGCGCTCGGCGGGCAGGACCAGTCCGGTGCGGGCGGCCCCACCGGGCCGCCTCCGCTGGTGTGAGTTCGACGGCGGACACGGATGTTCTCCTTCTGCGTGGAGACGGAGAGGGGCGGAGGAGCGACCGGCGCTCTCACAGCCAAGGAGTTGCTCCGGACGGCCGCGGAGGTCGCCGCGGCCCGTGGGAGGACGGTGGAGCGGGGCCGGTCGCGGTCAGGCCGAGGCGGCAGGCATGTCGACGCCGTGCTCGGCGAGCAGCCGGTAACGGCCGTTCTCCCGGCGGACGGTGCCGGCTGTGGGCCGCGGGAAGTGGGTGCCCAGGAGCAGCGCGTCGGTGTCCGCCACGGCGTCGAGCAGCTGGGCCCGGGTGCGGACGGCCTGGGCGGAGTCGATGTCGACGCAGCTGTGCACGTGCGGGTGGGACAGCTGCACGGGGTGGTGGATGCTGTCGCCGGTGATCAGCGCCCTGCGCTCGCTGCCGCGCAGTTCCACGGCGACCTGCCCCGGGGTGTGGCCCGGGGCACGGACCAGGAACACGCCGGGGGCGACCTCGTGCCCCTGCTCTGGCACGTCGACGAGGTCGTACTGCCCGGCGTCGCGGACGGGGTGGACGGAGTCGCGGAACATCTGGGCGCGAGCCTCGTCGAGGTCGGTGGCGGCCCAGTGGTCCCATTCGGTGCGGCTGGTGAGGTAGCGCGCGCCCGGGAAGGTGGGGACCCAGCCCTCGCCCGCCAAACGGGTGTTCCAGCCGACGTGGTCGGTGTGCAGGTGCGTGGTGATCACCAGGTCCACGGACTCGGGCGGGAAACCGGCGGCCGCCAGACGGCCCAGGAAGTCGGTGTCCAGACGGTTCCAGGCCGGGTTGGCCCGCGGCTTGGCGTTGCCGATGCCGGTGTCCACGACGATCCGCAGCCCGCCCGCCTCCACCGCGAAGCTGTGACTCGCCAGCCGCGGCACCTCGTCGTCGGCGAAGTCGGGGCGGAGCCACGACGCCTCGTCCAGCACCTCCTTGGTGGCGTCCGGCAGCAGCCACGGTCCGGTCTGCCGCGGCAGTTCGATCTCGTCGACGCGGCGCACGACGATGTCGCCGAGGCTCCATCCGGTGCTCGCGGGGGTGCTGCTCATCGCTGGGTCCTGCCTTTCCAGGGTGGTTGCTCCACGGTGGTTGCTCCAGGGTGGTTGCTCGGGGCGTTCGTCGGATCGAAGCGCCCGGGGCGTCTGGATACGGCTGTCCTGCCTGGCGACCGGTCAGCCCGTCGTCGGCCGGCACAGGGTGCGGGCGAGGCCGATCACGGTCAGCAGGACGACCGCCACGGCGTGGAGCGAGACGGCGGTCTGCAGGCCGTAGCGGTTGGTCAGCAGGCCGGCCAGGACGGCCGGGACGCTCATGGCGAGGTAGCTGTGGACGTAGTAGGCCGCGAGTGTGCCGGCTCATCGGGCCGACGAGGACGGAGAGTGGACGGGAAAGGCGCTGCGGCCGCCCAGCCGGGGCAGGCGGTGGGAGGGGGACGACGGGGCCACGATGCTGAGCACGAAGCACCTCTCCTGCCTAAAGCAAACTCTTTGCGTTAGGAGAGAGACTAGGCTCCGCGTCGCCCAAAACGCAAACGCTTAGCTTTTAGGTGCGGCGGGGGCGGAAGGCCGACCGAGCGCCGTCGCCACGAGGCGGTCGGTGTAGGCCGCCGACAGATCCGAAGGGCGGAACAGGATGCGGTACATCAGGGGGGCGACGACCACGTCGAGCAGGGTCTCCACGTCGGGAACGGCCTCCCCGCGCCCGGCCGCGCGCACCCCGACGGCCTTCAACTGCTCGGCGGCGTAGTCGGAGCAGCGAACCGCGTTGCCCTGCTCGGGGTCGCCCAGCAGGGCGTCGCGGATGTACGTGCGGCCCGCCGTAGAGGACATCTCCTCCGCGAACTGCACCGCCCACGCCTCCAGGTCCGCCCGCAGGCTGCCGTGGTCGGCCGGCGCGCCGTCCGGGCGCAGCCGCTCGACGGCCACATCCGACAGCAGCTCCCGCAGGTCCCCCCAGCGGCGGTAGACGGTGGACGGGGTCACCCCCGCGCGGGCGGCGATCAGCGGCACGGTGAGCGCATCCCGCCCCACCTCCGCCTCCAGATCGCGGACGGCCTGGTGGACGGACTGCTGGACGCGGGCACTGCGCCCGCCGGGACGTGTGGTCGCTCGGGCACTCATGCCCACCAGCTTAACGCGAAGGAATTGCGCTCCCGCCGACCAGAACCCGCCGCCCGGACCCTGGGCCGGCCCGCACCAGCACAGCACCCCGCACACACAGCATCCCGTCGGGCCGGTCAGAGTCTGACCGGCCCGACGGGAGCGAGCGGAGGATCTGTCCGGGGCCGTGCGAGCCCGGAGCTCAGGCGCTCACGCCACGCCGAGGAGCCACGGCTCGGCGGGCTTGGCCATCGACGTCCCGCTGCCGGCGCCCAGCCACAGGTACCCGTCGCCACCCTTCCACGCCACCTCGAAGCTGCCGTCCGCCATCGTCACCAGCGACGGGCTGAACGAGGTGCCGCTGCTGCCCACACCCAGCAGCCACGGCTCCGCCGGCTGCGACATCGACGTGCCGCTGCCCGTCCCCACCCACAGGTTCCCGTCGTTGCCCTTCCACGCCACCTGGTAACCGCCGTTGGGCAGCGCCGCCAAGGACGGACTGGTCGTGTCGGCCACGCCCAGCAGCCACGGCTCCGCCGGCTTGGCCATCGATGTCCCGCTGCCGGCGCCCAGCCACAGGTACCCGTCGCCACCCTTCCACGCCACCTCGAAGCTGCCGTCCGCCATCGTCACCAGCGACGGGCTGGAGGAGCTGCCGCTGCTGCCGACACCCAGCAGCCACGGCTCGGCCGGCTGCGACATCGACGTGCCGCTGCCCGTCCCCACCCACAGATTGCCGTCGTTGCCCTTCCACGCCACCTCGTAACCGCCGTTGGGCAGCGCGGCCAGTGACGGACTGGTCGTGTCGGCCACACCGAGGAGCCACGGCTCGGCCGGCTTCGCCATGGTGAGCCCGGTGCCGGTGCCCAGCCACAGGTCCCCGTCGCCGCCCTTCCAGGCGACTTCCCAGCTGCCGTTGGGCAGGGCGACGATCGACGGGCTGGTACCCGGAGCGACGCCGAGCAGCCAGGGCTCCACGGGCTTGGCCATCGTCGTCCCGCTGCCGGTGCCCACCCACAGGTTCCCGTCGGCGCCGACCCACGCGGTGACCCAAGTGCCGTCTGTGAGCGTGGCGATGGACGGCTTGGTCCCCTTGGCCACGCCGAGCAGCCAGGGCTCGGCCGGCTGGGCCATCGACGTCCCGCTGCCGGTGCCCACCCACAGGTTCCCGTCGCCTCCCCTCCAGGCCGTGGTGTAGCCGCCGTTGGGCAACCCGGTGAGGCCGGACGAGCTGCTGCGCGGCAGGGCGGCGACCGTGACGGTGAACGGGCCGTAGGTGTGGTTCTGTCCGTCGGTCTCGTTGGCGGTCGCGGAGATGGTGTAGCTGCCGCCCGGCAGGCCGGTGGTGTTCCAGGCCTGGGCGTAGTTGTCGGCCCCGGTGCCGCCGTTGATGGTCTGGGTGCCGTTGGGGCCGGTGATGGAGTAGGTCAGGGAGTTGACGACCCCCTGGGAGCTGGCGACGGCGGTCAGGTTGACCGTGCCGGAGACGGTCTGGCCGGAGGCGATGGCTTGGCCGTTGGCGTCGAGAGTGACGTTGAAGTTCGCGGGGACGGCGGGGGCGAGGCTGTTGGAGCGCAGCAGCTCGAACGAGGAGGTGGGATAGCCGTCGATGCTGGCGTCGTGGATGTTGGCGGGGTACTCGCCGGTCCGGACGCTGGGGTTGTCCTCGGCGATGTAGGTGAAGTCGCCGTTGGCCTGGTTGGTCCAGCCGGCGAAGAGATTGATGTGCTCGCCCGCCACCGCCAGCGCGTCGCCGGGCTGGAGCTGGGACCAACTGCTCAGCTTGGTGCTGTAGGTGGAGGAGTCGATGCCGGGCGAGGGGGTGGTGACGACCGGGCTGCTGGTGAGCTGCCAGGCCATGTCGACCAGGCCGCCGCAGTCGGTGCGGTAGGGGCCGCCGACCTCGCTGTCGGAGAACGACTGGGACTGGTTGTAGCTGACCTGGTGGCTGACCCAGTCCCTGGCACGCGCGACCATCTGGGCGCCGGTCAGCTTCTGCCCGACCCCGGTGCCCAGGGTGCCCGTGGAGGTCGGCGTCTCGCTCCCGCTGTTGTCGTACGTGCCGGTGTCCGCCGACGCGGGCACGACCGCGCACAGGCCCGCGACGACCGCCGTCGCGGCCACCAGGGCGAGACGGGAAAGGGCACGGGCAGAGCTGGGCCTGGACATGGGTGTTCCCCCGAATCGTGTGGAAAGGGATGTCAACGTGAGGCGTAGCGGTCAATTCCTGCTGCGCGGATGTGACGTAGTCCCGCCGGATTTCTTTTCCGTCCGGCCTTCTGGGAAGAGCTTGCCCTGCGGCCGACGCCGCCGGAACGGTCTCCGCCTGGCACCAAGCGGCCCGGCACCTTGGTGCCCGCACGGCAGACCCATTGCCGAGCGGCACGTCGCCTGGGAGGATCGCGCTCGGCCCGTACGGCTCGGTAACTTTCCGTCATACGAGGGAGGTTGACCAGCGCAACGCCGCCGCACCCGGCCCGGACTCTCCCACTCTCCAACTCTCCAGCCAAGCCAACCCGAGGGAGCACCACATGAGCGGAGCTCGCCGCGTCGCGTCACGTGCCGCGCTTCTGGCCGCCGTGCTGACCTGCCTGGCCGGTGTCACGGCCACGCCCGCCCTGGCCGACCAGACCGGAGGCTATTCCCACGACAGCAGCATCGGGCTGACGGCCACCGACTGGATGGCCCGCCTGCCCGACTCGACGCTGTTGAGCGAGCTGTCGCTTCCTGGCACACACGACAGCGGCGCCTCGGTCTTCGGCGGGGACATCGCCTTCACCCAGTCGATGGACCTGGCCACGCAGTTGAACTCGGGGATCCGGGCCTGGGACATCCGGCTGGGCGAGTACTCAGGCCGGCTGGAGCTCTACCACGGCATCGCCCGGCAGGGTCAGGACTTCCAGAGCGACGTCCTCGCCACCGCGGACGCCTTCCTGCAGGCGCACCCGACGGAGTTCGTCGTGATGCGGGTCAAGGAGGAGCAGACCGTCACCGACTTCGCCGACCAGGTGCACAGCTACCTCGCCGCCGACCCGCGCGTCTACCGCGGCCTCAGCGACGATCCGCAGCTGGGCGACATCCGCGGCAAGATCGTCGTCCTGCAGGACTTCTCCTCGCCGGACCGGGAGGGCATCCCCTACGCCAACAGCGACTGGTCGGTCCAGGACGACTACACCCTCTCCACCAACTGGGACCTGGCCGACAAATGGCACAGCGTCGCGGACCAGTTGGACGCGGCGAGCTCGGGTCCGGGCACCGAGACGTACGTCAACTACCTGAGCGGCTCGGGCGGGTCGTTCCCGTACTTCGTCGCCAGTGGCCACTCCAGCCCCGGGACCAGCGCGCCCAACCTGCTCACCGGGTGGACCCGGGGCATCATCAACTCGTGCGGTGGATCGTCCAGTTGCATCCCCGAGTACCCCAGCGTCAACTGCTTCTGGGGCACCTGCTCGGTGGCCTTCCAGGGCGTGAACGTCATGGCGATGCGGAAGATGGACGCGGCGGCCGGCACGCCCCACCGCTACGGAATCGTCTACGCGGACTTCCCCGGAACCGGGCTGGTCCAGGACATCATCAACTCCAACGTCGGGGCCCGCAGATGAGTCGACTGCTCGCCCCCGGGACGACCCACCCGGGCCGGCCCCGCGAGGTCAGCCGGTGTAGCGGAGGACCGCGGCGCAGCCGTCGTCGGCCGGAGCGCTGGGGAGCAGCTCGCTGAAGGCGGCGTCGGTGAGCGCCGCGGCGCGCAGCAGCAGGGCTGAGGCCGGGGCCTGGAAGGCGGCAGCCCCGTGCTCGCCCAGCGCCTCGGGCGAGCTGCCGGTCAGCTCCGGGTCGCTGCGGGTGCCCCACTTGGCGGGGTCGGCACCGCGTGCGGCGTGCAGCAGCAGGGTGGGGACGTTGCCGCGAGCGAACGCGTCGGCGACGGCCGGGACGCCACAGGACATATTGCGCGGCCGTTCAGGGCCCGTGCCTCAGCCGCTCAGGGCCCGCCGCCTCCCCGCAGGACGGGCTCACGACCGGAAGTCGCGGGCCTTGATCTTGGCGAAGCGGACGCCGTCCGGGTGGTGCCAGACCACGCCCTCGCAGCCGTCCGCGTCCGCGAGCGCGAGGACGGCGGCGCGGACGCCGTCGAAGGTCAGGTCGTGGACGTCCACGGGCAGGGCCGTGGCGTGTCGGACGAGCCGGTGCCCCTCGGCGCGCTCCGGATTGCCGTTGATCTTCGGGCCGACCAGCTCGAAGGTGCCGGTGACGCCCTCCGGCACCACCGTGTTCGCGACGGCCTCGGCGTGGAACTTCGCGAACGCGGACTGCCCGACCGGCTCCCAGCCCATCGTCTTGCCCGTCACCTGGTCCGTCTCGACCGCGACGTAGTTCGGCGGCGCGGCCTTGCCGGGCTTCACCTCGCGGCGCGCCCACCACTCGCCCTGCGCGTCGAGCATCACGCAGGTGCCGTCGTACTTGCGCGTCGCGACGCCCTCGCCGTCGAAGACCCACTGGCAGGCGGGGTTGGGCTCGGGAAGGACGCGGGCGCGGTCGTCGGGATCGCGGCGGAACAGCGTGGGGATCTTGCGCATGAAGAGTCCTCGGTCGGAGCGGTCAGGGCGGCGCGCGGGCCGCACCCATGGTGGGGCAGGCGAGGACGCAGCGGCATCTGCATTTATCAGGGACGCCTGCGCCGCGCGGCGCTGAGCCGTCAGTGGCCGGCATTCGGGGCCCCGTCGACCTGGAGGATCTCCCCCGGTGACGCACGGCGCGTTCTCCCGGAGGACCACCGCGTCCACCACGTCGCGGATCTCGCCGATGCGGCCGAGCGGGTGGAGTCGAGCCGACGCCTCCCGGGTCTACGCGTGGTGACCGCGGCCGGCGTGCTGGCGGCGCGGGAAAGCGGGTGACCAGTCCCCGTCGAACCCGTGGCCTCACGCGTGCCGAAGCCCACCACCCCGCGGTGTGGCGGCTGCCGACGGCGTGCGCGATCGGGGCGGGCGACGGAAGCTGGACGCATGACTCAGGCAGACGCGGGAGCGCCGCACGCGAGCCCGGCCCACGCGGTCGAGGTCGGCGCGCTGGAGCCGCAGGCGCACAGCCGGCAGGTCCGCATCGTGCGGCCCGGCACCACCCCGGTCGTGGTGGCCTGCTCCAGCCGACAGCAGTTCGAGGAGGTCCTGCGCCGCGAGCGTCCCGACCTCTCCCCCGACGCCCCTGACGTCGTCCACTGGGCGGATCACCCGGGCGAGTGGCCTTCCGGCTGACGGCTGCCGAACGCCCGGCCGCGCCCGGTCTCAGTGCGCGTCGGGCTCCAGCAGCCGGTGCTCGCGCACCAGCCAGCAGACGGCGGTGAGGCGGCACACGGCGAAGTCGTGGCCGACCGGCTCCCGCCAGCCGAGCTCCTCCAACGCGTCCAGGAAGCCCAGCGCGTAGTCGGAGAGGTCTTCGGGGTCCGGCGCCTCGGCGGGCAGATCCGGGGACGGGCCCCGCAGCCGTTCCCGCAGCTCGGCCACGTGCTGGTCGACGACCGCGACGAAGCCGGGCTCGAACGCGAGCTCGGCCAGGCGCGGCGCGTACGCGTCGACGAGCCGCGCCAGGGGCGCGAACCGTATCTCGGACATGCGTTCCAACATACGGTCCACGCCGCGCGCTGTGACCGGCCTCCGGCCTTCCTGCCCGTGAGACCTTCGGCACAGCGCCCGCCGCAGGGCGGTTCACGTGCCGGGCGCCATCTCCCAGGGCTGCTGGGCCAGCGCCTCGCCCGTCTCCAGCAGGGACTTGAGGTTCGCCATCACCGCCGGCCAGCCGTGGGACACCGCGCCGAGCGCCCCGGCGTCGGGGAGGTCCTCGTGGGTGACCGTGAGCCGGACGATGTCCGGGTGGGGCTCGATCAGGAAGGTGACGACCGACCCCGACCTGCTCGTCCAGGCGAACCTCGTCGCCGTGGTCCGCCGCGGCCGGGTCGCCCGGCGCCCAGCGCACCCGGCACGCTCAGGACCAGGTGCGGGCGTCACCGCCGACCCAGGTCACCTGCGCCGGATCGTCCAGGTTCACGTCGTGGTGGCCACGGTCACGGCACAGGCGCAGCACGTCCTCAGGACGGAAGGCCGGGCCCGCGTCGTAGCCCTGGATCTCGACGCGACGGAAAGGGCGTGGGCCTGGCACCACCGCATGGACGGTGACCAGTGTCTTGGCGCTCATGCCTCCAGCCTGCACCCAGCCACCGTGCCAGGCATCCCGGATCGTGACCGGCGGACCCGGCTCCACCGACTCCGCAGTCGACTCCACCGCAGGCTCCACGGCGGACTCCCCGGCCGGCTCCGGAGCGGGGCCTCGGGCCACGGCGGGCATCAGGCAGGAGGCCACGACGACCAGCGGCCACAGCGCCTGCCCGGAGGTCAGCACGCGTTCCACCAGGCCCGCGTCCCCGTGGCCCCACTCCTCGTCGGCGAACCAGAGCGCTCCCAGCATGAACAGCACCGTCACCGGTAGGGCGAGCGCCGGGCGCAGCGCCCACGCCCGCCGGTCGCGACGGCGGTAGGCCGCGAGCGCGGGCCAGACGGCGAGGAAGGCGTAGCCGACCACGACGGAGCTGCTGTGCCGCATCGAGCCGCCGCTCATGGGCACCGGCGAGAAGGCGACCAGCACCGCCGCCACGCCTCCGAGGGCCAGGGAGAGACGCCCCAGGACACCGGCCGCGCGCAGGCCCAGCGCGGTGACCAGATGGCACACGCCGAGCGTGCCGATGGCTCCGGCCATCATCCAGGGGTCGACGGCTCCGTCACCGGCCAGCTCGCTGATGGTGTCGGTCAGCGGGTCGTAGCCCGGCCCCTGCAGGGGGGCCGACACGAGCCAGCCGCCGACCAGCACCACGGGCGCAACCGCCGACGACAGCACCGCCCACCAAGCAACACCTCGCATCAGCCCACGGTAAGCACGCGACCGCCCGCTGCCGGGAGTCCCACGCGGGGAGAATGTCCGTTTTGGACCACTCGGGCGGGCCCGGCGCGGCGTGCTCCCGGGCCGCCCGCGGGGCCTGCGTCAGCTCAGCTCCGCGCAGAGGTCCTCGGTCGTCCCCTCGTGGGAGACGACGTCGGGGTGGTGGGCGGCATCGATCTGGAGGGTGATCCGGCCGCTGAGGATCCAGTAGCCGGGCGGGGAGTACGGGTTGCCCGGGTGGATGCCCATGCCCAGGTGACCGGAGATCACCCAGGTCTGGCTGCCGTCGGCGTGGTAGTACAGCCACCCCGTTCCGGTCAGGTTCTCGTCCGCCGACCTGCCGTTGGACTCGTTGGTGTAGCGGACCACGAGCTGACCGGTGATCTCCTGCTCCGTGGGCTCCCCCGAAGCGTCCACGGCGAGGGTGCGGATCTTCTCGCGGTCCGCCACGGGGACACCGGTCAGCGCGAACGCGCAGGCGCTGCCCGCGGGGTCGGTGATGGTGCCCCTGTGGTACGGCTGCCAGGGGCCGGGCTGGTCGGCCGAGGCTGCGGCGGCACCGGTACGGCCGGCCGCGTCGGCGTTCGTCGCGGCGGTGGCGCCGGTCGCGGCGGTCGCGGC
>NZ_BBPO01000136.1 GCF_000787815.1 Streptacidiphilus neutrinimicus
GCCCCGAGCCGCTCGGCGCTGACGGGCGTACCCGTCCCGCCGCGCGCGTTGCTGGCCGCGGAGGGTGCCGCCTGGCCGGCCCCGGAACCGGGCGGCGCAGTCGTGGTCGGCGCGGGCGCGCCGCTCGGGCGCTGCCACCGCCCGGTGCCCGGCGCGCAGTGCCTACTTCTCCTCGGGCTCGGCCTTCGGGTCGTGCTTGGCGCGGCTGGGCTGGACGCGCTTGGGCTCGCCCGGCATCTTCGGGTACTCCGGCGGGTAGGGCATGTCGCCGAGCCCGTGGTCGTTCTCGTGCTCGTCCGCCAGGGCCAGCGCGGCCGTGATGTCGTGACGCTTCGCGTCCATCTCCGCGTGGACGTCGCCGAGTTCGGCGTAGCGGGCGGGCATGGTGGTGATGTCGAACTGGTCCGGGCGGACCTGGTCGACCTCGTCCCAGTGCAGGGGCGCGGAGACGGGGGCGTTGGGGAACGGCCGGACGGAGTACGCCGAGGCGATGGTGCGGTCGCGTGCCATCTGGTTGTAGTCCACGAAGATGCGCTCGCCCCGCTGCTCCTTCCACCACGCCGTGGTCACCCGTCCCGGCATCCGGCGCTCCAGCTCGCGGCCGATCGCGATGACGGACCGTCGGACCTCGGTGAAGGTCCAGCGCGGCTGGATCGGGACGAAGATGTGCAGGCCGCGGCCGCCGGAGGTCTTGGGCCAGCCGTGCAGGCCCAGCTCCTCCAGCAGGCCGCGCAGCTCCAGCGCGGCCCGCACGGCGTCGGAGAAGTCCGTGCCCGGCTGCGGGTCGAGGTCGATGCGGAGCTCGTCGGGGTGGTCGGTGTCCTCGCGGCGGACCGGCCAGGGGTGGAAGGTGAGGCAGCCCCGGTTGACCGCCCACAGCACCGCGGCCTCCTCCGTCGGGCACATCTCGTCCGCGAAGCGGCCGCTGGGGAAGGCGATGCGAGCGGTGGGGATCCAGTCGGGCATGTCGCGCGGGGCCCGCTTCTGGTAGAACGCCTCGCCGCCGATCCCGTCGACGAAGCGCTGGAGCGTCGTGGGCCGGTCCCGCAGCGCACGCAGCGCGCCCGGGGCGACGGCCTCGAAGTAGCGCGCGATGTCGATCTTGCGGAAGCCGGCGTCGGGGAAGTAGACCTTGTCCGGGTTGCTGACGCGCACCGCGCGCCCGCCGATCTGCAGCTCCATGGCCTCGCCCATGTTCCTCACCGTAGGACGGACCCCGGCGGCGCGCCCGTCGGGCGCGCCGGGTCCCCGGGCCGCAGAATCGGCTGCATGGACCTGCCCGTGATGCCGCCCGTCAAGC
Source organism: Streptacidiphilus neutrinimicus (assembly GCF_000787815.1). GTDB lineage: Bacteria > Actinomycetota > Actinomycetes > Streptomycetales > Streptomycetaceae > Streptacidiphilus > Streptacidiphilus neutrinimicus. Next base: position 1,301 of record NZ_BBPO01000136.1, read on the forward strand.
CGATGCTCGCGAAGTCCGTGGCCAGGATCCCGCCCGGGATGCTCTACGAGGCCAAGTGGGACGGCTTCCGCGCGGTGATCCACCGCGACGGCGACGAGACGGTCATCGGCAGCCGCACCGGCAAGCCCCTCACGCGCTACTTCCCTGAGCTGGTCGCCCAGCTGGAGGCGCAGCTGCCGCAGCGCTGCGTCGTGGACGGCGAGATCATCCTGGTCCGCGGCGACCACCTCGACTTCGACGCGCTGACCGAGCGGATCCACCCGGCCGCCTCGCGGGTGCGGCTGCTCGCCGAGCAGACCCCGGCGTCCTTCGTCGCGTTCGACCTGCTCGCCCTCGACCAGCTCGACCTGATGCCGGTGCCGCAGCGCGAACGCCGAGCCGCGCTGGAGGAGATCCTGGAGACCGTCGAGCCTCCACTCCACCTCGCGCCCGCCACGCTGGACGCGGAGGAGGCCCGGCGCTGGTTCGACCAGTTCGAGGGCGCCGGGCTGGACGGCGTCATCGCCAAGCCGCTGGACGCCGCCTACGCGCCGGACCAGCGGCTGATGTTCAAGATCAAGCACGAGCGCACCGCCGACTGCGTCGTCGCCGGCTACCGCGAGCACAAGAGCGGACCGATCGTCGGCTCCCTGTTGCTGGGCCTCTACGACGACGGCGGCCGCCTCCAGCACGTGGGCGTCTGCGCGTCCTTCCCGATGAAGCGGCGCGAGGAACTGGTCGCCGAGCTCGCGCCGCTTCGCATGGATCCCGTGGCCGGCCACCCCTGGGCCGACTGGGCCGACGAGGAGGCGCAGGCCGGCTCCCGGATGCCCGGGGCGACCAGCCGCTGGACGGGCACCAAGGACCTGTCCTGGGTGCCGCTGCGTCCCGAGCGGGTCATCGAGGTCGCCTACGACCACATGCAGGGCGACCGGTTCCGCCACACCACCCAGTTCCGGCGCTGGCGGCCCGACCGCGAGCCGTCCAGCTGCACCTACGACCAGATGGAGGAGCCGGTCCGCTACGACTTGGCGGACATCCTCGGGCGCTCCTCCGCCGACGGCTCCTGAGCGACCGCTTCGGGGACCGCGGGGACGCTCTTCCGACTAGCGGTCGCGGGCGTGCGCGCCGCGCTCCACCGCTCGTGGCCGAGCGCGAGCGCCGCAAGCAGCGTGCCGATCACGCCCGCGACGGCGAAGCCCCAGACGGGGGAGAAGCGGTCGATCACCGAGCCGGCCAGCGGCGCGCCGAGCGAGCCGCCGAGCGTCAGTGCCGCGGCCTGCAGGCCCATCGCCTGACCGCGCGCGGACGCCGGGACGGCCGCGCTGATCGCCTCGGCGGTGGAGGCGATGGTCGGCGCGCAGACGAAGCCGGCCGGGACCAGGGCCAGGCAGGTCCACTGCCAGCCGAGCCCGGCGACGAGCCCGACGGGGATGGTGCCCAGCCCGAGCAGCAGCATCAGCAGTGACAGCCGGCGCGGGCGCGGCGTCGAGCCGTGCCAGAAGCCGCCGAGCAGCGAGGCGCAGCACCAGGCGATGATCGTCAGCCCGGCCCACTGCGTCTGCCCGTGCTCGCGCAGACTCGCGACGACGGCGACCTCGGTGCCGGACAGGGTCAGGTTCGCGGCCGTGCACATCGCCAGCACCAGCAGCAGCGTCGGGTTCAGCCAGGTGCCGCGCGGCAGCCGGGCGGGCCGGTCCTGCTCGTCCTGCGCCAGTGTCGGGTCGACCCGGTGCTGCGCCGTCAGGATCCGGCCCAGCGGCCACAGACCGAGGACGCTGGCGAGGGTCAGCACGGCGGTGGCGAACATCGACGGCGTCGCGGTGTGCAGTCCGGTGACGGCGACGACGGCGACGGCCGGGCCGACCATGTAGGCGAGCTCGACGATCATCGAGTCCAGCGCGAAGGCCTGCCGTCGCAGCTCCCCGGGCACGTGCGCGGCCACCGCCTGCCGGATCACCGGAAACACCGGTACCGACACGACCCCGCCCGCCAGCGTCGCCGCGACGAGCGCGGGATACGGCAGCGACGGAGCGATCACCCAGTAGAGCGCCTCCGCGATCCCGGTCACCAGCAGGACCGGCCGCAGCCCGTGACGGTCCACCAGCCGCCCGGCGATCGGTGAGCCGATCGCGAAGCCGATTGTCAGTGCCATCGCCACGACGCCGGCGGCGCCGTAACCGCGCTGCTGGTCGAGGACGACGTGCAGCGTGAGCAGCATGCCCTTGGCGGTACCCGGGACGCGGGCGAGAAGCGCGACGACGAAAAGAGCTCGGCTGCCCTGGATGGCGAAGACAGAGCGGTAAGGACCGAACAGACGGTGCATGGGTTATCCCTCCGAGCGGATCATTGCAGATGGCACCTGCAATCCGCTCGGGGATATTCGCATGTGGGACCGTAGCGTGACGCCGTGCCCTCGACCTGGGAGACCGGCGCCGCCGGTGTGCTGCTGCTGCCGTCGGGACGGACGCTGCGGGGGAGGGGCCTGCGCGCCCCCCTCCCCGAGGGCCCGCTGCCCGATTTCGGGCTGTACCTGCAGGGCGCGGAGCCTCCGGCGACCCCCTGGGAGTCGTGCTGGGTGCGGTGGCCGGACTTTCGGCTGCCCGCCGACGGACCCGCCGCCGCCCGCTCCCTGCGGGACGCGTGGGAGCGGGCGGCGGGCGAGCGGGTCGAGGTCGCCTGCGCCGGAGGGCGAGGGCGGACCGGGACCGCCCTCGCCTGCATCGCCGTGCTGGACGGCGTGCCGCCCGGCGAGGCCGTCGCCTACGTGCGGGCGCACTACTCGCGCCACGCCGTGGAGACGCTCTGGCAGCGCCGCTACGTGGCGCGCTTCACGCCCTGACCGACCGGGCCCGCCCGACCCCGCCCGACCAGTCCTTCCTGGTCAGGCGTCGTCCTTGATCAGGCGTCGTCGCCGCAGGAGTACAGCTGCTGGGACGCGCCCGCGCGTCCGAACGGCGAGGGGCCGCTCCGCTGCGACGGCGCGGTCGCGCCGTACGCGCTCGGCGGGACCACGGAGCACGACTGGCGGACCCAGGACTGCACCGGGCTGCTCTGCGAGCCGCCTCCCATGCCGCCGCCGCCCATGCCTCCGCCCAGCAGGACGAAGCGCAGCTGGTGGGTGGAGACCAGGTGCTGGAACTGACTCAGCGTCGGGCTCGGCACCGCGCCGGTGAAGCCGCCCATCGGGAGCACCTCCTTGCCCGTGGCCAGAATGAACGGCGAGGCGGTGCTCCAGCTGGAGGTGGCCATCACGTAGCGGGCGCCGCCGTCGTGGGAGGTCACGTACGACAACAGCTGCTGCTGCGACGCCGACAGCGTCGTCGTGCCGCTGAACCCGCCGAAGCCGCCGCCCCCGCCTCGGCCGCCGAAGCCGCCACGACCGCCACCCTCGCGGTGGCCCGCGTCGTTTCCGGTCGCAGCCGCGAACCCGGCGAAGCCGCCGTGTCCGCTCGGGCCGACCGAGCCCATCATCGAGGCCATGCCGCCACCGGAGCCGGTGGACAGGACGGAGGTGGCCCAGGCCGCCGGGGTCACCACCACGGCGAGCAGCCCGGCTGCCAAGCCGGCCGCGGCGAGACGCGGACGGGTCAGGCGCGGGACGCGGCCGACCGCCAGGAGCGCGACGGCGACGGCGGTCGCGGCGATCGCGACCGGCACCGCCCACGGGCGGAAGGTCGGGAAGGGGTTCGCCAGGTAGGACGCCCACGCCGCGGTCGCGGCGATCGCGACGGGCAGCACGAGCGCCTTGCGGCCGCCGGAGCGGTACGCACGCCACATGCCGACCAGGCCTGCGGAGCTCAGCGCCGCGAGCGGCGTGGCGATCACGCCCATGTAGTAGCTGTGTCCGCCGACGCTTCCGGCGCTGAAGGCCACGAAGAAGACGGCCAGCCAGGCGCCCCACATGAGGTAGCCGGCGCGCAGCGCGTCGGTGCGCGGCCGGCGTCGGCGCCAGGCGATGCCGCAGACGAAGGAGATCGCCGCGAGCGGGTAGAGCCAGCCGGTCTGCGAGGCGATCGCAGAGCCGAACATCTTGCTCCAGCCGCCGTCACTGCCTCCGCCGCCGAGCACGGCCGCGCGCGCCGCGAGCGAATTCGCGGAGGTCCCCTGCGCGCCGCCCGCGTTGGCCGGCCCGCCGCCGCTGCCGCCCCCGAAGCCCTGCCCCCCGGTGCCGCCGGCCTGACCCGCTGCGCCCTGACCCGCAGAGCCTTGGCCTGCCGCGCCCTGCCCGCCGAAACCGGGCGCGCCGGACCCATGCCCGCCGAAGCCGTGGCCACCGCCGCCGCCCCGGACAGCCTGGATGCTGCCGGTGTTCGAGGCGCTCACGCCGACCGAGGAGAAGCGGTTCAGGAAGTTGTACCCGACCACCATGCTGTACGCGGAGTTGTCGGTGGTCCCGTCCACGTAGGGACGGTCCTTCGCGGGGGTCAGCGTCACGAGCGCGATCCACGAGGCGGAGACGGCCACCGTCACCACGCCCGCCGCCAGGACGTGGCCGAGACGACGGCGCAGCGGCGCGGGCGCGGAGAGGAGGTAGACCAGCGCCAGCGCGGGCAGCACCGCCCACGCCTCCAGCATCTTGGTCTGGAAGGCCAGACCCACCCACACGCCGGAGAGGACCAGCGTCCGCAGGCGGCCGGTCCGCGCCGCGCGCTGCGCCGCCTCGGCCGCGCAGATCAGCAGCAGGGTGAAGGCGGGGTCCTCGACGGAGGTGCGGAACAGCCCGGCGACCACCGGAGTGAGCGTGAAAAGCCCGCACGCGAGCAGCGCAGCGTTCGCGCCGGCCCACTCTCTTACCGCCTTGTAGAGCACCAGGACGGCCAGCACACCCTCGATCGCCTGGGGCAGCGCCACCGACCAGGCGTGGAATCCGAAGATCCGCGCGGAGAGCGCCTGCGGCCACACGAACCCGGGGAGCTTGTCCAGCGTGATGGTGCTCGCCGGGTCGAAGGAGCCGAAGACGAACGCCTTCCAGCTCTCGGCGCCGCTGCGCGCGGCGTTCGCGTAGAACCCGTGGAAGGACGCCTGGTCGATGCGCCAGAAGAACAGCAGCGCGGCGAGGGCCGTGATCCCGAGCAGGGCGGGCCGCGCGTAACCGGGCTGGTCGGCGGGGGATCTCCACGGTCGGAGACGGGTGTCGCGCGGGAGGTTCGGAGATTCCGGGGGCGTCGTGAGCACGCCCGTGACACTTGGAGCCATAGACATGACACTGGGTGGCAAACCTGTGAAAACGCTCTGAATCGTCCCGACTCGCCGGTTTTCATAACTCGCTCAGGCGCAGGTCTTGCCGTGTACGGAGAAATCCGTGGCAGCCCCGTACCCCGGCTGCTACGGTCGCTCCATGCAGATCGCAGCCGCCTCCACGACGACGCCGGATCCCGTCCCGGCGCGCTGAGAGCTGTCACAGTCCAAGCCCCGGGCGAGTGCCCGGGGCTTTCGCATGCGGTCACTCGCTCCGGTCTCCCGACGTCCCCCGAAGACCGACTTCCGCGAGGTGACCACGATGTACGACCACCGCAAGCTCGGCCGCGAGCTGGGCCTCTTCGACACCGACCCGATGATCGGCGCGGGGCTCCCGTACTGGCTCCCGGACGGGGCCGTGCTCCGGCACGAGCTGGAGGAGTACGTCCGTGACCTGGAGCGTCGCTCCGGCTACCGGCACGTCTACTCGCCCGTGCTCGGCAAGCGCGAGCTCTACGAACGCTCCGGTCACTGGGCGCACTACCGGGAGGACATGTTCCCACCCATGCGTCTCGGCGCGGAGGAGGTCGTGCTGCGGCCGAGCCTGTGTCCCCACCACGCGCTGATCTACCGGTCCCGCGCCCGCAGTTACCGCGAGCTGCCGCTGCGCCTCGCCGAACTGGGCGGCATGTACCGGTCCGAACTCTCCGGCGTGCTGGGCGGCCTGACCCGGGTCCGGGCCATCCAGCTCAACGACGGCCACGTCTTCTGCACCCTGGACCAGGTCGCGGACGAGGCGGCCCGGGCGCTGGAGCTGATCCGGGAGGTCCACCGCGTCCTCGGCGTGGAGCCGGTCCGCTACCGGCTCTCCCTCCCCGGCGAGGGCGGCAAGTACGTCGCCGCCCCCGAGCTGTGGGAGCGGTCGGCCGCCGTGCTGACCGAGGTGCTGGAGAAGTCCGGCCTGCCCTTCGAGGCGCAGGAGGGCGAGGCCGCCTTCTACGGGCCCAAGATCGACGTCCAGATCGCCGACGGCGCCGGGCGCGAGGCGACCCTGTCGACCGTCCAGGTCGACTTCCACCAGCCCGAGCGGTTCCAGCTCGAGTACGTCGGCGCGGACGGTGGGCGCCACCGCCCGGTGATGGTCCACCGCGCGGTCATCGGCAGCATCGAGCGGGCCGTGGCGCACCTGATCGAGCTCTACGGCGGGGCGTTCCCGGCCTGGCTGGCGCCCGTTCAGGTGGTGCTGCTCCCGCTCTCGGCGGCGGAGGAGCCGCAGGCCAGGGAGGTCGAGGCCAGGTGCCTGGAGCTGGGGCTGCGGGCCGGGATCGCCGGACCCGAGCGGGGCACCCTGGGCGCGCGGATCCGTGGCGCGCGGCTCGCGCCCTACCAGGCCGTCATCGGCGCGCGCGAGGCCGCCGACGACCTGGTCGCCCCGCGCCTGCGCGACGGCTCCCGCCCGGGCCCGCTCCCGGCGGCGGAGTTCGTCGCGCGGGTGGTGGCGGGCGTCGCCGCGCGCGAGAGGGAGCCGCGGCTCGGCTGACCGGCTCCGGTCAGCGCCCTCGGGAGACCTGGACGGCCGTCAGGAGACCTGGATATGGGTGTCCATGCCCAGGCTCTTGTGGCTGTCCACCGGGCACCACAGCTCGTAGCTGCCCTTCTGCAGGGTGACCGTCAGGTTCGCGCTGGCGCCCGGGTCGAGCGTGCCGGTCTGCGTGGTCGGCACGCCCGGCCCGGCGATGGCGAGCGCGTGCGAGACGTGCCCGGCGTCCTTCGCCACGAAGGTGTAGGAGCCCGGTGTGAACGACGTCTGCGAGAGGTGGAGCATGAACTCGGTCTCGGTGACCGTGACCGTCGTCGCCCCACTGCCGCCGCTCGCACCGCCGGTGGTCGTGGCGGCAGTGGACGTGGCGGTCGCCGGAGCGGCGCTCGTGGCGGCCGGCTGCGACGCGGAGCCGGAACTCGAGCTCTTCGAGGAGCTGCAGCCGGTCGTCACCACGGACACGACGACCGCGAGGGCGACCAGACCCGGGCGCAGGCGGCCCGGAGGGAGAAGGCGTGGCATGGAGTCTCCCTATCAGTCCGACCGTCGGGCGGCCCGGCGACGCGCGGTCGACGACGTCGCGTTAATTCGGTTGCGCCGTGCGGGGAGCGGGCTAGAGTAGCCGCGTTGCCGCAGTTCCGGGCCGCCATGAGGGTGCCCGGCGTGACGAGAGTGGAGGTGTGCAGACATGGTCGCCGTCCAGACGCGGCGCGCGTTCGCCTGCGCGCCAGATGCCTCCCCTTGTCACCCGCTCGCCGCTTGAGCCGCGCGTCCTACCGCTGACGCGCTCCGGCGAGCCCTCCCGCAGGAGACCCCTCCCTTGCGCAAGCGATTCGCCGACAGCGACTCCTTCGTCCGTATCACCCCCAAGGGCGGCAGCCGTCGTGGCCGCCGTTCCGACGACGCCGACGAGGCCTACGAGCCCGTCCCCCACCTCCCCGCCGAGTCCGGCTGGTACGACGGCGCCGCGGACAGCGACGCCGACCTGGCCGGAATCGGCCTCGACGACACCGACACCTTCACCGACAGCTTCAGCGACCCGTTCTCGGTCCTCGCCGACGCCGACGTGCCGCCCGAGGGCGACCGCTGGTCCAGCTGGGACCAGTCCACGCCGACGGAGAAGGGCCCCGAGCCGCGCCCGGACTGGGTCGTCACCGAACTCGGCGCCGTCGACACCGAGTTGGGCATCGTCAAGACCGGCAAGGAAGCCGACGTCTTCCTGATCGAGCGCGCCGTCCCCGGCGGCGGCCGCCGCACGCTGATGGCGGCCAAGCGCTACCGCGACGGCCACCACCGCCTCTTCCACCGCGACGCGGGCTATCTGGAAGGCCGCAGTCACAAGGAGTCCCGCGTCAGCCGGGCCATGGCCAAGCGCACCGAGTTCGGCAAGCAGGCCATCGCCGGGCAGTGGGCCGCCGCCGAGTTCGCGGCGCTGTGCCGGCTGTGGCTGGCGGGCGCCTCCGTGCCCTATCCCGTCCAGATCCTCGGCACCGAGATCCTCATGGAGTTCGTGGGCGACGAGTCCGGGGCCGCCGCGCCGCGCCTCGCCCAGGTCCGCCCCGAGGAGGCGGACCTGGACGACCTGTGGGACCAACTCGGCCACAGCCTCTCGCTGCTGGCCCGGGACGGCTACGCCCACGGTGACCTGTCCGCGTACAACATCCTGGTCCACGAGGGTCGGCTGGTCATCATCGACGTGCCGCAGATCGTCGACGTCATCGCCAACCCGCGCGGCCGCTCGTTCCTGGAGCGCGACGTGCGCAACGTCGGCGCCTGGTTCGTCGCGCGCGGTCTGCCGGAGCGGCGGGTGGAGGAGTTGGCGGATTCCCTTGCCTTCGACGCGCGGCTCGACTGAACGGCAGTTGAACGGCGGGCAGGTTAGCAGGTGGCCCGGGTCTGTATGCGAAGTTTGCCTAATCTCCGCACAGGCCTGGGCTGGGCTGCGATTGTGGCGAAAGGTCCGGATTTCGCCGGTCCGTGCACGCCCGGAGGAGCTGTGAGGTACTGCCCACCCTGCCGCCGCTACGTCAACGGCGCCGCGTTCTCCTGTGCCGGCTGCGGTGCCGCGGCCACGAAGCTCCCGTACGTCGGCCCCGACGCGCCGCTGACGCGGGAGCAGCCGCCCGTCGAGCTCCCCGCCCCGACGGTTCCGGCCCGGGTGGTGCCCCTGCATGCCGCGCCTCAGGCGCGCCGCTCCCGGGCCCGGCTCGCCCCGGCGCTGCTGGTCGCGGGCCTGGGCTTCGCAGGTCTCTGCGCTGTCGCGGGCAGCGCGGCCCCCGGCGGTGCGGCGAGCGCTCAGGGCACGCAGGGCGGGCAGCCACTCACCGCGCCCCCCCGCCGCCGGGCCGCCGTTCGGCGGCGGCGCGGTGCCGGTCCCCGCCCAGGGCGGCAGCGGCGCGACGGGCAACCCCCTCACCGCCCCGGCCC
>NZ_BBPO01000135.1 GCF_000787815.1 Streptacidiphilus neutrinimicus
TGGGAGGGGTGTCCGTCGGGTTGCTCGCGGTGGCGCTCGGCGGGGTGGTGTACGGGGTCGGCGGCCTGCGGCACACCGTCGCGCAGGCCACGCGCGTCGCCCGGGTCGCGGACTCCGCGCGCAGCGGGTCGGGGTCGGACGCCGTGATGCCGGCCCGGCCGGCCGCGTCGTCCGCCACGGGGCCGAGCCCGCTGCCGGCGTCGACGCCGCTCGCCCTCGCCATCCCGTCCGTGCGGCTCAACGCGCCGCTGCTGGGGCTCGGGATGGACGGAAAGGGCGCCGCCGAGCTCCCGCCCTTCTCGCTCCCGCGCACGGCGGGCTGGCTGCGGGACTCCGCCTCGCCCGGGGAGGCGGGGACGGCCGTGGTCGTCGGGCACGTGGACACCACCACCGGGCCGGCCGTGTTCTGGGACCTCGCGGCCGTGCGGCCGGGCGCCGAGGTGGACGTGTCGCGGCTCGACGGCCGTACGGCCGTCTTCACCGTGGACCGGGTGCAGGAGTTCCCGAAGGCGGGATTCCCGGCCGCGCAGGTCTACGGACCCGCGCCGGGCGCGCAGTTGCGCGTGGTCACCTGCGGCGGAGGTTTCGACCGGAGCAAGCACGAGTACACCGGGAACGTGGTCCTGTTCGCCCATCTGAGCGGCGTCCGCTGAGTCGGGTGCGTACAATGTACGCAACCGCTTCGAGGAGGCCGTCTTGGCGGAAGCCCGTACGCCCGTGTGGGCCCGGACCCGCGGCACCGGCCGGGGGCCCCAGCCGTCCCTGAGCGTGGAGTCCGTGGTCGACGCCGCCGTCGCCCTCGCCGACGCCGAGGGGCTGGAGTCGGTGTCGATGCGGCGCATCGCCTCCGAGCTGGGCGTCGGCACCATGTCGCTCTACCGCTACGTCGAGACCAAGGACGACCTGCTCGACCTCATGATCGACCAGGTGATGGGCGAGGGCGAACGCCCGCCCCACGGCGGGGAGTGGCGCGCCGAGCTGCGCGGCATCGCCCTGCGCTACCGGGCGCTGGTGCTGCGGCACCCGTGGGTGCTCGGCGTCTCCGCCTCCCGCCCCCCGTTCGGGCCGAACGTGCTCGACAACACCGAGCGGATGCTGGCGGCGATGGACGGCCAGGGGATCGGCATCGACGCGATGGCCCGCCTCGGCGAGACGGTGATGGCGTACGTACGCGGCTTCGTCATGAGCGAGATCTCCGAGGCCGAGACGATCCGCCGCACCGGCGTCACCGAGGACGAGTACCGCAGCGCCGTCGGCCCCTACCTCATGGGCGTGCTGGCGGAGGGACGCCACCCGCTGCTGTCGAGCTACGTCCACGGCGCGGAGCACCACCCCGACCAGGACCAGGTCTTCGAGTCCGGGCTCGACCGCGTCCTGGACGGCATCGCCGTGGACCTGGAGCGGATGCGGGCCGTCCGCGCCGGGCGGCCCGGCGAGCAGGGCGGCAACCCGCGCGAGGCGAGGTGTCAGTGACGGGCGATAGCGTTTCCACGTCGAGTCAGCCCGAAACGACAGACAGCCAGACGGCGACGCCCGGAGGATCCCGCATGTCCAACACCGCTCCCACCGACGAGTTCGTGCTGCCCGAGTCGTGGCGCGCGGCGCTCCAGGGCGAGGTGGAGCAGCCCTACTTCCACGAGCTCGCCGAGTACGTCGCCGCCGAGCGGGCCGCCGGGCAGGTCTTCCCGCCCCGGGGCGAGGTCTTCGCCGCCCTGGAGCACACGCCGCTCGACCGGGTGAAGGTGCTGCTGCTGGGCCAGGACCCGTACCACGACGACAACCAGGCGCACGGCATGTGCTTCTCCGTCCGCCGCGGCGTCAAGGTGCCGCCTTCGCTGCGCAACATCTACAAGGAGCTCGGCACCGACCTCGGCCTCGCCGCGCCGGGGCACGGCAACCTGGAGGAGTGGGCCGATCAGGGCGTGCTGCTGCTCAACGCGGTGCTGACGGTCCGCGCCCACGAGGCCGGCTCGCACGCGGGCAGGGGCTGGGAGAAGTTCACCGACGCCGTCATCAAGGCCGTCAACGCCCGGCCGGAGCCGGTGGTCTTCGTGCTCTGGGGCGGCTACGCCAAGAAGAAGCTGCCGCTGATCGACGCCTCCCGCCACGTGGTGGTGCAGAGCGGCCACCCGTCGCCGCTCTCCGCGCGCCACTTCCTCGGCAGCAAGCCGTTCTCGCAGATCGACAAGGCGCTCGCAGACTTCGGCCAGGACCCGATCAACTGGCAGCTCAGCGACTGACGTTCACGCGCGGAACGGGGCCTCCGTCACCTCGTGGAGGCCCTCGACGCTCACGCCGGGCGTGAGCTCGACCAACTGCAGGCCGTCCCGGTCGACGTCGAAGACGGCCAGGTCGGTGATGACCCGGTCCACCACGCGGCGGCCCGTCAGCGGCAGGGTGCAGCGGCGCACCAGTTTCGGGCTGCCGTCCTTGGCGGTGTGCTCCATGACGACCACCACCCGCCGTGCGCCGTGGACCAGGTCCATCGCTCCGCCCATCCCCTTGACCATTTTGCCGGGGACCATCCAGTTGGCCAGGTCGCCCTCGGCCGACACCTGCATGGCCCCGAGGATCGTCACGTCCACCCGCCCGGAGCGGACCATCCCGAAGGAGGCGGCGGAGTCGAAGTACGACGCGCCGTCGAGCACCGTCACGGTCTCCTTGCCGGCGTTGATCAGATCCGGATGCTCGGTCCCGGCGAGGGGGTAGGGGCCGGTGCCGAGGATGCCGTTCTCCGAGTGCAGCACGACGCTGACTCCTGCCGGGAGATGGTTCGGGACGAGCGTCGGCAGCCCGATGCCGAGGTTGACGTACTGGCCGTCGCGCAGCTCGGCGGCGGCGCGTGCGGCGAGCTGGTCGCGGGTGAGGGTCGGGATCATGGTTCAGCTCTCCGGGGTGGCGGCGGGTCGGGTGGTGCGGCGTTCGATGCGCTTGTCGGACGGATCGGCTGCGGCCAGGACGACGCGGTCGACGTGGATGCCGGGCAGATGGATCGCGTCTGGGTCCAACTCGCCTGCCTCGACTATGCGTTCGGCCTCCACGACGGTGGTCCGCCCGGCCGCGGCGGCCAGCGGGTTGAAGTTCCGGGCGGCCGCGTGGAACACGAGGTTCCCGTGCCGGTCCGCGACGGCCGCCCGGACCAGCGCGAAGTCGGCGGTGATCGCCTCCTCGAGCAGGTGGTCCCGGCCGCCGAAGGTGCGCACCTCCTTGGGCGGCGAGGCGAGGGCGACCCCTCCGTCCGGTCCGTAGCGCCAGGGCAGGCCGCCCTCCTGGATCTGCGTGCCGACTCCCGCGGGCGTGTAGAACGCCGGGATCCCGCAGCCGCCCGCCCGCAGCCGCTCGGCGAGGGTCCCCTGCGGGACGAGCTCGACCTCCAGCTCGCCTGCGAGGTACTGCCGCGCGAACTCCTTGTTCTCCCCCACGTACGACGAGGTCATCCGCGCGATCCGGCCCTCGCGCAGCAGCAGGCCGAGCCCCCAGTCGTCCACCCCGCAGTTGTTCGACGCGACCCGCAGGCCGCGGACACCGGAGGCGACCAGCGCGGCGATCAGCGTCGACGGGATCCCGCACAGTCCGAACCCGCCGACGGCGAGTGAGGCCCCGTCAGGGATGTCCGCGACGGCCTCGGCCGCGGTGGCGATGACCTTGTCCATGGGATGAGCGCTCCTCGATGGAGTGGAGGGGGAGGGGGAAGCCCGTCCACCTTCGCCACCGGCCGTTCGCCGCAACCATGTCGGCCGGCCACATGCTTCGCGCGGACGATGCGGTGTCCGCTCACATGTCCCCGAGGAGGCCGCGCTCCTACGGTTCCGGCATCCACCCCGCAGACCGAGGAGCCGGCCATGACCGTCGACCGCCCGTCCCGCCCAGTCAGACGCAGCGCAGGCGTCCTCGCCGTCGCCGCGGCCACTGCCCTGCTCGCCGCCGGGTGCGCCTCCGCCGGGACGGCGGGCACCGCGCAGTCGGGCGGCGGCAGCGCGTCCGCACCGGTCAAGGTGGGGCTGCTCTACTCGAAGACGGGCCTGCTGGCCGACTACGGCAAGCAGTACGAGCAGGGCTTCCAGGCGGGCCTCGCCTATGCCACCCACGGCACCGGCGCGGTGAACGGGCACAAGATCGACGTGATCGAGGAGGACGACACGGGCGACCCGGCGACCGCCGTCGCCGACGCGAAGGACCTGATCGGCAAGGGCGTGAAGATCCTCGCCGGGACCACCGACTCCGGCGTGGCCCTGCAGCTCGCGCCGCTCGCCGCGCAGAACCAGATCCTCTACGTCGCCGGTCCGGCCGCCACCGACGCGCTGACGGGCGCCAACAAGTACACCTTCCGCTCCGGGCGCGAGAGCTACCAGGACATCGCGGCCGCGGGCTCCTTCGTCGGGGATCCGAGCGGCAAGAAGATCCTGGTGCTCGCCCAGGACAGCGCCTTCGGGCAGGCCAACGTGGCCGCGGTCAAGGCGGTGCTCGGACCCAAGGGGGCCACCGTCACGCAGGTGCTCGCGCCGCCGAGCGCGACCGACCTCACGCCCTTCGCCCAGCAGGTGAAGTCCGCGAAGGCGGACCTGGTCTACGTCGCCTGGGCGGGCACCACCGCGCCCGCGCTGTGGACGGCTTTGGACCAGCAGGGCGTGCTGGGGTCGACGAAGGTCGTCACCGGCCTGGCCGGGACCGCCTCGTACCCGATCTTCGGCAGCGCGGGCAGCAAGGTCTCCTTCCTGGCCCACTACTTCCCGGGCGCGGGCGGGAACAACCCGGTGGAGACGGCCATGCTGAACGGCGTCAAGCAGGACGGCGGCACGCCGGACCTGTTCTCGCCGGACGGCTTCACCGCCGCCCAGATGATCGTCCACGCGCTCCAGGCGTCGGACAGCGACACCGGCGCGATGGTCAAGGGTCTGCAGGGCTGGTCCTTCGACGGCCCCAAGGGGCCCGAGCAGATCCGCGCCGCCGACCACGCGCTGCTGCAGCCGATGTTCCAGGCCACGCTGACCGGCTCCGGCGCCGCCGCCCAGCCCAAGCTGCTGGCCTCGCTCACGCCCGAGCAGGTCGCCCCGCCGGTCAAGCAGATGGCGGGCTGACCGTCGTGACGACCGCGCCCCCGACGCCGCCGGTGCTCCAGCTCACCGACGTGGGCTGGAGCGTCGGCGGCGCCGTGATCCTCGACGACGTCTCGCTGGAGGTTCGCGAGGGCGAGTTCCTCGCCTTCATCGGCCCCAACGGGGCGGGCAAGACCTCGCTGTTCAACCTGGTCAGCGGCCTCAACCCGGTGAGCCGGGGCCGCATCGCGCTGGACGGCGCGGACATCACCCGCCTCGCCCCGCACGCTCGCGCCCGGCGCGGGCTGGGCCGCACCTTCCAGACGTCCAGCCTCTGGCCCGGCATGAGCGTCGCCGACCACGTGCGCCTCGCCGCGCAGGCGGCCCAGGGCGGCTCGTTCCGACTCTGGCGGCGCGCCCGGCCGTTCACGGCCGAGGTGGACGCCACACTGGAGCGCACCGGCCTGACCGACCGCGCCGACGCCCTGGCCGGCGCCCTCTCGCACGGCGAGAAGCGGAAGTTGGAGCTGGCCGTGCTGCTCGTCGGCGACCCGCGGGTGATGCTGCTGGACGAGCCGATGGCCGGCGTCAGCGCCGAAGAGGTGCCCGCCCTCACGGAGTTGATCCGTTCGCTGCACCGCGACGAGGGCCGCACCGTGATGATGGTGGAGCACCACATGGACGTCCTGTTGGGCCTCGCCGACCGTCTGGCTGTGATGCACCACGGCACGCTGCTCGCCCTCGACGCGCCCGACCATGTCATGGCCGACGAGACGGTCCAACTCGCCTATCTGGGGGAGGGGCTGTGACGTCTCCTCTTCTGGGCGTGCGGGACCTCAGAGTCGTCGTCGGCGGCCGGCACATCCTGCACGGCGTCGACCTCGACGTGGTGGCGGCCGGGGTGACCGCCCTGCTCGGCCGCAACGGCGCGGGGAAGACGACGACCGTGCGCGGCATCCTCGGCCTCGTGCCGCGCAGCGGCTCCGTGCGCTACGACGGCGACGAGACAGTGGCTCTGACGACACATCAGATCGTTCGGCGGGGCATCGGTTACGTACCCGAGGACCGGGGCGTCTTCGCCGCGCTGACCGTGGCGGAGAACCTGCGCCTGGCCGAGCGCGATCCCGATCCCGCCTACGGGCTGGTCCACGAGCTCTTCCCCGAGCTCAAGCAGCGCGCCCGGCAGGCCGCGGGCACGCTCTCGGGTGGTCAGCAGCAGATGGTCGCCATCGGTCGCGCCCTGCTCAACCGCGGCAACCGGCTGATCATCGCCGACGAGCCCACCAAAGGGCTCGCGCCGCGCGTCGTCACCGAGGTGGCCGTCGCCCTCGAACGCGCCGCGCAGGCCGTGCCAATCCTGCTCGTCGAGCAGAACCTGGCGCTGGTACGGCGGTTGGCCGACCACTGCGTCGTCCTCGCGGACGGCCGCACCGCCCACGCCGGTCCGGCGGCCGACCTGCTCGCGGACGCCGAGAAGTCCCGCACCCTGCTCGGCGTCGGCCGCCGGGCGGACGTTCCCAAGGACCTGGTGGGTCCTGAGAGTGGGGGAGACCACTGATGTCCACCGTCGTCCTGCTCGGCGTCACCGGCCTCGGCCTCGGCGCGCTCTACTTCCTGGTCGCCTCCGGGCTCTCGCTCATCTTCGGCCTGATGGACGTGCTCAACTTCGCCCACGGCGCGCTGCTGTCGGTGGGCGCGTACGCCACCTGGTGGGCGGCGAGCCACTCCTTCGGGTTCCCGCTCGCGCTGCTCTTCGGCACCGCCGTGGGCACCCTGGCGGCCGTCGCGCTCGAACTCGGCCTCATCCGGCCGCTCTACCGGCGGCCGCGCGAACAGGTGCTGGCCACCGTCGGGGTGGGTCTGGCCGTCCCCGCGCTGCTCTCCGCGATCTGGGGCGCCGACGCCCGCACCTTTCCCGTTCCGGCCGCGCTCGCCGGGACGTTCACGCTGCTGGGTGCGTCGGTGCCGGTCAACCGGCTGGTCCTGATCGGCGCCGCCCTGGTGGTGCTGCTCGCGCTGCGGCTCTTCCTCGGCCGCACCCGGCACGGGCTCGTGGTGCGCGCCGGGGTGGAGGACCGGGCCATGGTGACCGCCCTCGGCATCGACGTCCGCAGGGCGTTCACCCTCGTCTTCGCCATCGGCGGCGCGGCCGCCGCCCTCGCGGGCGGCCTGGCTGGGCTGTACTTCGGCTCCGTCGACCCCACCCAGGGCAGCGCGCTGCTGATCTTCGGCTTCGTCGTCGTGGTGATGGGCGGCCTCGGCTCGGTCGGCGGCGCGGCCGTCGCCTGCGTCGTCGTCGGGCTGGTCCAGCAGTTCGCCAACTACTACAGCACCGCGGGACTGGGCGACCTGTCCGTGGTGGTCATGCTCGCCGTGCTGCTGCTGGTGCGCCCGAGCGGCCTGACCGGGAGGCTCGCGTGAACGTCCCCGCCCTGTTGCGGCGTTGGTGGCCCGCCCTGGTGCTGGTCGTGCTGGTCCTGCTCCCGTACAGCGCACTGCCGCTGCCCGGCCTGCTGGACGGTCCGATCGGCAGCCCCGGCAGCCTCCAACTGCTCGCCCTGTGCCTCGTCTTCGGCGCCCTGGCCACCGGCTACGACCTGCTGCTCGGCCGCACCGGGCTGCTCTCCTTCGGCCACGCCCTCTACTTCGCCGCCGGGACCTACGCCACCGGCCTGCTGCTCACGCAGGCCGGGCTGAACTTCTGGCTCGCCGCGGCGCTGGGCCTGCTGGCGGGGCTCGCCCTGGCCGCCCTGCTCGGCTCGGTCAGCCTGCGGATGACCGGCATCGGCTTCGCCATGGTGACCCTCGCCTTCGCCCAGGCCGGATCGATCCTGGTCCAACGCGACCCGGGCGGCGTGACCGGCGGCGAGGAGGGGCTCGCCGCGACCGGTCTGCCCGCGTCCCTCGTCGGCATCCAGCACACGGCCAACCTGTACTGGATCGCGCTGGCCTACCTCGTCGTCACCCTGGCCGCCGTCCAGTGGGCGGTGCGCTCGCCGATCGGCCGCGTCTGGGAGGGCATCCGCGAGAACGAACGCCGGGTGGAGGTGCTGGGCCTGCGCCCGTACGGATTCAAGCTGGTGGCCTTCGTGCTGGCAGGCGCCCTGGCCGCGCTCGGCGGCGTGGTCTACCTTCTGCTCACGGGCGGCGCCACGCCGCAGACGACGACCTCCGACTTCACCCTGTCCCTGCTGGTCATGGTGGTGCTCGGCGGTTCGGGGACCCGCTGGGGTCCGCTTGTCGGCGGCGTGCTGTACACCTGGGCGGAGCATCGCCTCGCGAGCCTGGCCGGCTCCGGGACGATCGCGGGCCTGCCGTCCGTGCTGCGGGTGCCGTTGTCGCAGCCGCTGTTCCTGCTGGGGGTGCTGTTCGTGATCATCGTCTACGCGTTGCCGGGCGGCGTCGCGGGCCTGCCGGCCCGACTGCGCATCCGCGCCGTTTCGAGGGGAGCACAGGCATGAGTGCAGTTCCGTCCGTCCGGTCGGCTCAGGGCAGCGTCGAGGAGCTGTCCGTCCCGGTGGAGGGAGGCGAGCTGGCCGTCCTCCGCTGGCCCGCGTCCAGTCCCGAGGCTCCCGTCGTGCTCGCCCTGCACGGCATCACCGCCAACGGCCTCGCCTGGGCGGCCGTCGCCCAGGCACTGGACGGCCGGGCCACCCTCCTGGCCCCCGATCTGCGCGGCAGGGCCGCGAGCGCGGGCATCCGCGGCCCGTGGGGCATCGGGCACCACGCCGACGACGCCGCGGCCGTGGTCGACGCCCTCGCGGGCGGCGGCCCCGTCGCCCTGACCGGCCACTCGATGGGCGCCTACGTCTCCGCGGTCGCGGCGGTCCGCCACCCGGAGCTGTTCTCGTCCGTGCTGCTCGTCGACGGCGGCGTCGGCTTCCCACCCCCTCCGGGCCTCACCGGCGACGAGCTGCTCACGGCCGTCCTCGGCCCCGCGATGGCGCGGCTCTCCATGACCTTCGCCTCCCGGCAGGCCTACCGCGAGTTCTGGCAGGCGCATCCCGCCGTGGGCGGCCTGTGGTCCGACGCGGTCGACGCCTACCTCCAGCGCGACCTGGTGGGGGAGGAGCCGGCGCTGCGCTCCTCCTGCGTCCTTGACGCCGTCCGCGCGGACGGCGTGGGCGTCTTCGACGCCGAGTTCCTGGGGGCGGTCCACAAGCTCCCGGCCCCGTCCCATCTCCTCCTCGCGGAACGCGGCCTCCTGAACGAACCTCAGCCTCTCCTCGACGCCTCCCGCATCGCCGCCGCGGGCGTCGACACCCTCCGCCTCCCCTTCGAGGTGGTCCCGGACACCAACCACTACTCGATCCTTACGGCTCCCGGCCCCGCGGGAAGGATCGCGGACCTGCTCCTGGGCAAGTGAGGGGAGCCAGGGGCGCGGGGCTCGCACGACGAGCCGCCGATGAGCAGAGGTCTTCAGTGAGCAGGGCCCTGCGCACGCCGGTGATTGCTCGCGCAGTTCTCCGCGCCCCTGAGGTGGTGCAACTGAACCGTCGCCACAAGGCACTACGCCGCTTCGGCGAGGGTTTCTGCGGCGACGGCCGCGGCGCGGTTGCGGGCGCGCTGCCGTGCGACCTTGCGGGCGACGAACGCGCTGATCGTGGTGGTCGCCGCGAAGGAGACCGCGAGGCTCAACCAGAACGTGTTGAACGCGTTCTCGTTCAGCCAGCCGACGCCGATGACGTAGAGCGACCAGACCGTCGCCGAGATCGCCGACCAGCGGAGGAAGTAGCGCGGCGGCGACACCGCCGTGCCGACCGCGAGGTCGAGCACGCTGCGGCCGCCGGGCACGAAGCGGGCGATCACCACGGTGCGGCCGGGCTTGCGCTCCAGCGCGGACAGGACCGTCGCCGCCGCCTCCAGGGTCCCGGCGCGGCGTCCGATCCAGCGGCGCGCCCGTGCGCCTCCCTTGCGGCCCAGCCGCAGCAGTACCAGGTCCGCGGCGAAGGAGGCCGCCGCCACACCGGCGACGAGAAGCGGCAGGGGGGCGTGTGCCTCACGCGACTCCAGCACGGCCGCGACCACGATGGAAGCGCTGGGGACGAAGGGCAGGAACGCGTCGGAGAAGACCGCCAGCAGGGCCAGCAGGTAGAACCACGACGTCTCCAGGGAGCCGAGCACCATGTTCACGCCCTCTGCACCGTGCCTGTCCTGTCCGTCGTCCGCGTAGTTACCGGTCCACCGCTCTTCGGGCTCAGCCCTTCTGGTCGACGACAAACGCTAGCCGGTGAATCATGCCACCGAACACGCGGGCCACGTGTCCTGGCTCACTCCCTTCTTACCTGCGAAAACGCTGGGAATACGCTCCGCCGCCGGACCGGGACCCTCCGCTATCGCATCGTGACGCCGCGTTCACCCTACGGCTGACTCCCGGTCAGTCGGACGACCCTCCTCCTTCCTAGGGTCGTCACCATGTCCGCCACACTTCCGGCGCCCTCGGCGCCGGCCGCGCCGATAACTCCGGCCGGGCCCGGCGCGCCCGGCGAGACCGGCTCCGGCGCAGCGACCGGCTCCGCCGCCGCGCCCGGCGAGACCG
>NZ_BBPO01000134.1 GCF_000787815.1 Streptacidiphilus neutrinimicus
GGCCAGAGCCGCTCGCGCACCCACGGCCCGGCGGCCCTCTCCGCGCGGTACCGCAGGCGGATGTGACCCCGTCCGGGCATGCCCTGCCAGAACTCCACGGAGCGCGGCGTGACCGTGAACAGCGCGTGCAGCGGGTCCACCGTGGACGGCTCGGCCTCGACGCGGGCGAAGGCGGCCTCGAAGGCGCGGGGGAGCGCGGCCGGGTCGCCGAGCACCTCGCTCTGGTGCCCCACCAGGCTCGCCGCCCGCGATCCCGGCAGCCGGTCGAGGAAGTCCCGCGCGGTGGTCTCCGCGTCCGCCCGGACGACGGGGCCCCGAACGCGGATCTGGCGGCCCTGCTCGCGCCAGTGGAAGAGGACGGCGGCCTGCGGCTGCGCGGCGAGCTGACGGCCCTTGGGGCTGTCCGCGTTCGTGGCGAAGCTCCAGCCAGCCTCGGTCGCGTCGCGCAGAGCGACGACGCGCAGGTCCGGGCAGCCCTCCGCGTCGACGGTGGCCAGCGTCATGGCGTGCGGCTCGCGGACGCCCGCCGCGAGGGCCTCCCGAAGCCAGGAGAGGAAGAGCGGGAACGGTTCTTCGGGCGCGCCGTCCGGATCGAAACCGGGCAGCTCGCCCGCCAGCATCGGCACGCCGAACAGCAGCTCCCGCACGGTCGACCCGGTCGGGCGTCCCGCGCCGGTCACGAGGCGCCCAGTGCGGCGGCGGTGGAGCGGGCCAGCCGCTCCAGGTAGTCCCGGGTCACCGGCTCGCGGGTCACCAGCAGGTGCCAGTAGAGGGGACCGGCGATCAGGTCGAGCGCGAGATCCGGGTCGGTGGAGGCGGGCAGCTCGCCGCGGGCGACCGCGCGGCGCACCAGCGCCGCACTGCTCTCACGCTGCGTCTCGCGCAGGGCCAGGGCCAGCGTTCCGGCGATCTCGGGGTTGCGGGCGGCCTCGGCCAGCAGGTCGGGGACGATCTGCGCGGCCAGCGGGTGGCGCAGCAGGCGGTAGACGACCTGGATGAGCAGGCGCAGGTCCTCGTGGAGCGAGCCGGTGTCCGGCAGCAGGATCCCGGCGCTGACGATCTCGGAGACGACCTCGATCACCATCGGCAGCTTGGAGCGCCAGCGGCGGTAGACGGCGGTCTTGCCGACGCCCGCGCGCCGGGCCACGGCCTCGATCGACAGACGGGCGTACCCGGTGGTGGCCAGTTCCTCGAACACGGCCGCGCGGATGGCTTCGGTCACATCGTCGCGCAGCAGTGCGGCCCCCGTGGGCGGCCGTTTGCCCTCGGCCTGCGCGGCCGATCCCGACGGAGTCCCCGCCCGGGTGTCGGCAACCGCGGCCTGGCCGGACTGTGTTCCCATATGCTCCCCTGTCAGCACTGGTGCGCGTGCGGCGGCTCCTGTCGGATCCGACGATACGCCAGCGTCTCGACGCAACGCTTGCGTTTCGTCGCCCGCCCCCGTTAGCGTCCTACACAGGATGAGACGATACCGTTCCGTCCTGTCCAGTGGGACGAAGCTTGGGAGTAGCGTGTCCACGGTGTTTGAGCAGCGGGCGGCGGGCGTGGCCGACCCGGACGCGGGCCTCGGTCCCGCGGAACTGGCCGCCAAGTACGGCCTGACCATCAGCGGGCGGCGGCCCAGCCTGGCCGAGTACACCCGGCAGGTGTGGCAGCGGCGCTACTTCATCGGCGCCTACGCCACCGCCAAGCTCATGGTCCAGTACTCCTCCTCGAAGCTGGGCCAGGTCTGGCAGGTGCTGACGCCGCTGCTGAACGCGGCCGTCTACTTCCTGATCTTCGACCTGCTGCTCCACGTCAGCAAGGGCATCCCGGACTACATCCCGTACCTGTGTACGGGCGTCTTCGTCTTCCAGTTCACCCAGGCCGCGGTGCTCTCCGGCACCCGGTCGATCTCCGACAACCTGGGCCTGATCCGGGCGCTGCATTTCCCGCGCGCGGCCCTGCCCATCGCGTTCACCGTCAACCAGCTCCAGCAGCTGGTCGTGTCGATGGGCGTCCTCGGCGTCATCGTGCTGGTCAGCGGTCTGCCGGTGACGGTGAACTGGCTGCTGATCATCCCGGTCCTGCTGCTGCAGTCGACCTTCAACGCGGGCCTGGCGATGTTCATGGCGCGCATCGGCGCCAAGACCAGCGACATGGCCCAGCTGATGCCGTTCATCATCCGCACCTGGATGTACCTGTCCGGCGTGTTCTGGGCCGTCGACAGCGTCGCGTCCAAGCTGCCGCACTGGGCCGGCACCCTGATCGAGGCGAACCCCGCCCTGATCTACATCGAGCTCATGCGCTACTCGCTCATGGACTCGGTCCCCGCGAGCAGCCTGCCGCACCACGTGTGGATCATGGCCGCGGCCTGGGCCGTGATTGGCGGCCTCGGTGGTTATGTCTTCTTCTGGAAGGCAGAGGAGGAGTACGGCCGTGGATGACCAGGAGATGCTGGACAGCGTGCTGGAGCCCCAGGGGCCCCCGCCGCCGCCCACCGAGAAGATCCCGACGGTGATCGTCGACAACATGCACATCGTGTACAAGGTCTACGGGGCGGGAGCGGGCAAGGGCAGCGCGACCTCCGCGCTGTCCCGCATCGTCCGGCGCAAGGCCTCCCCGGCGCTGACCGAGGTGCACGCGGTCAAGGGCATCAGCTTCACCGCCTACAAGGGCGAGGCGGTCGGCCTGATCGGCTCCAACGGCAGTGGCAAGTCCACGACCCTGGCCGCCATCGCCGGCCTGCTGCCGCCGGCCCGGGGCGCCGTCTACACCGACGGCCAGCCGGCGCTGCTGGGCGTCAACGCGGCGCTGATGAACGACCTCACCGGCGAGCGCAACGTCGTCCTCGGCTGCCTCGCGATGGGCATGACCTACGCCGAGGTGCGCGAGAAGTACCAGGACATCGTCGACTTCTCCGGCATCAACGACAAGGGCGACTTCATCTCCCTGCCCATGCGCACGTACTCCTCCGGCATGGGTGCCCGTCTGCGCTTCGCGATCTCCGCGGCGCGCAGCCACGACGTGCTGATGATCGACGAGGCGCTGTCCACCGGTGACATGGCCTTCCGCAAGCGCAGCGAGGAGCGCATCCGGGAGCTGCGCAAGGAGGCCGGCACGGTCTTCCTGGTCTCGCACAGCAACTCCACGATCCGCGAGACCTGCAACCGGACCATCTGGCTGGAGCACGGCCTCATCCGCGCCGACGGACCCACCGAGGACGTCGTCAAGGAGTACGAGGACTGGACCAACAAACGCTAGCCGCGGGCCTTGCCCGGGCCGGTGTCACCCGCTTGCCGAAGCCGTGCGCACACCGTCCATAACGATCCGACAGCCGCCGGGGCCACCCGCCCCGGCGGCTGTCCGTGCGGGGACGTAGGCTGCGGGCATAGGGTATGAACAAGATCGTGGGGACGGCGGGCTAGGCAGCCGGGGTGCCAAGGCGTGTCCCCTGTGGGCAGCTTGTCAAGATCGGTGTAGAACGGGGGGGTGGCGGTCATGGCGGTGCGCGAGCAGCAGTCGGGTGAACTGATGTCCGATGGGGGATCATCGGGAGCGGTTCTGGACAAGGCGGCGCGGGAGAACTTCCCCGTCGCCCCCTTCTTCCTGCCGCCGGCCATGCGCGAGGGCCTGATGGCCGTCTACGGTTTCGCCCGCCTCGTCGACGACGCGGGCGACGGCGATCTGCCCGATCCGCGCGGCACCGCCGAGGTCCTCGGCGTCGAGCCGGTCGAGGCCGAGCCCGGCGGCGAGGCCGCCGCGGACAAGGAGGAGACCGCCTTCCGGCTGGCCCTGCTGGACGCCCTCGACGCCGACGTGGACGCCGCCTTCGAGGCCGTCCTCGGCACGCCCGGCGCGCGGGGTCCGCGCCACCCGCTGATCGCCGCGCTGGTCCCCGTCATCGAGCGGCACGGGCTGACCGTGGAGCCGTTCCGGGGCCTGATCGAGGCCAACCGGATGGACCAGCGCGTCTCCCGCTACGAGACCTTCGACGACCTGATGGCCTACTGCGAGCTGTCAGCCAACCCGGTGGGCCGGCTGGTGCTCCAGCTCGCGGGTCTGGCCACCCCCGAGCGCTTGCGCTGGTCCGACGCCGTGTGCACCGCGCTCCAGGTCGTCGAGCACCTGCAGGACGTCGCCGAGGACCGCGCCCGCGACCGCGTCTACCTGCCGGCGCAGGACATGAAGCGCTTCGGGGTGAGCGAGAAGGACCTCGACGCCGACCGCGCGGGGACGCCCCTGCGCGGGCTGGTGCTGTACGAGTCGGAGCGCGCCCGCGCGCTGCTGGACGAGGGCTCGCCGCTGCTCGACTCCGTCTCCGGACGGCTGCGGGTGCTGTTGGCCGGCTTCTCGGCGGGCGGCTACGCCGCCCTCGGCGCCGTCGCCGCGGCCGGGTACGACGTCCTGGCCGGCGCTCCCAAGGCCGGCAAGGGCCGCCTCGCGCGCGAGGCCGCCGTCACCCTGGTGCTCGGCGGTCGCCGCGCCGCCACACGTGGTAGTCGTTCGAAAGGCATGAGGTGAGTCCGCAGAGCAACGGGTCCGGCACGGCCGCGCAGGCGCCGTCACCGCAGGTGGCGGCCGCCTACCAGTACTGCGAGGCGGTGACGGGCAGCCAGGCCAAGAACTTCTCGTACGGCATCCGGTTGCTGCCCGCGCCCAAGCGCCGCGCCATGTCCGCGATCTACGCCCTGGCCCGGCGCATCGACGACATCGGCGACGGCGGCTGGTCGGACGAGCGCAAGTTCGAGGAGCTCGGCCGCACCCGCGCGCTGCTGGACGAGATCCGCGAGGGCACGGTCGAGCCCGAGGACACCGACCCGGTCAAGGTCGCGCTCGCCCACGCCTGCTCGCTGTTCCCGATCCCGCTCGACTGCTTCGACGAGCTGATCGACGGCATGGAGATGGACGTCCGCGGCGCGCGGTACGCCACCTTCGACGAGCTGCGGCACTACTGCCGCTGCGTGGCCGGCACCATCGGCATGCTGTCGCTGTCCGTCTTCGGCTGCACCGACCCCAAGCGGGGCGCCGAGTACGCCGACACCCTCGGCCTCGCCCTGCAGCTGACCAACATCCTGCGCGACGTCCGCGAGGACGCCGGGAACGGCCGGATCTACCTCCCGGCCGAGGACCTGGCCGCCTACGGCTGCGAGCCCGAGGGCTTCGGCCTGGCCGTCCCGCCGCCCGGACAAGACTTCCGCGGCCTGATCCTGTTCGAGGCCCGTCGCGCCCAGGGCTACTTCGACGAGGGTCTGCGCCTGCTGCCGATGCTCGACCGCCGCAGCCGCGCCTGCGTCGGCGCCATGGCCGGGATCTACCACCGGGTGCTCGAGCGGATCATCGCCGAGCCGGAGGCGGTGCTGCGCGGCCGCGTCTCGCTGCCCGGCTGGGAGAAGGCCTACGTAGCACTCTCCGGGCTGGTGGGAGGGCGTTCCTCTTGAAGGACCGTCCGTTCGTGTCGAACCCGTTTCCCCGCCCGGCCCGGCGGGGAACCACACGACGCCGCGCCGCGTCGCGGCCCACAGGAGACCGGAAGGGGGGATGGCTCCGATGAACAGGACGCGTCAGGGCAGCGCCCTGGTGATCGGCGGTGGGCTCGCGGGCATCACCGCCGCTCTGCGCCTGGCCGACGCCGGTCTCCAGGTCACCCTTGCCGAGGCCCGCCCGCGCCTGGGCGGCCTCGCCTTCTCCTTCCAGCGCGGCGCGCTGACCGTCGACAACGGCCAGCACGTCTTCCTGCGCTGCTGCACCGCCTACCGCGGCCTGCTCCAGCGGCTCGGCGTCCGCGACGAGGTGATGATCCAGCCGCGCCTGGACGTGCCCGTCCGCGATGTCAACACCGGCCGCCAGGGCAGCATCAGCCGCGACCCGCTGCCGGTGCCGTTGCACCTGGGCCGCGGCCTGCTGCGCTACCCGCACCTCAGCCTCGCCGAGCGCGCCGCCACCGGGCGCGCCGCGCTGGCGCTCCAGCGGCTCGACCTGGACGACCCGGCGCTGGACCGCCGCTCCTTCGCCGACTGGCTGCGCGAGCACGGCCAGTCCGCCCGCGCCGTCGAGGCGCTGTGGGACCTGGTCGGCGTCGCCACCCTGAACGCCACCGCCGAGGAGTCCTCGCTGGCGCTGGCCGCCATGGTCTTCAAGACCGGCCTGCTCACCGACCCGGGCGCCTCCGACATCGGCTTCGCCCGGGTGCCGCTCGGCCGCATCCACGACGACATGGCCCGCGCCGCGCTCGACCGCGTCGGCGTGCGGGTCCTGCTGCGCGCCCGCGCCGCGGAGATCACGCCCGGCCCGGAGGGGCGCCACGAGGTCCAGCTCGAGGGCGAGCGTCTCGACGGCGGGGCCGAGACCCTGCGCGACCTCGACGCCGTCGTGCTGGCCGTGCCGCAGGACGCCGCGCACGACCTGCTTCCCCCCGGCAGCCTGGACGAGCCCGAGGCGCTGCTCAAGATCGGCTACGCCCCGATCCTCAACGTGCACGTGGTCTACGACCGGCCGGTGCTGGACGGGCCGTTCCTGGCCGCGCTCGGATCGCCGATCCAGTGGGTCTTCGACCGCACCGCGCACTCCGGGCTGCGCGGGCCCGGCCAGTACGTGGCTCTGTCCCAGTCCGCCGTCCAGACCGAGATCGACGAGCCCGTGGCCGTGCTGCGGCAGCGTTACCTGCCCGCCCTGGAGCGGCTGCTGCCGCGCGCCCGCGAGGCCGAGGTCACCGAGTTCTTCGTGACCCGCGAGCGCACCGCCACCTTCGCGCCCACGCCCGGCAACGGCGCGCTGCGGCCGGGCCCGGCCACGGGCACCCCCGGCGTGCACCTGGCCGGCGCGTGGACCGCCACGGGGTGGCCCGCCACCATGGAGAGCGCCGTGCGCAGTGGGACCGCAGCGGCCCGGAACGTCCTGAGGGAGCTGCGATGACCGACATCAAGACTGCTGACACGAGTGACACGAGACTCAGCCGAGCGAACGGAGAGGGAACGAGCGTGGTAGCGCGCCCCGATCAGGCACCGACGGCCCGGGCGGAAGACGTGCCCGCCCTGCTGGACCACGGCCGGACCTTGTGCACCCCCGTGCTCCGGGAGGCCGTCTCCCGGCTCGCCGCGCCGATGGACGCCGTCTCCGCCTACCACTTCGGCTGGACCGACGCCCAGGGCAATCCGACCAATGCCGACAGCGGCAAGGCCGTCCGCCCCGCCCTCGCGCTGCTCTCCGCGCGGGCGGCCGGCGCCCCGGCGTCCGTCGGCGTCCCCGGCGGCGTGGCCGTCGAGCTGGTGCACAACTTCTCGCTGCTCCACGACGACCTGATGGACCGGGACGAGACCCGCCGCCACCGCGCCACCGTCTGGACGGTGTTCGGCCCCGCTCAGGCGATCCTGGTCGGCGACGCCATGTTCGCGCTCGCCAACGAGATCCTGCTGGAGGCCCCCGGCCACGGCACCGCCTCCGCCGTCGACGCCGGGCGCGCCGTCCACCGCCTGACCGTCGCCACCCGTAAGCTGATCGACGGCCAGGCCCAGGACCTCTCCTTCGAGCACCGCGACCGCGTCAGCGTGGAGGAGTGCCTGGAGATGGAGGGCAACAAGACCGGGGCCCTGCTCGCCGTCTCGGCCTCCATCGGCGCCGTCCTGGCCGGCATGGACGACACCGACGCGGACGCGCTGGAGCGCTACGGCTACCACCTCGGGCTCGCCTTCCAGGCCGTGGACGACCTGCTCGGCATCTGGGGCGACACCGAGGTCACCGGCAAGCCCAACTTCGGCGACCTGCGCGCCCGCAAGAAGTCGCTGCCGGTCTCGGCCGCGCTGGCCGAGGACGGCAAGGCGTCGCGTCGCCTGGCCGAGCTGCTGGCCGACCCGGAGGGACGCGGTGACGAGGACGAGGAACAACTCGCGGTGCGCGCGGCGCTGATCGAGGAGGCAGGCGGCCGCGCCTGGACGGCGGACGAGGCCCGCAGGCAGCACAGCACGGCGCTGGCGGCCCTCGACGAGGTCGCCATGCCGACGGAGGTACGCGCGCAGTTCGCGGCGCTCGCGGAGTTCGTTGTTGTCAGGGAGAGGTGACGAGATGACAGCATCCCCGGACGGCCGGCTCGACCCACAGTACGAAGCAGAGCCGGCCGCGGAGGGCACCACCACGGAGTCGGAGACGACCCGCCTGGCGCGCGAGACGCTCGCCAGGGCCACCACCCACCTTCTCGGCCTGCAGGACGAGACGGGCTGGTGGAAGGGCAACCTGGAGACCAACGTCACCATGGATGCCGAGGACCTGCTGCTCCGTCAGTTCCTCGGGATCCGCACGGAGGAGCAGACGCGCGCGACCGCCGACTGGATCCGGTCGCAGCAGGGGGAGGACGGCACCTGGGCCACGTTCTACGGAGGCCCGTCCGAACTCTCGACCACGGTCGAGGCGTACGTCGCACTGAAGCTCGCCGGTGACGACCCGGAGGCCCCGCACATGAAGCGGGCCTCGCGCTGGATCCGCGAGCAGGGGGGCATCGCCGCCACCCGGGTGTTCACCCGGATCTGGCTGGCCCTGTTCGGCTGGTGGCCCTGGGAGCGGCTGCCGGAGCTGCCGCCGGAGGTCATCTTCCTGCCGCGCAGCTTCCCGCTGAACATCTACTCGTTCGGCTGCTGGGCCCGGCAGACCATCGTGCCGCTCACCGTCGTCTCCGCGCACCGCCCGGTGCGGCCCGCGCCGTTCGCCCTGGACGAGCTGCACACCGACCCGGCCAACCCGTACCGCAGCCGCCCGATCGCGCCCGCCTACACCTGGGACGGCTTCTTCCACCGCCTGGACAAGGCGCTGCACTACTACCACAAGATGCCGGTCAAGTCGCTGCGCCGGCTGGCGCTGCAGCAGGCCGCGCGGTGGATCGTCGAGCGGCAGGAGGCCGACGGCTGCTGGGGCGGCATCCAGCCCCCGGCCGTCTACTCGCTGATCGCCCTGCACCTGCTCGGCTACGACATGGACCACCCGGTCATGAAGGCCGGCCTCGCCGCCTTCGACCGCTTCACGGTGCACACCGACGAGGGCCACCGCTGGATCGAGGCCTGCCAGTCGCCGGTCTGGGACACCTGCCTGGCGCTGATCGCCCTCGCGGACGCCGGCCTCCCGGCCGACCACGAGGCCCTGGTGCGGGCCACCGACTGGCTGCTGGGCGAGGAGGTGCTGCGCCGCGGCGACTGGGCCGTGCAGCGGCCGTCGCTGCCCGCGGGCGGTTGGGCGTTCGAGTTCGACAACGACAACTACCCCGACATCGACGACACCGCCGAGGTCGTCCTCGCGCTGCGCCGGATCGCCCACCCCGAGCCCGGGAAGGTCGCCGCGGCGACGCGTCGCGGCATCGACTGGGTGCTGGGGATGCAGTCCAAGAACGGCGCGTGGGCGGCGTTCGACGTCGACAACACCTCGACGCTGCCGAACAAGCTGCCCTTCTGCGACTTCGGCGAGGTCGTCGACCCGCCGAGCGCGGACGTCACCGCGCACGTCGTCGAGATGCTCGCCGCCGACGGCAAGGCCGGGGACCCGCGCACCCGCCGCGGCATCGACTGGCTGCTGAAGGAGCAGGAGGAGGACGGCTCCTGGTTCGGCCGCTGGGGCACCAACTACGTCTACGGCGTCGGTTCGGTCGTCCCCGCGCTGGTGGCGGCGGGCCTGCCGACGGAGCACAGCTCCGTCCGGCGTGCGGTGTCGTGGCTCACCGAGAAGCAGAACGCCGACGGCGGCTGGGGCGAGGACATGCGCTCCTACCAGGACAAGTCCTGGGCCGGCCGCGGCACCTCGACGGCCTCGCAGACGGCGTGGGCGCTGATGGCGCTGCTGGCCGCGGGCGAGAGTGGCGAGGTCGTGGACCGGGGCGTGCGCTGGCTGGCGCAGACCCAGCTGGCCGAGGGCACCTGGGACGAGCCGGAGTTCACCGGGACGGGCTTCCCGTGGGACTTCAGCATCAACTACAACCTCTACCGCCTGGTCTTCCCGGTGACGGCACTGGGCCGCTACCTGTACGGCACCCCGCACCTGACGCCGGGAGAGCTGGACCACGACGCCCTGCGCAACGTGCCGCCGCCGACCGGCGGCGCGTCCGACGCCCCGGCCCCGCGGCGACTGCTGCCCTCCCTGGCGGGCAGGCGACTGCGATGAGCGGCGACAGATCCGCGCCTCTCGTGGCGTGCGCGCTCGGGATCGAGGCGCTCGCGCTGCGGGAGGCGCGGCCGGTCAGGACCGGGATGGGACCGGCGCGCGCGGAGCGCGCGATGCGGGAGACGCTCCGCGCGCGGGCGCACGCGCCCTCCGCGCTGGTCTTCGCGGGCCTCGGTGCGTCCGTCGTCCCGGGAATCCGTCCGGGGGACGTCGTGATCGCCACCGAGGTGCGCGACGATCGTGGAGTGGTCGCGGAAAGCACTCCCAAGCTGCTCGAACAGTCGCTCGTGGATGCCGGGCTGAGCGTGCACCAGGGCGTGCTCCACTCCAGTGACCACGTGGTGCGCGGGTCCGAGCGCACCCGCCTCGCGCGGGCGGGGATCACCTGCGTGGACATGGAGACCGCCGCCGTCTGCCGCGCCGCACCAGGCGTGCCCGTGCTGTCCGTCCGCGTCGTCGTCGACACACCCGAGTACGAGCTGGTCCGCCCAGCCACGCTCACGCACGGCATCCGCGCGCTGCGCGCGCTCAAGCAGGTCGGGACGGTGCTCGCGACCTGGCACCCGAACGTTGTAGTGGACTGAGGAGCGTCCTGCC
>NZ_BBPO01000133.1 GCF_000787815.1 Streptacidiphilus neutrinimicus
GCTCTCGGCTGTGCCGCATCCGTGCGCGGCGTCCGCCGCACCGGGCGCGCCCCAGGTGTGGGCATCGCCGACCGGGCCCGCGCCGTGGGTGCCGCCTGCCGGGCTGGTTGCTGCTGCGGGGAGGCCGCTGCCGAGGGGGTAGTCCTCGCCGTGGGCCTCGGCGGCGAAGCCGCCGGGCGAGGCGGCCGACGCCGCCCGCGGGTCGGGCGCGTCCGCGCGGGCGGCGGAGAGGTCGATGCCGCACTCCTCGCAGTAGCGGTCGGACTCCGCCACCGGCTGGGCGCAGTTGGGGCAGGAGAGGGTCAGTTGGTCCATGGTTTCGCTCACACCCAGGTCCTCGGGCGCGTGCGGTTGGCCCGCTCGACCCATGCGATCCGTTGTTCGGGGCTCTCGGCCAGTCGGGCCAGCTTGCGGTAGGAGTCCTCCAGCGCGAAGCGCAGCGCGCGCTCCTCCGCCGGGCTGCCGAGCAGGGTCAGGGGGGCCGCCGCGCCGGTGGCGTCGGGGCGGCCGGCCAGGACCCAGCCGAGGGCCTTGCCGAGGACCTCGACCGACAGCTCCTCGCGGCGTCGCGCGTCCAGACCCAGGCCGCCCAACTGGCGCGAGGCCGCGTCCAGGTCGATCCGCAGCGGCTCCTGCGGCGCCCGCTCGCGCAGCCGCGCGCGCACCGAGGCGACGCGGGCCGCGACGTAGTGCGTGGACGCCTCGGGCACCGACTCCAGCGCGGCCACCGCGCCCGGCCGGTCGCCGGAGGCGAGCAGCACGCGCGCGAGGCCGAACGCCGCGCTGACGTAGGAGCGGTCGGTCGTCCACACCAGGCGGTAGAACTCCGCCGCGTCCTCGCGCTCGCCGAGCGCCTCCGCGCAGACGCCGAGCGCCAGCTTGGGCGCGGCCTCGCCGGGGAACGCGTCGTAGATCGCGTCGAAGGACTCCGCCGCCGCGCGCAGCGCCGCGCCGGACTCGGGGCCGCCGGGGACCCCGGACGCGGCGAGCGCCGCCAGCCCCCGGTACCAGACGACCCGCCAGTCGTCGGCGGCGTCCGTGCCCAGCTGGGTCAGCGCCTCCTGGACGGCGACCAGGTCGCCCTTCTCGATCAGCGCGCGCAGTCCGCGCAGCCGCAGCTCCACGGAGTTGACCGGCGCGGTGCCCAGCGCGGTCAGCACCTCGTCGGGCGAGGTGGCCATCAGCGAGGCGAGGAACCCGGCGTTCGGGTCGCCCGGGTCGATCCGCGGGACGGGCAGGGCCAGCGCCGCCGCCCGGGTGTCGAGCGGCAGCACCCGCGCGACCGTGACGGCGCCGTTCGGCACCGCGATGACGGGGTTGCCGGGCGAGGCCGCGGCCTGCCGGCGGCGTCCGCCCCGTGTGGACGCGGGCGGCTCCTCCAGCTCGCCGTGGACCAACTCGGTGTCGACCACCCGAAGTTCGGGACCGAACAGGGTGGACAGCGCCGGGCGCGGCCGCGCGTCCTGCAGCGCGAGCACCTCGCGCAGCACGCCGGTGAGCTGCTCGGCCATCTCCTGCGCGGAGGAGAAGCGGCGGCCCGCGTCGGGGTCGGTCGCGCGGACCAGCAGCCGGTAGTAGGACTCGTACCGGTTGAAGACCTCGACCTCCTCCGGGCCGGGCAGCGAGTCCCGGTACACCGTGGAGTAGCCCTGGAAGTCGAAGGTCATCACCGCGAGCGCGCGGGCCACGGTGTAGAGGTCGGAGGCGGGGGAGACGCCCTCGGTGGCGATCTCGGGCGCCTGGTAGCCGATGGTGCCGAAGATCGCGCCGTCGTCGTCCTGGCGGCGGACCGCGCCCATGTCGATGATCTTCAGCTGGTCCTCGGACT
Source organism: Streptacidiphilus neutrinimicus (assembly GCF_000787815.1). GTDB lineage: Bacteria > Actinomycetota > Actinomycetes > Streptomycetales > Streptomycetaceae > Streptacidiphilus > Streptacidiphilus neutrinimicus. Next base: position 1,829 of record NZ_BBPO01000133.1, read on the forward strand.
GGATCACGTTGTCCAGCTTGAAGTCGCAGTAGATCAGGCCGCGCTGGTGCAGGTAGCCGAGGGCCGGCAGGGCCTCGAGCGCGTAGGCGATGGCCTGCTCGACCGGCAGCGGCTCGCGCCTGCCGTCCGGCAGCCGGCGCTCGTCGGCGATGTCCTTGAGGGACTTGCCGCCGACGTAGTCCATGACGATGTAGCCGTCCCGGGTGCCCTTGCGCGGGTCCGGGTGCTCGACGAAGTTGATGATGCGGACGATGTTGGGGTGGTCGACCTCGGCCAGGTAGCGGCGCTCGGCGATCGCGACGGCCAACGCCTCCTCGTCCCCGGTGTCCAGCAGACCTTTCAGCACGATCCACTTGTCGTTGACGCGCCGGTCGATGCCGAGGTAGATCCAGCCGAGACCGCCGTGGGCCAGGCAGCCGACCACCTCGTACTGGCCGCCGACCAGGTCGCCCGGGAAGAGCTTGGGCGTGAAGGAGTACGCCGTGCCGCACTTGGTGCAGAAGCCGTCGGTGCGGCCCGGGACGCCGTTCTTGGAACGGCCGACCGGCGCCTCGCACTTGCTGCAGTACCGCTTGCGCTCGGCCACCTCGGGATTGGCCAGCACCTTGGAGCGCGGGTCCTCCTTCGGGATCGGCGGCACGGTGACCAGGCCCGCGCCCAGCGCGCCGCGCTGGCTGCGGCTGCCGCGGCTGCTGGTGCGCACCGAGACCGAGCCGCTGCGGCCGGTCCGCGAGGAGCGCGAACGCCCGGACATGGTGCGGGAGCTGCGGGAGGTGGAGGTGGACCGCGAGGTGGAGCCGCTGCCGCCGGGTCCGGCGCCGTGCTGCGCCGGGATGGAGGCCGACGGCAGCGGCGCGAGCCCGCACTCGGTGCAGTAGCCGTCCGCGTCGATGACGCCGGTGCCGGTGCAGTCGGGGCGCACGCACGGGGCGCCCGGTCCGGTGGGCGCAGCGCCCGAGGTCCGCGTGCCGGACGCGTGCGTGCCCGACGTCGGGCCGCCCGCCTGTCCGGTGCCGGTGCGCGCCGCAGTCTGGAGCGGCGCGAGCCCGCACTCGGTGCAGTAGCCGTCCGCGTCGATGACACCCGTGCCGGTGCAGTCCGGCCGTGTGCACGGTACCGCGTTCATCCCCGCCATCCCCCTGCGGCCGCTGCCGCAAAAGTCGTCAGTTGCTGTGCCTTGGTCGTGGCCTTGGTCGTGCGCTCTCTCATGATGCTTTCCCCCAGTCGGAGCTCAGGCACCGTAGGGGCGTCCGTCGACCGGTCCGGCGGCCTGTTGCTGCTGGACCGCACGCAGGCCCTGCTGGTAGCGCAGGACCGCGTGGTCCGCGGCACGCAGGTCACAGGGGGCGCTCCAGAGCATCCGCCGGGCCAGGTCGTAACGCTCGATCAGCTCCGGGTCCTCGGCGACGCCGAGTCGCGCCGCCATGGCTTTGTACGCGTCCAGACGCCCGCGCAGTTCCGCGCGGACCGCGAGCGGCGCGGTCACCGCGGTCAGCGACTCCCTGGCGCGCTCCAACTCCCGCTCGGAGGCGGCCTCCAGGGTGTCCAGCAGCGGGCCGAGCTGCGACCAGCGGCCGTGCCGGCGCAGCTGCTCGGCCTGGGCGAGCCGCTCGCGCATGGCGCTGGCCGGTCCGGGCACCGTCGGCACCTCGGTGGCGGCGATCTTCGCCAGCACCTCGCCGCGTGCCCGGCGGGCCTCGGCCAGGGTGGCGTCGGCGCGGGCGAGCGTCTCGCCGACGCGCTCCAGCCGTTCGTCGGCGTCGTCGCGCAGCCGTACCAGATCGGTCAGTTCGAGGCGGATGTCCTCCACCGCGCGCTCCGCGCGGTCGTAGCGGGCGGTCTCCACCGAGCCGCCCACGGGCGTCCGGCCGGGCGCGGACGCGCCGACGGGACGCGGGGTCCAGAAGACCAGCGGGTCGGAGATCACCTCGCCGCGCAGCGCGGCGAGCTCCCTGCCGAGCTCGTCCAGCGTGTCGCCGGCCGGGTGCTCGCCCGGCAGGACGCCGACGGAGCGGGCCAGGGCCTGGACCCGGCCGAGCTCGGCCAGCAGCAGGTCGATCCGGGCCGGCAGCGCCGTCCAGACCGCGTCGGCCGCCGAGGAGACCTCCATGATCCGGGCGTACCACTCGTTCATCCGGTCGACGAGGTCGCGCAGGCTCACCTGCTCGCTCAGCCGCGCACCGCCGGTCAGCGAGGGCGCCGCGCCGGGCAGTTGGCTTCCCGCGACGGTGACTCCCTTGCCGCGCAGCAGCTCGGTCAGCTCGATCAGCTCGGACTGGGTGGGTCTGCTGCGCCGCGAGCGCACCGCACGGGCGGCGGCCAGCGCCTCGGAGTAGGTGTCGAAGAGGTTCCACATCATCTGGAGCCCCGGCTCGGCCGCGCTCCAGAGCTCGGCGGTGCGGCCGGTCAGCTGCGCGCCCTCCAGCAGGCGTCGGCCCGGGTGGTCCTGCAAGGCCAGCAGGGAGGATTCGACGGCCTCGCGCTCGTCGCCGAGCCCCTTGAGGGTACGGTCCACCTCCTCGCGGGTCATCACGGGACCGTACGGTCCGGTCAACGCCATTCTTGCTTGTCTCCCTGGTGGTCGAGCCGACGGTCAGACTGTCAGATCCGGCTTCGGGGAGGATCCCCGGGGGCGGACCTTGTTGCAACCTTGACGCGGTGGCGCGGTCAGCCCGTGTAGTGGGCGGCGGGCGGGGCGCTGTTCTGTCCGGTGATGGGCTTGATCCACTGTCCGTAGCTGCGCTGCCAGTCGCCGCCTGCGAGGTACGACTGCAGCACGGAGTTGATCCGCGCGACCAGGTCGCGGGAGCCGAGCTTGACCGCCACCGCGTAGTACTCGGTGTCCAGCGTCCCCGGCACGATCCGCAGCGACTTGTCCTGCGCGTTCAGGCCGGCCGCGAGCGCGCCGTCGGTGATGGTCGCGTCCACCTGGCCGAGCTGCGTCAGCACCAGGCAGTCGAGCTGGTTCTCGACCGCCACCTCCTGCGACTTGTAGGCGCTGCTCTGCAGCAGGGCCTCGGCGGTGGAGCCCTTGGCGGTGCAGATCCGCTGCCCCTTGATGCTGGAGTTCAGGCCGGTGATGGCGGAGTTCTTCGGCACCAGGATCTGCTGGCCGGTCTCGAAGTAGTCGGCGGAGAACGAGACCTGCTTCTCTCGCGCGCAGTTGTGCGTGAAGGTGCGCACCACCACGTCCACCAGACCGTTCTGCAGCGCGGGGATGCGCTGGTCGGTGGGGACGGCGAGCAGGGTCACCTTGTTCGGGTCGCCCAGGATCGCGGCGGCGAGCGCGTGCACCAGGTCGATGTCGAAGCCCTGGATCTCACCGCTGTTGGGGTCGCGGAAGCCCCACAGGTAGCTGTTGGTGTCGATGCCCGCGACGAGCTTGCCGCGTCGGATGATGCGCTGCACGTCCAGTCCGCCGTCCGAGGAGCTCGGTGAGGCGGTGGCCAGCGGGTCGCAGCTGGTGTCGTCGGCCGGCGCGCCCGCGATCCGGATCGCGGCCGCGTGGTCCGGCGCGGCGTTGGTCTTGGCCTCGGAGCTGCCGGCGAAGGCGAACCCGCCGAGCAGCAGCGCCGACGTCACCGCCCACACACCGGGGCGGCGCAGCCAGTCGAGCGTCTTCTTCACTGCTCTCCCCCTACCGGTACTCGGCCACACGCCGGTTGACGCCCGCCACCACGCCGGCCGCGGCGAGCACGGTCAGCCCGCCCGCGCCGGGCGCGAGCAGGGAGGTGGCGCCGCGGCCGCTGTCGGCGAGGTTGGTGAACTGGTCCTGCTCGTGCGCGGCGGCCGTGTCCAGGCTGCCCTTGAGCGAGGTGAAGGCGGCGTCGATGGTGCCGCTGCCGCTGCCGATGGTGTCGTTCACGGCGGTGGCGTAGTCGCCGTTCTGGTTGGCGCCGTGGGCGGTGTCGTGCCGGGACTGCCAGCTGTGGAAGGACGCGACCGCGGCGTTCACCGCCTGCTGGGCGGTGGCGTCGCCGGAGGTGTTCGACTGCGCCTGGGCCAGGTAGCCGCCCGAGCCTGCCAGCTTGGCGCTGTCGGCGTCCCAGGCGGTCTCGTAGGCGGTGGTCGAGCCGCGGGCCACCAGGTTGAGGTTCTCCGCGGCGCGGCACTTGAGCGCCTCGATCTCGGCCTGGTTCAGCATCTGGAGCGGCGCGGCGCCCTTGGTGTCGCTGTCCGCCAGATAGGAGGACGAGACGGTCTGACCGACCGCCAGCCACAGCAGCGCGATGGTCGCGCAGGCGGTGGCGAGCACCATCCCCAGGTTGAACACCCGGTTGGTGCTGCGGAACAGCCGGATCTGGGCCCGTACCAGCACGACCAGCAGGATGACGCCGAGCCCGAGCGCGGCCCACGGCAGCGAGCGAGCGTCGGAGTAGTCGCTGTTCAGGCGTTTCGTCTCGGCCTGGTAGAGGTTCTGGGCCTCGGTCAGCATCTGGTTCTGCATCTGCCCGGAGGCGTACCGCAGGTAGGCGCCGCCGAGCGGGATGCCCTGCCGGTCGTCGGCCTTCGCGGTCTCGACCAGGCCCGCGTAGACCGGGAGCTCCGCGTTCAGCTTGGTGATCCACTGCTGGCCCGGGTCACCGGAGCCGCTCTGCGCCGCCGCCTTGGTGAGCAACTGCGAGGCCGTGGCGATGTCGTTGTCGTACTGCGTGCGGACGGCAGCTGTCTCCTGGCCGGCCTGCAGGAAGCCGGTGGCGGCGGTGGTGTCCGCGTCCGCGAGGGAGCGGAAGATCTGCGCCGCGTCGTTGCTCAGCGGCTGGCTGTGGTTGACCACGTTGTCGGCCGCGGCGGAGCGGGAGCTGACCTGCCAGACGGTCAGCACGCCGAAGAGCAGGGCCAGCAGGGCCAGCAGTACCGCGCCGGTCTGCAGCCGCCGCGGCGGAGTGGCCGTCAGGCGGGCGGTCAGACCGCCGGCTCCCGGGCTCTTGTCCTGTCGCCCGCGCTGCGATGGCATGGTCGATCGCGGCCCGGCCGGTTGCGTGGTCGCCGGTCGTGTCGTGGCCGGTGTCGCCATCCTGCGCGCCCCTTCCCCCGTCTCGTTTCGTCGGAAGAAGTATGGCCGCCCTTGAGGACGACTCACACCAAAGTTGCGTCGATCTTGAGGATTCGCGGCAGAGCTGTGACACAAACGGTGACCGGTCGTGTGCGGAATTGGCATGGCGATGTACACAACTTGCCGACATCTCTGACACCCCTCGTTCATCCTGCTCATGTCCGGCGTTCCTGGACCCGATTCTGTGAATCCGCTTGGAACCTCGACCGTCTCCATCGGCCGATCGCGACCAGTGCGGTCCGGAGCGGGAGATGGGAACCGTGAGTGGAGCCAGATTCCTGATCGCCACCGGCACCGACCGGGAGAGCGGCGCCGCGTCGCCCTGGTTCGGGTGGCGTCTGCTCAGCGCCAACAACCGCGAGTTGGGGCGCGGCGCCACGTTCTTCCCACGGCGTGAGGACTGCGAGGCGGCCGTGCTCCACCTGCGCGCCAACCTCGACCGCGCCGTGCCGGTGGTGCACGTGGTGCGGCCCGACTCGCTGTGGCGCTGGCGTCTCGAGATCGACGGAACCGAGGCGGCCCGGTCCGGACGCGCCTACCACCGCCTGCGCGAATGCCGCTACAGCCTGGCGCACTTCCACACCGGGGTGGGCCTGGCCGACGCCGCGCCGCACGCGCTGCCCGAGCAGCGCTCCTCCGTGCGCCGTACGGGCGGCGGACGCGCGCCCGGCGACCTGTCCCGGGCGGTGGCCCGATGAGCACCCCGGTCCCCGCCCCTGCCCCCGCCCCTGCCCCCGCGCAGGCGTCCGCCGGTCGGCCCGTCGGCCGTCGACCCGTCGCCCGGGTGGGGCTCTCGGACCAGGTCTTTCGCGGCGGCCTGCGGGTCAGCGGCAGCGCGGTGCTGCTGGTGATGCTGGCGGTCGGCAGCTTCCTCGCCTACCAGGCCGCGCACGCCCTGCGAGTGGGCGGCTTCGCGTTTCTGACGACGCAGAGCTGGGAGCCCGACGCCGGGCGCGGCCACTTCGGCATCGCCGCCGTGCTCACCGGCACCGTCCTGATCGGCCTGCTCGCGGTGTCGCTGGCGCTGCCGATGGCCCTGTGCGCGGCGCTCTACATCTCCGAGTACGCGCCGCGCCGCCTGCGGCAGACGCTGATCGCCCTGGTGGACCTGATGGCCGCGGTGCCGAGCGTGGTCTACGGCCTGTGGGGCTTCTTCTTCCTGGAGCAGCGGATGACCGGCCTGGCCCGCTGGATCTCCACCTACTTCGGCTGGATCCCGCTGTTCAAGGTCGACGGCGCCGACCCGCACGACCCCCTCGCGCCCGTCGCGGCCTACACCTCCTCGACCTTCATCGCCGGCACGGTCGTCGCCTTCATGATCACGCCGATCATGTGCTCGGTCATGCGGGAGGTCTTCGGCCAGGCGCCGGCGGGCGAACGCGAGGGCGCGTACGCGCTCGGCGCGACCCGCTGGGGCATGATCCGCTCCGTCGTGCTGCCGTACGGACGCGGCGGGATCATCGGCGGCACCATGCTCGGCCTCGGCCGGGCCCTGGGCGAGACCATCACCGTCTACATGATCATCTCGATGGTCTTCGCCATCCAGCCGCACGTGCTGCAGAGCGGCGCGAGCACCGTCTCCGCGCTCATCGCCCTGCACTACGGCGACTCCTCGCCGTTCGGCGTCTCCGCGCTCATGGCCGCCGGCCTCGCCCTGTTCCTGATGACCCTGGCGGTCAACTTCGCGGCCTCGGCCGTGGTCGCCCGCAGCCGTTCCGGAGCCGCCTCATGACCGCCTCCACCACGCCCGCGCCGCCCGCGGAGCAGGCGCCGGCGCGCACCACCGTCGTGGTCCGCGCTCCGCTGCCGCCCGGCGCGCCCCGGCAGCAGCGGCGACGGCCCGGCGCCGCCAAGCCCGCCGACCGCTACGCGGTCCTCGGCGCGCTCGCCGGATCCGTCGGGCTCACCACCCTGCTCTTCCACTACCTGCTGCCGTTCGACGGTCCGCTCGGATTCGTCGTCACCGCCTGGCTCTGCTTCCTCGGCCTCTACGCCCTGCTGGTCGCCCAGGAGGAGAACGGACTCGCGGTCCGCGACCGCCTCGCGGCTGCGGTCGTGCACAGCGTGGCGGCGCTGGTGCTGGCGGCCCTGGTGCTCGTCGTCGGCTATGTCGCCGTCCGCAGCTGGGACGCGTTGCCGCACGGCAACTTCTACACGCAGGACATGTCCGACGCCGACTCGCTCACCCCTCTCAGCACGGGCGGCGTGCTGCACGCGGTGGTCGGCTCGCTGGAGCAGATCGGCATCGCCCTCGCCATCACCGTCCCCCTGGGCATCGGCACGGCCGTGTTCCTCTCCGAGGTGCCCGGCCCGTTCAGCCGCTTCGTGCGCACCCTGACCGAGGCGATGACGGCGCTGCCCTCGGTCCTGGCCGGGCTGTTCATCTACGCCGTCTTCGTGCTGGTCCTCGGCTGGGGCCGCAGCGGCTTCGCCGCGGGCTGCGCGCTCTCGGTGATGATGCTGCCGATCATCATCCGCGCGGCGGACGTGGTGCTGCGGCTGGTGCCGGCCTCCCTCAAGGAGGCCTCCTACGCCCTCGGCGCTGGCCGGCTGCGGACGGTTCTGGGGGTGGTCCTGCCGACCGCCCGCTCCGGACTGATGACGGCCGTCATCCTCGGCACCGCCCGCGGCGTCGGCGAGACCTCGCCGGTCCTGCTGACCGCGGGCTACAACAAGGCGTTCAACGCCGACCCCTTCAACGGCCCTCAGGTCTCGCTGCCGCTGCTGGTCTTCACGCTGGTCCGACTGCCCTCGCAGGCACAGATCGCCCGGGGGTTCGGCGCGGCGGCGGTGCTGTTGGCCCTGGTGGTCCTGCTGTTCGTGCTGGCGCGCGTGGTCGGCGGTCGCCCCGCGGGCGTCCTGAACGCCCGCCAACAACGGCGGAGGGCAGCGGCGTCGAGGCGGTTGGCAGCCCGATTCGCACAGACGGTAGAGCCCCGAATGCGCAGGGCCATCCGCATGCCGGTGGTTGCTCGCGCAGTTCCCCGCGCCCCCGAGGTGGGTGCAACTTCGCCCTCGTCTTCCTCCTCCGACAGAAGGGATGCCGGCGTGCGTCGCCGACTCCTCGCGCTGCTGCGCGTCGCCGCGGCGGTCACCGCGCTTGCCCTGGTGCTGGTCTGGGGCGCAGCCCCCCGCGCGCTGGCCAGTGACTACGTGCCGATCTCCGGCGCCGGCTCCACCTGGAGCAGCAACGCGATGGACGCCTGGGCCACCAACGTCAAGCAGTACGGCATGCAGATCAACTTCGACGCGACCGGCTCCTCCGACGGCCGCGCCAAGTTCAAGAACGGAGCGGTGGACTTCGCCGTCTCCGAGATCCCGTACGGCATCACCGACCAGGGCGTCTACGAGGCCCCGCCGCCGCGCAAGTTCGCCTACATGCCGATCGTGGCAGGCGGCACCGCCTTCATGTACAACCTGAAGATCAACGGGCACCGGGTCACCAACCTGCGTCTGTCCGGCGACACCATCGCCGGGATCTTCACCGGCACCATCACCAAGTGGAACGACCCGGCGATCGCCGCCGACAACCCGCAACTCACGCTGCCCGCCCGGCCGATCGTGCCGGTCGTGCGGTCCGACGGGTCGGGTACCACCGCGCAGCTGACCACCTGGCTGAGCCAGACCAACGAGGCGTCCAAGTGGAACGCCTACTGCGTCAAGGCGGGCCGCAGCGCGCCGTGCGGGATCACCTCCTTCTACCCGGTGATCCCCGGCACCCCCTTCATCGCGCTGAGCGGCTCGCAGGGCGTCTCCGGATTCGTCGCGCAGGACCAGAACGAGGGCTCGATCACCTACGTCGAGTACTCCTACGCGCTCAACACCGGCTTCCCGGTGGCCAAGATGCTGAACGCCTCGCACTACTACGTCGAGCCGACCGCCCCGGCCGTCGCGGTCGGGCTGACCTCGGCGACGATCAACTCCGACCTGACGCAGAGGCTGAACGGCGTCTACAACAGTTCCGACCCGCGGGCCTACCCGCTGTCCAGCTACAGCTACATGATCCTGCCGACCGCCGTGGAGAGCGGGTTCAACACCGACAAGGGCCGGACCCTGGGCGCGTTCGCCTACTACTTCCTGTGCCAGGGACAGCAGCAGGCCCCGGCGCTCGGATACTCGCCGCTGCCGATCAACCTGGTGCAGGCCGGACTGACGCAGATCCGCCGGGTGCCGGGCGTGCAGGCGCAGAACATCACCATCAAGAACTGCAACAACCCGACCTTCTCCTCGGACGGCAGCAACACGCTGGCCAAGACCGCGCCGTACCCGCCCGCCTGTGACAAGCAGGGACCGACCCAGTGCAGCACCGGGACCGGCGGGGCGGGCGGCAGCGGGGGAGCCGGTTCCGGCGGTTCCGGCGGTTCGGGGGGCGCGGGAGGCAGCGGCGCGGCCGCCTCGGGC
>NZ_BBPO01000132.1:0-5326 GCF_000787815.1 Streptacidiphilus neutrinimicus
CGGTCGGGGCGGGCGGTGCCTCAGTCCCGGCCCTGCCAGGTCGTCACGCATGCCTCGTTGCCTTCCGCGTCCGCCAGGACCCAGAACGCCGGGGCTGCCTCGGCGTCCAGCAGTCGGCCGCCGGCGGCCAGTGTCGCCGCGATCCGGTCCGGGGCCTCGTCGTGGGGCACGCAGACGTCGAAGTGGATGCGGTTGCGCTGCGGACGCGGGGCGTCCATCTGCTGGAACCAGACGGCTGGGCCGTGGCCGAGCGGGTCCACCAGCGCGTCCGTCGGGCCGCCCCGACCGGGCTCGTCGGTGTAGCCGAGGACCGCCTTCCAGAACGGCCGGATCGACGCGATGTCGAGTGCGTCGACGGCCAGTTCCACCAACTGCAGCGAGCGGGCCGCGTCGTCGCCCTCGCCCGCGTGCGGCCGGGTGGGCAGCGCCGCCGACAGCCGTCGGGCCAGGTCCAGGTCGCGGCCCGTCACGTCCGCCTGGGCGGCGGACTGCAGGCTCAACAGCGCCCGGTCGTGCCGCAGTTCGACGCGCAGGTGGCCGTCGGCGTCACGACCGCAGACCTCCGCCGCCCGGACGGCGACCGCCGCCGCCTGCGCCAGGGACCCGGCCGGGACCGCGGTGCGCAGCGTGCCCAGCAGGTAGCGCCAGCCGAGCCCGCTGACCGCCGCCGAGGCGTCCGGCCGGGAGACCGGGCGGACCGCCGACGCCTGCCACTCCTTCAGGCGGCGCCAGGCCTCGAGGCCGTCGGGGACGACGTCCCAGCCGGGGAGTGCCGCCTCCAGTTCCGCCTCCGTGAGGAAGGCGTGCCAGGCGACCTCCTCCGGCTGCGGGGCGACCTCGACCGGCGTCGTCGCGCGGTAGACGGCGGAGAACCACTCGTGGTCCGCGCTGGAGTAGAGGAAGGTGAACAGGTGCTCCGGCTCGATGCCGACGACGCCGAGCTCCTCCTCCGCCTCACGCTTGGCCGCCTCGTCGTAGGACTCGCCCGTGCCGACGACGCCCCCGACGAACACGTCGTACAGGGACGGGAAGACGATCTTCTGCGGGGTGCGGCGGTGCACGAAGACGCGGCCGTCCGCGTCCGTGGCCAGGATGAAGACGCAGCGGTGGCGCAGCCGCTCCGCCATCACCCGGGCGCGCGGCGCCCGGCCGACGACGTGGTCCTCGGCGTCGACCACGTCGAGGATCTCGTCGGCGTTGAGCGGGGCTTCGGTGTGTTCGGTCACGGCAGCAAGGATGCCGCAACCTCCCGCAGCCGGGCGTGCAGGCCCCGGTAGGGGTCGCGGCCGCGCGGGAGGTAGTCCTTGCGGACCTTGGCCACCGACGTGTAGTTGGTGTCGCAGACGTTCGCCAGCGGCGACTCGACCGCCTGGGAGAGGAACTGGTAGGCGTCCATCTCGGAGAAGCCGTAGTCGGCCACCAGCCACTGCACCAGGTCGAGTTGGGCGATCCGGAAGGCGTCCTCCAGCGGGCGCGCCGAGCCCGTCGAGATCAGGTGGGTGTCCGACTCGATGCGCGGCCACGGCGTGGCGACGCCCTTGAGCAGGTCCACGACGACGACGGTCTCCATCGCGCACTCCACCGCGACGCCGCAGGTCTCGCCCTCGCCCTGACGGGCGTGGCCGTCGCCGAGACTGAACAGCGCGCCCTCGACGTTGACGCCGAGGAAGCAGGTGACGCCCGCGCGCATCTCCGGGGTGTCCAGGTTGCCGCCGTGCGCGTCGGGCACGAGCGCCGAGCGGACCTCCAGATTGGCCGGGGCGACGCCGACGGTGCCGTGCATGGGGTCCATCGGCAGGTCCAGCACCAGGTCGCTGTCGTGCGCGGAGAAGCGGCAAAGCCGCCGGGCGCGGTCGAGCTCCCAGATCCAGACGCGCTCGGGCAGCGGGTCCTGGAGCGTCGCGGTGGCGTGGGTGGAGGTCAGCGCGCCGAACAGCGGGACGGTGGTCGAGGCCGCCCAGTCCCGGGCGGGTTCGACGGAGACGAAGTGGACGGCGAGGGTGTCGCCGGGCTCCGCGCCCTCGACCCAGAACGGGCCTGTCTGGGGGTTCAGGAACGGGAACGTGCACACCTCGGAGACGAGGGTGCGCTCGGACGTCACCCGCCCCGCGAAGCAGTCCTCCGTGGTCAGGTCGAGCACCGTCCCCGGGGCGACGCGGGCCACGGGCGCGGCGCCGCCGAAGGTCCAGGCGTACTCGTCGGGCTTGGGACGTACGGTCAGCCAGGGGCGTTCGCTCGTCATGCCGTCACCTTGGCAGCGGAGGCGCCGAAGCCGCCAGAGGGCCGGTGTGGTTGGCTTGCTCCAGAACCTCCTCCTCCACCTTCCGCATCTCTCTTTCGAGCAAGGAGCACGTCATGGGCCAGGTCTACGCCGTCACCGAGCGGGTCATCGAGGCCGCCCCCGAGCAGGTCTTCGACGCGGTCGCCGACTACGAGAAGGTCCGCCCGACCCTGCTGCCGTCCCAGTACAGCGAGTACCAGGTCCGCGAGGGCGGCCGCGGCGCCGGCACCGTCGTGCACTGGAAGCTCCAGGCCACCGAGAAGCGCGTGCGCGACTGCCTGTTCACCGTGACCGAGCCGACCCCGGGCCGCGTCGTCGAGTCGGACGCCAACTCCTCGATGGTGATCACCTGGACGGTCACCCCGGCGGGCGACGGCAAGTCCAAGGTCGTCATCGAGACCACCTGGCAGGGCGCCGGCGGCATCGGCGGCTTCTTCGAGCGCACCTTCGCGCCCAAGGGCCTCAACCGCATCCACGACGCGGTGCTGAGCCGCCTGGCGGACGCCGTCGCCTAGGAACCTGTCCCAGGCAGGGCCGCCGCGGACACTCCGGACGGGTGAATCTGGCAACCGATCGCCCGAGCGGCATTGTCGACTTGGCGTCACATCGCCGCAGGTGAAACTTGATCGGCCGGTTCGGTGCGATGATCGCACCGGTCCGGCCGATCGGACGCAGGCTGCAAGGATCGCGGCATGCCAGTGATCGACGACGCCGTGCACGATGCAGCCCCGACGGCAGCGGGGGTCGCCGCAGCAGAGGTCGACGCAGCACGGAGCGACGCGGCCGCGGGCGAGCCTGTCGGGTCGGCGGCGGCGCCCGCCCCTCCCGCGGCGGCGCAGGAATCGCCCACGCGGATCCGGCTGATCTTCGTCGGGCTGATGCTGGCGCTGCTGCTCGCGGCCCTGGACCAGACCATCGTCGCCACCGCGCTGCCTCGGATCGTCGGCGACCTCGACGGACTCAGCCGGATGAGCTGGGTCGTCACCGCCTACCTGCTCGCCTCCACGGTCGGCCTGCCCGTCTACGGCCGGCTCGGCGACATGATCGGGCGCAAGCCCGTCTTCCAGTTCGCCATCGTCGTCTTCCTGGTGGGCTCCGCGCTGTCGGGCGTCTCGCACAGCATGAACGAGCTGATCGCCTACCGCGCGCTCCAGGGCATCGGCGGCGGCGGGCTGATGATCGGCGTGCAGGCGATCATGGCGGACGTGGTCTCGCCGCGGGAACGCGGCCGCTACATGGGCCTGATCGGCGCGGTCTTCGGGCTGTCCTCCGTCGCCGGACCGCTGCTGGGCGGCTGGCTCACCGACGGGCCCGGCTGGCGCTGGTGCTTCTGGGTCAACCTGCCCGTCGGCCTCCTCGCCCTGCTCGTCGTGACGCTCGTGCTCCCGCGCCGCACCCGGCGCGCGGCCCGCGAGGCGGGGCGGCTGGACTGGCCCGGCGCGCTGCTGCTCGCCGCCGTCGGCACCTGCCTGGTGCTGGCCACGAGTTGGGGCGGCAGCAGGTACGCCTGGCACTCCCCGGTCATCCTCGGGCTGATCGGCGGCGCGGTGCTGGCCACCGCGCTCTTCGTGCCCGTCGAGCTGCTGGCGGAGCGGCACGGCTACGCGCCCGCGATCCCGCTGCGGCTCTTCCGCGACAGCGTCTTCACCGTCTCCGGGCTGATCGGCCTGGTGGTCGGCGTCGGCCTGTTCGGCGCGGCCAGCTACCTGCCGAGCTTCCTGCAGATGGTCGACGGCGCGAGCGCCACCGGCTCGGGCCTGAAGATGCTGCCGCTGATGGGCGGCGTGGTGGTGGGCTCCATCGGCACCGGCCAACTCATCAGCCGGACCGGCCGCTACAAGATCTACCCCGTGCTGGGCGGCGCGCTCGGCGCGGCCGGCATGGTCCTGCTCGGCCTGCTGGACGCCCGCAGCTCCTACGCGGTGCAGAGCGTGGCCATGGCCGTGCTCGGGCTTGGCGTCGGCCTGGCGCTGCCGGTGCTGGTCCTGGCGGTGCAGAACTCCGTCTCGCCGGGCGACATCGGGGCGGCCACCTCGGCCAACAACTACCTGCGTCAGATCGGCGGTTCGGTCGGCGCGGCGGTCTTCGGCACGATCTTCTCCGCCCGCTTCGCGCAGCAGCTCGCGCAGCGCGGCCTGCGGGCGGACAACGCGATCACGCCGGAGCTGGTCCACCACCTCCCGCCGCCGTTGCGCGACGCGTACGTGCAGGCGTTCGCGGCCGCGATGCCGCGTGTCTTCCTCTACCTGGCGCCGGTGCTGGCGCTGGGCTTCCTACTGGGCTTCCTGCTGAAGGAGAAACCGTTGGTGACCCACGCCGGGCCCGAGGACGTCACCTCGGAGTCCGTCACCTCCTCCGCCGTACCGCCGCAGGCCCCGCCGACCGGCACGCCGGTGACCGGAGCCGTGCTGCAGAGCGACCGGACGGGCGTGCCGCGCGCCGTGCTGACGCTGGTCGACCTCGACGGCCGCCAGATCGCCCGCACCGGCAGCGGCGGCGACGGCCGCTGGGCGCTGGCCGCGCCGCGCAACGGCAACTACGTGCTCATCGCGGCGGCCCCCGGCCACCAACCGCAGGCGGTCACCGTCACGGTGGGCGGCCGCCCGGTCGAGCTCGACGTGGTCCTCGGCGGCACCGGCCGCCTGGCGGGCGCGACCCGCAGCGCGGAGGGTGCGCCCGTCGCCGGCGCGTCGGTCACGCTGACGGACGGCCACGGCGAGGTCGTGGCCAGTGCCCACGCCGACTCCGACGGCGCGTACGCGTTCCGCGACCTGGTCTCCGGCGTGTACACCCTGACCGTCAGCGCGCGGGCGTACCGCCCCGCCGCGATGGCGGTGGACGTCGCCCCCAACATCGAGACGCGCCAGGACGTCGCCCTCGCGGGCAGCGGTACCCTGCGCGGCACCGTCCGCACCACGGCCGGCCGGCCGGTCGCCGACGCCAGGGTCACCCTCCTGGACGCGGCGGGCGCGGTGGTCGCCGCCGCGCTGACCGGCGAGGACGGCGCGTTCCGCTTCACCGATCTGGAGCCGGGGGAGTACACCG
>NZ_BBPO01000132.1:5497-11519 GCF_000787815.1 Streptacidiphilus neutrinimicus
GACCGGCGAGGACGGCGCGTTCCGCTTCACCGATCTGGAGCCGGGGGAGTACACCGTGATCGCGGCGGGCTACCCGCCGGTCGCCACCGCCCTCCGTCTCGAGGACGGCCACACGGAACGGGACCTGCACCTCTCCCACCGCCTGGACGACTGACTCGGCCCGTTGCACCCCTGGGGGTAACGACACAAGTCCCTCACAAGTGACGCCCCATCACCCGTCCCGGTAGAACTATCCACCGCCCGGGTGAGCGCGGGCATTGCTTTCCCGCCCACCGGCATAGGTTGCGCGACGTGCCCAGTTGTGAACCCTTGACCATCCTCCACGTCTCCCAGCCCGTCGACGGCGGCGTCGCCCAGGTCGTGGCCGATCTGGTGCGCGGTCAGGTCGCCGACGGGCACACCGTGGTGGTTGCCTGCCCGTGCCCGGAGGGCGGGCGGCTGTCGCGGGAGGTGACCGCCGCGGGGGCGCGGCTCGTGCCGTGGGGCGCGGAGCGCGCGCCCGGTGCGGGGCTGCCGCAGGAGCTCGCCTCGCTGCGGCGGATCGTCGCGGACGCGCGCCCGGATGTGGTGCACCTGCACAGCAGCAAGGCGGGGCTGGTGGGGCGGATGGCGATCCGCTCCCGCGTGGCGACGGTGTTCCAGCCGCACGCGTGGTCGTTCGAGGCGGTGACGGGGCCCGCCGCCAAGGCGATCGCCCGGTGGGAGCGCTGGGCGACGCGCTGGAGCGACCGGCTGGTGTGCGTCAGCGAGTCGGAGCGGGCCCACGGTCAGGCCGCGGGGGTGCGGGCGCGCTGGGCACTGGTGCCGAACGGCGTGGACCTCGTTCGCTACGACGCGGCCGCGTTGCCGTCCAAGCAGCGCGCCCGACGCGCGCTGGGACTGTCCCAGCACGCGCCGCTGGCGGTGTGCGTCGGGCGGCTGTGCCGGCAGAAGGGGCAGGATCTGCTGCTCCGCGCCTGGGGCGAGGTGCTGGCGGAGCTGCCGCACGCGCGGCTGGTCCTGGTCGGGGACGGGCCCGACCGGGGCGCGCTGGAGGAGCAGGCGGCCCAGCTGACGGTGCCGGAGAGCGTCGTGTTCGCGGGGCGGGTCGAGGATCCGCGGCCCTGGTACGCGGCCTCGGACATCACCGTGCTGCCCTCCCGTTGGGAGGGGATGGCGCTGGCGCCGCTGGAGGCGATGGCGTGTTCGCGCCCGGTGGTCCTGACGGACGTCGCGGGGGCCCGGGAGATCCTGGGCGACCAGCAGTTTCCCGTGCCGGTGGGGGACACCAGGACCCTCGCCACGTCACTCGTCCGGCTGATGTCCGACCTGGAGCTGGCCGCGGAGCTCGGACGGCGCTCCCGCGTGCGTGCGCAGGAGCACCACGACCTGCGTGCCACAAGGATGTTGATGGACGAGGTGTACGCGGCGGTGCTGCAGTCGCGGCGCGTCCCCGCGCCCGCCGCGCCGAGCGTCGCACAGGGCCATCGGGTCGGAAAGTCTGACTAATGGTCAATGACGTGAAACCACTTGCCGCCCCCGGGATTCTGAGTAGAAGTTCTGTAATGTCCTATTTGCCTGCATCGTTCCTTTCCCCGTGAGGCGGCGTCGATGCCGACCACGGCGGCAGGTGCTACCTCCGGCAGGGGAGTACGTGCACGGATGACCACGATCGACAACGAGGAACTGCCCGCGGGGGTCGGGGCGGTGGGTCTCGCACACGCCCGCAGGCTCGGCCCCGGCCTCTCCTCCCCGGCCAGTGCCCCGGCGGTGCGCGGCGGCACGGGCGTGCCCGTCACGCTGCTCGCGGTCGACATGCTGGCCACCGTCGGCGCGCTCGCGCTGGTCCTCCCGGGCGGCCCCGCGGCGACGCTGCGCGCCGCCTGCGGGCTGCTGCCGGTGCTGGTGCTGATGTACTCCTCGGGCGGGCAGTACCGGCTCCGCCTCGCCCCCTCGGTGCTGGACGAACTGCCGGGCCTGGCCGGACGCGCGACCATCGCCCTCGCCTTCGCGCTGACCCTGGAACGCTGCCTGCAGACCCTGCTGCTGCCCTTCACCCTGCCCACGGTCATCCCCGCCGACTTCCGCGTGCTGACCCTGCTCCTCCTCGCCCATCTCGCGCTGGACTCCGCCGGTCGCGCCGCCGTCTACCGCTCGCTGCGCGCGCGCCGCCGCCGCGCGCCCCGGCCGACGCTCATCGCCGGCGCGGGCCACGTCGGCCAACGGGTCGCCGCCGCGCTGCTGGAGCACCCTGAGTACGGGCTGTGTCCGGTCGGCTTCGTCGACGCCGACCCGCTCTTCCTGCCCGCCGACTTCCCCGTGCCCGTGGTCGGCGGACCGGAGGCGCTGATTCGCGAGCTGCCGCGCCGCGGCATCAGCGACGTGATCCTCACCGGTGGCGGCGCGGACGAGGACTGGGCCCCGCAGATGCTGCGCACCAGCACGGACTTCGGCTGCGACGTGTGGTTCGTGCCGTCCTTCCCCGACTACGCCGCCTTCGAGCACGCCGGTCGGCGCACGGCCGTCGGCGACCACCTGTGGGGCTTTCCCTGCCTGCGTCTCGGCAGCACCCCGATGCAACGGCCCAGCTGGGCGGTCAAACGGGCCTTCGACGCCTGCTGCGCGGGTCTCGGCCTGTTGCTGCTCTCCCCGGTGCTGCTGCTCTGCGCCGTCGCCGTACGGCTTGAGGGCGGCCCGGGAGTGATCTTCCGCCAGGAGCGGATCGGCCTGGACGGGCGGCCGTTCACGGTGCTGAAGTTCCGCACCCTGCGACCGGCCGACGAGCACGAGTCGGCCACCCGCTGGAACATCGCCGACGACCACCGGCTCGGCCCCGTCGGACGGTTCCTGCGCCGCGCGTCGCTGGACGAGCTGCCCCAGCTGTGGAACGTGCTGCGCGGCGAGATGAGCCTGGTCGGCCCGCGGCCGGAGCGCCCGTACTTCGTGATGCGCTTCGCCCAGGCCTACCCGCGCTACCGCGAGCGCCACCGCGTACCGGTTGGCCTGACCGGCTTCGCGCAGGTCAACGGCCTGCGCGGGGACACCTCCATCGAGGACCGGGCACGGTTCGACAACTACTACATCGACAGCTGGAGCCTGTGGCAGGACGTCAAGATCCTCCTCCGCACGGTGGTCGCTGTTCTGCGGACGGACGGGAGTTGACGGGGTGTCCCCACAACTGGGACAGCAGGCCCGGCCGGGAGGCGCGCTGCGGGGCGGGCCGGCGGCCGCGCTGCTGCCGCGGGTGCGCGCGGCGCTGAACCCGGCGCAGCTGGTCGCGCTGACGATCCTGCTGGTCTGCGTGCCGTCGGGAAACCAGGACGTGACGGCCGCGGTGCACGTGACCCCGGCGGACGTCGGGTCGTTGGTGCTGGTCGCGGTCACGCTGCCGTTCGCGCTGTGGCGGCGGACGCGCTTCCTGTCCCCGACGACCGCGCTGCTCCTCGGCGGCGTGCTGCTGGCCGTCGCCATGGCGACCGCCGCCTCGCAGGACCCGCACGAGAGCCTGTCGGGCTTCGTGCGCTTCGTGCAGATCTTCGTGATCGTGCCGGCGGCCGTCGCCTGCGCCGTCCGCGACCGCCGCGACCTGCGGCTGGTGCTGACGGCCTTCGCGGCGGCCGCGCTGGTCGAGGGCGCGGTCGGGGTGGAGCAGTACCTGACCGGGACCGGCGCCTCCTACGCGGGCGGTGACTCGCGCGCGGTCGGCACCTTCGGCGCCCAGGACGTGATGGCGATGTCCGTGGTCGTCAGCTTCGGTCTGCTGGCCTCGCTCGGTCTGTCACTGGAGGCGCGCCGGGAGCGTCGGCGCCGGGCGGTGGCCGGGTGGGCGCTCGCGGCGGGGGCCCTGGTGCTGCCGCTCGCGCTCTCCTTCAGCCGCGGCAGCTGGATCGCCACGGCCGTCGCCGTGACGCTGACGCTGGCGCTGGCCGACATCAGGCTGCTGCTGCGCGGCGGCGTCATCCTCGCGGCGGCCGCGGTGGTGGCGCTCGGCGGGCTCACCGCCGCCGGCGTGGTCGGCAACGGCAACGGCGGCGACGCCTCGGTGACGGCCAGGCTCAGCAGCATCGGCTCCGTCACGGGCGAGGCCGACCAGTCCGTCACCGACCGCTACGACCTGTGGACCACCGCCGGACGGATCTGGCGCGAGCACCCGCTGACCGGCGTCGGTCCCAAGGAGTTCCCCGCCTTCCGCGACGCCCACGCCCCGTTGCGGCTCTCCTCCGGCAGCGACACCGCGGGCGCGGGCGCCGGCTTCTCCCGCGAGCCGCTGCTCTCGCCCCACAACATGTACATGTTGGTCCTCAGCGAGCAGGGCCTGGTCGGCATCACCGCCTTCGGCGCGCTGGTCCTCGGCACCCTGATCGGCGCGCGGCGCACGCCCGTCGTGGTCGGGCTGCTGATCTGGCAGCTGGTCGACTTCCTTTACGGGGACATCGGCGGCACCACCACCGTGCTGGTCTCGGTGGTCGTCGGCCTGTGCGCGTCGGCGGTGGCCCGCGGCGGACTCCCGGCCATCCCCGGACCGCGCAGCGAGCCCATCCTGGCGGAGGCGACGCGTTGAGCGTGACGACCGCGGAGGACGCCCCGGAGGTCGCCGTCCTCGCCGCCGAGCGGGGCCATGGCTTCGTCGCCAAGGCCTTCGGCGTCACCGCGCTGTTCAGCGCGGCCGGTTCGGTTCTCGGCCTGCTGCGGGACCTGCTGCTGGCCCGCTTCTACGGCGCGGGCTCCGCGACCGACGCGTTCCTGGTGTCCTGGACCGTCCCCGAGACGGCGGCGCCGCTGCTGATCGAGGACGGCATGGCCTTCCTGACCGTCCCCGCCTTCAGCGCCGCCCTCGCCGCACGCGGCGAGCGGACGTCGGAGGAGGACGGGCCGGACGCCCCCGACCCGGTCCGCGCCCTGGTCGCGGCGACGCTGCCGCCGCTGGCGCTGGCCCTGGCGCTGCTGTCCGCGCTGGTCGCGCTCGGCGCGCCGGTCGTGGTCCACGCTCTCGCGCCGGGCCTTGCCGACCCGCGGCTCGCGGTCGTCTGCACCCGGCTCGCCGCCGTCACCGTGCTGCCCTTCGGCCTCGTCGGCTACCTCGGCGCGGGTCTGCGCTCGCACCACCGCTTCACGCTCCCCGGCGCCGTCTACATCGCCTACAACGCCGGGATCCTGACGGTGATGCTGCTGCTCCACGCCAGCCTCGGCGTGCGCGCGGCGGCGGGCGGCGTCGCGCTCGGCAGTGTGCTGATGGTGGCGGTGCTGCTGCCCTCGTTCGCGCGCCACGTCAGCCGGGTGACCGTGCGTCGGACGCGCGCCGCGACGCGGAGCGCTGGCGTGCGGGAGCCGGTGCTGAGCCCGATGGCCGTGCTGCCGGTGGTGCTGTTCACGCTGACGCGGCAGGCCCAGGTCTTCGTCGAGCGCTTCATCGGCTCCTCCCTGCCGCCGGGCACGATCTCGCACCTGAACTACGCCGAGAAGGTCGCCCAGAACGTGATGATCATCGGGATCCTGGTCTGCACGGTGACCTTCCCGCTGATCGCCCGCGCGCTCGCCGAGGGCGACGTCCAGGGCGCGCGGGCGCGCGTCGAGAAGGACCTCGGGGTCGTCGGCGCCGTCGTGCTGGCCGGGACGGTCGTCGTCTTCGCTTGCGCGCCGCAGCTGGTCGCGGTCCTGTTCGAGCGCGGCGCGTTCACGGCCACCGACACCGCCGCGACGGCGGTGCTGATGCGCGTCTACTGCCTCGGTCTGCTGGCCCAGGGCCTGGTCGGCGCGCTGATCCGTCCCTACCTCGCGGCCCGTCCGGCGGTCGGCTTCGGCGGCGAGAGCAGCACCCGGTCGCTGGACCGGACGGACTGGCTGCCGATCGCCGCGATGGGCACGGGCCTGCTGGTGACCGTCGCCGTCGCCGCGGGTCTGACGCCGTACGTGGGCGCGGCCGGGCTCGCGGCGGGCAACGCGACCGGGATCAGCGTGACCGCCGTGCTGCTGCTCGGCGCGCTGCGGGCGCGCGGCATCCCGGTGCGGGTGCGGGCCGTGCTCGGCGGCCAGCTGCGCCTGC
>NZ_BBPO01000131.1:0-662 GCF_000787815.1 Streptacidiphilus neutrinimicus
GGCGTGGAGGAGCACGCCGGCGGTGTAGGTGATCGCCATCGCGATCGATCCGCCCAGCACGTTCCGGGCCACCGCCGGTCCGATCCTGGCCGCGCCGAGCCGCGCGCTCAGCCACCCCGTCAGCACCAGCGCGGCGATCACCGCGCCGACCGTCACCGGCACGCGGACCGACGACGGGGGCAGCACGATCGCCAGCAGCGGCAGCAGCGCCCCCACGGTGAAGGCCACGAACGAGGCCCCGGCGGCGTGCCAGGGGTTGGTCAGCTCCTCGGGGTCGATGCCCAGCTCCGTCTCCGCGTGCGCGGCCAGCGCGTCGTGCGCGGTCAGCTGCACCGCGACCTCGTGCGCGAGACCGCGGGTCAGCCCCTTCGCCACGTACAGGCCCGTCAGCTCCTCCAGCTCCGCCTCGGGCGTGTGGGCCAGCTCGCGCCGCTCCTGGTCCAGGGCGGCGAGCTCGGAGTCCCGCTGGGTGCTGACCGACACGTACTCGCCCGTCGCCATCGACAGCGACCCCGCGAGGAGGCCGGCGAGGCCGGCCGTCAGCAGCTCGGCGGAGGTCGCCGCGGCTCCGGCGACCCCCACCACCAGACCCGCCGTCGACACCACCCCGTCGTTCGCCCCGAGCACCCCGGCCCGCAGCCAGTTCAGCCGTGACCCCAACT
>NZ_BBPO01000131.1:880-12150 GCF_000787815.1 Streptacidiphilus neutrinimicus
CCCCCTGCCGATGGGGCTCCCCTTCATGGCCACGGCCCCGCGCGGAAGGCCGCTCCTCTTCTCTGCTCACGTCCGCAGTCTTTTCCATCCGTGCCTTTCTCGCGTCCGCGACGCGCAGAGTGCCGTGGTCGAATCAGCTGTCGTGGCTCCGGAGAGTCTCCTTGACCTTCGCGATCGCGAAACCCCACCCCTGCTGCACGGTCGGCTTTCCGGGGACCGCCAGTTCCTGGGGGTTGGTCAGGACGTCGAGGAGCACCGGTCCGGGGGTGTCGAAAGCCTGCCGGACACTCTCCTGGAGCGTGGAGGGATCGGTGACGCGGATCCCCGTCAGGCCGAGAGCGCCGGCGACCGCTGCGAAGTCCGGGTTGTCGAGCTCCGTCCCGAACTCGGGCAGTCCAGCCTGTTCCTGTTCGAGCTTGACCATGCCCAGCCGCCGGTTGTCGAACACCACCAGCTTCACCGGCAGACGACAGGTCTTGATGGTCATCAAGTCGCCCAGCAGCATGCTCAGACCGCCGTCCCCGCAGAACGCCACGACCTGTCGGTCTCGGTCCCACAGCTGCGCGCCGATGGCCTGCGGCATGGCGTTGGCCATGGAGCCGAGGTTGTACGACCCGAGGAGCCTGCGCCGTCCGCGCATGGTCACGAAGCGGGAGAGCCATACCGTCGCCATGCCGGTGTCGGAGGTGAAGATCGCGTCGTCGTCGGCGCAGGCGTCGACCGCGGCGGCCAGGGCTTCGGGCCGGACGTCATGGTCACGGTTGTCCAGGGCGCCGCGCAGGCGACCGAACAAGCGGCGGTCGTGCTTGGGGTCCGCCAGGCGCTCCTGACCCGACCGCCACTCCTCGAAACGCTCGCGGGCGGTCTCCAGGTGTGACCGGTCCGAGACGCGCTGCAGATGGGGAATCAGTGAGCGCAACGTGGCCGCGGTGTCGCCGATGAGCCCCGCGTCGGCCGGCACCCGCCGGCCGAGGTTGCGCTCTTCGAGATCGATCTGGACGACCTTGCACCCGGTCGGGTACCAGTCGCGGTAGGGAAAGTCCGTCCCGAGCAGGATCAGCGTGTCGCAGCTGTCCAGGGCATGGACCGCTGCCGGGTTGCCGATCAGGCCGGTCTGGCCGACCTGATACGGGTTGTCCTCTTCGAAGCCCTCCTTGGCCTTCAGGGTGAGGACCATCGGCGCGGACAGGCGCTCGGCCAGCTCCAGCACCTCCTCGCGGGCGTCCCGCGCGCCGCGCCCGACCAGGAGGGTGGCCCGTTCCGCGCCGTTGATGAGCTCGGCGGCCTTGCGGACGTCCGCATCGTCGGGGCGGGTGACCGGGCGCGGGTGCGGGAAGCGGGCGGGGCGATCGTCGATGAGCTCGCGATCGCCCAGGTCGCCGGGAATGGTGAGGACCGCCACGCCGCGTTCGCCGACGGCGGCGCGGACCGCGGTCTCCAGCATCCGCGGCATCTGGTCCGCGGAGGTCACCGTGGCGCGGTAGACGGCGACATCACGGAAGAGCAGGTCGTTGTCCACCTCCTGGAAGTAGTCGCCGCCCATCTCGGCCGAGGGGACCTGGCCCGCGATGGCCAGGACCGGGGTGCGGCTCTTGGCTGCGTCGTACAGGCCGTTGAGCAGGTGCACGGACCCGGGGCCGACGGTGCCCATGCACACCCCCAGGGTCCCGGACAGCTGCGACTGGGCGCCGGCGGCGAAGGCCGCGGCCTCCTCGTGGCGGCAGCCGACCCACTCCAGGCCCTCGGTGGTGCGGATGGCATCGGTCAGCGGGTTCAACGCGTCTCCTACGACGCCGAAGACATGGCGTACGCCCAGCTCAAGCAAGGCGTCGGTGACGACTCGGGCGAC
Organism: Streptacidiphilus neutrinimicus; assembly: GCF_000787815.1. Lineage (GTDB taxonomy): Bacteria > Actinomycetota > Actinomycetes > Streptomycetales > Streptomycetaceae > Streptacidiphilus > Streptacidiphilus neutrinimicus. The sequence goes on from NZ_BBPO01000131.1 coordinate 2,730, forward strand.
AGTACGTGCCACGTGGGGCTCCCTTGTGAGGATCGATATCAGACGGTGAACTCGTCGGGGTCGGCGTCGTGCCAGTCGCGCGCCCAGGACGCGGGCGCGTCGTCGTGGACCAGCTGGCCTGGCTCCAGCCAGGGGTAGATCTCCGCATAGGTGCGGATGGTGTGCGGATCGACCCTGCGGTGGAGCAGTTGCGGCCCCAACTGCGAGGGTTCGCGCACTCCCATCGCCGCCATGATCTGCAGGGCGCTCTTGACGGTCGCCTCCTGGTAGCGCCGCACCCGCTGCGACTTGTCCCCCACGTGCAGAGCGCGGGCCCGGCGCGGGTCCTGGGTGGCCACGCCGACCGGGCAGGTGTTGGTGTGGCAGCGCTGGGCCTGGATGCAGCCGACGGCGAACATCATCGCCCGCGCCGCGTTGGTGAAGTCCGCGCCCTGGATCAGCCGCTTCACCAGGTCGCTGCCGGTGGCCACCTTGCCGCTGGCGCCGATCCGGACGCGGTCGCGCAACCCGGTCCCAACCAGGGCGTTGTGCACGGTCATCAGGCCCTCGGTGAGCGGCATGCCGAGGTGGTCGGCGAACTCCAGCGGGGCCGCGCCGGTGCCTCCCTCGGCTCCGTCGACGATGATGAAGTCCGGTGTCACGCCCTCTTCCAGCATGGCCTTGCAGACGGCGAGGAACTGGCGGCGCGAGCCGACGCACAGCTTGAACCCGGTCGGCTTGCCGCCGGCCAGCTCACGCATCCGGCCCACGAAGCGGACCAGCTCGCGCGGGGTGGAGAAGACCCGGTGATAGGGCGGGGAGATGACCGTGCGCCCTTCGGGGACGCCCCGCACCCTCGCGATCTCCGCGTTCACCTTGGGCCCCGGCAGCACACCGCCGATCCCCGGCTTGGCGCCTTGACTGAGCTTGAGGGACACGCACTTGACCTGCGGTCGGGCCGCCTTCTCCGCGAACTGGCCGGGGTCGAAGTCCCCGTCCTTGGTGCGGCAGCCGAAGTAACCGGTGCCGATCTCCCACACCAGGTCCCCGCCGGGGCGCAGGTGGTACTCCGACAGCCCGCCCTCGCCGGTGTCGTGCGCGAACCCGCCTTGTGCGGCTCCGGAGTTCAGGGCCAGGACCGCGTTGGCCGACAGCGAGCCGAAGCTCATCGCGGACACGTTGAGCAGCGCCATCTCGTACGGCTGGGTGCAGTCCGGTCCGCCGACACGCACCCTGGGCGCCTCGGTGGGCACGGCGACGGGGGCCATCGACGGCACCAGGAACTCCCGGCCGCTCTCGTACAGGTCGAGCTCCGTGCCGAACGGCTCTTCCGCGTCGGTTCCTTTGGCCCGCTCGTAGACGATGCTGCGGGTGTCGCGGTCGAACGGCCGGCCGTCCACGTTGCGTTCGACGAAGTACTGCTGCACCTCGGGACGGATACCCTCCAGGGCGAAGCGCAGGTGCCCGAGGACCGGGTAGTTGCGCAGCACCGCATGCCTGCGCTGCACCACGTCCGCCACCGCCACGAGCAGCAGGGCCAGCAGCGGAACCGCGCCGAACCACCACCACGGTGACACCACGAGAGCCGCCGCCGTCGCAGCGACCGCTCCACACCCCAACCACGCAATCCACAGAAATCTCAGCACAGCCCCCGTCTAACCCGGGACGGCGGCGCCCAAGCGTCCTGCCGAGCGGCTCGGTGCAACCAGGCACCGCGGGGCCCCTGGCCGAAGGCTCACGATCCCGGCTGCTCGGCAGTCCTGCGGTGGAGGACCAGCGCAGTGGCGTTGTCCGTGCCGCCGAGTTCCTCGGCCCGAAAGCACAGTCTCGCTGCCAACAGCGCGGGCAGGGGGCAGTCCTGCAGCATCTGCTCGAGGGCGGCAGCGAATCGCCAGCCGTCCGTGTGCTCGGTCCCTGGTTCGGCCGCGCTCTTTGCCGCCCCGTCGGTGGCGAGAACCAGGTAGTCGCCGGGCAGCATGGGCAGCTCGCGACGATGGGGCGCGATCTCGGAGCCGGCACCCATGGCGGCGGTGACCACACCGATCTCCGACTCGTCGACCGGCTCACCCGCTCGCATGCGCTCCGCGACCACCGAGTCCTCGGGGACGACACGGCCGACCCGGTACCCGTGGGCAGTAGACCTGCACAGGCAGACCGGGCAGTCTCCGACGGAGGCGAGCGTCACCCAGAACGTGTCGTCCACCAGTACAGCCGCTCCGACTGCGGCACCGCCGTGGGGCAGTTCGGCTGGAGGTGCGCCCAGTTGCCGGTCCGCGACGAGCAGGACGTCGCCCGGGAGCGCAACCTCGCTCGACCATGCTCGCGCCGCGGCGTCGCGAATCCCGGCAGCGGCCCAACGGCCGCCACCCGACCCGTCACCGGTCACTCCGTCCAGCACGATTCCCACGGTTCCTGAGGCGTTGCGATTCCAGGCGACGGCGTCCTCGTTGTCGCCACCGGGCCGCCCCTTGGCCTTCTGCCATCCGGTGACGCTCTCCTCGGCGACCATCAGGTCCGTCGCCGGCAGACCGTCAGTGGGGGCGGCGAGAAAGGGTGAGACGCACTCCACGAGTTCCGCGGCGTCGACGGCGCCCTGATCCGCGGCATCGTCCAGGCAGAGGCGGACAGCCACGTCGCCGCCCAGCGGCCACTCGCCACCGAGCAGGCCGCTGGCCGCCAGCGCGTCCGCCCGACTCGCGGGCCAGCGTCCGCTGAACACACGGAACAGCACGACTCCCAGCACGTACAGGTCGTTGGCCGGGCCCGGTGCTGCGGGTTCGTTGAAGGGAAACGCCCACGGCGACGCCAGGTGAGCGGTGCCGGGCAGCACCGCCGCCACCAGGTCTCCGTCCTCCCAGCGCAGGCTCCACGGCCCCAGGCAGGGAGCGCTGGTGGTGTGGTTCGGTGCGAGCGAATGCGCCAGGCGGAGCCAGGCACGGAAGAACGGGAGCGGACCCGGCTGAGGCTCTCCGGTCGGCAGCTCGAGGACCGGTGTGCCGGGCGGAGGCGGACAGGAGAGCGACATGTCTGCGGGGACGACACGACCGGGACGCCCTTTCGGCTGATCCACGGAGGCGAAGCCGGAGTGCGGTTCTTGGTCCTGTGGCACGCTCGTCCTTTCGCACCATCGCATCTCAAACCATCGCGTCGCGCAGGGCTTCGGCATGGCGGTCCAGCCAGAGCCGTCTGGCTTCGATGCGGTCGGCTGCGCCTTCCCGCAGGAAGCGCACGTACGCGGGATGGCCCTCGGCTGCCCGTCTCTCCAGCATCACTCGGCTGGCAGCCTCCGAATCGCGGATCGCGTCCAGAACGCGCAGCCGGCTCCCGCCTTCGAGCCCGTACACATCACAAAATCGCCGGATCCTCGCAGCCGTGCGCTGACCGGCGCTTTCAGGGTCGTGCTCGTCCTCCTCCCCACGCAGGGGTATCCACTGCCGGACCGCACAGGCGATCTCCCACTCCGGCAGCGCCGGCGCAGCTCGGTCGAAATCGATGAGTGCCACGGCGAGGCCGCCGCGGCACACGATGTTCGACCGCACCGGGTCGTTGTGGCACAGCAGTCCTCCCCCGGCCCATGGCGGTTCCACGGAGGAGTCCCATGGCGTCGCGGACGGCCAACGGAACGAGGACACGGCTCGGTGGTAGTCCCGAAGGAGACGCGCCACGCTGTCGGCGGTCCGCGCTCTCCGCGCCCAGGCCGGAACGGTTGCCGTCACCGTCTCGCCGGGGATGTAGTCGAGGACCTCCCTGCCTGCGTCGTCGATGCCGAGGAACCTGGGGGCCCCCTCGAAACCGACCGCCTCAAGGTGCTGCAGCAGGAGGTGCACGGCGAAGGAGAACGGTTTCTGCGGACGCCTCACGGTGTCCCCCACCCGCACCACCGCTCCGCGGTTCTCGGCGCCGCCGGCCAGCACTTCTTCGGCGCGTCCGTTCATGCGGGGGCCTCCGGTCAGGGAAGATCGAACACTACGGCTCCTGGTTGCACGCCGGCTTGCGGCAAGGGTTCACGGGTAGGGGACGAGCTGTGCCCGCAAGCGCCGTCCTCGGGCGCACCGGGACGGTACACGAGCCGGGAGGGGCGCCCGTTGACCCAGCACCAGCCGTCCGAGCCACGTGCCGCGGCTGCGCACGGCAGGCGACGTGCGAGGCGGCTTCGGGCGGAGAGCGCCTTCAGGCGCCTCCTTGCGGCGTCGTTCATCAGCGGGTTCGGGGACCAGTTCAACCGGGTCGCGGTGGTCAGCACGATCATCCTGAGCACCGGGTCGACCGTGGCGGTGGCCGCGAGCCTGGTTCTGCGCATCGCCATGCAGGTGGTGTTCGGCCCTCTGGGCGCCATGGTGGCAGACAGGTGTTCACGCAAGGCCGTCCTCCTGACGGCCGACTTCGGCCGCTGCGCTGTCGCGCTCCTGCTCCTGGGCACGCTCGGCGGACACCGTCCGTGGCTGCTGTACGTGGCCATCGCCGTCCTGGAGACGCTCTCGGCGCTGTTCACACCGGCCCGTTCGGCGGCGATCCCCACGATCGTCCAGGACGAGAACATCACTGGGGTGAACGCGCTGGACCAGAGCACCACCGGTCTCGTGATGGCGGTCGGTTCGCTGGCGGGCGGCGCGGTGGTCGCCACGCTGGGGACCGGTTTCGCGTTCGTGTTCAACTCCGCCTCCTTTCTTGCCTCCGGACTGATCATCGCCACTCTCGGCATCCCGCGGCCGACCCGCGAGCACGGGCGACGGATCGGCACCCGCCTGCGGGACGTCCTGCCGATCGTGCGGAGGTCCTCCCCGCTCCGACTCGTGCTGGTGCTCTTCGCCACCTGGCCGCTCGCGGGCGGCGCGCTGAGCGTGCTGATCCCGGCCTACTCCTCCCGCACGTTTCCTGACGGCACGGCCGTCGGCATCGGCGTGCTGTACGGCGCCCTGGGGACGGGATACCTGGTGGGCGGCCTCATCGCCATGAGGGTCGCGTCGTGGGCACAGCCTCGAGCGCCCTGGATCGCAGCCGTTTCGTTCGTGGCCGAGGGGGCGCTCTACCTGCTCAGCGCGCTCGCGCCGAGCCTGTGGTGGGCTGCTGCCTGTATGGCGCTCGCCACGACAGCGGCCGGGCTCGGCAACACGGCGGAGTCGACGGTCATCATGCGATCCGCACCTCAGGAGGCGCTCGGGCGCATCTTCGGACTGACGACCACGGTCTCCAGCCTCAGCCAGATCTCCGGCATGCTCGCCGCCGGGGTGATCCTCACTCAGGCGAATCCTCGGGTCGTCGGCGCGAGTGCCGGCATGTTGCTGCTCCTCCTCGGCCTGGCGGTGTGCGCCGCCATGGCCGCCGGGGCGTTCCGCGCGAGTGAGGAGGACGACCCGGCGGAGTCTTCCTGAACGCTCGGTCATGAGGTCACCAGGTGACCGGGAGCCGGTCCACGCCGTAGATGACAGCGTCAGCGGCGAACCTGAGCGAGCGCCAGTCGTCAACCGGCCGCAGACCCGGGATCCGGGCGAACACGGTAGTCAGGACATCGCGCAGCACGGCCCGGGCGAGGTTCTGGCCCAGGCACTGGTGCGGCCCGAATCCGAAGGCCAGATGCCGGTACCCGGGAACGGCCGCCTCCAGGTCCATCGTTTCCCTGTCCCGCACGAATGCCGCGCGGTCCCGGTTGGCCGCGGGAAGCGAGACGATCACGCCGTCGGCGGCTTGGAGCGTCACGCCGCCGACGGTGACCCTGTCGGTGGCGACGCGCCGCGGCCCCGTCTGCACCACGCTCCAGTAGCGCAGCGACTCCTCGACCAGCGCGGCGAGCCTGACCGGATCACGCAGTGACTCCCGACCCGCCCGATCGCATCGCATCATGCTCAGGGCCGTCAGGCTGATCATGCTCGACACGGTCTGCACACTGGCAGCGAGGATGAGCCGCACATCCAGGACGAGCTGTCTCGCCTCCTCACGTGTCCGCGCCAGGCTCGCCAGACGGCCGATCAGGTCGTCGGTGGGCCGGGAGCGTCTGTCCGAGAAGAGCTCGGCAAGCTGTGCGACCAGGAGCGCCTCCGCCTGTGGTCTGTACTCGGCGGGAAACGCCGGGTCGTGCAGGTGCCTGATGTCCTCGGCGAATCGCGCTCGGTGCTCCTGCGGTATCCCCAGCATCTGCGCGGCGACCCCCGCGGCCGCCGGCTTTCCCACCAGCTCACAGAAGTCTGCTCCCTTGCCGGATGCCAGAAGCGCGTCGACGCAGAGGTCGGCCACGGCGACGATGCGGTGCTCCTGTTCAGCGATGCGCGTCAGCGAGAACTCGCCGGCGAGCCTTCCGCGGGCCTTCCTGTGGCAAGGTCCGTCCAACCGAATCAGTGATCCGCTCGTGCTTGCCCCCCGGTGCCCGGGGCCGCACGGATAGCCGGGGAGCGCGGGATCCGCACTGAGGCGGCTGTCGGACAGGATCGCCCGCACGTCCTCGAAGGTCGTGAAAAGCCACGCGGGCGTTCCGTCCTCTGCGACGACCCGCCGCGGCGGCCCGGCGTCCAGCGGCCCGGTGTCCGCCCTCGTCGCTGCCCAGAAGGGCTGGAATGGGTCCGGGGGTGTCATTCTCTCGGCCCCTCGCCGTCCAGTACCTCGATGACCGCGTTGGGGCAGACGTCGGCCGCCGTCGCGACCGCCTCGTGGAGCGCCGGCGGCGGTTGGGCGTCGAGGAGGACGATCGTGGCGTCGGTGTCGCGCTGGGCGAAAACGAGCGGTGCCGCCAACACGCACTGTCCCGCGCCGAGGCACGCTGTGCGATTGACCCGGATCCGCATGGTGACTCCTCAAAGACGGCCGGCCCTCACCCGTGCGGCGTCGGGGCGAGCTCCTTGATCATGATCAGCAGTTCCAGGTCGCGCAGGCCGAGATGACGCACGGCCGTAGCCGACTCGCTGAGCCCGCACCGGCGGAAGTACGCGACCGCGCGCTTCTGCTCGGACGCGGGCGAGACGCGCACCCGGGTGCCGCCCCCGGCGCGGACGCCGTGCTCCACCCGGCTCCACAGTTCCTCGGCCAGTCCGCTGCCGCGGTCCTCCGGAGCGACGAAGAGGCTGGCCACGGTCCAGGTCTCGGGTTCCGGCCAGCGCGGCCACAGGTCCACGAACGCGCGCATCTCACCCGCGGGGTCGAACGCTCCCAGCATCAGCTTGCCGGACGGATCCGTGCCGTCGGGCGCCGAGTGGAAGGCGCTCACGGCCTCCGTGCCCACGGGGTGGCCGAACGTCTCCTCGAAGAAGGCGGAGTCCCGTTCGTACAACCGCTGCAGTGCGGGACCGTCCTCCGGTTCCACCTGACGCCAGGTGGAACCGGAGGGGCCGCGACGGTGGTCTGTCATGATTCGATCAGCCCCAGTTCTCTGAGCATGTCCCGGTCGGCCGGGCGTTGCATGTTCGGCGGGACGTAGAGAGTCGACATGCCCTCGTGGGCAGCCAGATCGGCGATCTCGATCTCTGCGATCAACGGTTCCACGCCGGGGTACTGGGCCGCGTGATAGCCCGTCACCACATGGTCGGCGCCGTACCGTTCGCCGAGCACCCGGCTGAGGATCTCGTAGTTCGACCGCTCGTGCCGCGGCTGGTAGTCACGGTGCCCGAGCGCGTCGAGCTGCCACAGGACCAGCCCTGCCGACGTGTCGAAATCAGGACGGTACACGAGGAACGGAGTCGCGTCGTAGCTCTGCCAGCCGTGTCGTCCCGGGTCCACTCCAAGGTCGGCGAACAGGCAGTCCTCCGCCGAGATGCCCGGCAGCATCTCACTGACGTACCCGGCCGAACGGGCCCGCCGGATCAGGTCGTGCGACGGCGTCACGTAGACACCGGCATGACCGTAGAACGCGGCGCAGACACGACGGCCGCCGTCGAGCTCCGCCAGGGCCCGGTCGACCATCATCCGGTAGGTCACCCATCGGTCCCGGCCCGGCTCGTAGTACTGCGTCAGGTCGACGGAACGGGCGTTCATCCGCGCGAGCCACTCCCCCATCCCCGGCGTCTGGGTGGCGTGCAGCAACACATCGGCGTCACGGATGGCTTCACGGGCCTCGGCCGTCAGCTGCGAGACGAGCTTCATGCCGGTCCCCACCACGGTGAGCACGGCCGGCGGGAGCTCCGTCACTCCGCCCCCGGGGGACTGGGAAAGGCGGGTGCCTCTCATCGGCGCACCGGGATCGTCGCGGGCAGGAGCGTGACGTCCACGCCGTTGCCCATCTCGGGGCAGAACGGGTCTGTGGCGTCCCAGCGCCCCGTGAAGGTGAAGGCACTGGAGCGGCAGCCTCCCGGGCTGCGCATCCGGTTGGTGGTGCACTCCGGGCAGTCGTCCTCGATCTCCTGGGTCCGCAGTTGGCGGTAGAGAGGGTCCTGCCAGGTCTCGAGGAACGGGGTCTCGCGCACGTTGCCGTAGTTCACCATGCCCCGCAGATAGGGGCACCCGATGCTGTCGCCGGTGGAGGTGATGTGGGCGTTGACCCAGCAGCAGTTCGCGTCGTAGGGGTGGAAGCCGTTCATCATCCGCAGGCCCTCGGGCACGTCCAGGGCGGCGATGGCCGCGGTCACCTCCCGCGGGTCCGGCGCCAACTCGGCCCAGTTCCGCTTCGCCGCGCCGATGGGGTACAGCCGCAGCAAGCCGACTTCCTCCGCGCCGAGGCGCTGCCCGAGTTCCACGTACCGTTGCAGATGAGGCAGGTTCAGCCGGTTGACGATGGCCGCCGGTATGACGGTGACTCCGGCCTCCCGCAGCAGTTCGGCTCCCCTCATGGTCTTCTCGTAGGAGCCGGGAACCCCCGTGAGGTAGTCGTGCATCTCCGCGCTGGTTCCGAAGAAGTCCACGACCACGCGGCCGAGGCCGATGGCCGCGATCTCCTGCGCCAGCGCGGGGGTGACGGTCGTCGCATGGGTGCGGAACCAGAGCAGGAACCGGCTCTGGGCGTACCGCAGGATATCCAGGAAGTCGGGGCGAAGGAGCGGATCGCCCCCTTCGAAGTAGAGGTGGATCACGCCGTGCTCGGCGAGGTAGTCGATCAGGTTCGTCCACTCGTCGAACGTCATGTCCTCGGCCGGCGGGGTGGCCGAGCAGTCCGTGTAGCACTGCTTGCAGTGCTGGAGGTCACAGGTGTTGGTGACCTGTGTGCCGACCACGATCGGCGTGTCAAGGACCATGCCGGGCTTCGTCACATCGAGCCTCCCTTGTCTCAGGGCCCGGGTGCGGCACCTGGGAACGGTGCCGCACCCGGCTCTCCCGCTGCTACTGCTGCTCCTTCGGGTCGCCGACGATCTCGTCGACCAGCGACGGGCTGAACGCGACCTGGGATCCGGTCCGCAGAGACGGTTCGATCTCATGGACGACGGACTTCTCCAGTCCCCGCCGCTTCAGCTGCTCCTTGATGCCGGCCAGCGTGTCCTGCTCTTCATCCCGCATGGATTCACCTCCTTCCGGTGCCAGTGCTTAG
>NZ_BBPO01000130.1 GCF_000787815.1 Streptacidiphilus neutrinimicus
CGCCGAGGCAGAGCCGACGGCCGAGCCGGACGCGTGGGCAGAGCCGTTCGCGCGGACGGGCGGGGCCACCGCCGAGCCCCTGCCGTCGCAGGCCCGGCCCCCGGCCGGGGCCCCGCCTGCGGCGATGCACCCCGCCCCGTCCTCAGACCCGGCCCCGGCTCCGGCGGAGCCGGGGGGAGTGCCCGGGCCCGAGGCCCCTGCTCCGGCTGAGTCGGATGAGTGGGTGGAGCCGCTCGCGCGCGGGGGCCAAGCGCCGGCCGAGCTCCCGGTCGCGCCCGCCGCCGTGCCGGCGGCGCGGCGGGGTGGGCGACGGGCCGGGGACGCCGGCGAAGGGGAGGAGCCGGGCGACCCGCTGGCTGAGGTGCCGTTGAAGGCCGCGCTGGAGGCCGTGTTGATGGTGGTGGACGAGCCCACCACCGCCGCGCGGCTCGCGGAGGTGCTGGACCGGCCCAAGAAGCTCGTCGCCGCCGCCCTCGCGGAGCTCGCGGAGGAGTACGACGCCCAGCAGCGCGGGTTCGAGCTGCGGTTCGTCGCCGGGGGGTGGCGTTTCTACACGCGGGCGGTGTGCGCGCCCGTCGTGGACCGGTTCGTGCTGGACGGTCAGCAGGCCCGTCTGACGCAGGCCGCGCTGGAGACGCTGGCGGTCATCGCGTACCGGCAACCGGTCTCCCGTTCCCGGGTCTCCGCCGTGCGTGGTGTGAACTGTGACGGCGTGATGCGTACCCTGGTACAGAGAGGTCTGGTCGAGGAGTCCGGCACGGAGCCGGAGACGGGGGCTTACCTGTACCGGACCACTCACTACTTCCTGGAACGGATGGGGCTGCGCGGCCTGGACGAGCTGCCGGAGCTGGCCCCGTTCCTCCCCGAGGCCGACGACGTGGAAGCGGACTCGCAGGAGGGGGCCGCGATCGCCGAGGCGGTCGCGGCGGCAGATTGACAGGCAGCAGATCGACAGGCAGCAGCCTGACAGACGACGGACGACGAACAGACCGGGCAGCGGGTTTTTGATGCGTAGCGGTAACAGCAGGAACAGCAGCAGCGGCGGCGCCCGCAAGGGCGGTCAGGGCCAGCAGGGCGGCGGCGCGCGCCGCGCCCAGAGCGGTGGCCGCGGCAGCGGGAAGGGCACGCCGCGCCCGGAGGAGCGTCGTTACGACCGTCCGGAGTTCGGCGGCGGCCCGGACGCGAAGCCGCGGTACGGCGCCGGCCCGCGCAAGACCGCGCCCTCGCGTCCGCGCGAGCTGCAGGCGCGCGTCGAGGACGCGGTGCGGGCCCGGCACGACCGGCCGTCGAAGCCGACGGCGAAGAGCGAGCTCGAGGGCGAGCGCCTGCAGAAGGTGCTGGCCCGTGCGGGCATGGGCAGCCGCCGCGCCTGTGAGGAGCTGATCGAGCAGGGCCGCGTCATGGTCAACGGCGAGGTCGTGCGCGAGCAGGGCAAGCGCGTGAACGCGAACTCGGACAAGATCGAGGTCGACGGCCTGACCGTGGCCACCCAGTCGTTCCTGTTCTTCGCGCTGAACAAGCCCGCCGGCGTCGTGGCGACGATGGAGGACCCGGACGGCCGTCAGTGCCTGGGCGACTACGTGAACAACCGCGAGACGCGGCTGTTCCACGTCGGCCGTCTGGACACCGAGACCGAGGGCATCATCCTGCTCACCAACCACGGCGAGCTGGCCCACCGGCTGACCCACCCCAAGTACGGCGTGCAGAAGACCTACCTCGCCGCCATCCAGGGTCCGATCCCGCGCGATCTGGGCAAGCAGCTGAAGAACGGCGTCGAGCTGGAGGACGGCTGGGCGCGCGCGGACGACTTCAAGGTCATCCAGAACGTCGGCAAGAACTACCTGGTCGAGGTGACTCTGCACGAGGGCCGCAAGCACATCGTGCGCCGCATGCTGGCCGAGGCCGGGTTCCCGGTGGAGAAGCTGGTGCGCACGCAGTTCGGCCCGATCGCGCTCGGCGACCAGAAGTCCGGCTGGCTGCGCCGCCTGACCAACCCGGAGGTCGGTCAGCTGATGAAGTCCGTGGGGCTGTGAGCGGATGACGCAGGCGACGGCGCGGCAGGCGACGGCCGGACGCGGCCGGCTCACGCCCGAGCGGGAGGCGGAGCTATACGAGCACGTCATCGCGCTGGTGCGGGAGCACGGCTACGACTCGCTGACCATGGACGCGGTCGCCGCCCGAGCCCACGTCAGCAAGGCGACGCTGTACCGGCAGTGGCGGGAGGGCAAGCCGGAGCTGGTCGCCTCGGCGATGCGGCACACCAAGCCGCTGCCCTATGAGGGGATCGACACCGGCAGCCTCCGCGGCGACCTGTTCGCCCTGGCCGACGCCGGGACGGACCTCGAGGACGACACCGTCTTCATGAGCGCGGTGATGCACGCGGTGCAGGCCAACGAGGACCTGGGCGCCGCGCTGCGGGCGATGCTGGTCGAGCCGATGCGCCGGGTGCTGGAGCAGGTGATCGACCGGGCGGTGGAGCGCGGCGAGGTGCGCGCCGGCGCGGCCGCGGGCAAGTTCCTCGCCCATGCGCTCGTCGGCGCGCTGCCGGCCCGCAAGATCCTCGACGACACCTTCGCCGACCCGGACTACATGAAGGCCTACGTCGACGCCGTCGTCCTCCCGGCGCTCCTGAACAGCTGAGCCCTCCGAACAGCTGAGACGGCGCTCACATACGCCCATCGAAACGAATCCGTTTCGATGGGCGTATGCTTGTGGCCGAGGGCGAGTACGAAACCGTTTCGTTCATTCGATAGGAGGATCCATGTCGCAGACAGCGCTGACCCGCGCGAGCGCTGCCGCGGACCGTGCCCAGCAGGCGCCCAGCGGTCGCCGCTGGTGGGCGCTGGCGGTCATCGGCCTCGCGCAGTTGATGGTGGTGCTCGACGGCACGATCGTGAACATCGCCCTGCCCTCGGCCCAGCAGGCCCTGGGCTTCTCCAACGCCGACCGGCAGTGGGTGGTCACCGCCTACGCGCTGGCCTTCGGCTCGCTGCTGCTGCTCGGCGGACGTCTCGCCGACCTCTTCGGCCGCAAGATCGTCTTCCTGGTCGGCGTCGGCGGCTTCGCGGCCGCCTCCGCGCTCGCCGGGGCCGCAGGGGACTTCTCCGTCCTCGTCACCGGCCGCGCGCTCCAGGGCCTCTTCGGCGCGCTGCTCGCCCCCGCCGCGCTCTCGATCCTCAACACCACCTTCACCGACGCGCGCGAGCGCGCCAAGGCGTTCGGCATCTACGGCGCCATCGCGGGCGCGGGCGGCGGCATCGGCCTGCTGCTGGGCGGGCTGCTGACGGAGCACCTGAACTGGCGCTGGACCCTCTTCGTCAACCTCTTCTTCGCGGCCCTCGCCCTCGCCGGAGGCCTCGCCTTCCTGCGCAACGGACGGCCCGCCGACCGGCCCAAGCTGGACCTCCCGGGCACCGTGCTGGTCTCCGGCGGTCTCTTCGGCCTGGTCTACGGCTTCTCCAACGCCGACTCGCACAGCTGGAGCTCCCCGCAGACCTGGGGCTTCCTCGCCGTCGGCGGCGTGCTGCTGGCCGTCTTCGCGTGGTGGCAGACCCGCGCCGAGCACCCGCTGCTCCCGCTGCGCGTGCTGCTGGACCGCAACCGTGGCGCGTCCTTCCTCGCCTCCGGCATCACCAGCGCGGGCATGTTCGGCGTCTTCCTCTTCCTGACCTACTACCTGCAGGAGACGCTCCACTACAGCCCGGTGCAGACCGGCCTCGGCTTCCTGCCGATGATCGGCGCGCTGATGGTCTCCGCGCAGCTGGCCACGCTCGTGCTGCTGCCCCGCATCGGCCCCAAGCCGCTCGTCCCGTTCGGCATGGCGCTCGCCGCGATCGCCATGGTCTGGTTCACCGGCCTCGGCCAGCACAGCTCCTACGCCTCGGCGGTGCTGCCGCCCCTGCTGGTCATGGGCTTCGGCCTGGGCCTGATCATGCCGGTCGCGATGAGCCTGGCCACCGACCGGATCGGCGAGCAGGACGCGGGCGTCGCCTCGGCCGCCGTCAACACCACGCAGCAGATCGGCGGTTCGATCGGCACCGCGCTGCTCAACACCCTCGCCACCAGCGCGGGAGCCCACTACATGACGGGGCGGCTGCCCTCCCCGGTGAACCTGGCCGACGCGCAGCTGCACAGCTACGCCACCGCCTACTGGTGGTCGGCCGGGTTCTTCGCCGCCGGCCTGGTCCTGTCCGCGGTCCTCTACCGCCGCGGCAGGGTGCAGCAGGACGTGAACGCGCCCGTCGCCGTCCACATGTGACGGTGCTTCATGCGGACGGGACGGGCGCGGGTCCCGGTGGGGTCGCCGTCGCGGACTACGCGCCGGCGGCCTGCGCCTGGTTGATCAGCAGGTGGGCCGCCTCGACCAGGCGGTCCGCCGTGGCGTCCGAGATCCGGTGGCGGCCGGTGGCCGCACCGTCCAGGGCCGCCGCGATCTGGCCGGCCAGCGCGTCGCGCTCGTTGCCGAGCGTGGCGAGGATGGCCTCGTCGGCGCGGTAGGTGGCGTCACCCGCCGAGGTCGAGGAGACGCCCTTCTCGGACAGCTCCAGTGTGGCCGCGGCGAACGCGCCCACACCCGCGTCGATCTGCTTGTAGGCGGCCGCCAGCTGCGCGTACTGGCGCTCGCTCGTGCGGAGCGTGCCGTGCAGGGCCCTGGTCTCCAGGAACGGGGTCAGCACCACGCCGTCGCCGCGGTAGTCGCTGCGCAGGCCGGTCAGCGCCAGCAGCGTCGGCCGGATGTCGGTGTGGTCGGACCAGACCTTGCCGGTGACGCCCAGGTGCTTCACACCCGGGCCGGCCAGGCCCAGCCAGGTGGTGTTGATGTCGCGGGAGAAGTCGCCGTGGTTCCACGCGTAGGACGGACCGAGTGCCACACACGTCGACTTGCAGTTCGCCGCCGCGCCGTAGACGTAGTAGTCCGGGTTCGCGAACGAGGTGAACGTCGGGGTGCGGGCCGCGTCGCCGGTGACCATGTGGAGCAGCTTCATCTCCGTCTGGTCGGCCAGGTACTGGTTGACCGTGTCGGTTTTCCCGGTGATCGGGTTGACCGCCGTGACCTTGGACCAGGCCTGCTCCAGCGTCCGGGTCTTCGGGTCGTTCTGAGCCGGGTCGCCCGTGACGTAGAAGTTCGGCGCGGAGTCCGAGTGCAGCGCGAACGGGGTGGTCACACCCTGCTCGGTCGCCAGCAGACCGTTCGCGTTGGCGTTGATCTCGCCGATCTGCTGGTAGGTGCACGGGACGGTGACGCCGTCGCAGTTCGCCGGGCTCGGCTTGCCGCCCACGAAGTGGTCGTTCTCGTCCGAGGTGACCACGAACTCGGTGTTCCTGGTGCTGATGCCGTCCTTGGCGAGCCGCGAGAAGAAGGCCGCGAAGGCGTTGTCGTACGTCTTCAGCTGCCCGACGTACCCGGCCTCGCCCGGGCCGAACGCGCCGTAGGGCGCGACGTGCCGGTCATGGGCGTCGGAGATGTAGGCGAAGGTGACCGGTACGCCGGACTCCTGCATCTGCGCCACGTAGCCGAGCGAGTTGGCCGCGCTCATCGAGTCGAAGCCGGGGAAGCCCGGGTTGCCCTTGGCGTCGGTGATCGGCGTGCCGTCGGTCGACTTGACCACGCCGGTGGCCGAGATGGCCGGGTCCACCGACTTGGCGCCGAACAGCGCCTGGTAGCCGTGGTAGCCGCCGGGCTCGTCCGGCAGCAGGTCGGGGGAGGCGCCGGTGCCCGCCGCCTTGCACAGCTTCGACACCTTGGCGCAGTGGATGCCGATGCCGACGTAGTCCGTCTGCGCCAGGCCCGGGTTGGCCTTGGCCTCGGCCGCCTCGGCCGAGTTCGCGCCGAAGACCTTGTTGATGTCGACGGTGGTGTTCTCCAGGACCGTGTTGGCCACGGAGACGGCGCCGTAGTCGCAGCCGGCCCGGGTGTACGAGACCCATGGCGCCGGGGTGTTCTTGCCCTGCGGCGTCACCATCGTGTAGCTCGGGTCGCTCGGGGTGGGCACCGAGGCGTCGGCCACGCCGTCGGTCCAGTAGGCGAAGCTCGCCGCGCTGTTGGTGGTGCCGTCCGGGTTGAAGTACCGGTAGGAGTTGGCCACCGCCTGGCCGTGCCGGTCGCCGTACAGGCCGGTCAGCGACGTCAGGATGTCGTTGCCGGTGTGCGCGATCAGCGGCGTGTGGTGGTCGGTGTCCACCAGGCCGTTGGACGTCAGGAAGTTCAGCAGATGGGGCATCTGCTCCAGGTCCGACGGCACGTTCGGGTTGTCCCGGGTGAAGTGCACGTTGTCGAACTGCAAGTAGATCACGTGCTTGAGGCCGGGGTTGGCCGTGTCAAGCGTGCAGCCCGCCGCGTGGTGCTGCGGCGAGGGCTGCGGGGCGGCAGTCGCCGGGATCGCCGCGGCGCCCCCGATGCCCAGCCCGGCGGCCACCGCCAGGGCCACAACCTTGCTCGTGCGCATCCTGCTCCCTCGTAGTGGTCGTGTGTCCATGACGCGCGTAGAACGTGACGGACCACAGTGGCACGCGAGAAGCGAACGCGAAAGAGGGCGCACGGGTACGCCATATGTCCCGCACGTGAACTGACGGACGCTCACCACCCGGCGGCGGGAGACCCGGTGGCCGGGATCAGCTCCAGAGGGCCAGCGAGGCCCAGCGTCCCTCCGCGTCCCGCCGCACCTCCAGCATCCCGACCACGGCGGCCCGGTTGACCGGCCCGTAGACGTGCGGGTACGTGCCGCCGTCCTTGGCCTCCTCCCAGCGCACCGGCGCGTCCAGCACGCCCTCGTCGACCAGCAGCACCATGAGCGGTCCGGGCGCGGCGCGGAACCGGGCGTTGGCCACCTCCAGCGCCTGGTCCTCGTCCGTGGAGCAGTGGATGAAGCCCTCCAGGGCCAGCGAGGGCGTGGTGTAGGGGCGGTCCGGATGTTCCAGCCATGCGTCCAGCGGCGTGAGGTGGAAGAGCATGTCCTGTTTGTACCCCAGTCGGAGCCCGCCGAGTAGTGCGTCGACGCGACCGCGTGCGCTCGCGTGGACCGACTGCGTGGCCGGTGGCGACGTGGTGGACTGGATGCCATGGCACACGATGCGAGTCACAGCTCTCCCGCAGACCGGATCGCCCGCGCACGGATCGGCGCCCGCGTCGCCGGGCTCGACGCCCTGCTGATCACCCCCGGGGCCGACCTGCGCTACCTCACCGGCTACGAGGCCCTCCCGCTGGAACGGCTCACCTGCCTCGCCGTCCCCGTCGAGGGCGAGCCGTTCCTCGTCGTCCCGCTGCTGGAACAGCCCGCGGCCGAGGCGTCCCCCGCCGGCGCGCTGGACCTGGAGATCGTCCCCTGGCGCGAGACCGAGGACCCCTACGCCCTCCTCGCCTCCCGCCTCCCCTCCGGCATCCGCCGCGTGGGCCTGGACAACCACATGTTCGCCGAGAAGGTCCTCGGCTTCCGCAGCGCCCTGCCCGGAGTCGGGCAGGCCCTCGCCGGCGGCGTGCTGGGCGAGCTGCGGATGCGCAAGAGCGCTGCCGAGGTCGCCGCGCTGCTGGAGGCCGCCGAGGCCATCGACAAGGTCCACTCCGCGATGGAGGAGTGGCTGCGCCCCGGCCGGACCGAACGCGAGGTCGGCCGCGACGTCGCCGACGCGATCATCGCCTCCGGTCACGCCCGGGTCGACTTCGTCATCGTCGCCTCCGGCCCCAACGGCGCCTCCCCGCACGCGGAGGTCTCCGACCGCGTCATCCGGCCCGGGGAGCCGGTCGTCGTCGACATCGGCGGCACGATGCCCTCCGGCTACTGCTCCGACTCCACGCGCAACTACTGCGTCGGCCGCCCGCCCGAGCGCTACGAGACCCTCTACGAGGTCCTCCTGCACGCGCAGAAGGAACAGTGCGACGCGGTCGCGCCCGGCATCACCGCCGAGCAGTTGGACGCCGTCGGCCGCGACCTCATCGCCAAGGCGGGCTTCGGCGAGTCCTTCATCCACCGCACCGGCCACGGCATCGGCCTGGAGACCCACGAGGAGCCCTACATCGTCGCCGGCTCCCCGCTGCCGCTGGAGCCCGGCATGGCCTTCTCCATCGAGCCCGGCATCTACCTGCCCGGCGAGTTCGGCGCCCGCATCGAGGACATCGCCGTCTGCACCGAGGACGGCGGCGAGCGCCTCAACCTGACCAGCCGGGAGCTCCGCATCCTCGCCGGGTGACGTCGCGGAGCCCGTGAGGCCCCGCGGAGCCCGTGAGGCCGCCCCGTCTTGCCCAGCGGACACGGGTTTCCGCACGGTATCGGCCCCGTTACGGTGGCGGTCTGCGGCTTCGCCGATCGGATCGGACTGCGCCACGATCCGATCGGCCGCCGCGACGCCGTCGGCCAAGATCGGCGATGATGTCCCCGTAGGGACCCAGAGACCGACAGGACGTACCCCGCATGCGCACCGCCGTCGTGATCGGCACCGGACTGATCGGCACCTCCGCCGCCCTCGCGCTCAGCGAGCGCGGGATGACGGTCCACCTGCGGGACGCGGACCCCGACGCCGCCCGCACCGCGGCGTCGCTGGGGGCCGGGACGACCGAGCCGCCCACCGGGCCCGTCGACCTCGCGATCATCGCCGTCCCGCCCGCGCTCGTCGGCCGCGTCCTCGCCGACGCGCAGCGCGAGGGCCTCGCCCGCGCCTACACCGACGTGGCCAGCGTCAAGGACGGCCCCCGGCAGGACGTCGTCGCGCTCGGCTGCGACACCGCCAGCTACGTCGGCAGCCACCCGATGGCGGGCGCCGAGCGCAGCGGGCCCCTCGCCGCCCGCTCCGACCTCTTCGACGGCCGCACCTGGGTGCTCACGCCCATGCCGGACACCTCCACCGACACCCTCAACGCCGCGCTCGAACTCGTCGCCCTCTGCGGAGCCGTCCCCGTCCTGATGGACGCCGCCGCCCACGACCGCGCCGTCGCGCTCGTCTCGCACACCCCGCAGGTCGTCGCCTCCCTCGTGGCGGCGCGGCTGGAGCACGCCGCCGAGAACGCCGTGCGCCTGGCCGGCCCCGGCATCCGCGACACCACTCGGATCGCCGGATCCAACCCGGCGATGTGGGTGGAGATCCTCAGCGCGAACGCGGGCGCCGTCGCCGACACCCTCGAGGCCCTCGCGGTCGACCTCACCGGCGCCGTCGCGGGACTGCGTGCCCTCCAGGCAGCCGACGAGGCCAAGCGCGGCGAGGGCGCCGTCGCCGTCGAGGACGTGCTGCGCCGCGGCAACGCCGGGCGCGCCCGGATCCCGGGCAAGCACGGCGCGCCGCCCACCCGCTACGAGGAGCTCACCGTCCTCATCGGCGACCAGCCGGGCGAGCTCGCCCGTCTCTTCGCCGACGCGGGCCGGGCCGGGGTCAACATCGAGGACGTCGCCATCGAGCACTCCACCGGCCAGCAGGCCGGACTGGTCAAGCTCAGCATCGCCCCGGTCGCCGTACCAGCCCTGACGGCCGCCCTGCGCGAGCACGGCTGGCACCTGCGCTGACCGGCGGCCGACCGCCCGCCGACGGCCGCGGGCCGGAAGCGGCCGGACGGGTGGTCGCGGACGGTAACCTTGACGTGGACCCATGCCCCCGCGTCGTTAAGGAAGCCGCCCCGTGGACAACTCCTCTGCCCCGGTCGTCGTCGTGCTCGACGGCCCCGCCGGCACCGGAAAGTCGACCGTCTCGCGGGAGATCGCCGCACGCCTGGGCCTGAGCTTCCTGGACACCGGCGCGATGTACCGGGCCGTCACGTTCTGGATGCTGACCAACGAGGTCGACGTCGACGACGCGGCCGCGGTGGCGGTCGCCGCCGACAAGCCCCACGTGGTCTCCGGCACCGACGCCGAAGGCCCCACCATCACGGTGGACGGCCTCGACGTCTCCGGCCCGATCCGCGAGCAGGCCGTCACCGCCGCGGTCAGCGCCGTCAGCGCCGTGCCGGAGGTGCGGACCCGGATGGTCGAGCTGCAGCGCGCCTCCGCGCTCGCCGCCCCGCGCGGCATCGTCGCCGAGGGCCGCGACATGGGCACCGTCGTCTTCCCCCGGGCGGACCTGAAGGTCTTCCTCACCGCCTCCGCCGAGACCCGCGCCACCCGCCGCGCCGCGCAGCTCGGGGTCAGCGACCCGCACGAGATAGCCGCCATCCTGGCCGACATCAACCGCCGCGACGCCGCGGACTCCGGCCGCGCCACCGCGCCGCTGCGCAAGGCCGACGACGCCGTCGAGGTCGACACCAGCGAGATGAGCCCCGAGCAGGTCATCACGCACATCATCGGGCTGGTGCGCGAGCGCGCCGCCGCCCGACTGGGCTGAGCCTCCCCAGGCCAGGCAGCCCCCTACGCCACCAGACAGCCGAATACGAGAGTTGGCACCGCGCACATGAGTAACGAGAACGTCGGGCACGTGGCCGGGCACGGCGAGCTGGGCGACGCCGAGTACGCCGAGTTCATGCAGCTCGCCCAGGAGGAGGGCTTCGACCTCGACGAGATCGGCAACCTCGACGAGGACCACCTGCCGATGCCGGTGCTCGCCGTCGTCGGCCGCCCGAACGTCGGCAAGTCCACCCTGGTCAACCGCATCATCGGCCGCCGCGAGGCGGTCGTCGAGGACCGGCCCGGGGTGACCCGCGACCGGGTCAGCTACGACGCCAACTGGAACGGCCGCAGGTTCAAGGTCGTCGACACCGGCGGCTGGGAGATCGACGCGCTGGGCCTCGAGGGCCTGGTCGCCCAGCAGGCCGAGCAGGGCATCCAGGCCGCCGACGCGGTTCTGTTCGTCGTCGACGCCGTCGTCGGCGCTACCGACACGGACGACGCGCTGGTCAAGCTGATCCGCCGGTCCGGCAAGCCCGTGGTGCTCTGCGCCAACAAGGTCGACGGCCCCTCCGCCGAGGCCGACGCCGCCGCGCTGTGGAACCTCGGCCTCGGCGAGCCCTACCCCGTCTCCGCCCTGCACGGCCGCGGCTCCGGCGACATGCTCGACGCCGTCCTGGAGGCGCTGCCCGAGGCGCCGCAGCAGGAGTTCGGCGTCCAGGTCCTCGGCGGCCCGCGCCGCGTGGCCCTGATCGGCCGCCCGAACGTTGGCAAGTCCAGCCTGCTCAACAAGGTCGCCGGCGAGGACCGCGTGGTCGTCAACGAGCTCGCCGGCACCACCCGCGACCCGGTCGACGAGATGATCACCCTCGGCGGCAAGACCTGGAAGTTCATCGACACCGCCGGCATTCGCCGCCGCGTCCACCAGACCGCAGGCGCGGACTTCTACGCCTCGCTGCGCACCGCGGCGGCGCTGGAGAAGGCGGAGGTCGCCGTCGTCCTCGTCGACGCCAGCGAGCCCCTCGCCGAGCAGGACACCCGCATCATCTCCATGGCCGTCGAGGCCGGTCGCGCGGTGGTCATCGCCTACAACAAGTGGGACCGCCTCGACGAGGAGCGCCGCTACTACCTCGAGCGCGAGATCGAGCAGGACCTGGTCCAGGTCCAGTGGGCGCCCCGGGTCAACGTCTCCGCCCGCACCGGCCGCCACATGGAGAAGCTCGTCCCGGCGATCGAGGCCGCGCTGGAGGGCTGGGAGACCCGTGTCCCGACGGGTCGCCTCAACGCCTTCCTCGGCGAGCTGGTGGCCGCCCACCCGCACCCCGTGCGCGGTGGCAAGCAGCCTCGCATCCTGTTCGGCACCCAGGCCGGCACGAAGCCCCCGCGCTTCGTGCTGTTCGCCTCCGGCTTCATCGAGGCGGGCTACCGACGCTTCATCGAGCGCCGCCTGCGCGAGGAGTTCGGGTTCGTCGGCACCCCGATCTCCATCTCGGTCCGGGTGCGCGAGAAGCGCAACGCCAAGAAGAAGTAGCCCTCACGCGGATCCGGGCGGCAGCGAGAGTCGGCTGCGGTGCCGCCCGGGGGTCTGCGGCGTGTGGGGCGCCGTAAAGTCGGCGAAGTAGGGGAGCCTGAAGTTCTCCTCCCCGGTGCGGTCCCCCGGCAGCGACCGGAAGAGCCGTCGGAACTCGGCGTAGAGCGCGTCGTAGATGGGCGTGTCCCGCTCGGCGCTGCGCTCGAACGCCGGCCGCATGGCCGGAATCGCGGTCGTGGCGGGCCAGGCGAGGCGGGGAGCGGTGGGGTAGGTCTCGAAGGCTTGCACGCCATGGCCAACGAGACATCAGCTCTCAAGATGCGGGTTCGCTGCAACCTTTAGGGGCGCGGGGCTCTGCCGAGCTGCGGCTCCGCCGCAGCTCGGCAGAGC
>NZ_BBPO01000129.1:0-5369 GCF_000787815.1 Streptacidiphilus neutrinimicus
CGGAGGCGCACCCGCCGGAAGCACGACGGAGGCTCCCATGACCGTCATCGACACCATCAGCCACCTGGGTGCCGACATGTGCTGCCACGCCGACGCCCCGCCCGTACCTGCACCTACTACGGTGTCGACGGGGAGTCTTCCACTGAGGAACACCAGTCCGTCGCCCTCCCCTGAAACCGGCACCAGGACAACCGGCAACCGAGAAGGAAGAGCCGAAATGAACGCGAAGAAGATGCTGATCAGCCTGATCCCCTGGGCGCTGTTCAGCGTGATCGTGCAGCGCCGGGGAGCCGACGCGGCCGGGTACGCGGCACTCGCCGCCACGGCTGGGGCCACCTGGCTGATCATCAAGGACAAGGCTTCCGGCATCAAGGTGATCGACGCGACCGGCGTCGCCACCTTCCTCGTCCTGGCCGTCGCGGCGTTCGCGGGCGGCCACGATCTGCGGGTGCACATCGCCGACTACGGCCGCGGCGCCTCCACACTGGCGCTCGCGGTAGTCATGCTGGCCTCCGTGCCCGTGCTGCCCTTCACCGAACAGTACGCGCGCGAGACCGTTCCCCTTCAGCATCGGGCGTCGTCGGTCTTCCGGTCTGTGAACCGGCGCATCAGCGCTGCCTGGGGGCTGGCCGTCCTCGTCATCGCCGGGCTCCACCTGCTCGCCGGGCACCTCACCGCAGCCGGGACCGGCACCCACACGACCAACGTCCTGCTCAACTGGGCGGCCCCCGTCGGCCTCTCCCTCGCGGCGATCGCCTACACCAACCACACCGCGAGCGACGGCCGCCCGGCTTCCCCTGCACCGCGCGCCGAATGACCCACCCGTGGGCAGGGCAGTGGCAACGGCCGGGGAGCGCGGCGGAACCTGACGTGGACGCACTCACCCGGTCCGCTCGCCGGGGAAAGCTCGCAGTAGCCCCCTACAGCTTGGCCGGCGGTATCCACAGGCCTCACCACCCCGGGCCTGGTTCCTTCCAGGAACCAGGCCCGGGGTGGTGATTGAGCGGCGCCTCGCCGGCCAGGCACACCGTGCAGCCCCTCGCCGAGGTCGACTGGCGCTTCGCTACAGGGCGCGCAGGCATCGGGTCGCCCACCCCCCGCGACTTGCGCTGCCGGAGCTACCCCCGCAGCTGGTTGGACTGCTCCCGGGGCCCTGCACTCCTACCTGCAGTGGCGTAACAAGAACGCATGGGAGGCCGACGTCCTCGCCGCCCAGCGGGAGGAGTGCGCTCATCCGCAGTGAGATGGGCCTCTGCTGGGGCGGCAGACCCGTTGTTGCTTCGTGACAGAGGCGCCTGTCCTTCGCTGGGCACTTTAACCACCGGCGAGGAACTGCTGGAGCGGCTGCGCAGCGCCCAGGCCGCGATTCCTACCGCGCCCCGGACCCCCCTACCGTCCGGTCGCGGCCCCGACGCCGCAGGAGCGCTCCGCGCCGCCGTCCCGCCTGACCACGCGGACCGCCGCGCCCCGTGCATCGAGGATTGTGGAAGGCGCTATCGCACCGACGCCCACCACACCCTCGGCGCGCTGGCCGGCCTGCTCGAACAGCTCCCTCTCACACTCCACCAGGCCGCGGCCGCCCTCAACGCCATGCCCGAGAACCAGCTCGCCGTCCTGTCCGACCCACCGGTCCCGGCCCGGGTGCAGGCTCAGATCGCCACCGAATTCGGCCACGCCATCGCCGCCCAGGAGGCCGCCGCCCACCTGCGCCGCGCCCAGCACGCCGCCGCCGAACTCGTCTACACCGGCCCCATCGGTCTGTGACCGGTCCCGCCCGGAAGGAGACGGCCGTGAACCCTCCGGGCAGCCCGCGCTCCCGGGACGTGCCCACCGAGGTTTGGCACCTGGGGCATGGGCTGCGACGGGCCGGGAAGCCGCCGGGGGAGCGGGCCTGGACGGGCTCGGCGCACCGGTCCTCGGAGGCGGTCATGTTCAGATACGAACTGCGGGCCCAGCACCGCCCCCAGGCCGTCGGCCGCGAGGTGCACCTGTGGCACATCGTGCCGAGCGGCCGCATCGTCGGGTCGGCTTGTGCCACAAGGCACTCGACGCCGTCGCGGACACCCGGCCCCTGACCGACCTGCGGCACCTGCCGCAGCACCTGCGTGACCGCCTACCGGCACATGGCCGCCGCACCCCCGCCACGGGACCAGGCCGCCCACGGCCACTGACCGCGGCCCCTCTCGCCCAGCCCTCACCGGGCTACTGGCCGGGCGGTCCGGTGCCGCGGTCGGCGGGGTGCCATTCGGCCAGGACGATGGTGGCGTCGTCCTGGAGGCGCCCGTGTGGTGGCCGAGGATGGTGTGGATGAGGCGGCGCAGCGCTTCGGGGGCGGGTTCGCCGGCGGCCAGCGCGCGGGTGATGAAGTCGACGAGCTGGGCCTCGCCGAAGAGCTGACCGGTGCCGGAGCGGGCTTCAGTGACGCCGTCGGTGTGGATCAAAATCCGGTCGCCGGGTTCGAGCTGTGCCTGGTGCACGGTGCGGGTGGGCTGGTAGGCGGGGCCGAGGCCGAGCGGCAGCTCGTCGTGAGGCGTCTCCCGAGGTGTGGACACTCGACAATGGATCTTGATGGTCCGAGGAAGGGTGTCCTGGTGGGACGGAAGTCTCCATATCCGGTGGAGTTCAGGAACGACGCAGTGGCGCTGTTTCGCGCGGCTGGCGGGAGGCGCACGTATGCCGCGGTCGCGGCGGACGTCGGGGTGACCGGCGAGACGCTGCGGAGCTGGGTGCGGCAGGCCGACGAGCAGGCCGGCCGGGCGAGCAACGGCGAGGCCACCTCGGAGAGCCGCGATGAGGAACTCGCCCGGCTGCGGGCCGAGAACGGTCGGCTCCGCAAGGCGGAGATTCCCAATGTTGCTGTCAAGTCGCACGGGTGACTTTGTGTGATTGGGTCATATCGTCAACGCGCACGCACGGGCAACTGCGGGTTCGAAGGTGCGATGGTCTCGGATTAGAGCCCACAGCACGTTGAGGCGGCGCCTGGCGAGGGCGAGCACAGCCTGCTTGTGGCTCTTTCCCTCGTTGCGTTTCCGCTGGTAGTACTGCTTGGACTCGGGGCAATGCATTGTGGCGACCTGGGCCGAGATGTAGAACATTCGCAGTAGGCGACGGCTGTAGCGGCGGGGCCGTTTGAGGTTGCCGCTGATCTTGCCGGAGTCCCGGGGCACGGGGGCAAGCCCGGCGACGCCTGCGAGGCGGTCGGGGCTGCCGAAGGCCGTCATGTCACCTCCAGTGGCGGCGATGAACTCGGCCCCGAGCGTGGCACCGATGCCGGGCATGCTGGTGATCACCTCGGCGTCGGGGTGCTCGCGAAACCGTTCCTCGATCAGGGCCTCCAGCTCCGCGATCTGCTGGTCGAAGGTCATCACCTCTCTCGCGAGGGTGTGCACCATCTTCGCCGCGGTCCTCTCACCGAGGACGGGGGTGAACTGGGCCTCGGCCGCTGCAACCGCGGCATCGGCGGTGGTCTTCGCGGTGGTCGTCATACGCACGCCGTGATTCTTGAGCCAGGTCGCAAGCCGGGCCCGGCCGATCCTGCGCAGGGCCGCCGGGGTCTGGTAGCCCGTGAGCAGGACCAGGGCCGCTTTCGAGACGCTGTAGTCGAAGGCGCGTTCCAGGGCAGGGAAGTACTCCAGCATCTGGGCTCGGAGCCGGTTGATGGCTCTGGTGCGGTCCGCCGCCAGGTCCATGCGTCGGGCGGTGAGGATCTTCAGGTCCACCGCGATCTCGCCGGTCGCCTGCAGGGGCTGTAGATCGCGGCGCATGCGGGCGGTGTCGGCGATGACGAAGGCGTCCTTCGCGTCCGTCTTCCCGCTGCCACGGTAGGCAGCGGATGCGTGGTGCACGGTACGGCCGGGGATGTAGAGCAGCTTCTGCCCGTTGTCGATCAGCAGTGCGATCCAGAGCGCCGCGCCGCCGGCGTTCAGGTCCACTGCCCACGTCACCGGGGCGCCGTCCGCCGCCTTCAGCACGTCGGCCATCAGTTGCAGCAGCTCGGCCTCGTTGTTCGGCACTCGCCGCGAGAGAAGCGTCTTGCCGTCTGCATCAATGGCGGTGCAGTGGTGTTCCGTCTTGCCCGCATCTGTCCCGGCCCACAGTTCGGGCACCGGCTCCTCCTCGGTGGTCCGTATGTTCTGTCCCAGCAGACGACCTCGCCGACGTTTCCATACGAGCGATCTTGTTCCGCGTATCCCAATGAGTGGCCGAGTCGTCGCGGGACCTCGGGCGGCCAATCTCCGCGAGCCACAACAGCGGCAAACAAGTGGCAGCCACACCCGAGATCCCTGGGCGTCCCGATCCTACGAATGACCCGGATCAACCCACGACTGACGGTATGGAAGGAGTGGGAGCTCGAGCGGGAGATCCTGCGGCGGGCGGCCCAGTATTTCGCGCGGGAGATGAGGGCATGACCAGCCGCTGGGACTTCATCTCCGTCCACCGCGCCGACTTCGGCGTGCAGCGGATATGCCGGGTTCTGGGTGTCTCGCGCTCGGGCTACTACCGGTGGCTGGCCGGGGCCGAGGCCCGTGCCGGGCGCCGGGCGGCCGACGACGTCCTGGTCGCGGAGATCCGCGAGATCCACGCCGACCACCAGGGCACCTACGGAGTGCGCCGGGTCCACGCCGAGCTGCGGGGCTTCGGCCACACCGTCAACCGCAAGCGCGTCGAGCGGTTGATGCGCGTCAACGGGATCGAGGGCCGGCACCTGCGCAGACGCAAGCGCACCACGGTCTCGGACCGGCTCGCGCCGCCGGCGCCGGACCTGGTCCGACGCGACTTCACGGCCAGGGAGCTGGACGAGAAGTGGTGCGGCGACATCACCTACGTGCAGGTCGGCGGCACGTGGCTGTATCTGGCCTGCGTCCTGGACATCTGCTCGCGCCGACTGCTGGGCTGGTCGATGGCCACCCACATGCGCACGGAGCTGGTCGTCGACGCGCTGACCATGGCCGTGGCGACACGGGGCGGCCGCGTCGCTGGGGTGATCTTCCACGCGGACAGGGGCTCGCAGTACACCTCCGCCGCGTTCGCCCAGGTCAGCGATCGTTTCGGCATCCGCAGGAGCATGGGTCGCGTCGGCTCGAGTTATGACAACGCCCTCGCCGAGAGCTTCTGGCAGGGGCTGAAGAGAGAAGCCCTGCGCGGGACGCTCACGACGGTTCGTCAGGCCCGGCTGGAGATCTTCCAGTGGCTCACCTACTACAACGCCCGCAGGCGCCACAGCTCGCTCGGCTACCTCTCACCCGTCGAGTTCGAACAGCAGCACTAGCGAGGGCATAAACTCACGCTCGCGGCATGAACCCCTGTGTCCACGCTCCGGGGGTCACCTCACCCGGCGGCGCCCCCACCCCGACGTCCCCGCCGGCGGA
>NZ_BBPO01000129.1:5660-6167 GCF_000787815.1 Streptacidiphilus neutrinimicus
GCGCCGGGTCGTCCTCGACTTCGGCGCCACCGAGATCGGCCCCGCCGCCGTCGGCGCCCTCCTGCGCATCGACCACGACTGCCGCGCCCGCGACATCCCCTGCACGATCGTCGCCGAGGACCGCGCCCTGCTCACCCGCACACTCGCCGACAACCTCGCCACGCCACACCAAGGCCCCGCCTTGGCCACGGACCTGGCCGCCGCGCTACGCCCCTGACGCCGACCAGTGCCAAGAGGGGCAGGGCGCCAGGGCCGGTCCTGCGGGTGGGACGGCCCAGACCCCGCCAAGCCGAGCCTCTGCGCTCCACCATTCTCGCGAGTGGCCGGCCGGCCACTCGCGACAGTGCCTACCCCGTGGGCAGGTCGTGAGTGTGAGTGCCGGTGACCAGGTAGACGACACGTTCGGCGACCGAGACGGCATGGTCGGCGAAGCGCTCGTAGAAGCGCCCGGCGAGGGTGACATCGACGGCCTCCTCGACCCCGTGCTGCCACCGGTCATCCATCAGA
>NZ_BBPO01000129.1:6527-7222 GCF_000787815.1 Streptacidiphilus neutrinimicus
CAGTTCCCCCGGGACGGCGTGGTCGGGGTAGCGGCGCCGCGCCAGTTCGGCCACGTGCAGGGCCAGGTCCCCGGAGCGCTCCAGTTCGGCGCTGATGCGCAAGGCGGTCACCACGGTGCGCAGGTCAGTGGCCACCGGCTGCTGGCGGGCGAGGACAGCGATGGCCCGTTCCTCCAGGTCGAGCTGCAACTGGTCGACCTGGGCGTCGGCGCCGATGACGGTCTCGGCGAGCTCCAGGTCCGCCTCCAGCAGGGCGGTGGTCGCGCGGCCGATCGCGGAGGCGGCCAGACGGGCCATCTCCTCCAGGCCGGCGGTGATCGCGTCGAGCTCCTCCCGGTACGCGTCACGCATCCCGCTCCCTCTCCTCCGCCTGGACGGTCTCCTCGTGGTTCAAGGGATACACCACGGCCACCGAAACCCAGCGGCCCCCGGACCGACCGGTCGGGCGAGCCGTTCAGCGGAGCCGACCGGACGGTCCCGGCCGGCTCACGCCGGGACGCGGTAGAGGAACATGCACCGTGGACAGACCTCAGGCAGATCGGCGAGGCGGGTCAACGCCTGGATTTCCGCCACGGGCGCGATGAGCTGGCCGCACAGTGCTGCCGTCGTCCCCGCGGGAACCACGTGCCGCTCGAACGTCCCGGTACTCGTACTCGACCTTCAGTTCGCAGTACACCGCCGCGCCGCCCTCGCCC
>NZ_BBPO01000129.1:7456-13381 GCF_000787815.1 Streptacidiphilus neutrinimicus
GCCGATGCCCCTCGGGCACCGCTATGAGTCCATCCTGAGCCGCCTGGGCGCGAGGGCGCTCGGGCCGTGCGGCCCTCGTCGCGCAGGGCACACCACGGGGAGCTCATCTCATCACGCCCGGTTCGCAGGCATCCCTCCCTGCACGGACCGGGGGCGCCGATCACCGGAAACCCTCTGGGCACCGGCGCAGGTTGCGAACCGGGGCCGCCAGGCTAGGACCTACACCGCTCGCAGGGGGAGACCCAACCAGCAGAACCCCCGAGGCGTGTGACCGCACACCCGCCTTGATCTTCCCCACTCCCGCCCCGGCCCCCGGCCCCCGCCGCCGTGCGTCGAAGAGCCGGCCGTGATGTCCTGACAGAGCGTAACCGAACATGCCAGCCAGGCTGAAAGAACGAGAAGGGAAAAGCGCGGTGTCCCATGACGCGATCGTGCTGCTGAAAGAGGATCACAAGACGGTGCGGAAGCTGTTCCGTCAGTTCCATGCCTCCGGTTCGGACAAGGGCGACGTGGTGTCCCGGATCATCGAAGAGCTCACCGTCCACA
Organism: Streptacidiphilus neutrinimicus; assembly: GCF_000787815.1. Classification (GTDB taxonomy): domain Bacteria; phylum Actinomycetota; class Actinomycetes; order Streptomycetales; family Streptomycetaceae; genus Streptacidiphilus; species Streptacidiphilus neutrinimicus. Next base: position 8,003 of record NZ_BBPO01000129.1, read on the forward strand.
CCTACATCGAGAACGAGGTGATGTATCCGCGGGTGCGCGAACTCGTTCCGGACCTGGAGCAGGACATCCTCCAATCGTTCGAGGAGCACCACGTCGCGGACGTGCTGTGCTCGGAACTGTCGGCTATGGATCCCGGCGATGAGCGCTTCGTCGCGAAGGCCACCGTGCTGATCGAGAATGTCGACCACCACATCGACGAGGAGGAAGGGGAGTGGTTCCCCAAGGTCCGCGAAGCCCTCGGGCGCAAAGAGCTGCAGGAGATCGGCGAGCAGTTGCTGCAGACCAAGGAGAAGGCGCCGCGTAAGCCGTCCGAGCCGGGCGCGCTGCGCAAGGCCGTCGACGCCGTCATCGGCTGAGGCCGGTCCTCGACGCCCAAGCTCCTTCGGCGGTGGGTGCGGCACGGTGGGCAGAGAGGCGCCCGGATGTGGGATGTGCTGTTCAAGCCGCTCACCGGCGGCGCCCTGGTGGTGGTCTCCGCGCTGATCGCGGAGATGGTGACGCCGAAACGGCTCGCCGGGATCTTCGCCGCCGCCCCGTCGGTGGCGCTGGCCGGGCTCGTTGTCACCGTCCTGACCAAAGGACCCACGGATGCGGCTTCCGCGTGTGCGGGCATGGCGGTGGGCGCGGTCGCGTTCACCGCCTGCTACCTGGGCGCAGTCCCCGCGCTGAGCCTGTTCGGGGCCAAGACCGGATCGGCGACCGCGCTGGTGATGTGGTGCGGGGTCGCCTCCACGGGGTGGTGGCGGATCCGATGACCCACCCCTCCGAGGATCTGGACCGGATCCGTCTCGACCCGTCCGCAGCCGGGAAGGTGAAGCCGCGCGACATGGGCCTGCGGTTCGCGTTCGGCGCCGCCGTGTCCGCCCTGGCCGCCCTGATCGCCTACGGCACCGGAGCGAAGACCGGCGGCATGTTCCTCGCCTTCCCCGCCATCGCCCTCGCCAGCCTGACCCTCGTCGCCGACAACGAAGTCCTGCGCCGCGCCCGCGACGACGCCCGCGGCGCCGTCTTCGGCACACTCGGCCTGCTCGCCTTCGCCCTCACCGGCTGGCAGCTCCTGCCCTGCACCTCCGCCTGGAGCGCCCTGACCGCCGCGACCGCGGCCTGGAGCGTCGTTTCCGGGCTCGCGTACCTGGTCGCCCGCATGACCAGCCATGGCGGCGACGAACGCCCGCCACCCGGCCAGGAGAACCCCTGAGATCCGCAGGGGCCGTCATGGACCAGGGATGTCGGGGTGGCAGTAACGGATCTGCCAGGAGCCCTAGATTGGGATGATCTTGCCCCCGACGTTGGGCGGCCCCGATCGCCCGAGGCACTCGGCCGATGATGCGACTGGCGGATGTTCGGTGTCGAGAAACGATCGTCTGTCGACACTCGGGCCGACTGTCACGAACCCGCAGGTGGACAGTGTCGGTAACTCGCGGCGAAAACCAATGTCGAGGAACGGTCCGCCAGATAGATTCCGACGCATGCTCATCGGCTACGCGCGCGTCTCGACCGCCGACCAGAACCCCGATCATCAGATCGACGCACTGCTGCGACACGGAGTGGAGCGCAGCAACATCCACGTCGACACCGCAAGCGGCGCGAAGGCGTCCCGGCCGAAGCTCGAACTCGTCCTGCAACTGCTCCGGCCGGGCGACACCCTGAAGATCACCCGGCTTGACCGGCTCTCCCGGTCCGTCCTGCATCTGGTCACTCTCGGCGCGAACCTGCGCGAGCGCGGGATCGGACTGCACGTGATCGAGCAGGGCATTGACACCTCCACCGCGGAGGGCCGCGCGATGTTCGGCATGCTGTCGGTGCTCGCCGAGCTCCAGCGTGAGCTGATCGTGGCCAACACCATGGACGGCCTCGCCTCCGCGGGGGCCCGCGGCCGCGTCGGCGGGCGCCGGCCCAGGCTCACCGAGGACCAGGCCGCTCTCGCCCAGCGGCTCTACGACGAGCGCGAGAAGACGGTGCAGCAGATCGCGGACATGTTCGGCGTACCGCGCTCCACGGTGTACGGCCACCTGAACCGGAACGAGACGGTCCCGCGCCAACCGAAGAAGCGCGGCGCAACGAAAAGCTGACCCCAGGGCTAAGCGCCAGGGCCGGCCTGCCGGGTTGACTGGTACCCCGGGTGGGAATGCACGGAGGGCGCGCTGGTGCGCGGCTTCGAGCTGGTGTGCTCCACGGCGTTGACCGGGGGCGCTTCTTGAGGTGTCCGGTCGGGTATGGGCCGGGCACCAGGCCGTGCGCGGTCCACCGAGCAGTGTGAGGAGCCGGGATGACTGGGTTGGGTCGAGAGGAGCCGGTGGCGACGTTCTGCGGGAACTGTGACTGCGGTTGCCCGCAGCTGTTTGTGGACGCTGCCGCGCCAGCGGAGCGGAGGGTGGTGCTGACCGATGACTTCGGGCAGCGGATCCAGATGAGCGCCGATCAGTTCGCGTCCTTGATCGAGGAGGCGAAGGCGGGACGCCTGGACGCGGCGGCGAAGGCCTGAGCGGTGCGGCACGTCCGGAAGCAGAAGCAGGGGGCAAGGCCACATGGCCTTGCCCCCTGCTTCCCGTTGCGAGGCGGCCGGTTCAGTCCGTTTCGGCGGCGGGCTTGAGGGCGGTCGTCCACTTCTCCTCGATGCGGCCGACCTTCCACACCACGAGCGCGGTGATCCAGGTGGCGAAGAACAGGCCGACGATGACGAAGCCGAGCATGTTGATGTCGATGCCCTGGATCCAGTCCCAGAACGGGCCCGACCAGTTCAGCTGCTGGGCGAGGAGGCCGAGGAGTTCGACGGTGCCGATGATGAACGCCACCGCGACCGACAGGCCGGTGATGGTGAGGTTGTAGTAGACCTTGCGGACGGGCTTGGAGAAGGCCCAGCCGTAGGCGAAGTTCATGAACGAGCCGTCGATGGTGTCGAGCAGGCTCATGCCGGCGGCGAAGAGGATCGGCAGGCACAGGATCGCGTACCAGGGCAGGCCGGAGGCGGCGCCGGAGCCGGCGAGGACGAGGAGGGCGACCTCGGTGGCGGTGTCGAAGCCGAGGCCGAACAGCACGCCGACGGGGTACATCTGCCAGGGGCTCTTGATGGACTTCATGACGCGGCCGAGGATGCGGTTCATGAAGCCGCGGTTGTTCAGCTGCTCTTCCAGGGCCGCCTCGTCGAAGTGGCCGGAGCGCATGGCGCGGAAGACCTTCCAGATGCCGACGAGGATGACGATGTTGATCGCGGCGATGATGTAGAGGAACGTTCCGGACACGGTGGTGCCGACGAAGCCGGTGACCTGGTGGAGCTGGGAGTTGTCGTCCTGGACCGGGCCGGCGAGCGCCTTGATGCCGAGCGAGAGCAAAAACGCCAGGGCGAACACGATGGTCGAGTGGCCCAGTGAGAACCAGAAGCCGACCGAGAGCGGGCGCTTGCCCTCGTGCATGAGCTTGCGGGTGGTGTTGTCGATCGCGGCGATGTGGTCGGCGTCGAAGGCGTGGCGCATGCCCAGGGTGTAGGCGGTGATGCCGATGCCGATGCCGAACGACTTGGTGCCCACGCTCAGGTGCTGCGGGGCGACGATCGCGATCAGGGTGACCCAGCCGGCCAGGTGCAGGAACGCGATGAAGGCCGCCATGCCGCCCAGACGGGTCCACTCGGCGTGGGTCATAGAAGCGGTGGCCTGGCGCCACCGGGATCTGGCGCCCGCGGTGGCCGGGACGGTGGGCGTGGTGGTCATGAGCGCTTTCCCCCTGGTGATCGTTGTGGACGGCTCCGCAACCTAGACGCACACAGCTTGTTATTGCAACATCATCGCAAGAAGGGCATGTCTGGGAAAGACCACAGGGAGGGGCGCCATGGGGGACACGGGCGGCGCGCACGACAGCACGTCGAACGACCGTGACGCCCACCTGGCCGAGCTGGGCGGTGCGCTACGGGCCGGCGGGTCACGGCGCACCGCGCCGCGCCTGCACATCCTGCGCGCGCTCGCCGAGAATCGCGGGCATCTGAGTGCGACCGAGATCCACCGCCATATCCAGGCCGCGGGCGAGCGGACGAATCTGGCCACCGTCTACCGCTCGGTCGACCGGCTCACCGCGCTGGGACTGGCCCATTCGGTCTCGGGCGCGGAGGTCCGCTACGGCCTCGGGCGCGACGGGCACGCCCACGCCACCTGCACCGGATGCGGCACCGTCGCCGACATCGCCGAGGCTCCCACGGCGGGGGCCGCGGTGGCGCTGGCGCAGGCGTCCGGCTTCACGGCGGGGCCGCTGGTGATGAGTGGGCTGTGCCCGGTCTGCAGGGCGCGCGGCCAATAGGGGCGGGGTCGGGCCGGTGTCCCGGCGGGCGCCGGTTGGGAAGACGATCACCAGCCTCCGGAAGGACTCCCCCTGTCCACATCCACGCGGGCCAGCGGTCATCGCGGCTGGCGGGCCGACCCCGCCACCGCCCATGTTGATGCACTAAGTTTGCTGTTGCAAGCTATGTGCAACAAGAGTGATCAACGTGCCGCACCGACGACTCGGAAGGGGACCTGGCTGATGGGCCAGTACCAGCTGCCTGACCTGCCGTACGACTACTCCGCCCTGGAGCGCGCCATGACCGGCGAGATCCTGGAGCCGCACCACTCCAAGCACCACGCCGCCTACGTCAAGGGCGCCAACGACACCCTGGAGCAGCTCGCCGAGGCCCGCGACAAGGACGCCCTCACCCCGACCGGGTTCGTCGGCCTGCAGAAGACCCTCGCGTTCAACCTCTCCGGCCATGTCCTGCACTCGCTGTTCTGGAACAACCTCTCCCCCGACGGCGGCGACCGCCCCGACGGCGATCTCGGCGACGCGATCACCGAGCACTTCGGCAGCTTCGAGACGTTCCAGAAGCAGCTCACCACCGCCACCACCGCCGTCCAGGGCAGCGGCTGGGGCGTCCTGGCCTGGGAGCCGCTCGGGCGGCGCCTGATCGTCGAGCAGGTCTACGACCACCACGGCAACGTCGGCCAGGGCACCACCCCGCTCCTGGTCTTCGACGCCTGGGAACACGCCTACTACCTGCAGTACAAGAACGTCCGCCCCGACTACGTCACCAAGCTCTGGTCCGTCGTCAACTGGAACGACGTCGCCACCCGCTACGCCGCGGCCACCACACAGGGCTGACCCGCGCCCGCCGGATGTGCACGGGCTGCCTTGGGCCCCGGACTCCTATCTCTGACCCCAGCCGCAAAACTGGCGGTTAGGGCTTCGTGAGCGTGGTCTTCTCGGGCTGCCGCGGCACGGTCTTGTCCCGGTCGAGGCGTCCGTACACGGTGGAGCGCGGTACGCCGAACATGTTCGGCGTACCGCGCCGGCCAGCGGCACGCACTCCTGTCCTCGGCAGCCCCGAGAAGCAGGCCGTGCCGCCCGTCCCCGAAGGTG
>NZ_BBPO01000128.1:0-1443 GCF_000787815.1 Streptacidiphilus neutrinimicus
GACCGCTGCCTAATGCTGAAGTCAAGCCACGAGACGGAGTTGTGGCCGGGCCCGGTAGGGCTCCCGGTCGCGGAGCATCGCGTAGAGGACGTTGACCCGGCGCCTGGCCAGGGCGATGAGCGCCTGATGGTGCCGTTTGCCCTCGGACTTCTTCCGGTCGTAGAAGGCGCGGGAGGTCGGGTCGCGCTGGAGCGCGCAGAAGGCCGACTGGTAGAAGACCCGCTTGAGGGCCTTGTCGCCGCCGGTGGCGCTGCGCGAGTAGCGGATCTTCCCGGACTGGGTCGTCACCGGGGCCAGTCCGGCCGCGGCAGCGAGGGCGTCCCCGCTGTCGAACCGCCGGATGCCGCCGACGGCGGCAAGGAACTCGGCGGTCAGAGCGGCCCCCATCCCCGGCAGGCTGCGGATGAGGGCCCCGTCAGGGTGGTCGTCGACCAGGGCCTCGATCTCGGTCTCGACCGCTTGCAGGCGGGCCTTGCCCGCGAGGAGCTGGTCGGCGAGTTCACGGATCAGCGCGGCCGTGCGCCGCTCGCCGACGATGGTCGTGCGCTGGGCCTGGGCCGTGGCCGATGCCTTGTCGGCCAGCGCTTTCGCGGTCGGGCTCTTGACTCCTCGTTTGCGCAGGTAGTCCGCGATCCGGGTGGCCCCGGCGCGGCGGATCTCGGCCGGCGTCACGAAATGGCCGAGCAGGATCAGGCTGCTCTTGTTGGTGGGGTCGGTCACCCGTTCCAGCCCGGGATGGATGCCGGTGAGCAGGTCGCGCAGTCGGGCGGCGGTGGCCGTCGCTTCCTTGACCAGCGTGCTGCGGTGTCCCACCAGCAGGCGCAGCTCCACCTCGCTCTCCGCGGAGAGGGGGATCTCGCGGAGATCGTCGCGGAGCATGACCTGCTCGGCGATGACCTTGGAATCGCGGGGGTCGGACTTGTTCTCTCCGCCGCGGGTGCCGCGGCGCGCGCGATTGACGGCCAGGCCGGCACGTGGACGCAGCGCAGTCCGGCGGCCAGCAGCATGGCCGTGAGCAGGGCCGCGATGCCGCCCATGATGTCCAGGCCGACAGTGACCTGCCCGTGCTCAATCTGAGTGGCCATCAACTCGGCGATGGCCTGGTCGATAGCGCCGGGCTCGTTGTCGACCCGGTGGTGCAACAGGAGTTGTCCCCGCTCGTCGGTGACGGCGAGCCAGTGGAACTCCTTGGCGATGTCGAAGCCAGCAGATGCGGTCATGGCCGTGTGCCCCTCCTCGCGACGCGTGCGGCGCGACTCCTCCCGCCTGTCCTCGCCCTACCAAGCGATGGTCCGCAGAGCCTAATCAGCAGTCCAGAAGAAGTGGCGGGACAGGGGGAACAGCGATCTGAGCCATTGGAGGCAGCCAGCATGAGAACCATCCCTGCCCCACCCGCGCCATCCCAGAGTCGCGAACTCTCGGGACGCACTCAAGAAGGTAGGG
>NZ_BBPO01000128.1:1702-13044 GCF_000787815.1 Streptacidiphilus neutrinimicus
CGGCATGACCGTGCTCAAGGACCGGGTTTGCGAGCTCTGACCCACCTACCTGCCCGTCGAACCCGGTCTCGCGGACCACCTACCGGCCCGGGGAGCTGGCCCAGTGCGATCTGTGGTTCCCGGCGGTCGACATCCCGCTGGGCTACGGGCAGGCCGCCCGCCCGCCCGTTCTGGTGCTCGTGTCCGGCTACTCGCGGGTGATCACGGCCCGGACGTGGATGAACAACTTCGGCAAGCTTCGCCGCAACACCGAGCGGCGACGCGCATCCGCCGAGTTCTTCCTTGCTCTGGCCACAGCCGTCATCACCGTCCGTAGCCTGATCCGACGAGCCTGGTACACACGCCGGTGGGACACCCGCCCGCGCAGTCCCCGTATCCGATAGCCCAGCTCTACGCCTACTGGCGGACGCTCTTACACGGTGGCCGTGAGCGAGATGTCGATGTTGCCGCGGGTGGAGTTGGAGTAGGGGCAGACACGGTGAGTGGCCTGCATGAGCTGGTCCGCGACCGATTGGTCCAGGCCGGGCAGGTGCGCGGTGAGTGCGACGGCCAGGGTGAAGCGGCCGTCCTCGATCGCGAGCAAACCGACCTCGGCGGTGACCGTGGAGCCGGTGACGAGGGTCTTCTGCCCGGTGGCGATCATGCGCAGGCCGTTGTGGAGGCAGGCCGCGTAGCCGGCGGCGAACAGTTGCTCGGGGTTGGTCTTCTCGCCGCCGGGGCCACCCATCTCCTTGGGGACCGTCAGGTCGGCGTCCAGGACGCTGTCGGGGGTGCGGACGTGGCCGTTGCGGCGGTCGCCGGTCGAGAAGGCTTCGGTGGTGTAGAGCGTCGTGGTGGACAAGGTGTCTTTCTCCTTCGTCACATGGGTGTGGTGCCGTGTGGTGCGGTGGGCCGGTCGATTCCGGCCCACGCCGGTGGAGGCCGGGACGGCGCGACTGTCGGGCGGGTCGGCTCGCGGCTCGGGGGTATGCCTGATCGCGGCGCGGCGCGGCGCTCGGGGCGGCGGCGGCCCGGGTAGGCGGGTGGTGCAGTGCACCGGGTCGGCTACCTGCCCCGGTCGGCGGGCATCGCCGCACGGTGGGGGAACCAGGGCCGGTGGGCGAGGAGGCATGGGCCAGGAGCCGTAGCGCCGTCTGCGCGTCCGAGCCGGGCACGGCGGTGACCACCACGAGCCGGATGCCCACCGCCCGTGGGACCGGGAGCGAATGCTGGAGCACGTCCATCGCCCCGACCATGGGATGGTGCATCCGGTATTCGGCCAGATCCCAGGCCCGGACCCGGTGTTCGCCCCACAGGGCGGCGAACTCTGCCTGCGGACAGTTCGCCGATCAGCGAGGCCAGTGCCGTTTCGTCGGGGTTCTGGCCGACCGTGGCCCTCAGCTTGCCCACGACGTCTCTGGCCTTCCTTGGCCAGTCCGCGCCGTACAGCTCGCGGGTGTGGGCGTCCAGGAAGAGCAGCTTCGCCGTGTTCGGGCGCTCGCCCGCCCGGTTCGGGCCGTCGGGGTCCAGGTGGCCGGCGAACAGCGCGTGACCACCGCGGTTCCAGGCCAGGACGTCGGAGTGCCTGCCGAGCAGGATCGTCGGCGCGTCCCCGAAGACGTCCATCAACGCCCGCATCGGCTCTGTGACCTGCTCGGCAGGCCGACGTCGGCGACGTGTCCGCTGCTGCCGTCCGTCACCGGACAGACGGTGCAGGTGCTGCCGCTCGGCCTCGTCCAACTGGAGGGCGGTGGCCAGCGCGTCCAGGACCTGCGGTGAGGCGTTGAGGGAGACTCCGCGCTCCAGTCGGGTGTAGTAGGCGACGCTGACCCCGGCCAGCTGGGCCACTTCCACGCGGCGCAGCCCCGGGACCCGGCGCTGGTCACCGTAGTCCGGCAGGCCGAGGGCGGCCGGGGCAGCTGGGCTCGCCGGCTGGCAAGGAACTCGCCCAGCGCCGAGGTGCCGTGGGGTGTGGCGGTCATGCCGTTCAGGATCTAGCGCCGTTGAGTGGATGTGCCTGCCCCTGACAGGGTCAGGCTTCCGCCTACCGGACCAACGCCGGGCGCGGATTCACTGCGGGAATGGACTCCACACACGAATCCGCAGCGATCCACTGGGGCGACGCGACGATCACGCCGGTCGTCGACTGGGGCGGCGAGGTCGACCAGGCCGGTTGGCTGCTGCCCGACACCGATCGTGCAGATTGGGAACGCCACCGCAGCCTTCTGACATCCGTCGGGGCCTTGGACCCGGCGACCGACCGCCGGGCGCTGAGCGTCCACAGCTGGCTGCTGCGCGTCGACGGCCTCGCACGCCTCGTGGACACCGGTGCCGGCAACGGCAAGGACCTCCCGGGGCTGCCGCTCTTCGCCGACCTCACCACGCCTATCTCGACCGCCTCGCACGCGCAGGCGTCGCCCCACCGGACGTCGATCTGGTGGTCAACACCCACCTGCACGCCGACCACGCCGGTGGAATGCTGGCTCGCCGTGCCCGGAGCGCCGACCAACTGCGGCCTGCCGGACGTCATCGCGGCGCTGCGCTGGATACGCGACGAGACCCCCGCCTTCGGCGGCGACCCCCGGGCGCGTCACCGTCGCGGGCCAGTCCGCCGGAGCGATGATCGTCTCCGCTCTCCTCGCGTCGCCGTCGGCGAGGGGGCTGTTCACCCGCGCCATCAGCGCCAGCGGCAACGCCGACAACGCGATCGCACCCGATACGGCCGCACGCGTCACCGAGGCGGAAACCGCCTTCGTGGACGTGAAGGCCGACGCGAGGCATTTGTCCGAGGTCTCGGACGAGCGCCTGGTCGACGCAGCCCGCCACATCGCTGCGACCGACTTCGGATTCCTCGGCCGACCCCCGTCGATGCCCACAGCTTTCGCGTTGGTCCTGGACCCGGAGAACCCTGCCGCGGCAACCGGTCGAGGCAGTGGCCGCAGGCATTGCACAGCCCGCGGATCTACTCGTCGGCAACACGACGGAAGAGCCGAACATCTACCTGGTGCCGACAGGCCGGCTCGGCCCCGTTGGCGAGGCGCACGAGCCCACCCGAGCCGCATCCGACGCCCTGCTCGTCGATGCCACCCACCGCCTTGCCGACGCCCACGCCAGGACAGGCCAGCACCTTCGCCTACGAGTTCGCTTGGCGCTCCAATGCGTTCGACGGCAGGCTCGGAGCCTGCCACTGCGTCGACCCCCCTGGGTGTTCGGCACGACCGACCTGCCCGCGCTGAACGGTCGACAGGCTCTGCTGGGTACCGAACGTCCCCATCCGGATCAGGTGTCCCGCGTGCAGGCGTGGATGGGGTTCGTGCGGGACTGAGACCCGGGCTGGCCTGAACACCGCCCCGCCGCACCGTGTCGGACTCTGCGCCCTGAGCGGGCCGCGTTCGGCACGGCCTGCACCGGGGGATGCCTGCTGCGAAGCTTGGCCACACTCCAGTCCGGGTGCCGGGACGGGCAAGGGTTCACGCTCGGGGAGCGGCCGACGGTGCTTCGATGCCCCGGGTCATCAGAGCGAGCGTGCTGTGGGGAGCCTGGTCGTCGATCATGAGCGCGTACATGTCCTCGTCCGCCTCGACGGCGGCGGCGCGAGCGAACATGCCCCGTTCGTGCCGCACGAGCGCGGCCTCCACGTCGTCTGGGTGGGTGGCGAGGGCAAGGCCGAGTTCTGCGCCGTCCTGCATGGCCAGATTCGCCCCCTCGCCGTTCGGTGCCCGGAGGTGGGCGGCGTCGCCGACCAAGGTCACGCCCGGTACCCGCTCCCAGCGGTGCCCGGCCGGCAGGGTGAAGATGCGGCGCGGAACCGGCGGGGTGTCACTCGCGGTGACCAGGGCGGTGAGTTCCGGTGCCCAGCCGTCGAACTCCTCGGCGAGCCGTGCGGCCAGGGTGGCGGTGTCGGTGGGTTCGAGGTCGGTGAGCCAGTCCTGTGGCTTGCGCAACTGCGCGTAGGTGTGCAGGGTTCCGGCGCGCTCGCGGTGGGCCAGCAGGCCCTTGCCCGGGGAGAGGGCGAACAGTGATCCCCCGCCGACCGCCGCCGCGCTAGCCGGGTGCCGGGTGTCGGCGTCGAACAGGAAAGTCTCCACGCTGCAGGTGCCCACGTACTCGGGCGTGGCCGCGGACAGCAGCGGGCGTACCCGCGACCAGGCGCCGTCCGCGCCGACGAGCAGGTGCGTGACGAGCGTGGCGCCGTCGGCGAAGCCGACCTCGTGGCGGCCGCCGTTGACCGAGGTCACGCGCGTGACCTTGCGCCCCCAGCGGACGGTGTCGGGGGGAAGGGAGTCCAGGAGCAGTTGTCGCAGTTCGCCGCGCGGCACCTCGGGGCGCTCGCCCGTGCCCTTGTCGGGGAGGTTGAGCAGCACGGTTCCGGCCCGGTCCGTGATCCGGTAGGACTCGCGGCCCGGCAGGACGAGCCTGCGGAAGCCCTCGGTCAGTCCGGCCGCCTCCAGCGCCTGTTGGCCGTTCCAGGGGTGGATGTCGAGCAGGCCGCCCTGGCGGCGGGAGTCCGGGGAGGGGTCCGACTCGTAGACCGTCGCCTCGATGCTGTGCGTGTGCAGCACGCGGGCCAGGGTGAGGCCGCCCAGTCCTGCTCCGATGATCGTGACCGGTGTCGTCATGGTGTGCCTCCACAGGCGTGCCGGGCTGTCGTCGACCCTCGTTTTGGATCGCCGATCCAAAACGCTAGCACGGGTTTGGATCGGCGATCCATCCATGGGACACTCGAAGCATGGTGAAAAAAGCGGCACCGACCACGACGCGAAGCCGGCGGCGGACGGACAGCCTCTCCAGGGAGGTCATCGTCCAGGCGGCCACCGAACTTCTGGACGGCGGCGGCGAGTCCGCGCTCACGCTGCGCGCGCTCACGGCACGTCTTAACACCGGCTACGGGGCGATCTACCACCATGTCGCGGACAAGGGCGACGTTCTCGCGGCGGCCACCGACGACGTCATCGCCCGGCTGCTGGCCCCCGTCGTCGAGGGCCAGGACCCCCGTGAGGCCCTGCGTGCTCTCGCGCTGGGCCTGTTCGACGCGATCGACGCCCACCCCTGGGTGGGCGCCCAGCTGCCCCGGGAGCCGTGGCGGCCCGCGCTGCTGGACTTCTACGAGAACGTCGGCAGGCTGCTGGACGCCCTCGGCGTCCCCGAGCAGGTGCGGTTCGACGCGGCCGGCGCCCTGGTGAACTACGTGCTGGGCGTGGCCGGACAGAACGCCGCGCACGCCCGCCGCCGCGCCGGGGGCGGCCCCGGCCGGGCGGCCTTCCTCGACCACGCCGCCGGTCAGTGGGCGCAGCTGGACCCCGCCAGATACCCGATCGTCCACGCCGCCGCGACGCAACTGCGCGAGCACGACGACCGCGAGCAGTTCCTCGTCGGCGTGGACATCTTCCTCGCCGGTATCAAGTCCTTGGCATAGCATGCCGCATGAGCATCGCCCGGCCTCTCCCACGCGGCCTGGTCCAGGGCGCTCGTCCGGCGCTGAGGCGTTGCCGTTCGGGCTGGACCCGCCGGACGTCCTTCATTGACTCCGGGTCAGGCTGTGGAGTGCGCGTTAGGTCGGCGAGCCAGAGTCACCGCTGATGAAGACGATTTACTGGTTGTCCTCAGCGAGGGCGACCACGTCGCAGTTGACGGACAGCCGCCCGAACTCGGGGTGCTCCATGGACTTCGTGCGGTGCCCAGGGGCCCGCACCGGATTGGTCGCCCAGATCTCTGCGAACTCTGCGCTGCCGGAATGAAGTTCGGCAAGCAGGGTGGCGAGGCCAGGGTCGTGGGGGTACCGGGCGGCGACGGCGCGCAACCGGGCGACAGCGTAGGTGCCGGACTCCTCGTGGCCGTCCGAGTAGGCCGTGCCGGGCTCCAGGAAGCGGCTACGGGCCAGGTTCGGAGACGGGTCGGGAGCGTCCAGGCCGCCGGGGCTGTGAACGACGGCGATTTTCCCCAGGGGGCCTGTCGGCGTAATTCCCCACCCTCTGGGCGTCAGCTCAGCGGTCGACTGCCCAGGGTGCGTCTGCGGGTGGGGTGCCGGTCGTAAGGATGTGCGAAACGATCCGTAGCGCCTGTGCCAGATGGATCGTGTCGTAGTTGGGATACTCGTCGTGCTGCCCGTTCGCCAGGATGTAGCCGCCGTCTCGGCCTGTGGCTCCGGGGTCGACGGCGTGTTCGCCGGGGTCATCGTCACCGTCGAGTAGAAGGACCATCGCCCGCTCGGTGTTGCTGATGACCCCCAGCGATCTCCCTGTCGAGCTGGTCAGCCAGCTTTCCAGCCGCCCAGCCGCGATGCGTTCCCGCAGCCGCTGCAGTGCCGTCTCGGCGGGCTCGGCCGCCGTGCCGTCGTCGAAGATCCAGGACTCAACCACGGACGAGAGCCTCTCATGGGCGGCCGCGAGCAGGCCGGTCAGCTGCTTGAGGGCTTCTCGCTGGGGTTCTTGGGGCGCTTGTTCGGACGGTAGCTGGGTCCGTTCATGATGACCTGGTGGCTGGTGTTGATCAGCCGGTCCAGGAGCGACTCGGCGACGACGGGGTTGGGGAAGAGGGGATACCAGTCGCTGGGAGCCCGGTTGCTGGTGATGATCAGCGAGCGTCCCTGACGCTCTGAGACGAGTTCGTAGAGGTCGTCGGCCTGGGCCGCGGTCAGTTGGCGCATGGCGAAGTCGTCGAGGATCAGGACGTCGGGGCGGATCAGCTCCCGCATGCGCTTGTCCCAGGTCCGGTCCGCGTGGCCGCCAGCGAGCTCGGCCAGGATCCGGCTGGTCTTGGCGAACCGGACGTGGGCGCCCTGCCGGACGGCGAGGTGCCCGAGGGCCTGGGCGACATGTGTCTTGCCGACGCCGACCGGTCCGAACAAGATCACCGACTCGCCGGCGTGGAGCCAGCGCAGGGCGGCGAGGTCGCGGATCTGGGCCGCGGGCAGCTTCGGTGAGGCGGTGAAGTCGAACTCCTCCAGCGTGACTTGCTGCTCGAACTTGGCTCGCTGGAGGCGTCGTTGGAAGGCGACGGTCTCGCGGCGGGTGATCTCGTCCTGGCAGAGGACCTGGAGGAAGTCCAGGTGCCCGAGCTCGCCGCCGTGGGCCTGGGCCAGGCGGGCGTCCAGGGTCTCGAGCATCCCCGACAGTCGAAGCACTCGGAGCGACTCGCGCAAGGCGGTGTCCAGCACGCTCATCGGGTGGCCTCCGTCGCGTCGTCGGCGCCGTCGTGACCGGGGTCGCGGAGGTGTTCGTCCGTGGTCTGGGAGGGGATGGCGGCGGCGAACAGGCCCTCGGGGCCGTGGAGGAACGCGGACGCCCCGGCGTCGCCGGTCTCCGGTTCGGGGTCTGTCTCGGTGCCGGCGATCAGGATGCCCTTGATGGTGCGGTAGGAAGGGTCCCCGACGGTCAGGGCCTTGCTGCAGGCGGCTTCCAGGCGCTGGTCGCCGTACTTCTTCCGCGGGCCGAGGATCCCCTGGGCGGCCCGGAGCCGGTAGAGAGCGTTGACCTCCAGCAGCAGGTCGATGACCTCGCGGCAGGCGTCGCCGACTTCGGAGGCCTGGCCGCGGCATCAGATCGGCGTCTTCATCTGGAAGGCGATCTTCTCGGGCGGGTAGTCGCCCGGGTCGGTGCGTTTGCCCTGTTCAATGGCGGCGTGGGTCTTGACGAGTTGGCCTTCGTGGAAGACCTGGACCATGGTCGCGGTGGATCGGACGTCGGCCTTGCGGCCGATCAACTTCCAGGGCACTGAGTAGAGGGTGCGGCCGACCTTGATGTGGATGTCCGGGCCGACCTGGGCCTTCGACCAGCGGGCCAGCACGAATGGCTTGTCCGGCAGCGGCAGCAGGGCCTCGGCCTCGACCGCGGCGAACACCGCCGCCGGTGACGCCCCGTTCAGCGGCCGGCAATGCCTCTGTCCGGCCACCTCTCGTGCCCAGACGATCGCCTCGGCCTGCATGTGCTCGATCGAGGTGAACTGGCGGCCGCTCCAGAACGAGTCGCGGACATAGGGCATCGGTCGCTCGCCCCGCGGCTTGTCCTTCGGATGCGACGCGCGAGCCGGATCAGCCAATGCCCCGTAGTAGAAGGCGAGTTCTGCATACGACTTGTTGATCTGGGGGTCGTAGAGGTCGGGCCGGTCCACCGCCGTGCGCAGGTTGTCCGGCACCAGTCGGCGCGGGACGCCGAAGAAGCGGAACGCTTCGACGTGGGCCTCGGTCCAGGCGTGCTGGTCCATGTGGACCACGGGCCGGACGAACATGTGCCGTGAGCTGGGCAGGACCATCACGAATGCCCAGATCCGGTGGCGCTTGCCCGTGGCCGGGTTGATCCACTGCCCCAGGAAGCCGTAGTCGATCTGGGCCTCCGAGCCCGGATCCACCGCATCCCGCAGCACGGTCACCCTCGATCTGGCCGCCATCTCCGGCAGGTTCTCGTGCACCCAGCGGCGGAACGCGGTCAACGAGACCTTCAACTTCTGTCGTCCCGCAGGCGTTGGTGGATCGTGGTGACGGTCGTCGTCTCCAGCAGGGTCTTGATGTAGTCGCGGTGCGGGTCGATCTCCGCCCACGTGACCTGCCGCAGCTTCCGGTCGGCGAGATCGGGGAACCAGACCTTGATCAGCTTGGCCCAGTCCGCCTCGCTCATCGGTGGCCCGCCTGGGGTGATTCCGGCGGCCGTCGCCGGCGCCAGGTACTTCCTGATCGTCTTGCGGTCCACTCCCAGCGATGCGGCCAGCTGGTTCTTCGACCGGCCCGCATACCGTGGACGTAGATCTCGACGATGTCGACCACCGTGAACGTTCTCCTTGCCATCCAGCGTGTCCGCCGACCTCTCGGCCCGTCGGTCGAGGGACCGCGAGACTCCGAGACGGCTACGGTCCTCAACCCGGCACGGACATGCCGCAGGGGAACGCGGATGATTCGGATGGAACGATTACTACCAGGTCAAAACACTCGAACAGGGAGTAGACGAGCCTCGGCCGACGACCGGCATCCCCCTGGAGACCGGCGACCACGAGGGTGGGGAATTACGCCGACACCGGCCACTCGAAGCTGGGGAAAACGCCGACCGTCGACAGGGGCCGACCAACAGGGCGGCTGCCAGCGGGTTCCAGGTTAGGACTTGGGTCGCCATCGGCGACCTCCTCTATACCTCCAACGCCAGCAGCAACAGCGTCAGCGGCTTCCGCGCTTCCGACCGCGGCCGCCACCTCACCGCCCTGGGCCACACCAGTGCCGACCCGGACACCATCTTCGCCGCGGCCTCGCCCAACGGGCGCTTTCTCTACGTCCAGACCGGAGTCAACGGCATCATCGACGAGTTTGCTGTCAACCGCGACGGCACCCTGACTCAGTTCGGCGCCGTGAACTTTCCGGGCGGCGCCGGCAGCCAAGGCATCGCCGCCACCTGACGGCGTGCGGGAGGCACCGGTGGGCGGAACCGCCCACCGGCGCCTCGCGCCGCTCGCATAGGCGCGCGTCTCAGATCCGTGCGGATCAGCGGTGTTCGGGGTTGTCGGAATCGAATCGGCAGCCAGCGTCCCACTCGGAACGCTGGTTCCCGTGAGCGGGGATGCCGCCGGCGTCCTTGAGGATGCGCGCGAGGTGGAGCTGGTTCCAGGTCATGAAGGTCGTGTTGCGGTTGGTGAAGTCGTTCTGCGGACCGCCCGAGCCCTCGTCGAGGTAGGAGGGGCCGGGGCCGGCCTCGCCGACCCAGCCCGCGTCCGCCTGCGGCGGGATGGTGTAGCCGAGGTGCTGCAGGCTGTAGAGGACGTTCATCGCGCAGTGCTTCGCACCGTCCTCGTTGCCGGTGATCAGGCAACCACCCACGCGGCCGTAGTAGGCGTACTGGCCGTGCTCGTTCAGCAGGCTGGAGCACGCGTACAGCCGCTCGATGACCTGCTTCATCACCGAGGAGTTGTCACCGAGCCACACCGGTCCGGCCAGGGTGAGGATGTCGGCGGCCATCACCTTCTCGTAGACGCCGGGCCACGCGTCGGACTCCCACCCGTGCTCGGTCATGTCCGGCCACACCCCGGTGGCGATGTCGAGGTCCACCGCCCGCAGTACCTCCACCTGGACACCTTGCCGTTCCATGGTGGTGCGGCTCAGATCGATCAGCCCCTGGGTGTGGCTGCGTTCCGGGGAGCGCTTGAGCGTGCAGTTGACGACCAGTGCGCGCAGATCGGCGTAGGAGGTGGCAGGGACCGTCACGGGCAGGCCTTTCCCTGGCAGTGGATGAGCACAATCTCCCGCCTACTCCATCAGGTCGGCGTCCACCGTGCTGGCGGAGCCGCGGTGACACGGCGGCTCTTAGCCCGAACTGCTTAGCCCGCCTCCCGGAGGCCGATGCGGGGTGCTCGGGTCAGTCTGCATCTCTCCCGCAGGGAGGATGGGAGGGGCGGCCATCGGGGCGGTGTCGGCCCGATCTTCGCCGCGAAGCAGGCGTCGACCTCGGCGCTCATTGCTGGGACGGCCGGTCCCAGTGCGACTGTATGTGAGCTCTGGTGCTATCCCGGGGCGCACGGCGCGGAGAGTGCCGGGAGCAAGCACGGGCTGGTGGTCGGGGGTCAGGGCTGCCGGATGCCGCCCATCTCCGCCGCGAATGCCACGGGATTGCTGTCGAACCCCCGGATCATCTCGTGCAGCTCCCACCCGCCGGAATCGTCCCGGGTGAACTCCGCCACTGTCGCGGCGGTGGATCCAGCGACTGTGGTGAAATCGTCCGCCAGCAACTCCCGGGACTTCTCAACGATCACCACGCCGGTATTGGGGATGTCACGGAAGACGAGAGGGCCGTCAGCTTGATGGATGGCCACCCCCACGACCACTCGCGCGTACGAGGGGGCCAGGCGGTCGAGCTCCAGGACCATCACCTCGTCGAAGCCGAGCCCTTGGCCGGTCTTGCTGTGCCGGTGCATGTTGATGGTGCCGTCTGGTGACCGACTGTCGTAGTGAACGACGTACACCGGCCGACCGTGGGAGGCATTCACCGAGTAGGTCGCGGCGATGATGTCCAGGTGGTGGGGAGGCTCGCCGCAGGGTGCAGGGTCCCAACGGAGCTTTACTTCGACCTTCGTGAGTTCCTTGTGGACACTGCTCATCGAACGCTGCCTCCCCGAATCAGGCGAGTGCGGGAATCTCCGCATGCTCAAGTATGGTCTTTTAACGGCCTGTTGATCCCTTCATAGCGCGCTTGATCATTGCGGTGCAAGCCATGGGTAGGCGGCCCCGGCGGCGGTCATCGCAGGTCAGCGGCTCGGCTCGGGCGGTCTCGGCCAGGTTGGAGCCCTTCCGGTCTCGACAGCGGTCATGGGGGATATGCGTCGCGCGGCGACGCCTTCCGCAAGCACCGACGGCGGTTCGCTCGTACGGGGCAACTTGTCCACGACTTCTG
>NZ_BBPO01000127.1:0-542 GCF_000787815.1 Streptacidiphilus neutrinimicus
AGAAGTTCTCGTGCTGGAACGCGTACGTGGGCAGGTCGACGCGCCGGGCGCCGGTGTCGGCGAAGACCACCGACCAGTCGAGCTTGACCCCGCGCACGAACAGCTGGGCGAGCGCGGTAGTGAAGGTCTCCGCCTCGGCGCGGTCGCGGCGCAGCACTGGCGCGAACGCCGCGTCCTCGGTCACGCACGCCTGGGCGAGCGCGGTCAGAGTGCCGTCCGGGCCCAACTCCAGGAACGTGCGGACGCCTTCGTCCTCCAACGTGGCGACGGCGTCGGCGAAACGCACGGCCTCGCGTACGTGGCGCACCCAGTACTCGGGGGTGGTGAGATCGGCGTTCTGGTCCAGGGTGGAGACGATCGCGATCTTCGGAGCGTGGAACTCCAGCCCCGCGACCACGGCCCGGAACTCCTCCAGCATCGGATCCATCAGCGGCGAGTGGAACGCATGACTGACCGTCAGCCGCTTGGTCTTACGACCCTGCGCGGCCAACTGCTCGGCCGCCGCCAGCACGGCCTGCTCGGCACCGGAGATCACCACGGAG
>NZ_BBPO01000127.1:922-4907 GCF_000787815.1 Streptacidiphilus neutrinimicus
GACCAGCTTGGCCGCGTCGCCGAGCGAGAGCACGCCCGCCACATGCGCGGCCGCGATCTCACCGATCGAGTGCCCCGCCAGGAAGTCCGGGCGGACACCCCACGACTCGACCAGGCGGAACAGCGCGACCTCGACCGCGAAGAGTGCGGGCTGCGTGGAGGCCGTCTCGTCGATCCGCTCACCCGCGAAGACGACATCCCGCAGCGGACGGTCCATCTGCCCGTCCAGCTCGGCGCAGACCGCGTCGAACGCCGCCGCGAACACCGGGAACGCCTCGTACAACTCAGCGCCCATCCCGGCACGCTGGCTCCCCTGCCCGGCGAACAGGAACGCCGTGCGACCGGCGGAACCCACCCGGCCGGAGACGACCCGGGCCGGCGACTCGCCACGGGCCAGCGCGGCCAGCGCATCGCGCAACCTGCCCGGCTCACCGTCGATCACCGCCGCCCGGTGCTCGAACGTCGCCCGGGTCGTGGCCAGCGAGAACCCGACGTCCGTCAGGTCAGCGTCCGGCTCGCTCTCCAGTCGCCGCAGCAGCCGCGCGGCCTGCCCGCGGAGGGCCTCCGGCGTCCGCCCCGACAGCACCAGCGGCACCGCCGCCGGTGTACGCGCCGCGACACCGCGCTCCGCAGGCGCCTCGTCGACAGCCGGTGCCTGCTCCAGCAGGACGTGCGCGTTCGTGCCGCTGATGCCGAACGACGACACCGCCGAGCGACGCGGCTCGCCGGTCAGCGGCCACAGGCGCGCCTCGGCCAGCAGCTCGACCGCCCCCACCGACCAGTCCACGTGCGTGGACGGCTCGGTGACGTGCAGCGTCTTCGGCAGCACGCCGTGCCGCATCGCCATGACCATCTTCATGACCCCGGCGGCGCCTGCGGCGGCCTGGGTGTGGCCCAGGTTCGACTTGATCGACCCCAGCCAGAGCGGGGCGTCGGAGTCCCGGTCCTTGCCGTAGGTCGCGAGCAGGGCCTGCGCCTCGATCGGGTCGCCCAGGCGGGTCCCCGTGCCGTGCGCCTCGACCACGTCGACCTGTCCTGCCGTCAGACCGGCGTTGGCCAGGGCCTGCTTGATCACCCGCTGTTGGGCCGGGCCGTTCGGGGCGGTCAGACCGTTGCTCGCGCCGTCCTGGTTCACGGCCGAGCCGCGCACGATCGCCAGCACCGGGTGACCGTTGCGTCGGGCATCGCTGAGCCGCTCGACGAGCAGCATGCCGACGCCCTCACCCCAGCCCGTACCGTCCGCGCCGTCCGAGAAGGCCTTGCATCGGCCGTCGGTCGCCAGACCGCGCTGGCGGCTGAACTCCACGAAGGTGCCCGGCGTCAGCATGACGGTCACACCCCCGGCCAGTGCCAGCGTCGACTCACCCGAGCGGAGCGACTGGCAGGCCAGGTGCAGGGCCACCAGCGAGGACGAGCAGGCGGTGTCGATCGTCACCGCCGGGCCCTCCAGGCCCAGCGTGTAGGACACCCGGCCCGAGGCGACGCTGCCCGTGGTGCCGGTGCCGACCTGGCCCTCCAGGCCCTCGACCGACTGGGCCAGCAGCATGCCGTACTCGTTGTACATGACTCCGACGAACACGCCGGTTCGGCTGCCGCGCAGCGTGGCCGGGTCGATGCCGGCCCGCTCGAAGGCCTCCCAGGAGGTCTCCAGCAGCAGTCGCTGCTGCGGGTCGATCGACATCGCCTCACGCGGGCTTATGCCGAAGAACGCCGGGTCGAACGCCCCCGCGCGGTGCAGGAAGCCGCCCTCACGGGTGTACGAGGTGCCGGGGTGGTCCGGGTCGGGGTGGTAGAGGTTCTCCACGTCCCAGCCGCGGTCCTCCGGGAAGAACGACACCGCGTCCCGCCCGGTGGCCACCAGATCCCACAGGCCCTCGGGGGAGGTGACCCCGCCCGGGAACCGGCATGCCATGCCGACGATCGCGATCGGCTCGTCGTGGTCCTGGGAGCTCGCGGCGGCCGTAGTGGCCGGCAGTCCAGCGCCCGGGAGCGAGCCCAGCAGCTCGGTTCCGAGCAGCTCGGCGAGCGCGGTCGGGGTCGGGTGGTCGAAGACCAGGGTGGCCGGCAGTCGCAGGCCGGTGACCCCGTTGAGGCGGTTGCGCAGCTCGACGGCGGTCAGCGAGTCGAAGCCGAGCTCCTTGAACGCCCGAGTGGCGTCCACCGAGGCGTGGTTCGGGTAGCCGAGCACCGCCGCGACCTCCGCGCAGACCAGCTCCAGCAGCGCGGTCTCGCGCTCAGCCGCGGAGAGCGCCGCCAGCCGCTGGGCCAGCGCCGATCCGCCCGCCTCGCCGGTCGCGCCCGCGCTCCTGGCGGCGCGGCGCACCGGCCCGCGGACCAGGCCCCGCAGCAGCGGCGGCAGCAGACCCGCGGTGCCCTGGGCGCGCAGACCCGCCAGGTCCAGCTGGATCGGGACCAGCAGCGGTTCGGGCGACCGCACGGCCACGTCGAAGAGCAGCAGGCCGTCCTCGGCGGTCAGCGCCGTGACGCCGCCGCGCGCCATCCGCTCGACGTCGGAGCGGACCAGGGCGGCTGCCATGCCGCCGTCCTCGGCCCACAGGCCCCAGGCCAGCGAGGTCGCAGGCAGTCCGGATGCCCGGCGGTGCTGGGCGAGGGCGTCCAGGAAGCCGTTCGCCGCCGCGTAGTTGCCCTGACCAGCCGCACCGAACACCCCGGCAGCCGAGGAGAACACCACGAAGGCGGCGAGATTCTGCTCCTCCGTCAGTTCGTGCAGGTGCCAGGCCGCGTCCACCTTGGGACGCAGCACGGTGTCGATCCGCTCGGGGGTGAGGGACGAGACGATGCCGTCATCCAGCACACCGGCCGTGTGCACCAGGGCAGCGAGCGGGTGCTCCAGCGAGTCCAGCAGCCCCGCGAGTGCGGCGCGGTCGGAGACGTCGCAGGCCGCGACGGCGACCTCCGCGCCCAGCGACGACAGGTCCGCGACCAGCTCGTCGACGCCCTCGGCCGCTCCACCGCGGCGCGAGACCAACAGCAGGCGGCGCGCGCCGTACGCGGTCACCAGGTGCCGGGCGAACAGCCCGCCCAGAGCGCCCGTGGCCCCGGTGAGCAGCACCGTGCCCTCGGGATCCAGCTCCGGGGCGACACCGGCATCGCTCGCAGACAACCGCGCCAGACGCGGCACCAGCGCCACACCCGCACGCAGGGCGAGCTGCGGCTCACCGGAGTCGACGGCGGCGGCGAGCGCAGCCCGTGAGGCCGCGTCCTCGTCCAGATCGACGAGCACGATCCGGCCCGGGTTCTCCGACTGCGCCGAGCGCACCAGACCCCACACGGCGGCCGAGGCCAGGTCGCGGACGTCCTCACCGTCACGGGCAGCCATCGCACCGCGGGTCACCAGGACCAGCCGGGAGTCCGCGAACGCCTCCTCGGCCAGCCACGTCTGCAGCAGCTCCAGGGCGTCGTGCACAGCCGCGTGGGTGGCAGCCGCCATGTCCGCACCGTCAGCCCGCGACGGCCACGGCACCACGAGCGTGTCGGGCCTCAGGTCCACCGCCGCGCTCAACTCCGCGCAAAGCACCCCATCGGCCAGGCCGAGGTCGTCGTCCCCGAGGACCGCGACCGCGCCGAGGGAACCGGCGGCGGCCAGCGCCACGGGCGTCCACTCCGGGCGGAACAGCGCCTCGTGCCGACCTCCGCCACCGCCCAACTGCTCGGGCGAGAAGGCCCGCAGCACCAGCGAGTCGACGGACGCCACCGGCGCACCGGCCCCGTCGGCCACCGCGAGCGAGACCGCGTCCGCACCGACGGCGGCGATCCGCACCCGCAGCTCGCCCGCGCCCGCCGCGTGCAACGACACCCCCGACCACGCGAACGGCAGCCGGCCCTGACCCGTGTCCTCCAGCAAGCCCCCCAGACCGATCGCATGCAGCGACGCGTCCAGCAGAGCCGGGTGCAAACCGAACAGCCCCGCCTCGGAGCGGCTCTCCTGCGGCAGCGACACCTCCGCGAAAACCTCACCGCCGTCC
>NZ_BBPO01000127.1:5289-6024 GCF_000787815.1 Streptacidiphilus neutrinimicus
GCGTCCTCCGACCGCGAGTACACGCTGATCCCCCGCCGACCGTCCTCGTCGGACGCACCGACCGAGACCTGCACCTGGACCCCGCCACGCTCGGGCAGGACCAGCGGCGCCTCCAGCGTCAACTCCTCCACCAGCCCGCAACCGACCTGGTCACCCGCACGGATCGCCAACTCCACGAACGCCGTCCCCGGCAGCAGCACCACCTCGCCGACGGCGTGATCGCCCAACCACGGGTGCGTGTCCAGCGCCAGGCGCGCGGTGAAGAGCAGGCCGTCGGCGTCAGCCAGGCCGACGAAGGCGCCCAACAGCGGGTGCTCGGCCAGGTCGAGGCCGAGCTGCCCGGCCGCTGCCTCGCCGACCAGGATCGGCGGCGCCTCCAGCCAGTAGTGCTCGTACTGGAAGGCGTAGGTGGGCAGTTCGACGCGCCTGGCGCCGGTGTCGGCGAAGACCGCCGACCAGTCGAGCTTGACCCCGCGCACGAACAGCTGGGCGAGCCCCGCCGTGAACGTCTCGGCCTCCGCCCGGTCGCGACGCAGCACCGGTGCGAACAGGGCGTCCTCGGTCACGCAGTCCTGGGCGAGCGCGGAGAGCGTCCCGTCCGGGCCCAACTCCAAGAACGTGCGCACGCCTTCGCGCTCCAGGGTCGCGATCGCGTCGCGGAAGCGCACCGCCTCGCGGACGTGGCGCACCCAGTACTCGGGCGAGGTGAGATCGGCGTCCTGGTCCAGCGTCGAG
>NZ_BBPO01000127.1:6575-14141 GCF_000787815.1 Streptacidiphilus neutrinimicus
TACCAAGGTCGCGGCATCCGCCAGCGACAGCACACCCGCCACATGAGCGGCCGCGATCTCACCGATCGAATGCCCCGCCAGGAACTCCGGACGGACCCCCCACGACTCGACCAGCCGGAACAGCGCCACCTCAAGAGCGAACAACGCAGGCTGCGTGAACGCCGTCTCGTCGATCCGCTCACCCGCGAAGACGACCTCGCGCAGCGGCAGGTCCACCTGCCCGTCCAGCTCCGCGCACACCGCGTCGAACGCCGCCGCGAACACCGGGAACGCCTCATACAACTCAGCGCCCATCCCGGCACGCTGACTGCCCTGGCCGGTGAACAGGAACGCCGTCCGCCCCACCGAGCCGGCCGTCCCCAGCACCGCGCGCGCCGTCGGTGTGCCGGACGCGAGCGCGGCCAACTCCGCGTCGAGGAGGTCGAGTCCGGCAACCGGCAGCACGGTACGGTGCTCGAAGGCGCTCCGTGTGGTGGCGAGCGACCAGCCGACGTCGAGGAGCGAGGGCTCGGGCTGCTCGCGCAGGTGGTCGCGCAGTCGCTCGGCCTGGGCGCGCAGCGCCTCGGGGCTCTTGGCGGACAGCACCACGGGCAGCACCCGGGCGGGCGCCGCCGGGTCCGGCTGGGCGGCCGTGGCGCCGCGCGGCGCGGGCGGCTCCTCGATGATGGTGTGGGCGTTGGTGCCGCTGATCCCGAAGGAGGAGACGCCGGCGCGGCGGGGACGGCCGGTCCGCGGCCACTCGCGCGCCTCGGTCAGCAGCTCGACCGCGCCCTCAGTCCAGTCCACGTGCGTGGACGGCTCGGTGACGTGCAGCGTCTTCGGCAGCACACCGTGCCGCATCGCCATGATGACCTTGATGACGCCCGCCACGCCCGCTGCAGCCTGGGTGTGCCCCAGGTTCGACTTGACCGAGCCGAGCCAGAGCGGCCGGTCGGCCGCGCGCTCGCGGCCGTAGGTGGCCAGCAGCGCCTGGGCCTCGATCGGGTCGCCCAGGGTGGTGCCGGTGCCGTGCGCCTCGACCAGGTCGATCTCGTCGGGGCTGAGCGCCGCCGAGGCCAGGGCCTGGCGGATGACCCGCTGCTGCGAGGGGCCGTTGGGGGCGGTCAGCCCGTTGCTGGCGCCGTCCTGGTTGATCGCCGAGCCGCGCACGATCGCGAGCACCGGGTGACCGTTGCGGCGGGCGTCGGAGAGCCGCTCGATCAGCAGCATGCCCGCGCCCTCGGCCCAGCCGGTGCCGTCCGCGTCGTCGGAGAAGGACTTGCAGCGTCCGTCGCGGGCGAGGCCGCGCTGGCGGCTGAAGTCGATGAAGGTGCTGGGAGCGGCCATCACGGTCGCGCCACCGGCGAGCGCCAGCGAGCACTCGCCGGTGCGCAGCGCCTGGATCGCCCAGTGCAGCGCGACCAGCGAGGAGGAGCAGGCGGTGTCGACGGTGACCGCCGGGCCCTCCAGCCCGAGCACGTAGGAGACCCGGCCCGAGGCGATGCTGCCGGAGTTGCCGGTCCCGAGGTAACCCTCGACGCCCGGCGGGATGGCGGGCAGGCGGGAGATGTAGTCGTGGTACATGATTCCGGCGAAGACGCCGGTGCGGCTGCCGTGCACGGTCTCCGGGTCGATCCCGGCGCGCTCGAACGCCTCCCAGGACGTCTCCAGCAGCAGCCGCTGCTGCGGGTCCATGGCCAGGGCCTCGCGCGGGCTGATGCCGAAGAACGCCGGGTCGAACTCGCTGGCGTTGTGCAGGAATCCGCCCTCGCTGGTGTACGAGGTGCCGGGGTGGTCCGGGTCGGGGTGGTACAGGTTCTCCACGTCCCAGCCGCGGTCGGTGGGGAAGGACGAGATGCCGTCGGCGCCCTCGGCGATCATCCGCCACAGGTCCTCGGGCGAGCGCACGTCGCCCGGGTAGCGGCAGGCCATGCCGACGATGGCGATCGGGTCGTCGTCGGCGGCCGCCACGACGGGTGCGGCCTCGGCGGTCGCCTCGCCGAGACCCAGCGCCTCGGTGAAGAGGTAGTCGGCGAGCGCGGCGGGCGTCGGGTAGTCGAAGACCACGGTGGCGGGCAGCCGTACGCCGGTCACGGCGTTCAGGCGGTTGCGCAGCTCGACCGAGGTGAGCGAGTCGAAACCGGTCTCCCGGAAGGCCTTGGCCGGGTCGACGACGTGCGCGCCCGCGTGGCCCAGCACCTGGGCGACCTGGGAGCGGACCAGCTCCAGCAGCTCACCCTGCTGCTGCTCCTCCCCCAGCGCCAGCAGCCGGTCGACCAGCGAGGCGCTGGCGGCGGTGGCGCCTGCGGCGGCCAGCCGACGGGCCGGGGTGCGGACCAGTCCGCTGAGGACGGCGGGCAGGCGGCCGGTACGGGCCTGCTGGCGCAGGGCCGCCGTGTCCAGCCGGATCGGGACGAGCGCGGCGGCGGGCCGGCCGAGCGCCGCATCGAAGAGGGCCAGGCCCAGGTCCGCGGTGAGCGGGGCGACGCCGTTGCGGGTCATCCGCTGCACGTCGGCCTCGTCCAGGGTGCCGGCCATGCCGTCCGCCCACAGGCCCCAGGCCAGCGAGGTCGCAGGCAGTCCGGATGCCCGGCGGTGCTGGGCGAGGGCGTCCAGGAAGCCGTTCGCCGCCGCATAGTTGCCCTGACCAGCCGCACCGAACACCCCGGCAGCCGAGGAGAACACCACGAAGGCGGCGAGATTCTGCTCCTCCGTCAGCTCGTGGAGGTGCCAGGCCGCGTCCACCTTGGGACGCAGCACGGTGTCGATGCGCTCCGGCGTCAGCGAGGCGATGATGCCGTCGTCCAGCACACCGGCGGTGTGCACCACGGCGGTCAGCGGGTGCTCCAGCGAGCCCAGCAGCTCGGCCAGCGCGGCACGGTCGGAGACGTCGCAGGCCGCGACGGCGACCTCCGCGCCCAGCTCGCCCAGTTCGGCAGTGAGTTCGGCGGCTCCGGGAGCCTCGGCCCCGCGCCGCGAGACCAGCAGCAGGCGACGCGCACCGTACGCGGTCACCAGGTGCCGGGCGAACAGCCCGCCCAGAGCGCCGGTGGCCC
The DNA here is from genome assembly GCF_000787815.1 of Streptacidiphilus neutrinimicus. Lineage (GTDB taxonomy): Bacteria > Actinomycetota > Actinomycetes > Streptomycetales > Streptomycetaceae > Streptacidiphilus > Streptacidiphilus neutrinimicus. The sequence continues at coordinate 9,611 of NZ_BBPO01000127.1, forward strand.
CGGTGAGCAGCACGGTGCCCTCGGGGTCCAGCTCCGGCGCATCGCCTTCGCCTGCCGGTACCCGTGCCAGACGCGGCGCGAACGCCGCACCCGCACGCAGGGCGAGCTGCGGCTCACCGGAGTCGACGGCGGCGGCGAGCACGGCCGGCGAGGCCGCGTCCTCGTCCAGATCGACGAGCACGATCCGGCCCGGGTTCTCCGACTGCGCCGAACGCACCAGACCCCACACCGCGGCGGAGGCCAGGTCACGGACGTCCTCACCGTCACCGGCGGCCACCGCTCCGCGCGTGACGACCACCAACCGCGCGTCCGCGAAAACGTCCTCGGCCAGCCAGGTCTGCAGCAGTTCGAGCGCGCGGTGGACCTCCTCGCGCACCTCCTGCGGGGAGACCGCCCCTGTGCCGGTGCCGATCGGCAGGTAGAGCGTGCCGGGCGCGTGGTCCTCCTCGCCGTTCAGACGGGCGGCGAGGGCGGCCAGGTGCTGGGGGGTGTCGACGCCGTGACCGGCGGCCAGCAGCCCGGAGGCCAGGCCCAGCCGGTCGGGGCCGACCACGGTGTGCCGCTCGGCCTGGGTGTCGCCGTCGGGCAGGGTGAGGGCGGTCCAGTCCTGGACGAAGAGAGCGTCGGCGAGCGCGGCGACCCGGCTGTCACCGGCGCTCAGTTGCTCGGGGGCGAGCGGCCGCAGCATCAGGCTCTCCACCGTGGAGACCGGCGTGCCGGCGACGTCCACGGCGGTCAGCGTCACGGCGTCGGCGCCCGCGGGCGCGATCCGCACCCGCAGGGCGGCGGCGCCCACCGCGTGCAGCGTCACGCCGCTCCAGGAGAACGGCAGGCGGCCCTGGGCGGGCTGGTCGCTCTCGGCGGTCCCGGCGCTCTGCAACGCGGTGGCGTGCAGGGCGGCGTCGAGCAGCGCCGGGTGCAGGCCGAAGCCGGCCGCTTCGGCGGCGCCCTCCTCGGGGAGGGCGACCTCGGCGAAGACCTCCTGGCCGCGCACCCAGGCGGCACGCAGGCCGCGGAAGGTCGGGCCGTAGCCGAACCGGGCCTCGGTGAGAGCGGGGTAGAAGTCGGCCAGGTCCACGGGCCGAGCGTCGGCGGGCGGCCAGACGGCCGGGTCGAAGCCGAGCTCGGGCGCGGCGGCCGTGGTGCCGAGCAGACCTTCGGCGTGCCGGGTCCACGGCTCGTCGTCGGCGCCGTCCTCGGGACGGGAGTAGACGGTCAGCGGGCGCAGGCCCGACGCGTCGGCCTGGCCGACCCATAGCTGCACCTGGACGCCGCCCGCTTCGGGCAGCACCAGGGGCGCCTCCAGGGTCAGCTCCTCCAGACGGTCGCAGCCGACGTGGTCGCCGGCGCGGATCGCCAGCTCGACGAAGGCCGTGCCGGGGAGCAGCACCGAGCCGGCCACCGCGTGCTCGGCCAGCCAGGGGTGGGTGGCGAGGGCGAGCCGCCCGGAGAAGAAGAAACCGTCGCTGTCGGCCACCGCCACGGCGGCGCCCAGCAGCGGGTGGTCGGCCGAGCCGAGGCCGATCGCGCGGGCGTCGGTGGTCAGCGGGGCCGACCGGTCGATCCAGTAGGCCTCGTGCTGGAAGGCGTAGGTGGGCAGGTCCACGCGGCGGGCGTCGAGGCCGGCGAAGACCGCGGGCCAGTCGAGCTTGACGCCCCGGGCGAAGAGCCCGCCGAGAGCGGCGGTGAAGGTCCGCGCCTCCGGGCGGCCGGGGCGCAGCACCGGGGCGAAGGCGGCCTCGCGAGTGGCGCACTCCTGGGCCAGCGCGGTGAGGGTGCCGTCGGGGCCGAGCTCCAGGAAGGTGCGCGCCCCCTCGTTCTCCAGGGCCAGCACCGCGTCGTGGAAGCGGACGGCCTCGCGGACGTGCCGCACCCAGTAGTCCGGCGAGCAGAGCTCCTCGGCGGTGGCGAGCCGGCCGGTGAGGGTGGAGACGATCGGGATGCGCGGAGCGGCGTAGGTCAGGCGCGCGGCGACCGCGCGGAAGGTGTCCAGCATGCCGTCCATCAGCGGCGAGTGGAACGCGTGACTGACCGTCAGGCGCTTGGTCCTGCGCCCTTGGGCCTCCAGGAGCTCGCTCACCTCCCGGACGGCCTGCTCGGTGCCCGAGATCACCACGGAGGCGGGCCCGTTGACGGCAGCGATGCCGATCTCGCCCTCGCGGCCGGCCAGCAGCGGCCGCACCTCGTTCTCGCTCGCGCGCACGGCGGCCATCGCGCCGCCGGACGGCAGTTGCTGCATCAGCCGCCCGCGCGCGGCGACCAGGGCGGCGGCATGGCCGAGGGAGAGGACGCCGGAGACGTGGGCGGCGGCCAGCTCGCCGATCGAATGGCCCGCGAGGAAGTCCGGCCGCACGCCCCAGGACTCGACCAGCCGGAACAGCGCCACCTCGAGGGCGAACAGCGCGGGCTGGGTGAAGCCGGTCCGGTGGATCAGCTCGGGGTCGGCGACTGCCTCCTTGAGCGGCCGCTCCAGATAGCGGTCGAGCTCGGCGCAGACCGCGTCGTAGGCCTGGGCGAACACCGGGAAGTCGGCGTACAGTTCGGCGCCCATGGCGAGGCGCTGGCTGCCCTGCCCGGCCAGCAGGTAGGCCACCTTCCCGGCCGAACTGGTGACGCCCTGCGGCACGTCGGCCTCACCGCGCGTGAACGCGGCAAGCGTGTCCCGCAGTTCGGCGCGGTCGGCGCCGACCAGGACGGCGCGGTGCTCGAAAGCGGCGCGGGAGGTGGCCAGCGAGTAGGCGACGTCGGCGGCGGCGAGCCCGGGCTCGGCGTCCAGGCGCGCGAGCAGCCGCTCGGCCTGGTCGGTGAGCGCCTCGGCGGTGCGGCCGGACAGGGCCCACGGCACCACCGGGGTACGCGGCGCGACCGCGTCCCTCGGGTCCGCGTCCTGCTCGGGCTCCTCCTCGGCCGCCGGGCGCGGAGCCGGGGCGGGCGCCTGCTCGATGATGGCGTGCGCGTTGGTGCCGCTGAAGCCGAAGGAGGACACGCCTGCGCGGCGCGGCTCCTCGCGCTCGGGCCAGTCCTGCTCGGTGGAGAGCACCCTGACCGCGCCCGCGCTCCAGTCGACGACCGGCGAGGCCGTGTCGGCGTGCAGGGTGCGCGGCAAAAGCCCGTGCCGCATCGCCATCACCATCTTGATGACACCGGCCACACCGGCCGCCGCCTGGGTGTGGGCGATGTTGGACTTCACCGAGCCCAGCCAGAGCGGGCGGTCCTGGGGGCGGTCCTTGCCGTAGGTGGCCAGCAGCGCCTGGGCCTCGATCGGGTCGCCCAGGGTGGTGCCGGTGCCGTGCGCCTCGACCGCGTCGACCTGCTGCGCGGTCAGCCGGGCGTTCTCCAGCGCCTGACGGATCACGCGCTGCTGCGCAGGGCCGCTGGGGGCGGTCAGGCCGTTGCTGGCGCCGTCCTGGTTGACGGCGGTGCCGCGCACGACGGCCAGCACCGGGTGTCCGTTGCGCTCGGCGTCGCTGAGGCGCTCCAGCAGCAGCATGCCGACGCCCTCGCCCCAGCCGGTGCCGTCGGCCTCGGCGGAGAACGCCTTGCAGCGCCCGTCGGCGGCCAGGCCGCGCTGGCGGCTGAAGTCGACGAAGGCGTCGGGGGTGGACATCACGGTCACGCCGCCCGCCAGGGCCAGCGTGGACTCGCCGCGCCGCAGCGACTGCACCGCCAGGTGCAGGGCGACCAGCGAGGAGGAGCAGGCGGTGTCGATGGTGAGCGCGGGGCCCTCCAGGCCCAGCGCGTAGGCGACCCGCCCGGACGCGATGCTGGCCGAGCTGCCGGTGCCCAGGAACGCCTCGACGCCCTCCGGCACGGCGTGCAGGCGGGCGGCGTAGTTGTGGTAGATGACGCCGGCGAAGACACCGGTCCGGCTGCCGCGCAGGGTGGTCGGGTCGATGCCGGCGCGCTCGAAGGCCTCCCAGGAGGTCTCCAGCAGCAGCCGCTGCTGCGGGTCCATCGCCGTCGCCTCGCGCGGCGAGATGCCGAAGAACGCCGGGTCGAACTCGGTGGCCCCGTGCAGGAAGCCGCCCACGTCGACGTACGAGGTCCCGGGGTGGTCGGGGTCCGGGTGGTAGAGGTTCTCGACGTCCCAGCCGCGGTTGACGGGGAAGCCGTCGACGGCGTCCCGGCCCTCGCTGACCAGCTGCCACAGCTCCTCGGGCGAGCCGACGTCGCCCGGCAGGCGGCAGGCCATGCCGACGATCGCGATCGGCTCGTGGTCGGTGTCCTCCACCTCCTGGAGGCGCTGGCGGGTCTGCGCCAGATCGGCGGTCACCCACTTGAGGTAGTCACGAAGCGTCTCTTCATTCGCCATCTAATTGCCCACCTCTTCAGCGCATCCGGTCGGCTCACGTCGGGCATCGACGGTTCTCACCGGCCGGAGTTCGCAGCAACGACCCCGACGGCATGCAGGGCCGCCGATCGGAGTCCTCGGCGACCTCGGGCGACGGGAGCTTCTCCCAGGTCGCCTACGCATTTCGCTATCCGAGATGATGGGCGGCGGCCCGACCGCCCCTCAACCCCTATCCGTCCC
>NZ_BBPO01000126.1 GCF_000787815.1 Streptacidiphilus neutrinimicus
GCGTGACCGTGCCACCGCTGTACTGCCCCGAGGCGGCCCGGGACGATCCGGCCCTCGGCCGGCTCGTCAACGACCGGCTGGTGGCCTGGGCCGCGGAGATGGGCCTGTTCCAGGGACGGTTGGAGCGGCTGCGCTCGCACGACTTCGGCCGGCTGTTCATGCTCGCCCACCCCGACACCGACGACGCGGACCGGCTGCTCGCCGCCGCCCGCTGCGGGCTCGCCGAGTGGGCGGTCGACGACCACTGGGTCGACGAGGGGGACGACACCAGGCCGGAATTGATCGGGCCCCGGGTCGCGCTGGCCCACGCGGTGGTCGACCCGGTGCGCCTGCCACCGCGCTACTACGGGCAGTTCGAGCAGGTCGTGGCCGAGGAGCCGGTGCTGAAGGCGTTCCGCTCCGCGCTCACGCTGCTGGGAACGATCGCCAACCCGACCCAGGTCGCCCGGCTGCGGCACGAGTTGGCCGTCATGTTCGTCGGCTACGGCCAAGAGGCGGAGTGGCGGATGTCCGGCCGACGGCCGGCCGTCTGGGAGTACCTGCTGCACCGCTACGAGAACGCCTTCTTCCCGTGCATGGTCCTGGTGGACCCGGTCGGCGGATACGAGCTGCCCGCGCACGAGTTCGCCGACCACCGGGTGCGTCGCACCTACCTCTACGCCGGGGTCGCCAACGTCCTCCTCAACGACCTGTACTCCATGGCCAAGGAGGATCCGACCGACACCAACCTGCCCAACCTGATCGCCGCCGAGGAGGGCTGCACCCTCCAGGAGGCGGTCGACCAGGCCGCGGCCATCCACGACGAGTTGATGCACACCATCGAGGCCGAGTCCGCCGCGCTCGCCGCGGCCGGCTCGCCCGAGCTGAAGCGGTTCCTCACCGGCGTCTGGGCCTGGATGGGCGGCAGCCACACCTGGCACCGCACCAGCGCCCGGTACCACGGCGGCGACACCGCGTGAGTGACGCCGCCCGCCGCAGGGCCGCCTGAGCACCACCGGACCGACCGCACGACCGGCACGACCCGCACCACCTCACGATCACCGAGAACCGGAGAGAGAAGCTGTGATCCTCAGCGAGAAGAGCGCTGTCCTCCCGTCCCAGACCACCGGCCTCTCCCCCGAGGCCGCCGGCGCCGTGCGCACCAGCCCCTACCAGGACTCCGTCGCCGCCTACTGGAACGCCGAGCGCAACCCCGTCAACCTGCGCCTGGGCGAGGTCGACGGCTTCTACCACCACCACTACGGCATCGGTGAACCCGACTGGTCCGTCCTGGAGGGCCCGGAGGACACGCGCGAGGAGCGCACCGTCCGCGAACTGCACCGGCTGGAGAGCGTGCAGGCGCAGTTGCTGGCCGACCACCTCGGTCCGATCCCGGCCGACGGCCGCCTGCTCGACGCCGGCTGCGGACGCGGCGGCGGAAGCCTGGTCGCCAACCAGCGCTTCGGCTGCCGCGTCGACGGGATCTCGATCTCCAGCCACCAGGTGGAGTTCGCCAACCGCCAGGCCGAGGAGCACGGCGTGGCCGACAAGGTCCGCTTCCACCTGCGCAACATGCTCGACACCGGCTTCGAGACGGGCGCGTTCGACGGCATCTGGAACAACGAGAGCACCATGTACGTCGAACTCTCGCTGCTCTTCGCCGAGCACGCCCGGCAGCTCAGGCGCGGCGGCCGCTACGTCACCATCACCGGCTGCTACAACGACACCTACGGGCTGCCGTCCCGCGCGGTCAGCGAGATCAACGCCCACTACATCTGCGACATCCACCCAAGGAGCACCTACTTCCGGGAGATGGCCGCCAACCGCCTCGTCCCCGTGACCGTCATCGACCTGACCGCCGCGACCATCCCCTATTGGGAGCTGCGCGCCAAGTCCCATCTCACCACCGGGATCGAGCAGTCCTTCCTCGACGCCTACAAGGACGGCAGCTTCCAGTACCTGCTGATCGCCGCCGACCGCGTCTGACGGCGCGCCGACAGCCGGGCCGGGGCCAAGTCGCCATAATCGGATGATCCGAGGTGGTCAACCGATCACCCGTCAGCGACGACGCCCCGGCCCTCGGGGGTGCGCGGCGGCCGGGGGGCAGAAGTTGGTGGAGCGGGCACGAGTGGAGCCGTCGCTGCCGGAGTCGGTCCGGGCGGCGCGGGCCGGGGCGTTCCACTGGGACCTGGCCAGCGGCGTCATGCACTGGGACGACGCCGTCTGCGACCTGGTCGGGGTGGCCCCCGAGGACTTCAGCGGCCGCGCGGAGGCGTTCTTCGCCGCCCTGCACGCCTCGGACGCGGCACGGCTCGCGGCCGCCACCGCGGAGGTGCTGGAGCGCGGCGGCCGGTACCGCAACCGCTACCGCATCGTGCGCCGCGAGGGCGGGGTCCGACGGATCGAGGAGCGCGGCGGAGCGTTCCGGGTGGAGCTTCCGGGGCGTGGGCCCGCCGGGCAAGCCCGATGGCGAGGGCCAGATGCGGGCCTGGCCGGGCGCTCCGGCATCGGGCCCGGATCGCCCTCGGCCCAACTCCTCGCCTCCATGCCGCACTCCGGTTGCCGGGGCCGAGAAGACTCCGCAGGCCCGGCACCGGTCGGGCGGCCCCGATCGCGCGGGGCGCTGGCCTCTGCCCCGGCGCCGCCGGGCGGGCGGGCATGACTGAACGGCCGTCAGGTCGGGAGCTCCACTTTCACGTGGGCGGCGAGGGCGCGGAGGAAGTCGGGGGCGTCGAAGAGGGCTCCGGCGGAGGCGACGCCGGAGGAGAGGCGGGTGCGGCCGGTGAGGATGCGGGTGAGGGCCTCGACCGCGAGGGGCGCGCTGACGGCGTAGATGTCCTGGCCGCTCGCGACCGCGCGGCGCTCCGCGTCGGCGTTGCGGACGCGCACGTCGACGACGAAGGTCTGCGCGGAGCGGCCGCGCTCGTCGACCGGGGTGGGCGCGGCCGCGCCCGGCGCGGCCAGATCGGCGGCGGCCACGGCGCTCATGTAGGTGCGGACCTCCGGGACGGCCAGGTGACTGGGGACGGTGACGACGTCGGCCATGGTGAACTCGCCGATGACGGGCTGGGGTCCGAGCGGGGCCGGGAAGGACCACTGCAGGGTCGGCAGCGCGTCGTCGTGCTGCTGCAGCCGTCCGGCGGTGTAGCGGAGACGGCGGCCGCCGCGCCGCTCGGAGGAGACGGCGCCGGAGGCGAGCGTGCCGGTGGTGGGGTGCCAACTGCTGAGGCCGTAGGCGATGCGCACCTCGTCCGCCGTCGTCCAGTCGCCCATCGCCGCGGTCGCGAGCAGGTCGCCCAGCCCGCCGTAGAACGCCATGGCGGGCAGCACGACGGTGCCCGCCTCCCGGGCCCGGTCGGCGAAGTGGGCGAAGGTGTCGAGGTTCGCCTCGATCTCGGCGGCCACGTCCAGGTACGGGATCCCGGCGCGCAGCGCCGCCTCGATCACCGGGCCGCCGGTCGCGTGGAAGGGCCCGGCGGCGTTGATCACGGCTGCCGCGCCGGCGAGCGCGCGGTCCAGGGAGGCCGCATCGTCGGCGGAGGCCTGCCGGGCCTCGAGCCCGGGGTGGGCCTGGGCGAAGGTCCGCAGCTTGTCCGCGTCACGGCCGACGAGCACGGGGACGAACCCGCGTTCCACCAGCTCGGCCACCATGAAACGTCCGGTGTGCCCGTAGGCGCCGAACACCACGACGGTCTGTCCCGATCCCATGCCCGCTCCCGCATCTCCGTTGTGATCCACGACGACCATCCTGGTCCGGCCGGATGTCGACGCCCAGTGTCCGGAACGACATGACCCGTACACTTCCGGACATGGGTACTGCCGCACCGGCCAGCCGTGGATCCTGGAACGGCTGGACCAGCCGCTCACCGTCGAGGACCTGGCCCGCCGCGCGAACCTCAGTTCCCGCCACCTCGGCCGCCAGTTCCGCGCCGCGACGGGCACCACGCCGCTCCAGTGGCTGCTGACGCAGCGCATCCGCCGCGCCCAGGAACTGCTGGAGAAGACCGACGAGAGCGTCGACAGCATTGCCGCGGCCTCGGGCATGGGGACCGCGACGACGCTGCGCCGCCACTTCCACCGCACGCTCGGCGTCCCGCCGGACGCCTACCGCCGGACGTTCCGCAGTTAGCGGTCAGCGGGCGAAGGGCCACCAGCCCTTGCGGGCAGGCTTCGGCTCCACGACGCACGCGCAGCGCTGCGCGGCGGGGACGCCGGAGAGGACCTGGTCGACGTGCTGGCCGCAGCCGGCGTAGGTGTACTTCCCGCAGCGGCGGCAGGTGACGCGACGGCACATGGGGGTCAGGCTCCTCGGTGGGGACGGCGGGTGCGGGTGAAGGCTTACGGGTGAAGGCTCAGACGAGCGCGGTGAGCGCCGCGTCCAGGCGGGCGGTGGCCTCCTCGGCGACGGTCGCCATGCCCTCGGCGTCGGAGAGCCGGACCATCATGCCCGGGTCGACCGCCTGGACCAGGACGTGGTCCCCGTCCCGGCGGACGACCACGTTGCACGGCAGCAGCAGGCCGATGTTGCGGTCGGCGGAGACCGCACGGAAGGCGAGCGGCGGGTTGCAGGCGCCGAGGATCAGGTAGTCCTCCAACTCCTCGCCGAGCTTGGCCTTCATCGTCGCGGCCAGGTCGATCTCGGTGAGCACACCGAAGCCCTGCCCGGCGAGCGCCTCGCGGACGGCCGCCACGGCGGCGGTGAAGTCGGTGGTGTCCAGCCGGACGGTGCGGTCGTAGCTCACGATGCGCCCTTCTCCCTCGTCTCCGTTCACTTTCCACTGCCCACTATACCCCCAGGGGTAATAAGCGGAGGGTCAACGCACGGCGACGTGGCGCGCGAGGAAGTGCCGCACGACCCGCCGCGCCTCCGGCACGGAGACCTCCGGCGCAACCGTCCCGACCAGACCGGCCCGCCCCGCGGCCGTCACCAGGCCGTCGGCCTGGAGCTGCGTGACCACCGCCGCGTAGTCGGTGAACACGTAGTGGTTCGCGTTCCCTCCGAGCTGGCCCGGCCGCTGGGAGTCAGCGCGGCGACGGTCTCGGCGCAGACGGCGGCGCTGCGCGGCGCGAGGCTGATCGCCACGGCGCGCGCCGGGAAGGCGGTGCTGCATCGACGCACCGCGCTGGGCGGCCTGCTGCTCTGGGGCGGCGCGGCGGGGTATGACGGAGATGGCACGTCCTGACCGCACCCGTACCCGCCGTGCCCGGCCCGCTCCGCCGGGCCGCCCCGCCGTCGTCACAGCCGAACCGGGAGTCACCGCCATGCACGACGACCGCGCCACCGTCGAACGCCGTCTGCGCCGTGTGCTGCGGGAGCGGATCGAGCCCGCCGTCTACGGGGAGTCCGTCCCGCTCCAGGTCGCACGCTGGGACGCCGACGGCACGGGGGCGTCCCCGGCCGACGGCATGGGGACTCCGACGGTCGCCGACGGCCTCTCGGCGTCCTACGAGGACTGCCCGGCGGACGCCGCCTGGGGGCCGGCCTGGGGCACCACGTGGTTCCGGGTGCGCGGCGAGGTGCCCGCCGCGTGGGCCGGACGGACAGTGGAGGCCCGGATCGACCTCGGCTTCGACCCGAACCTGCCCGGCTTCCAGTGCGAGGGCCTGGTGTACCGCTCGGACGGCAGACCGGTGAAGGGCCTGAACCCGCGCACGTCCTGGGTCCGGGTCGCCGACGCCGCCCGTGGCGGCGAACTGACGGAGCTCTACGTCGAGGCCGCCGCCAACCCGGTGCTGGTGGCCCACTCCCCCACCTACCAGGGCGACCGTCTCACCAGCGACCGCACGCCGCAGTACCGGCTGGCCCGGATGGAGCTGGCGGTCTTCGAGGGCGAGGTCTGGGAGCTGGTGCAGGACCTGGAGGTGCTCGGACAGCTGATGGAGCAGCTGTCGACGGACGACGCGCGCCGCTTCGACTTGCTGCGGGCGATCGAACGCGCCTTGGACGCGCTGGACCTGGCCGACATCGCGGGCACTGCCGCCGAGGCGCGCGCGGAGCTCGCCCCCGCGCTGGCCCCGCCAGCGCACGCCTCGGCTCACCGGATCAGCGCGGTCGGGCACGCGCACATCGACACCGCGTGGCTCTGGCCGCAGCGCGAGACGGTCCGCAAGGTGGCCAGGACCTGCGCCAACGTCGTCTCCTTGATGGATGACCACCCCGGTTTCGTCTTCGCGATGTCGCAGGCCCAGCAGTTGGCGTGGCTCAAGGAACACCGGCCGGAGATCTTCGCGCGGGTGGCGGAGCGGATCCGGGCGGGCGCGTTCGTGCCGGTCGGCGGGATGTGGGTGGAGTCGGACACCAACATGGTCGGCGGCGAGGCGATGGCTCGTCAGTTCGTCTACGGCAAGCGCTTCTTCCTCGATGAGTTCGGCGTCGAGACGCAGGAGGTCTGGCTGCCGGACTCGTTCGGCTACACCGCGGCCCTGCCGCAGCTGGTGAAGCTGGCCGGCAACCGCTGGTTCCTGACCCAGAAGATCTCCTGGAGCCAGCTCAACCGCTTTCCGCACCACACCTTCTGGTGGGAGGGCATCGACGGCACCCGGGTCTTCACCCACTTCCCGCCCGTCGACACCTACAACAGCGACCTGAGCGGCGGTCAGTTGGCGCACGCCGCCCGCAACTACCGGGAGAAGGGCCGCGGTTCACTCTCGCTCGCGCCGTTCGGCTGGGGCGACGGCGGAGGCGGCCCGACCCGGGAGATGCTGGCGCGCGCCGAGCGGCTGCGGGATCTGGAGGGCTCGCCACGGGTCACGGTGGAGCCGCCCGCCGCGTTCTTCGCGGCAGCGGAGGCCGAGTACCCGGACGCGCCGGTCTGGGTCGGCGAGCTGTACCTGGAGCTGCACCGCGGCACCTACACCTCGCAGGCCAAGACCAAGCAGGGCAACCGGCGCAGCGAGTCGCTGCTGCACGAGGCGGAGCTGTGGTCCACGACGGCGGCCCTGCGCGTTCCCGGATTCGCCTACCCCTACGCCGTGTTGGAGCGGCTGTGGAAGACGGTGCTGCTGCACCAGTTCCACGACATCCTGCCCGGCAGCTCCATCGCCTGGGTGCACCGCGAGGCGCGGGAGACCTACACCCGCGTCCACGCCGAGCTGGAGACACTGGTCGCCGCCGCCCAGGCGGCACTGGCCGACGCCCCGGGCGGCGCGGGGGACGACGGCACGCTGGTGTTCAACGGCGCGCCGCACGCGCGCGACGGCGTCGCCGCCGGGGGCGCCGCGCCGCTGCCGGCGCCCGGGCCGGCCGTCGCGACCGAGGAGCGCGCCGACGGCCACGTCCTCGACAACGGCCTGCTGCGGGTCGTGGTCGACGGGCGGGGTCTGGTCGTCTCGGTGTACGACCACGCGGCGGACCGCGAGACCCTCGCCCCCGGCCTCGCGGCGAACCTGCTCCAGCTGCACCCCGACTTCCCGACCATGTGGGACGCCTGGGACATCGACGAGTTCTACCGCCACCGGGTCACCGACCTGGTCGGCGTCGACTCCCTCGACGCCCGCCCGGGCCCGGAGGGCGAGGGGGTCGTCACCGTCACCCGCCGCTTCGGCGGCTCCGGCGTCCGGCAGACGGTGACGCTGCGCCCCGGCGCACGGCACTTGGACTTCGCGACGGAGGTCGACTGGCACGAGTCGGAGCAGTTGCTCAAGGCGGCGTTCCCGCTGGACGTCAAGGCGGACCAGTCCGAGGCCGAGACCCAGTTCGGGCACGTCGCACGGCCCACGCACCGCAACACCTCCTGGGAGGCGGCCAAGTTCGAGATCTGCGCGCACCGCTGGATCCGCGTGGCGGAGCCCGGGGCGCCCGGCTTCGGCGTCGCGATCGCCAACGACTCGACCTACGGCCACGACGTCACCCGCGACGTCCGGCCCGACGGCGGTCAGACCACCACCGTCCGCCTGTCCCTGCTGCGCGCCCCGCGCTACCCCGATCCCGAGACCGACCAGGGCACGCACCTGCTGCGCTACCGCCTCGTCCCCGGCGCGAGCACCGCGGACGCGGTCCGCGCCGGGCACGCGCTCAACCTGCCCGCCCGGCGGGTCGCCGGCACGCGTCCGGTCGTCCCGCTGGTCGCCGTGGACGGCGAGGCGGTGGTGCTGGAGACGGTCAAGCTCGCGGACGACCGCGGCGGCGAGGTGGTGGTCCGCCTCTACGAGTGCCTCGGCGGCCGCGCGCGGACCGTGCTGCGCACGGGCTTCCCGCTCGCCCGGGTCACCGAGACGGACCTCCTGGAGCGCCCGCTCGCCGAGGCACCCGCCCACGCACCAGCCCCGGACGGCACGCTTCCGCTCCACCTCCGGCCGTTCCAGATCCTCACCCTGCGGCTGACCCCCACCGCAGGGTGAGGATCTGGAACACCGCAGGTCAGGCCACTCCCGACGGAGGCCGAAGCCTCAGGGGGCGTGGGGGAGCTCCCGCTTGTGGGCGGTGAGGCGGTAGCGGTCGACGATGGTCTCGAAGACCCGCCCGTCGACCGGCTTCCCCTCCAGGAAGTCGTCGATGTCGTCGTAGGTGACGCCGAGCGCGTCCTCGTCGGCCTTGCCGGGGGCAAGCGTCTCCAGGTCGGCGGTCGGTACCTTCCACACCAGCTCGGCGGGGGCGCCGAGCGCGTCCGCGACCGCGCGCACGCGGCGCTTGGTCAGGCCGGTCAGCGGCACCAGGTCGGCGGCGCCGTCGCCGAACTTGGTGAAGAAGCCCGAGACCGCCTCGGCGGCGTGGTCGGTCCCGACGACCAGGCCGCCGTGCGCGCCGGCCACCGCGTACTGGGCGATCATGCGCTGCCGGGCCTTGATGTTGCCGTGCACGAAGTCCTGGTGGTAGGCGTCGCGGAAGCTCACGTCGGCCGCCAGCGTCGCCTCGAGCGCGGCGTCACTCGCGGGCTTGACGTCCACCGTGAGCACGTGGTCGGCCTGGATGAAGGAGAGCGCGAGCTGCGCGTGGTGCTCGTCGGCCTGGACGCCGTAGGGCAGCCGCATCGCGTAGAACCGCGCGTCGTGACCGGCGGCCCGGGCCCGCTCGACGGCGAGCTGGCACAGCCGGCCCGTCGTGGTGGAGTCGACGCCGCCGCTGATCCCGAGCACCAGGGCGCGCAGCCCGGTGAACGTCAGCCGCTCCGCGAGGAAGGCCACCCGGCGATCGATCTCCGTCTGGGCGTCGAAGGTCTCGGCGACCTGGAGTTCCCGGGCGATCTCCTGCTGCAGGGCGATGGACGCCGACTCGCTCACAACTGCTCCTTGTTCCGGTTCGCGATGTGCTGCCGCGCCCACCCTACCCACGCCAAGGTCGTATCCGAGTGCGCGTGGACCGTGACCGTCGCCAACAGCTGACCGGCTTGTTCGGGCCGGTGCTGGAGTACCTCGAGCAGCACCGGCCGAGCTCGGTTCGTCCGACCGGCTGAACGCCTCACGGGCTGGAGCGGCGCTGCCAGCCCGACACACCACGTAGGGCATGTGCCGCCCGGTCTTCGGATGAACGCGCTGCCCGAGGAGCGGCGTCCCGTCGACGGACAGGGCCGCGTCCGCGCGTTGAGATGAGCTGAGCCGACACCAACCGGGACCATTGACGGGTCATCAGCAACTGCATAGTGTCATTTTTCGGCGAAATCAGTTGTCTTCTGTTTGATCCGAGCGCGTCTCCCCGTTCCTTCCTGTTGGATTCGGAGGCACCGCCATGTCCCTACGCCCCCGACGACGGCCGTTCCGGCTCGTCGCCGCCCTGCTCGCCCTGTTACTCGGACTGGTCCTCGGCCAGCTGCCGGGCGGCGCCAGCGCCCGCGCCGCGACGACCACGACCGCCGTCACCGTCGACGGCAACGCGACCGGCCGCACCTTCGACGGCGTCGGCGCGATCTCCGGCGGCGGCGGAAACTCGCGCCTGCTCGCGGACTACCCCGAGCCGCAGCGCGGCCAGATCCTCGACTACCTGTTCAAGCCGGGCTACGGCGCCGCCCTGCAGATCCTCAAGGTGGAGATCGGCGGCGACACCAACTCCACCGACGGCTCCGAGCTCAGCCACGAGCACACCCGCGGCGTCGTCGACTGCGGCTCCGGCTACGAGTGGTGGCTGATGGAGCAGGCGAAGGCCCGCAACCCGGGCATCAAGCTGTACGGGCTCGCGTGGGGCGCGCCCGGATGGGTCGGCGGCGGGAACTTCTGGTCGCAGGACATGGTCGACTACCTGCTGTCCTGGCTCGGCTGCGCCAAGTCCCACGGCCTGACCATCGACTACCTCGGCGGCTGGAACGAGCGCGGCTTCAACGCCGCCTGGTACGAGAACCTGCACGCCGCACTCGCCGCGCACGGCTACGCGACCAAGGTCGTCGGCGCCGACAGCGACTGGTCGATCGCCACGAGCATGCGCTCCGACTCCGCGCTGGACTCCGCCGTGGACATCATCGGCGCCCACTACCCGTGCAGCTACATGTCCGCGATGACGAGCTGCTCCAGCAGCGCCGACGCGCAGGCCACCGGCAAGCAGCTGTGGGCCAGCGAGAACGGCTCGGAGGACTTCGACACCGGCGGCGCGCCGATCGCCCGAGCGATCAACCGCGGCTACCTGGACGCGAAGATGAGCGCGTTCATCAACTGGCCGCTGGTCGCCTCGGTCTATCAGAACCTCCCCTACAACACCATGGGACTGATGACGGCCACTCAGCCCTGGTCCGGCAACTACCAGGTGGGCCAGAGCCTCTGGGCGGTCGCGCAGACCACCCAGTTCACCGCCCCCGGCTGGCAGTACCTGGACAGCGGCAGCGGCTACCTCGGCGGCAACCGCGCGAACGGCAGCTACGTCAGCTACCGCGCTCCCGACAAGTCCGCGTGGAGCACCGTGATCGAGACCCTCGACGCGTCCGCCGCGCAGACCGTGACGTTCACGGTGCAGGGCGGGCTGCCCGCCAGCGCCCTGCACGTCTGGTCCAGTGACTTCGGCTCCACCAACCAGAGCTCCTACCTGGTCAGGAACGCGGACCTGAGCGCGAGCGGCGGCGTCTACACGCTCACCCTCCAGCCCGGGCACGTCTACACCGTCACCACGACCACCGGCCAGGGCGCGGGCACGGCCGTCTCGCCGAACCGGTCCGTGCTGGCGCTGCCCTACACCGCCGCCATCGGCTCCACCCCGACCGGCGACGAGGTGCCCTATCTGGCCGCGATGAACGGCGCGTTCGAGTCGGAGCCGTGCCTCGGCGGCCGATCCGGCAGCTGCGTCCAGCAGTTGGCCACGCAGGCGCCCATCTCCTGGGACAACGGGAGCGATCCCTACGCGCTGCTCGGGGACCTGTCCTGGTCCGACTACACCGTCTCCGTCGACACGCTGCTCCAGCAGTCCGGATCCGCAGTCCTGTTGGGCCGGGTCGGGGTGCAGAAGGGCTTCTCGCCCGCCGACGTGGACGCCTACCAGCTGAAGCTGTCCGACACCGGCGCCTGGTCGTTGCAGCGCAACAGCTCCGGCGGCACCGTCATCACGCTCGCCTCCGGCACGGTCGCCGCGCCGGGCACGGGCACCTGGCACACGCTCGCCCTCGGCTTCGCCGGCAGCGGCATCACCGCCACGATCGACGGCACGCAGGTCGGCTCGGTCACCGACGCGAGCTACGGCTCCGGCCAGGTCGGCGTCGGCACCTCCGGCTGGATCGGCGCGCAGTTCGCGAACCTGAAGGTCACGCCGGGCCCGGCCGCCGACCTCTCCGGCACCTACGTGCTGGTCAACCGCAACAGCGGCCAGGCGATGGACGCGAAGGGCCAGGGCACCGCCGACGGCACGCCGGTCATCCAGTGGACCCGCAACGGCGGCGCCAACCAGGAGTGGACGTTCGCGCCCGCGGGCGGCGGCTACTACACCGTCACGGGCGTCGGCAGCGGCAAGGCGCTGGACGTGCCGAACGTCAGCGCCGTGGAGGGCACCGGGCTGGACCTGTGGACGCCGAACGGCGGCGTGAACCAGCAGTGGCTGGTGGCCCCGGCCGGGAACGGGTACTACACCCTGGAGAGCCGCTCCGACGCCCAACTCGTGGACGTCAGCGGCGGATCGCTCACCATGGGCGCGACGGTGCTGCAGTGGCCGCTGAACGGCGGCGCGAACCAGCAGTGGCAGTTGGTCAGGACCGGCTGACGGCTCCGCCCACGGGCGCCCGTTCCCTTCCGGCTCCGGCAGCGGCCGGGAGGGAACGGGGCTTCTCATCGTCGCCGCCTACCCGTATGTTCGGCTCCCGGCGCCATGCGGGCGTCACGGCTGCGTCACCACGGACCAGGGAGCGGACGAATGGACCGAGCGGCGTTGCGGGGTCGCGCGCTGGTGCTGGGTGGCGGCGGGCTGACCGGCATCGGCTGGGAGTGCGGCCTGCTGCACGGCCTCGCCCAGGCGGGCGTGGACCTCGGTGCGACGGCCGACCTGGTCGTGGGCACCTCGGCCGGGTCCGTCGTGGGTGCGCAGCTGACCTCCGGACACCTCGACGCGGCCGAGCTGTACGAGCGCCAGCTCGGGCACGTGCCCGGAGAGACCGGCGACCGGCTCGGCGCGGCCGTGCTGGCCCGCTACGCGTGGGGTGCGGTGCGCTCGCGCGACTCGGCGGCCTTCGGCGCGCGCATGGGCGCGCTGGCGCTGGCCGCGCGTCCGTCCGGCGCGACGGAGCACCGGGAGGTGCTGGCCGGGCGGCTGCTGAGCCACGACTGGCCGGAGCGGCGGCTGCTCGTCACCGCCGTGGACGCGCACACGGGCGTGCGGACCGCGTTCGACCGCGACGGCGAGGTGGGGCTGCTGGACGCCGTCGCGGCGAGCTGCGCGGTCCCCGGTGTGTGGCCTCCGGTCAGCGCGGCGGGCCGGGACTGGATCGACGGCGGCATCTGCTCCTCGGCCAACGCCGACCTGGCGGCGGGCTGCGCCGCCGTGGTCATCGTCGCCCCGGTCGCGGCGGGCGGCGGCCCCATCCCCTCACCCCGCGCC
>NZ_BBPO01000125.1:0-4728 GCF_000787815.1 Streptacidiphilus neutrinimicus
GTCCCGCAGAGGCCCTGGGCGCGGGCGCTGGCCGCACTGCTCGCGGCCCTGCTGATCTGGGTCGGCTGGTCGCTCGGGCAGGCGCTGACCGCCCCCGGCGACGACAGCGTCGTCGCGCGCGTCGCGGACTGGGGACGCAACAACCATCTCGCGCCCGTGGTCACGCTGATGGAGACGATCCAGTACGACCTCAGCCCGCCCCGGGTCGGCGGCAGACCCGCCATCGCGCTGCGCCCCGCCGCGCCCGCGCCCCACGCTGCGACGCACCCCCAGGCGCTGCCGCCCCGCCTCGTCTCGCCCGCCGGGCCGCCGCTGCCGGGGGAGGGGGCCTGGCAGGTGCTGCGGACCGTCGGCGGCAGGCCCGCCCTCCTGGGCGCCTACCTGCGCCCCGACGCGCAGCACACCTCCTACGTCGCCGCCGTCGCCTCCATGGATCCGACGCTGCTCCGCTTCGAGCTGCACCCCGGCTGGAGCGACCCCGGGACCGCCGCCTGGGGCGTCCCCTACGAGGTCCCGGCGGGCGGGCGGTCCGGCCTCGTCGCCACGTTCAACGGCGGGTTCAAGATCAACGAGGCGGGCGGCGGCTTCTACCTGAACGGCACCACCCGCGGGACGCTGACCCCGGGCGCCGCCTCGCTGGTCCTCTATCGCGACGGCCGGGTGGCCGTGGGTGTCTGGGGCCGGGACGTCTCGATGACCTCGCAGGTCGTGGGCGTGCGGCAGAACCTGAAGCTGATCGTCGACCACGGCGTCGTGCCCGCGGCGGTCGACACGAACATCGAGTCCGGGTGGGGCGCGACGATCGGCGGCGCGTACTTCGTCTGGCGTTCGGGGATCGGGGTCACGGCGGACGGCCGCGTCGTCTTCGTCTACGGACCGGCGCTGTCGGTCCGGACCCTCGCCGATCTGCTCCAGCGGGCGGGCTGCGTGGAGGCGATGCAGCTGGACATCAACCCGGCGTGGATGTCGTTCATGTCCTACCGGCCGCCGGTCGGTGGCGCGGACCCCGTCCCGGTCAAGCTGCTGGACGGCCAGCAGCGTCCGGCCGACCGCTACTACTCCACGACCAGCCGCGACTTCGTCGCGGTCTTCGCCCGATGACCGCCGCCCCGCCCACCGCGCTCGCCCCCACGCGGGCGCACGTCCACGCCACCGCACGGGCGGTGCTGCGCACCGCCAGACCGCGGCAGTGGCCCAAGAACCTGCTCGTCCTCGCCGCGCCGCTGGCCGCCGGAAGCACCGGGCGGGACGGGCGCGGCCCCGCCGACCTCGCCCTCGCCGTCGCCGCGTTCACGCTCGCCGCCGCGGCCGGGTACTGCGTCAACGACCTCGCCGACCTCGACCGCGACCGCCGCCACCCGGCGAAGCGGACCCGGCCGCTCGCCTCAGGGGAGCTGACCGTCGCGCAGGGGCGGGTGTGCGCGGCGGTGTTCGCGCTCGCGGCCCTCGCGCTGGCGGCGGCCGTGCCGGGGTGGGCCTTCCTCGGCGTCCTGGCCGGCTACCTGCTGCTCAGCGGCCTGTACTCCTGCGTGCTCAAGCATCTGCCCGGGGTCGAACTCGCCGCGCTGGCCTCGGCGTTCGTGTTGCGGGCGGTCGGCGGCGCGGTCGCCTCGCGGATTCCGCCCTCCGGCTGGTTCCTCCTGGTGTGCAGCCTCGGCGCGCTGTTCGTGGCCGCCGCCAAGCGCAGCGCCGAGGCGGAGCTGCTCGGCGCCGGAGCGGCGCGGCACCGCCCGGCGCTCGGCCACTACGACGCCCACCGGCTCCGCCCGCTGCGATGGCTGCTGCTCGCCGCCACCGTCCTCGGCTACCTCGGCTGGGCGCTCGGCACCGGCAGCGGTTGGCACGTGCTCAGCACCCTGCCGCTGCTCTACGCCCTGCTGCGCTTCGACCGCCTCGTCGACCGCCGCCCGGTCGCCCGCGTCGAGGACCTGCTGCTCAGTGACCGCCGGATGCTGGCAGCCGAACTGCTGTGGCTGCTGGCGTTCCTGGCGCCGATGCTGTGAACGTGGAAGCCGTGACCGCCATGCCGGGGCGGGAGGTGCCGCTCAGCGGCTGGGGCCGGACGCCCAGCGGCCGCGCCGCGCTGCTCGGCCCGCTGACCCTGCCCGCCCTGCGCGACCTGATCGCCGACCGCCCGCACCACGGCCTGGTCGCGCGCGGCGCCGGGCGCAGCTACGGCGACGCCGCGCTCAACACGGGCGGGCTGGTGCTGAGCCCGGCCCAAGAGCCGTGGGTCCTGCTCGACGTGCGTGCCGGGCGCGTCCGGGTCTCCGCCTCGGTGGCCTTCACCGACCTGCTGGCCCGCACCGTCACGCACGGCTGGCTCCCGCCCGTGCTGCCCGGTACCGCCCACCTCACCGTCGGCGGGGCCGTCGCCGCCGACGTCCACGGCAAGAACCAGCACCGCGACGGGTCGATCGCCGCCTGGCTGGACCAGGTCGACCTCGTCGACGGCACCGGTACGCTGCGCCGGCTCACCCCGGCGGGGACCCCGGAGGCCTTCCGCGCCACCGTGGGCGGCATGGGCCTGACCGGCGTGATCGTCTCGGCCACGCTGCGCCTGCTGCCCGTCCGCAGCGCCCGGCTGCGGGTCACCACCCGCCGCGCCGCCGACCTGGACGGGCTCATGGACGCTCTCGCGGGAGCCCCGACCCGCTACGCGGTCGCCTGGATCGACGGCACCGCGCACGGACGCTCGCTGGGCCGTGGCGTCGTCGACCTCGCCGACCACTGCCCCGAGCCCGACCCGCGCCACGAGCCCGGCGGGCCGCGCTACCGGCCCGGCCCGGCGGCGCCCGCGCCCGCCCTGCCGTTCTGCCCCGTGACCCCGCGCACCGCCGCCGCCTTCAACGGCCTGTGGTACCACCGGGCTCCGCGCCTGCGACAGAGCACCGCGTGGCTCGGCTCCTACTTCCACCGGCTCGACGCCGTCTCCGGCTGGAACCGCGCGCTCGGGCCCGCCGGGATCTGGCAGTACCAGTTCGTCGTGCCCGACGCCGAGCGCGAGCTGGTCGTCTGCGTGCTGGAGGCGCTGCACCGGCACCGGGCGTCGCCCTTTCTGGGGACCCTGAAGCGGTTCGGCCCCGCCGACGGCCATCCGTTGTCCTTCCCCCTGGCGGGCTGGTCGCTGGCGGTCGACCTGCCTGCCGCACGGGCCGGGCTCGGCGAGCTGCTCGACGCCCTCGACCGCCTGGTCGCCACCTCCGGCGGCCGGATCTACCTGGCCAAGGACGCCCGGATGGACCGCGCCCGCTTCACCGAGATGTACGGTCCGCTCGACGCCTGGCGCGAGGCGCGCGCCCGGCTCGACCCGCACGGCGTCTTCCGCTCCGACCTGGGCCTCCGCCTGGGGCTGTGCGACTGAGCGCGCGGAGGCGGCCCACGGCCTACCGCAGGGCGGCCAGCTCGGCGTTGGCGCGTGTGGTGACCAGGGTCAGCACACGCCCGGCGGTCGCCAGGTCCTCGGCCGGGATGTCGCCGTAGAGCCGCTCGGTGAGGACGGCGACGGCGTCACGGATGTGCTGGTTGCGGGCCCGGCCCGCGTCCGTCAGGCGCAGGCGGGAGCCGTCGCCGGGCGCGGCCTCCAGCAGGCCCGACGCCTCCAGCCCGGCGACGACGTCGGCGACGGCCGCGTCCGTCGTCTTGAGGTTCCCGGCCAGCCGGACCACCAGCCGGGCCCGGTCGTCGTCGCCGGCAGCGAGTGCGTTGAGCACCGCCGACTGCGGGAAGGTGGTGCCGGAGCGGTCGAGGACGGGGTCAAGCAGCGCGCGGGTGGCGAGGTGGGCCTGCCCGATGACCTGGCCGTTGAGGGTGGGTGTGGTGGACATGGCTACTCCTTGATCGCGGACGTGGTCGTGGACGTGGTCGGGGAATCGAGTGGAGCGTCGAGAAGGGCCGTCAGCTCGCGGGCGAACGCCCCGGTGCGCGGGCTGTCGAGCCCGCCGAGCGGTGCGAACTGCCGGTCGAGCAGGTCGTGGACGATGGCGACGGCGCGTTCGGTCGTCTCGCGCCCGTGGTCGCTGAGCGAGAGCCGGACCGCGCGCGTGTCGGTGGGGTGGGGTGTGCGGGTGACCAGCCCCGCGCCCTCGAGGGTGCGGGCGAGCTTGGACACGTAGAGCGGCTCCAGCCCGGCGTGGTCGGCGAGTTCACGCTGCGTCGGCTGCCGCCCGGAGAGCTGCATGCCCAGCAGCGACCCCAGCAGCGAGTACTGCGCGTGGGTGAGGCCGTGCGGCGCCAGGGCCCGGTCGACCGCCACGCGCCACTTCATCGACAGCCGCCAGACCAGGAACCCGGGCGTCGGCCCTGGGGATGCTTCGCTCATGGAAGATACAGTACATGGCTACTATGTCCATGGCTACTGTTTTCCCGGAGGGGCCCGGGCCCGCGTGGCGTAGTTCCGTTTGCGGGGGCCGCCGTACCGGCCCCGAGAATGGTGTGCGCGTCCGCGTCGACCGTCAGGAAGGCCTGTCGTGAGCTCCCAAGAACCGCCGCCCGGTCCTCCGCACGGCCCCCCGTCCGGTCCGCTGTCCGGTTCGTCCGGCCGCCCGCCGTCCGGCCCTGGGGGTCCGCCGACGGTCCCCGCGTCGGCGCCCGGCGAGCCGCCGAGCGGCGGCGCACGGGCCGTGGGCAAGCCGCCCAAGCGTCGTCGCACCTCGCTGCTGGTCACCGCGGCGGTGGTGCTCGGACTGGCGGTGGCGCTCACCGTGGTCCTGCTCCACCGCCCCCCCC
>NZ_BBPO01000125.1:4949-13230 GCF_000787815.1 Streptacidiphilus neutrinimicus
GGCGGTGGCGCTCACCGTGGTCCTGCTCAACCGCCCCGCCAGCGCGCAGACGGTCATGCTGCAGCCGGCCGGGTCCAGCGGACCCGACCCCTTCACCCCTCCGGCGCACACCGCCGTGAGCGCCTCGCCCACGGCCACGGCCCCCCACTCCGCCGCGCCGGTACCGACTGGCGCGACCACCTCCAGCGCCAACGGCGTGCACACCGTGTCCGGGACGGCCGTGGGCCTCTACGGCGGCACCGAGCGCCTCTCCAGCTGCGACGTCCCGCAGATGTCCGCGTTCCTGCGGGCCAATCCGGCCAAGGGCGACGCGTGGGCCGGCGTCGAGGGGATCAGCCCGGGCCAGATCGACCCGTTCCTGCGCTCGCTGACGCCGGTGCTGCTGCGCACCGACACCAGGGTCACCAACCACGGCTTCGCGAACGGCGCGGCGACCTCCTTCCAGTCGGTCCTGCAGGCCGGGACCGCAGTCCTGGTCGACGCCAACGGCGCGCCGCGCGCCCGCTGCGCCTGCGGCAACCCCCTGCTGGCCCCCGTGGTGACCACGAGCAGCTCCTACACCGGGACGTCGTGGTCCACCTTCAACGCGCAGAACGTCACCGTGATCCTGCCGTCGGTGACGACGGTTCAGGTGTTCGTGCTGTACGACCCGATCACGGGCCAGTGGTTTCAGCGTCCTACGGGAAGCCGGGGCGGGACCGACGTGACGGTTCCTGCCCCGGTGATCGGGACGGGCGCGCCGAGCGGCTCCGCGAGCGCGTCGCCCAAGGGGTCGGCGACGGCGTCGAGCACGTGCCTGTCCGGCTCTCCCGCCGCGCCCGGTTCCGGCTCGCCGTTCGCGCCCGGCGGGGGCCAGGCTCAGCCCTGCCCGTCCGGGTCTTCGCCCACGCCCGCGAGTTCCAGCCCGACCAGCGGCTCGCCCTCGACGTCGGCCTCGCCGTCCCCCTCCGCTTCGGCATCGCCGTCCGCGTCGGTGTCGGCTCCGCCCTCGAACCCGTCGCCTTCCGCGGCGGGCACAGGCACCTCGACCGGCTCGGGCGGCGTCCCGTCGGCGTCTGGTCCGTTGACGGTCACCTCGGCCGCCACGCAGTCCTGACCACCGCTCAGCCCGCCGCCCGGCCGTCCGCGAGCCGGCGCCGGATCCGGCGGGCCAGCACGCTCAGCGCGGCCGCGACGAGCACGAACCCCGTCGCACGCCACAGCACCGGGAGCACGACGGGCCCGAAATCCAGCGGCTCGTCACTCCCGGCCTGCGGCACGGGCGCAACGCCGGCCACCCCCTCCGCGACGGGCGCCGGCGGCGCGGGTGGGGGAGCGGGGGCGAGCGGCTTGTCCGCTGCGGCCTCGGGCGCCTGGGTCGTCCCCCACGTCTCGGCCTGCCGCGCGGGCGGCGCGAGCCGCCGGGCGGGGGTGATTCTCTCGTCCGCCTCTGCCTGCGGCGCGCGGGCGACCGCCTCGTCCGGTCCGGCCTTCGGCGTTCCGGGCTCACGGGCCCAGGTCGGGTGCGGTGTGGTGTCCGGAGTCGGAGTCGGAGTCGGGGTCCCGGCGCGGGGCGCCGCGTCCGGGGCGGCTGCGGCCAGGAGGAGTGAGAGGCGGTCGGCGAACTCGGCGATGAGGCGGTCGCCGATGTCGGCCATGACGCCGCGGCCGAACTGGGCCGGACGGCCGGTGACGGTCAGGTCGGTGTCGACGTCGACCTCCGTCGTTCCCGGGGAGCGCTCGTGGGCCTCGACCACCAGCGTCGCCCGCGCGGTGCCGACGCCGCGCTGCTCGCGGCCGGTCGCGTGGACGACCATGCGGTGGTGCGCGTCGTCGCGCTCGTCGATGACGGCCCGGCCGCGGTAGGCGACGGTGACCGGGCCGACCTTGACGGTCATCGAGCCGTAGACGGTCTCGGCGTCCACGTGGTCGATCGCCGCGCCGGGCAGGCAGGGGGCGACGTCCTCGATCTCGCCGAGCGCGCGCCAGACCTCCTCGGCGGACGCGGGCACGGTCATGCCGTGGGTGCAGCCGCATGGTCAGCTCCTCGTGATCGCGGGCGCGTCCGCGCCGGGCCTGGCCTGCGGATCAGGGCCGTGCACGGCCCCGGTGGTCGCGGAGAGCGCGGCGCCCGTGCCGCCCCAGCGCGTCGAGACGATCTCCGCCGCGATCGAGACGGCCACCTCCTCCGGCGTACGCGCGCCGAGGTCGAGACCGATGGGCGCCCGCAGGCGGGCGAGCGACGCCTCGTCGACGCCCGCCTCGCGCAGCCGCGCGAGCCGGTCCTCGTGGGTGCGGCGGCTGCCCATGACGCCGATGTACGCCGCGGGCGTGCGCAGCGCCACTTCCAGGACCGGGACGTCGAACTTGGGGTCGTGGGTGAGCACGCAGATCACCGTGGAGCGGTCCACCTCCGTCGCGGCCAGGAAGCGGTGCGGCCAGTCGACGACCACCTCGACCTGCGGTGGGAAGCGCCGGGCCGTGGCGAAGACCGGGCGCGCGTCGCAGACCGTCACCCGGTAGCCGAGGAACGCCCCGAGGTCGGCGACGGCGGCGGCGAAGTCGATCGCGCCGAAGACGAGCAGGCGCGGCGGGGGCGCGAAGGACTGGAGGAAGACGGTGACCTGGTCCATCCGCCGCTCGCCGTCGGGGCCGTAGTGTCGCTGGGCGGTCATGCCCTGGGCCAGTTCGCCGCGCGCGTCGGCGGTGACGGCGGCGTCCAGGCCCTCGGACCCGAGGGAGCCCTCGGTCCGGTCCGGCCATACGGCACGGACCGCGCCGACGCCGGTCGCGGAGCCCTCGGGGGCCTCCAGGACGGTGGCCAGCGCCACGGGCGTCTCCTCGGCGACGGACGCGGCCACCGCGCCGAACGCGGGCTCCCGCGCGGCCGAGACCGGCCGGACCAGCAGGGTGATCTCGCCGCCGCAGGTCAGCCCGACGGCGAAGGCGTCGTCGTCGCTGTAGCCGAACGTCGCCAGCTGGGCCCGCCCGGTGCCGACGACCTCTTGGGCGAGTTCGAACACCGCGCCCTCGACGCAGCCGCCGGAGACGCTGCCGACCACCTCGTCGCCCGGCCCGACGGCCATGGCGGCGCCCGGCGCGCGCGGCGCGCTGCGGGTCACCCCGACCACCGTCGCCAGCCCGAACTCCGCGCCCGTCCCGTACCACCGCCGCAACGCGGGCAGGATCTCACGCATCAGCAGCTCCTCTCACCACGGCGGCCAGGTGCTCCGAGGCCGCGCGGCTGTGCCCCCCGACGAACACGTCCACGCTCGGCTGCGCGGCCGTCATGCCGGCCGCGGTCCTCTCGCAGGGCGGGCTCATGGCGCGCCGTCCGGCGCTCGGCCGCCCGGGGGCGCCTCGGCGGGCGACGCCGTCAGGTCGAGGGTGCGGGCCGCTTCGACGTCCTCGTGGCACCTGAGGACCGCGCCCAGCGTCGCCGTCGCCAGCTCGGCGTCCAGCGCTGTCGCGCCGAGCGCGTGCAGGGCTTCCGCCCAGTCCAGGGTCTCCGCGACGCCCGGCGGCTTGAGCAGGTCACGGGCGCGCAGCGCCCGGACGGCCCGGGTGACCTCGACGGCGAGGCGTTCGGTGACGTCCGGGAGGCGGCGACGGACGATCGCGACCTCGCGGGCGAAGTCGGGGTGGTCGAACCAGTGGTAGAGGCAGCGGCGCTTCAGCGCGTCGTGCACCTCGCGAGTGCGGTTGGACGTCAGCACGACCACCGGGGGCCGCTCGCCGCGCAGGGTGCCGAGCTCCGGGACGGTGACGGTCCACTCCGACAGCAGCTCCAGCAGCAGCGCCTCGAACTCCTCGTCCGCCCGGTCGACCTCGTCGACCAGCAGCACCGACGGCCAGGTGGTGAGTGCGCGCAGCAGCGGGCGGGCGATGAGGAAGCGCGGGCTGTGGAGCTGCCGCTCCAGCAGCTCGGTGTCGCCGACGCCGCCCGCCTCGGCGACCTTCAGGTGCAGCAGCTGCCGGGGGAAGTCCCAGTCGTAGAGCGCTTGGGTGACGTCGATGCCCTCGTAGCACCGCAGCCGGATCAGCGGTGCGTCCAGCGCGCGGGCGAGGGCCGAGGCCAGCGCGGTCTTGCCGGTGCCGGCCTCGCCCTCGCAGAAGACCGGCCGGTGCAGGCGCACCGCCAGAAAGCAGGCGACGGCGAGGTCCTCGTCCAGGAGGTAGCCGGTCTCCTCCAGCCGCGCCCGCAGCGCGTGCGGGCTGTCCGGCCGCGTCCGTTCCCGCGCGACGGCCGAGGCCTCGGCCGTGGACGCCCGCGCTCCTTCCGGTCGTCCCATCCGCCCCGCCTCAGGCCGTTCCAGCGGCGGCCATCACGTAGTCCATCCGCCCTCCTGACCGGGCGGGTCCTGCGACCCAGGGCCCGAAACGGCAGAAATCCAGCTACACCCCTACACTAGATCGCTTTCGCGCCGGACCGCCTGCGCTGCCGCCCCGGGTGTCGCCTGCGGACCGAGCACGACTCAAGGGCCGATCCCCCTGTCAGCCGTCCTGTCATTCGTCCTCGCTCTCCTCCTCCGCCCGCAGTTGCAACCGGAGCAGGTGGACGGTGAGCAGTGCCTGGGCGAGGAAGCCCTCGACGGAGTCGAGCGCCCGCACGGCCTGGCGGGCGCGGCCCTGGTCCACCGCGGCCTGCGCGGCCAGCAGGTCGGCCGCGCCCAGCGCGCACGCGGCCGCGCCGGCCACACCCGGCGGACCCGCCTCCTCCTCGTCGTCGTCCAGCTCCACGTCGCCGAGGTCGCCCACCTCGTCCGCGGTGTCCTCGCCGAGAGCCGCGCTGATGTCGAACGCGGTGCGCTGGAGACGGTTCACCAGGACCGCCCGGTAGACCTCCGGATTGTCGCTCTCGGTGCGCCAGCCGTCCTGCAGGTCGGACAGCGCGCTCGGCGGCTCGTCCGACGGGTCGACGACCGTGGCCACCTCGAACTCGACCCGGCCGAGCAGACCGCCCAGCAGCTCCGGCAGGTCGTCCTCGGTGGGGCCGTCAGGTCGGTACTCCGGGTCTGCGACGACCTCCTGGCCCAGCACCGACAGGGCGTGCACCACCTGGTCCACGGTGACGGGCGCGGGGTTGTGCAGGTCCATGACGGCTCCCTCGCGTGCGTGAGTGTGGTTCGTCGACTCCCGGTTCCCCCACACTAGGTCGCGTGGCAGCTCTGGAGGACGACTTCACCCCGGCCGAGATCGCGCGTTCCCGGGCCAGGAAACGGGAGACGGCGCCGCTGCGGTACGCCTCGATGCTGCTGGGACTCGCCGTGCCCGCGGTCCTCGGGTTCACCCCGCTGGGCGCGGGACTCGTTCGCGCGGCCGGGCGGCTGGGGGGCGGCGGCTGGGTCGCGACGGCCGCGCTCGGCGCGGTCGCTCTGCAACTGCTGTTGCTGCTGTTCGAACTGCCGCTGTCGCTGCGGGCGGAGGTCGTGAACCGCCGATGGGGCCTGTCGCGCCGGTCGTGGCGGCTGTTCGCCGCCGACGCGGGCAAGGGCTTCGCCATCGGCGCGGCGCTGTTCGCGGGCGTGGCCGTCGTGCTGTACGCGCTGATGCGGTGGCTGCCGGGGACGTGGTGGGTCCTCGGGGCGGTCGGCGCGGCCGCGCTGGTGGTCGCGCTGTCGTTCCTGCTGCCCGTGGTCGTCGAGCCGCTGTTCAACCGCTTCACCCCGCTGCCGGACGGTCCGCTGCGCGTCGCGCTGACGGCCATGGTCGAGGCTTCGGGCGTGCGGGTGCGCGACATCCTGGTCAGCGACGCCTCGAAGCGCACCAGCGCGGTCAACGCCTACGTCTCCGGCATCGGCCGCACCCGGCGCGTGGTGGTCTGGGACACCACCGTCGAACAGGCCGCCCCCGAGGAGGTCGCCGCCGTCGCCGCGCACGAGCTCGGCCACGCCGCGCGGCGCGACGTGCTCCACGGGACGCTGACCGGCGCGCTCGGCGCGGCCGCCGCCGTGTGCGTCCTCGCCGCTGCGCTGCGCTGGCCCCCGCTGCTGGACGCCGCCGGCGTCACCCACGCGTCCGACCCGCGCTCGCTCGCCCTGGTCATGGCCCTTGGCACGGTCGGCGGCGCGCTGGCCGGCCCCGTCTACAACGCGCGCAGCCGCCAGGTCGAGGCTCGGGCCGACGCCTACGCGCTGGACCTGACGCGCGCTCCGGAGACGGTCGTCGCGATGCAGCGTCGCCTCGCGGTCCTCAACATCGCCGACCTGGCACCGCATCCGCTGACCGTGGCCCTCTTCGCCAGCCACCCGCCCACCGCCGCCCGCATCGCCCACGCCCGCGCCTGGGCCCGCACCCACGGCCTCCCCGACCCCCCACGGCTCTCGCCGACAGGCGGTCAGTGAGCGAACTCCCGGTGCCGACGGCTGCGTTGTGCCCCGCTGATCCGGGCCCCGTGGGGTGCCGCACGGCCGGAGGCAGGGGATGCTGGGCGGCCCCGGGCCCCCGCCGCCGCCCGAGCCCGACTAGCTCCGCCGCGGTCACGCCCGGCATCAGCCCGCTGTCCTGCAGCATGGCCGCGATCCTGCCCTCCATGACGGCCTGCCGCGGGGCGCGCCCGGCGACGGTGACGCCGCCCGCGTCAGGCTGCAGCAGGCCCATCGGCATCGCCACGGTGGCGCGCTGCCCGGCGCCGTTCGCCCAGCAGAGCGACGGTCGCACCGCGCCCGATGTCGAGGCTCAGGGCGTCGACGGCGGTGAGCTCGCCGAAGCGCTTGGGTGCCCTGTCCAGGGCGAAGGCTGTCTCCGTGCCCCGATCGTGCGCCGGGACGCCCCGCACCGCCGTCGGGCGGCGGATGCGTCCCTGGGGCCCGGGGCTATGCCTTGGGATGTAGGCGGGCTACGCCCGGGATTCTCAGCTGTTTCTGAGGAGAGCGGCCGATCTGTCCCGTTATGGTGGGCCCATGGAAGAGAACCGAGCGCTTCGAGTCGTGGACGCGCTGCGGGAGCGGGGTGTCAACGCCCACCTGGCCCGCGAGGGCGTCTACCAGATCGGCGTCCGCGTGGTCCTGCCCGACGGACGCGAGGCCGTCTGGGACACCGACGACACCATCAGCCTCGAGGCGCAGGTCATGCGCGACGGCATGCTGGTCGGCTTCGTGCCCGCCATCGCCGGCTCGGAGGACTTCGACGTCGACCAGACCATCGACGCGATCGCCCGCGCCGACTACGACCAGCCCATCGCGGTGGAGCGCCCCACGGCTCCGCCGCCCACCGCGCCGCTGCCGCGCGAGGGTGGCCTCTTCCGCCGTTTCCTCGGCGGCTTCCGCGAGCACTGAGCGGCAGCCCCGCTGCCGCCCCGGATCGGAAGCCGCCGGTCTCACGCCGCACGGTCGTCGCGGGGGCGGCTTGCATCCACGCCTCGGCACGGCCCGGCGTCAGCCTGGCGCCTTGCCCTGGGCGAGCACCGCGCGGAGGGCCGCCACGTCCGGGGCCAGGGCGGTGAGAAGCGTCAGGCCGTGGCCGACGGGGAAGGCCGCTGTGTCGACAGCTGTTCCGGACGCCGCGTCAGGGGCCGGCGGGGGCTGGGCGCAGGGCCGTGTCGTGAGCAGCTGGCCCAGCGCGCGACGGCCGTCCAGGACGGCCGGGCCGTCCCAGCCCGGCGGAGCGCCGGCGCCGACGTCCGTCGACTGGTCGAGGACCAGCCGTCCGTCCTGGCGAACCGTCAGACGTGAGGTGAGGCGGCCCGGCGGCTCGCCGTGACGGCCGAGGACCTGCTCCTCGCGCAGGTGCAGGCGCGCGCCCGGGGCGAGACTGACGCGGGTCCACAGGCGCAGCGCGCTCCCGGCCGCGGCGATCACCGGCTCGGGCCGCCATACCAACTCGGCGTCGGCTGCCACCGTCAGCTCCAGCTCGTAAGACGCGGGCCCCGGGTCGCGCCCCGGCAGGCTCACCGTCGCTGCGGCGCTCGTGACCAGCAGCCGCGCGCCGGGCTCCACCACCGCCTCGACCCGCAGCCGGTCCCCGCCGAGCGGCGCGGCCATCGCGCCGACGAGGACGACGTGCGCCGCGCCGCCGTCGTCCGGGTGGCGGCTGCGGCGCAACGCCAGCGGGCCGTCCCCGACCAGCTCCCGCAGGGCGGTGTCACCCCGCCCATCCGCCGCCGCGCGAATCCGAGCGACGGCACTCAGGCGGCTCGTGCCGCCCGCGTCGGCCGGGCGGCTCACGCCCCCCATGCCGCTCGGGCCGGTCGGGTCGCTCGGGCCGGTCGGGTCGCCGAGGCCGCCCATGCCCCTCGCGCCGCCCACGCGACGCACGGCGCTCACGCCGGTCGGGCCGCCTAGGGCGCCCACACCGCCCGCAC
>NZ_BBPO01000124.1 GCF_000787815.1 Streptacidiphilus neutrinimicus
GGCCAGGACGAGCGGCCGGGCGCCGGACGCGGCGAGCCGCGCGAGCCGGGCGGCGCGGTCGACGGGGGCCGGGGCGCCGGAGTAGAAGACTGCGCGGTACCAGTCGGGCGCGTCCTGCGTGGGCTCGCGGTAGAGGGCGGCGTACTCGTCGCGCCACCGGCCCCAGACGAACGGCACGGTCCGCAGCGTCAACTCGTCGGCCCGCTCCGGCTCAACGCCGCCTGCGGCAAGTTCCGCCTGGGCCGCGACGGCCGCCGGATACCAGGGCTCGTCCGCGCGAGAGGCGCGGATCGCGGCCACCTCGTCCTCGTCGGGCTCACGGGCGACGACGCCCGCGGGCGTCACCAGGACGAGCCGCCGGACCCGCCCGGGGTAGGCGGCGGCGTACTCCTGGGCCGTCAGGCAGGCGGCCGAGTGGGCCAGCACGTCGAGGGTCTCCAGGCCGAGATGGCGGCGGAGCGCCTCCAGGTCGTGGGCCTGGGCGGGGTAGGTGCAGCGTGACCGGTCGTCGGGAACGGGTGAGCGGCCGGTGGCCCGCTGGTCGACGAGGACGAGCGTGCGGTGCTCGTCGAGGCCGCCCAGCCCGCCGAGGTAGCGCACGTCGGCGCCCGGGCCGCCGGGCAGACAGATCAGCCGCGCCCCCGACCCGCGCTCCAGGTAGCCGAGTTCGGCGCCGTCGTCGGCGAGGTAACGGTGTTCGGTGGGCACGTGAGGCACACCCGCATCCTCACACGGCGTCGGCGGAGCGGTCCCGCGATTCCCCCGAAGGCGCCGGGAAGGTCGCCCTCCGGGTCCGCTGAGCGCTCTGCGGGTCGGACGGAATGACTCCGGTACCTGGTCCGTCCCAAAGAGGCGTATCAAATGCCTGGTCAGCGCCCTGAGACGGAGGAGACGTCTCAGCTCTCCCAAGATCGTTGACCGAGCCGTGCGGAGACGGATCAACTGGCTGAGACCAACACGAAACACACCCCACCCAACATCCGGAGGAACAACTGTGGGTCTCAAGAACATGGGTCGCCGCGTCGCGATGGTCGGCACCACGGCCGCGCTGATGGTCGGAGTCCTGGCCGGAGAGGCCGGCGCCACCTCGACGAACATCGACAGCTGGAGCACCAGCACGGCTCCGGTCCGCTGCGCGAAGGCGCTGTGCCTCTACTACTCGCCGAACGCCGAGGGCGCGATCTGGCAGAACGGCGAGGCCGGCGCGGGCGACCTCGGCTACTGGAGCTTCGCCAACGACAACGCCCCGGGGTCGAACAGTGGCGCGGGGGCCGGTCAGGGCGTGCGCAACAACGCCGCGTCCGCCGAGAACGGCGCGACCAACTGCAGCATGGGCATCTACGTGTACCCGAACAGCACCGGCGACTCGAACGTCCTCGACCCGGGCCGCGGCGGCAACCTGACGTCCAACCTGCGCAACAACGAGGCATCGGTGGCGCCGCTCGGGGTCCAGTACATCTACCAGTGCGGCTGACACATCCCTCACCGGCCTGTTCCTTTCCGTCCGGGCAGGCCGGCCCTGAACGACCGCCACGCGCGTTACCGCCCGAACCGAAGCCCAGGAGAGACACCGCATGACCCGACCCAGCCGCCTGTCGGCGACACGCGGGGCGTTCGGCGCCGTGGTCGCGCTGGCCCTCGCCACCCTGACGGGCTGCGGCGCCGACGCTGCCACGAGGGCGGCCGCCGCTCCGGCACCGGTCTCGACTCCGCAGGTCACGGGCGACCTCACCGGCCTCCACCTGCCCATCGAGTCGTACATGCTGACGCCGCTGGAGACGGTCCAGCGCCAGTGGCTGACGCAGGCGGGCATCCGCTCCTGCCTCGCCCGCTTCGGCTTCGCCTACCCCGATCCCGGGCCTCGGCCCACCGCGGACAGTCCGGCGCTTGCCGCGGAGTCCCTCCTGGCGCGGCGCTACGGCGTCATCGACCCCGGCCTCGTGCGCCGTTGGGGCTACCACGCGCCGCAGCAGGACGCTCCACCGAAGGGCGCGGCGGGGGGCATGGTGCTGCTCGCCGATCTGTCGGCGCCCGAGCAGGTGGTGCTGACCGGCTACGACCCCGCGACCCGTGGGCCTGCCGGAACGTACAAGGGCACGGCGGTGCCCGCGCAGGGCTGTCGGGGCGAGGCCGACCGGGCCTTGGGGGAGCAGACCGACGGGACGACGGCGGGCGGCCGCCAGCGCGCGGTGAACTCCGTCGACGGTCTGGTCGAGCAGTTGAAGGCGGCGAGCTTCACCGCCTCGATGGCCGACCCGCGCGTCGTGGCCGTCTTCAGGAGCTGGTCCTCGTGCATGGCGCGAGCCGGGTACCGGGAGACGAACCCCATGCTCGCCCCCGAGCTGTTCCCGCCCACGCCCACGCCGACGAAGGCCGAGATCTCCGCGGCGGAGACGGACGTGGCCTGCAAGGCCCGCACCAATCTCGCAGGGGTGTGGTTCGCGGTCGAGTCCGCCTACCAGAACGCGGCGATCGCCCAGCACGCGGGCGAGTTGGCCGAAGTGAAGGCCTCGCTCACGGGCGAGGTCACCGATCTTCACGCGCGACTGGCACGAACGCCCGCATGACGACGGGGTCGTGCCCGCGGTGAACACCGCGCGCGCCCGCACCTGTCCCTGGTCGGCCGGGAACGCCGCCACTGGCCCCGCTCAGGCCGACGGCGGCTTCAGTCCACGGCGGACGAACGCCGGTATCCGTCCCACAACGGTCCGCCCGCTCGCTCAAGGGCCTCCGTCACGACGGCCGCCAGGCGCTCCGTCCCGTCAGCCGCACCCGTGACGACGGCGGCGACCCCCTCCGTGAGGCGGCCGTGCAGGCCGGGATCGGCCTCGGCGAGCCGCCGGGAGAGCCACTTGCCGGCGCCCAACCAGCGACCGTCGGCAAGCAGGGCCAACTCGGCAGCCCGCTCCAGCAGGTGCGCGGCCAGGAAGACCCGCTCCCCGGGGTCCGCGCAGCCGCGCAGGTCGTCGAGGGTGTCGGTCAACGCGTAGCGCATCGCCTCCAGTTGACGGTGCGGAACGGGCGGGGGCCCGGCGGCGAGCCGCTGCCGGGCCTCGGCTTGGAGCCGGGTGCCGAGCCCGTCGGCGTCCACCAGCAGGCGCCCGTGGGCGGTCATGTGCAGCAGCGGCGAACGGCGCGCCGCGGTCTCGCTCGCCGCGAAGCCGTGCCAGTCCTGCTCGCTCTGCACGAGCAGCTCCACGGGCCAGCCGGCATGGCGGAAGCTCTCCCGGAAGCGCGACGCCTCGGCGCCCACCAGCACGAGGACGTCCAGGTCGGACGTCGGGGTGCGGCGCCGGGTCAGCACGCTCCCGGCGAGGAAGGCCGCGCGGGCGGCGGGGAAGCGGGCGGCGATCAGCTCTGCCGCCGCGGCCTGCGGCGCGGGGCGGGTCACGTCACTCATCGGGCCAGTCCGCGCCCGCCTCCGCCGCGAGGCGGCGGAGCAGGGTGGGGAGGCTGGTGCCGATCGGCTCGCGCAGGACCTCCGCGGCCGCGTCGTCGTAGGGCGTCGGGTCGGCGTTGACGACGACGACGCGGGCGCCTCCCGCGAGGGCGATGTCGACGAGTCCGGCGGCCGGGTGCACCTGGAGGGTGGAGCCGACCGCGAGGAGGATGTCGCAGGCCGCGGCGATGGCCCGGGCCTGCCCGAGGACCTCGGGGTCGAGGTGTTCGCCGAAGAAGACCGTCGCGGGCTTGAGCACGCCGCCGCAGGCCGCGCACGGCGGGTCGGCCTCGCCCGCACGGACGCGGTCGAGGGCCTCGGCCATCTCGCCGCGGACGCGGCACCGGGTGCACTGGGTGCGGCGGGCGGTGCCGTGCAGTTCCAGCACCTTGCGAGGGGTGACGCCGCCGAGCTGGTGGAGCCCGTCGACGTTCTGGGTCAGCACGCGCAGCGGCAGCCCGGTGCGCTCGTACGCGGCGAGGGCGTGGTGGGCGGCGTTGGGCCGGACGTCGAGGACGCCGGTGTCGAGCCGCATCCGCCAGCTCCGGGCGCGGACCTCCGGATCGGCCAGGTAGCTGCCGATGGTGACCAGGCGTTCGTTGTCGGGGTCGTCGCGCCACAGCCCCTGGGGGCCGCGGTAGTCGCGCAGGCCGGAGTCGGTGGAGACGCCGGCGCCCGTGAGCGCGGCGACGAGGGGGCGGGCGGTGTCGCTCATGAAGGAAACGTAGCGAGCGCGCCGCCTGCGGGCGACCGGGTTTTCGAGCTCGCGACCGGGTCTGGACCGGGCTCGTGACCGACGGCGGGACCAGCTGTGGGAGCGCCGGAAAACTCGCCGACGACATCTGTTGCGCCGACCTGACTCAGCAGTATGTTGACACCATGTCTAATAAGCAGCCGGCCTGGGCGCCGGAGGACCTGGACCGCTTCCGCGCCGTCCAACAGCTCGCCTACCGCTGCGCGGAGGCCGTCGCTGCGACCCTCGAGCCCGGCGTCACCGAGAAGCAGGCCGCGCAGCGGATGCGGCACTGGCTGATGGAGAACGGCGCGGACGACTGGTTCCACGTACCGTTCGCCTGGTTCGGCGACCGCACCACGTTCCACCGGTTCCGCACGCCGCTGCAGTTCTTCCCCACCGACCGGCGGCTCGAGGAGGGCATGCCGTTCATCCTCGACTGCGCGCCCGTCGCCGACGGCTACACCGCCGACATCGGGTACGCGGGCAGCCTGGGCGGCAACGCCGTCCAGGCGCAGATCCTCGACGACCTGCAGGAGTACCGCGCGCTGATCCTCGCCGAGGTGCGCGAGCGCAAGCCGCTCAACGCCATCTACCGCTCCGTCGACGCCCTGATCGCCAAACACGGCTACGACAACCGCCACCGCGTCTACCCGGGCCGGGTGCTCGCGCACCAGGTCACCCGCCTGAAGGTGCGCGGTCCGCGCGCGATCGTCGCCGGGTTCGGCGTGCGCAGCCTGCAGACGCTCGGCCGCGAGCTCGTCGCCGAACGGATCGTAGGCCGCTCGCCGCTGTGGGCCGACGGCAAGTCCTCCGGCCACGCGCCCACTCCGGGCCTGTGGGCCGTCGAGCCGCACCTCGGGCTGCGCCAGGTCGGCGCGAAGTTCGAGGAGCTGCTCGTCGTCACCGAGGACGACGCGTACTGGCTGGACGACGACCTGCCTCACGTCCGCGCCTGGACCGCGAAGGCCCCGGCCGCCACCACGCCCGAACACCCGACCGCAGACCGGGCCGACGCCGTGTCCGACGCCGTGACCGAAGAGGAGAGCGCCGCGTGAAGGAGCTCCAGTCCTACGTCACCGCGCCCGACGGGGTGCGGCTCGCGGTCTTCGAGTGGGGGGAGCGCTCCGCCGCCACCACCGTCGTCCTCGTGCACGGCTACCCGGACACCCACGCGGTGTGGCGGCCGATCGCCGAGCAGCTCGCCGAGCGCCACCACGTCGTCGCCTACGACGTGCGCGGGGCCGGACACTCCGACGCACCGCGGGCCGTCCGCTGCTACACGCTCGCCACGCTCGAGGCGGACCTCGGCGCCGTACTGCGGCAGGTCAGCCCGGACAGGCCGGTGCACCTGGTCGGGCACGACTGGGGGTCCATCCAGTCCTGGGAGTCGGTGACCGGCACCGCCCTCGCCGACCGGATCGCGTCGTTCACCTCGATCTCCGGGCCGTGCCTGGACCACGTCGGGCAGTGGTTCCGCAGCAGGCTCCGCCGCCCGAATCCGCGCGCACTCGGCCAACTGGCCTGGCAGGGCGTGCACTCGTGGTACATCGGCTACTTTCACCTGCCGCTGCTGCCCCCGCTGCTGTGGCGCACGGCCATGGTCAGGGCCTGGCCCGCGCTGCTGCACGCGGTCGAGGGCGTGCCGCACGGCAGCGGCGCGCCCACCTTCCCCACCGACGCGGTGCGCGGCCTGGCGCTCTACCGGGCCAACATGATCCCCCGGCTCGCCCGGCCCCGGAGGCGGCCCACCGACATCCCGGTGCAGGTCGTGTTGCCGCAGAAGGACCTCTACGTCACGCCCGCGATGGCCGGGCAGGCGCCGCAGCCGTTCGTCGGACGGCTCTGGCGGCGTCCGCTGCGCGCCGGGCACTGGGCTCCGTTGACGCACGAGACGGTGCTGGCCGGATGGATCGACGAGTTCGTCGCCCACATCGAGGGGGCCCCGGCCGCGCCGGACCTGGATCGCGCACAGGTGCGCCCGGACGCCGCGGACAGGGGCGAAACCGCAGAGTACGCGGGCAGGTTGGTCGTCGTCACCGGCGCGGGCAGCGGTATCGGCCGCGCCACCGCGCTGGCCTTCGCGGACGCGGGCGCCTCCGTCGTCGCAGCGGACCTCAACCCCGAGTCGGCCGCGCGCACCGCCCAGTTGGCCTCGCTGCTCGGGGCACCGCGCACCGGCTGGTACGCCGTCGACGTCTCCGACCCAGCCGCGATGGAGGAGTTCGCCAAGGCGGTGCGTGCCGAGCACGGCGCGCCCGACGTCGTCGTCAACAACGCCGGCATCGGGCTCGGCGGCGCGTTCCTGGACACGGCGACCTCCGACTGGGACGCGGTACTGGGCGTCAACCTGATGGGCGTCGTCCACGGGTGCCGCCTCTTCGGCGCGATGATGAAGGAGCGCGGGCAGGGCGGACACATCGTCAACATCGCCTCGGCCGCCGCCTATCTGCCCTCGCGCACGCTGTCCGCCTACGCCACCAGCAAGGCGGCGGTGCTGATGCTCACCGAGTGCCTGCGGGCCGAACTGGCCGACCAGGGCATCGGCGTCAGCGCCGTCTGCCCCGGGTTCGTCAACACCGCCATCGCCAAGGCCACCCGCTACGTCGGCGTGAGCGCGGGCGAGCAGGAGCAGCTGCGCGGCAAGGCCGACCGCCTCTACCGGCTGCGCAACCTGCCGCCGGAGCGCGTCGCGGACGCGGTGCTGCGCGCGGTGCGCGAGAACCGGCCCGTGGTGCCGGTGGCCGCCGAGGCGCGGATCGGGCGGGCGCTCAGCCGCCTCTCCCCCGGCACGCTCCGCTTCGTCGCCCGCCGCGACCTGACCCCGCGCTGAGCGCGACCGACCCTCGATCGACCGTGAACCACGAGGAGCCCCCACCGTGACCGCACTCGAGGTCAGCACCGAGCACGCGCCGCTCCAGGCGCGCCGCGTCAGCTTCGACTGGACCCAGACGCCGCTGCACTGGGTGCCGAACGACCCCTTCGCCACCCACATGATCAACGTCCTGCACCTGCTGCTGCCGGCCGGCGAGCGCTGGTTCGTGGACGTGTACAAGCAGGCCCTGCCGCTGGTCCGCGACGCGAGACTGCGCGAGGACATGATCGGATTCATCGGCCAGGAGGCCGTGCACTCCCAGGCGCACTCGACCGTCCTGGACCACATGATCGCCCAGGGCCTGGACCCGTCCCCCTACACCGCCCAGATGGACTGGTTCTTCGAGCACCTGCTCGGCGACCACACCGCGCCGCCCGCGGCGACGGCCTGGTGGCTGAAGGAGCGGGTCGCCTTCATCGCGGCGATCGAGCACTTCACGGCCGTGCTCGGCAAGTGGGTGCTGGACGCGCGGGGGTTCGAGCGCTTCGGCGCCGACCCGGTCATGGTGGACCTGCTGCGCTGGCACGGCGCGGAGGAGGTGGAGCACCGCTCCGTCGCGTTCGACGTCTTCCAGCACCTCGACGGCCGCTACGGCCGCCGGATGCGGGCGATGACCACGGTCTTCCCGACCATGGCCTGGCTGTGGATCCGCGGCGTGAAGTTCTTCATCGCTAACGATCCGGAGCTGACACCCGCTCAGCGCAAAGCGCTGGAGCCGACGATGAAGGACTGGGTGCGCGCCGCCAAGGCGGATCTGGTGCCCACGCCGAAGGACATCTTCAGCGCGGTGCCGCGCTTCATGCGCAAGCGCTACCACCCCACGCAGGAGGGCTCGACGGCCACGGCGCTGGCCTACCTGGCCGGTTCGCCCGCTGCGCGGGCCGCTGCCGAGCAGGCGGAGGCGGCGACGCGTCCGCTCGAACTCGTCGTCGCCGAGCGGCGCGAGCCGGCCGAGGGCGTGGCGGAACTGGTGCTCTCGTCCGCGAGCGGTGCTCCGCTACCGGCCTGGGAACCGGGCGCTCATCTGGACCTGCTGCTGCCCTCGGGCCTGGTGCGGCAGTACTCGCTGTGCGGGGACCCTGCCGAGCGGGGGGTCTACCGGATCGGCGTGCGGCTGACGGAGGACACGCGCGGCGGCTCGAAGGAGGTCCACGAGACGCTGACGGCCGGCGCGTCCGTGCAGGCGCATCGGCCGCGCAACCGCTTCCCGCTCGCGCCGGGCAAGGGCCCGCGCTACTTCGTGGCGGGCGGCATCGGGATCACCCCGATCCTCCCGATGATCCGCGAGAGCGCTGCTCGCGAAATTGACTGGCGTCTGCTGTACGTCGGGCGCTCGCGTGCGAGCATGCCGTTCCTCGACGAGATCAGTGCTCTCGCTGACGCGGAGACCCGGGTGACCGTCGTCGAGACGGACACCGAGGGCCTGCCCGATCTGTCCGCGGCGCTGGAATCGGCCCCCCACGGCGCGATCGTCCACGTCTGCGGCCCGGAGCCGCTGATGGACGCCGTGGTCGACACCCTCGGCGCGCTCCGCCCCGGCGTCGAGGCCCGCCTCGAGCGGTTCCACCCCGCCGGCGGCGCGGCCCACGGCGACACCGTCGAGGTCGAACTGCGCCGCACCGGGGCGACCTTGACCGTCCCCGCGGACCGCAGCGTGCTGAGCGCCGTGCGCGAGCGGGTGCCGGACGTCGCCTACAGCTGCGAGCAGGGCTTCTGCGGGACCTGCAAGGTCCGCGTCCTCGGCGGCACTCCGGAGCACCGCGACGACCTGCTGACCGTAGAGGAGCGGGCCGACTCGATGCTGATCTGCGTCTCCCGCAGCCAGGACGGGAAGCTCGTGCTGGATCTCTGATCCGGACCAGTTCCACCATAATGACCCTGACATGTCGTCAACTGTGTGAAACTGACTGAAATTCGATGGAGGCCCAACAGATCCGACGTCCCTGGGAAGCGCTGTGGACACCGAACCGCTGACCGATTCGGCCGTCGACGACATGACGACGGCCACCCGCTACCTGTGCGCGGGCACGCACCTCGACGAGGGCTTCGCCCGTGCGGTGATCCGCGAGATCGAGGAGGAGCACCACCGCGCACCGGCCCCCAGCCACGGGGTCAACATCATGATCGTGCACCAGCACGCCCGCCGCGCCGTGCAACGCCTGTCCCTGCGCGACCGCAGGCTCGCGACGTGCCTGCTGGTGTCGTTCCTGCTGCAACCGGCCGCCACGCTCGTGTTCTGGCCGATCGCCGCGATGGCCGGCGGCGACGGGGTCCGCTCGCTCGACCCCCGGTCCTCGCGGATCGCCGCCGGCACCGGCTCCCGCCCCGGATCCGCGCGGCGCAGGGTGATCCTGGGCGCGGTGATGCGCGCGGTCGTGATGCTGGCGGCCGCCTGGCTCGTCACCGGCGTCGTGCAGATCCTGCCCGCGCCCCTGGTGTACCTGCCCGGGCAGGTGCTCGCCCTGCTCCTGCTCGTGGTCGCGCTGGTGGTGGTGCCGTGGCTGGTGTGCTGGCAGGAGCGCACCGAGGCGTGGCAGACCGTCAGCCGGGAGCTGACCGCCGAGGGGTTCTCGGCCACTCACCCGCGCACGGCCGACGGGGCCCCGCTGACCGACGGCAACATCACCGTCTACAGCGGCTACTCGCCCTTCGTCGGCACCGGCGTGGAACGCCAGACCTGGTCGCTGACCATGCACCTCGCCCCTGCCCGCGGGCTGACCGGCACGGTACCGGCACAGGCGCGGCGCGAACCGTGGACGGTGCCGATCAGCGCCGACGACCTGGTCGAGGGTCTCGCCTCGCGCCTCACCGCCCTCGGCGCCGCCGCCCCCGGCGCGACGGACGGCATCGCCAACCTGAGGGTCACCGAGAAGCTCTTCGTCAACGGCACCGAGCTCCGGCAGCCCTGGGTCCGCGGCAGCGGCTTGACCGACGCGGTGCTGCCGGACGAGAAGCGACCGCCCGTCACCGAGGTGCCCGACCCGCTGGTGCACGCCCACCGCGGCCGCGACCACGGCCCGGTCCGGCACTGCCTCCGGGTCGAGGTGACCGCCTGGGGCGCGGACCTGGTGCTCTCCTTGTTCGTGCAGGTCGTGCTCAGCGGCGGGCTGCTCTCGCTGTCCACGACGACGCTGCTGCTGCCGCCGGTCAGGGCCGCCTACCGGGTGGCCGACTCCGTGCTCGAACGCGGCGCGCGGGCCGGGTCCTCGGCGACCGCCACGGGCACGCTGCCGACAATCGGCGGGGACGACACCGAGCCGGTGATCGCCGCGCAGTCGCTCAAGGCGGGGCTGAAGGACCTGGCGGCGGCCCCGACCGCGGTCTACCGGGAGCTGCGCGAGCCCGGGCGACGCACCCGACGCAACGAGGACCTGCTGCGCGCCATCGCGGAGGACCGGACCTTCGACTACGGCGCCCGGCTGAGCCTGCGCGAACTGGCCGCCGACTCCCTCTACCGCAACTACTTCCAGCGCGCGGACGTCACCCGCATCTCCCAGCAGCTGGACATGCGGCTGGTCGACTACCTGGCGCAGATCCTCGAGGCGAACGGGCTGGACACGACCGAGCTGGACGACAGCCGGGCCCAACTTCTCAACGCGGGCGTCATCATCACCGGCGGCTCCATGAGCGGCACCATCGTCGCCGGTCAGGGCAACACCGTGAGCACTCCCTCGCCGCACCGCGGCTGACGAGAAAGGCGACAGGACCGTGTCCAGGCACGACAGCGGCCACGAGGGCGGCATGGGCAACAAGGGCATCGTCATCAGCGGCGGAACCGTGAACGACTCCGCGCTCGTGGCCGGTGAGAACAACCGGGTCACCATCCGCCAGCAGCACGGCGAGACCAGCGCCCAGGCCCTCGCGCAGGCGCGGGCGGACGCGGCCCGCCTCCTCGGCCTGCTCGCCTCGGGCGGCTACGACCTCCCCGACGCGCCGACCGCACACGCGGCCGCGCTCGGCCTCAAGGACGAGCTCGACGAGGAGGAGCCGGACCAGTCCCGGCTGCGCAAGTGGCTGACCCGGCTGCGCGGCCTCGTCGCCGGGGTCGCGCCGCTGGCCGAGCTCGTGGTGGCGGTCGAGGAGAGCGTGCGCATGCTGGCCGGCGGCTGAACCGGCCTCGGTTCAGAGCGCTTCACGCTTCTGCAGGTACAGGAAGGAGATCCACCCCGGGATCAGCAGAAGCCAGAAGGTCAGCAGGCGGTAGACCAGCACCACCGGCACCCACGTCGCCACCGCGACGCCGGTGGTGACCTGGAGCGAGTACGCCTGGGCGGCGTCGGAGGAGCCGATGCCGCCCGGCATGGGGATCGCGGAGCCGACCGCCGAGCCGACCAGCTGGGCGAAGCCGACCTCGGGGAAGGTCGCCGCCTGGCCGAAGGCCCGGGAGCAGAAGTACAGGCTCGCCACGGCCATCAGCGTGACCGAGAGCTGGCCGAGGACGCCGACCGTGAGCTTGCCGGGCTGGCCCATCAGTTCGCGCAGGCGCGGGCCGGCTTCGCGGAGCCGGGCGGCGAGCCAGCGGCGCAGCCGCGGCACGCCGACGCAGACGCCGACGCAGGCGGCGAGGGAGGCGGCCGCGATGAGCAGGGTCGCACCGGTCGGCAGCGACGCGGCGTAGTTCGCGCCGATCCAGGTGCCGAAGGCGACGAGCAGCGCGAGGTGGAGTACGAAGCCGACGATCTGGCCGAGCGCGACGCTGGCCAGGGCCTGCGTCTGGGCGATGCCGGAGCGGGCGAGGAAGCGGGTGTTCACGGCGGCGCTGCCGAGACCGCCGGGGGTGGCCAGGTTGACGAAGAACCCGGAGAGCTGCGCGAGCAGTGCTCTCCTCAGTGACACCCGCTCCGGAACGAAACCGACGATCGCGAAGGTAGCCCCGACCGAGCCGAGCGCCGCGGTGGCCAGCGCGGGCACCAGCCAGACCGCGTTCGCGCGCTCCAGTGCCGGGAGCGGGTTGGCGTTGTGCCGGAGCACCTGCAACAGCACGACGTAGACGACGATCGCGCACAGCACGAGCGTCACCACGCGCCGCATCCTCAGCCGCTTCGGCGGGCCGCCCGCCTCCGCCAGCGTCCCCGTCGCCCCCGCGAGGACCGCGTCGGCTCCGTGGTCCGCGCTCCCGGCACTCCCGGTGCCGTCCGCGCGGTCCGCACCCGGCGTACCGGGCGTGCGGGGCGCACCGGGCGCACCGGCGGCGGACGCCTTCTCCTCGGGGGCGAGCTCAGGCCCGGAGGTCATGACGCAGCACGCTCCGCTTCCTCCCCGGTGGGGTGACGTCGACGAACCCCTCCCGCTCGAAGAGGCCACGCGGCCCCATGTGCGAGTAGGAGCCGCCCTCGGCCGCAGGCTGTGCTTGCCCTTGCCCGCCTCCGGCAGGATATGTCTCCACGACTGATGCCCCCTGCTCGCGGGCGTATGCCAGCGCGCCGCGCAGCAGTGTCCCGGTCACCCCGCGGCGACGCCAGGGGCCGGGGACGTAGAAGCAGACCAAGGACCAGACCGGTAGGTCGTCGACCGGCGCGAGGACACGGGAACGCCCCAGCGCGCGGTAGCACGCGCGGGGCGCGACCGAGCACCAGCCGACCGGTTCGTCGTCCGAGAAGGCGAGCACGCCGACCGGCCCGCCGCCGCGCACCTCGTCCTCGAGTGCCTCGACGCGGCCGGGGACGTCACTCGCCCGGAACTCCGTGCTCGTCATGCGCCAGCGCTGGCAGGAGCACCAGCGGAAGGTGCCGTGCGCCTCGGAGAAACGGGCGAGAGCCTGCCTCCCGGGGTCGTCGGCGCGCACCGGACGTACCGAGAGCTCCGCCCGTGACATGCCCTTTCCGTTCCCGAGCGGCCACCTGACAAACCTCAAACTTCTCGGGCCGCACACCTCCCGGCAACACACGGCGGAAAGACTGCGAGTGGACCTGCACACGTGGTGACCGCCGTGGTGGCAGCGCGCAGGAACAGCAGCAGAAGGCACCGAAGCAAGAC
This sequence comes from Streptacidiphilus neutrinimicus, assembly GCF_000787815.1. GTDB lineage: Bacteria > Actinomycetota > Actinomycetes > Streptomycetales > Streptomycetaceae > Streptacidiphilus > Streptacidiphilus neutrinimicus. Next base: position 13,024 of record NZ_BBPO01000124.1, read on the forward strand.
CGC
>NZ_BBPO01000123.1:0-8750 GCF_000787815.1 Streptacidiphilus neutrinimicus
GGCTTCGGCGGCGCCCGCCCCGGTGGTGGCGGCGGCTTCGGCGGTCGTCCGGGCGGTCCGGGTGCCCGTGGCGGCACGCAGGGCGCCTTCGGCCGTGGCCCCGGTGGCCGTCCGGCCCGTGGCCGTAAGTCGAAGCGCGCGAAGCGCCAGGAGTACGAGGCCATGCAGGCCCCGTCCGTCGGCGGTGTGATGCTGCCGAAGGGCCACGGCGAGACCGTGCGCCTTTCGCGTGGCGCCTCCCTGACGGACTTCGCGGACAAGATCAACGCCAACCCGGCGGCGCTCGTCTCCGTGATGTTCAACCTCGGTGAGATGGTCACCGCGACGCAGTCCGTCTCCGACGACATCCTGCAGATGCTCGCCGGCGAGATGGGCTTCACGCTGGAGATCGTCTCCCGCGAGGACGAGGACCGCGAGCTGCTCGAGTCGTTCGACATCGACTTCGGTGAGGACGAGGGCGGCGAGGATGACCTCGCTCCGCGTCCGCCGGTCGTGACCGTCATGGGTCACGTCGACCACGGTAAGACCCGACTGCTGGACGCGATCCGCAAGTCCAACGTGGTCGCGGGCGAGGCCGGTGGCATCACCCAGCACATCGGCGCCTACCAGGTCGTCACCGAGGTCAACGGCGAGGAGCGTGCCATCACGTTCCTGGACACCCCGGGTCACGAGGCGTTCACCGCCATGCGTGCCCGTGGTGCGAAGTCCACCGACATCGCGATCCTGGTGGTCGCGGCCAACGACGGTGTCATGCCGCAGACGGTCGAGGCGCTCAACCACGCCAAGGCCGCCGGTGTGCCGATCGTGGTCGCCGTCAACAAGATCGACGTCGAGGGCGCCGACCCGGTCAAGGTCCGCGGTCAGCTGACCGAGTTCGGTCTGGTGGCCGAGGAGTACGGCGGCGACACCATGTTCGTCGACATCTCTGCGCGCCAGGGCCTGCACATCGACTCCCTGCTGGAGGCCGTGGTCCTGACCGCGGACGCCAGCCTGGACCTGCGGGCCAACCCGGAGCAGGACGCCCAGGGCATCGCGATCGAGGCCCACCTGGACAAGGGCCGCGGCGCCATGGCGACCGTCCTCGTCCAGCGCGGCACCCTGCACGTCGGTGACTCGATCGTGGTCGGCGACAGCTACGGCCGCGTCCGCGCCATGCTCGACGAGAACGGCAACAACCTGCAGGAGGCCGGTCCGTCGCGTCCGGTGCTGCTGCTGGGTCTGACCTCGGTGCCCCGCGCCGGCGACAGCTTCATCGTCGTCGACGAGGACCGCACCGCCCGCCAGATCGCCGAGAAGCGCTCGGCCCGCGACCGCAACGCCATGTTCGCGCGTCGTCCGGTCCGCGTCTCGCTCGAGGACCTGGACAAGGCCATCGCCGCCGGCGGCATCCAGCAGCTCAACCTCATCATCAAGGGTGATGTCTCCGGCTCCGTGGAGGCCCTGGAGGACGCGCTGCTCAAGCTGGACGTGGGCGAGGAGGTCGAGCTCCGCATCCTGCACCGCGGTGTGGGTGCGATCACCGAGTCCGACGTCGACCTGGCCATGGGCTCCGACGCCATCATCCTGGGCTTCAACGTCCGGGCCGAGGGCCGCGCCCGTACGGCGGCGGACCGCGAGGGCGTCGACATCCGCTACTACTCGGTCATCTACCAGGCGATCGAGGAGATCGAGGCGGCGCTCAAGGGCCTGCTCAAGCCGGAGTACGAGGAGGTGCGCCTCGGCTCCGCGGAGATCCGCGAGGTCTTCCGCTCCTCCAAGTTCGGCAACATCGCCGGTGTGCTGGTCCGCGAGGGCCTCATCCGACGCAACGCCAAGGCCCGCCTCATCCGCGACGGCAAGGTCGTGGCGGAGAACCTCACCATCGAGGGTCTGCGCCGCTTCAAGGACGACGCGACCGAGGTCCGCGAGGGCTTCGAGGCCGGTGTCACCCTCGGGTCGTACAACGACATCAAGGTGGAGGACACCATCGAGACCTACGAGATGCGCGAGAAGCCGCGCTCGTAAGTCCCTGAGGTAACGAGAGGGGGCCGGGAGACGGAGCCAATTCCGTCGACCGGCCCCCTCCTCGCTCGGTACGGTGAGGGCATAGCAGTCCCCACCGATTCCCGAGGCCTCACAGGTCGGCGTGACCTGTCACACATGTTCGTGGGAACACTTACGTTTGATCTGCTTCTGGGTGATATTCACTCCCTCAAGGAGAAGCGGTCGATCGTGCGGCCCATCGTGGCCGAACTGCAGCGCAAGTACAGCGTGTGCGCTGCGGAGACCGGAAACCAGGATCTGCACCGCCGGGCCGAGATCGGCCTGGCCGTCGTCTCCGGCGAGGCGTCCTACGTCGCCGAGATCCTGGACAGCTGTGAGCGGTTGGTCTCGGGCAGGCCCGAGGTGCAGCTGCTCTCCGCGAGGCGGAGGCTTCGCGACGACGAGGACGAGTAGGACAATCGGACAGGTCGCCCCAAGGAGGGCGTCCGCGGGTACCGTTCCCCATGGTGCCCACCAGCACGAGGAGGACCAGTGACCGACACCGCGAGGGCGCGCAAGCTCGCAGACCGCATTCGGGTGGTCGTCGCGGAGACGCTCCAGCGGCGGATCAAGGATCCGCGGCTCGGTTTCGTCACCATCACCGACGCCCGCGTGACCGGTGACCTGCGCGAGGCCACCGTCTTCTACACCGTCCACGGCGACGAGACCGCGCGCGAGGCCTCGGCCGCCGCGCTGGAGAGCGCCAAGGGCATCCTGCGCTCCACCGTCGGGCGCGAGACCGGGGTCCGCTTCACCCCGACCCTGACCTTCGTCCTGGACGCCATCCCGGACACCGCCCGCCACCTGGACGACCTGCTCGTCAAGGCCCGGGCGCAGGACGCGGAGGTGCGCAGCGTCGCCGTCGGCAAGACCTTCGCCGGCGAGGCCGACCCGTACCGCAAGCCGGGCGAGTACGACGAGGAGCTCGAGGGCTCGGTCGACGCCGACGACGAGGCAGAGGACGAGTAGTCGTGCCCGGCCGGCCGGACCACGTGGCCTCGCACGTCGACATCGAGACGCCCACCGGCGCGGTGGGCGTCTCCGCCCCTGCGCTGCCGTCCCCGCGCGGGGAGCTGCGGCGGCCCGGTGAGGCGGACTGGCAGGCGGTGCTGGACGCGATCGCCGGCGCCTCCTCCGTGGACCTGCTCGCGCACGTCCTGCCCGACGGCGACGCGCTGGGCTCCGCCCTGGCCGTCGGTCTCGCGCTGCGGCAGCGCGGCGTCGAGGTGCGCGTCTCCTTCGGCGACGACCCTCAGGTCGTGCCCGCCTCCCTGTCGTTCCTGCCCGGCCAGGAGCTCATCGTCCCGGTCTCGGAGGTTCCCGAGCGGCCGGAGCTGATGATCAGCTTCGACGTCGCCGACGCGCGCAGGCTCGGGCTGCTGCAGGCCAAGGCGGAGGCCGCGCGACAGCTGGTCGTCGTCGACCACCACACCTCCAACGCCGGCTTCGGCACGCTGCGTCTGATCGACCCGCTGGCCCCGGCCACAGCGGTCCTCGTCGACGAGCTGCTGCGCCGTCTCGGCGTGCCGTTGGACCAGCAGATCGCCACCTGCCTGTATGCCGGGGTCGCCAGCGACACCGGATCCTTCCGCTACGCGGCCACGACGCCCGCCACCCACGAGTTCGCCTCCCGCCTGCTGGCGGCCGGGGTCCGGCACGACGCCATCTCCCGGCGGCTGTGGGACACGCAGTCCTTCGGCTACCTGAAGGTGCTGGCCGCCGCGCTGGAGCGGGCCGAGCTCGAGCCCCTGGCCGCGGGCGGCCGAGGCCTCGTCTGGACCTGGGTGCCCTGGGCCGACCTGCTCGCCCACGGCGTGCCGCCGGAGCAGATCGAGGGTCTGATCGACGTGGTCCGCAAGGCCGCCGAGGCGGAGGTCGCCCTGGTCCTGAAGGAGGACCCGGACGGCAGCCTGCGCGGCTCCTCGCGCGCGAACGGGGCCGTCGACGTCGCCGCGGCCTGCGCCGCGCTGGGCGGCGGCGGTCACGCCTACGCGGCGGGCTTCACCTCGCACCGCGGCGTCCCGGCCACCGTCGCGGCCTTCCGGGCCGCGCTCGACGCGCAGTCCGCCCCGATCCCCGACTGAGCTCCCCGCAACCCGGTCCTCCGAACGAAAGACTGAAACCCCTCGTGAAGCGCAAGGGCACCGGCCCTGACGGTCTGGTCATCGTCGACAAGCCGGCCGGGATCACCTCCCACACCGTCGTCGCCCGCATCCGCCGCCTGGCCGGCACCCGCAAGGTCGGCCACGCCGGCACGCTGGACCCGATGGCGACGGGCGTGCTCGTCGTCGGCAGCGAGAAGGCGACGCGCCTGCTCGGCCACCTCGCGCTGACGACCAAGACCTACGAGGCGACGATCCGTCTCGGCCAGACGACGATCACCGACGACGCGGAGGGCGAAATCACCGCCTCGATCGCGGCGCACGCCGTGACCGACGAGGCGGTCGCGGCCGGGGTGGCCAAGCTGACCGGCGCCATCGAGCAGGTGCCGTCGAGCGTCAGCGCGATCAAGATCGACGGCAAGCGCTCGTACGCGCGGGTGCGCGAGGGCGAGGAGGTCGCGTTGGCCGCCCGTCCGGTCACCGTCTCCCGCTTCGAGGTCCACGGCCGCCGGGACGCGGTCGCCGAGGACGGCACGGCCGTCGTCGACCTGGACGTCACGGTGGACTGCTCCTCCGGAACCTACATTCGCGCCCTCGCCCGCGACCTGGGCGCGGACCTCGGCGTCGGCGGCCACCTCACCGCGCTGCGCCGCACGCGCGTGGGCGCCTACGGGCTCGACGTGGCGCACACGCTGGAGGAGCTGGAGGAGTCCTTCGCCGACAACGTCCTGCCGATCGCCGACGCGGCCGCGGCCGCGTTCCCGCGCTGGGACGTGGACGAGAAGCAGGCCCGGCTGCTGGCGACCGGCGTCCGCATCGACGCGCCGGGGCTGGGCGTCAGCGAGCCGATCGCGGTCTTCGACCCGGACGGGCGCTTCCTCGCGCTGATCGAGGAGCACGGAGGCAAGGCGAAGTCGCTCGCCGTCTTCGTCTGAGCCGACCGCTCCCCGTCAGACGCCGCGCAGTGCCGTCGTCGTCTTCCCGGTGCGTTCGCGAAGCAGCACCCGCAGCGTGTGCGGGTGCTCGTAGCCGACCTTGCGGGCGATGACCTCGAGCGACAGCTCGGTGGTGCGCAGCAGGTGGGAGGCCTGCTCGACGCGCAGGTCCTGGACGAAGCGGATCGGTGAGGTGCCGAGGCTGCGCTGGACGGACCGCTGGAGCGTCCGGTTGCTGACCCCGATGGCCTTGGCGGCGTCCGGGATGCTGATCGGCTCGGCGAGGCGGGTGCGGGCCCAGCGCTCGAAGGCGGCCACCGTCGGATCGCTCTGGGCGAGCGCGCTCGGGATGGTGTAGGCGGACTGGGACGGCCGCTCGTCGATCACCAGGTAGCGGGCCAGCAGATCCGCCAGGGCCGGGCTGCCCGCCCGGACCACGTGGAGCGCGAGGTCGACGTGGCCGAAGGCCGCGCCCGCGGTCGTGATGCCGTCGCAGGCGACCACCATCCGGCTCTGATCGATGCTGACCTGCGGGTAGCGCCCGCGGAACGCCGGGGAGAGCCACCAACTGGTCGTGGCCCGTTGGCCGTCCAGGATCCCGGACTCGGCGAGCAGGAACGTGCCGGTGCAGGCCGAGGCGATGGCCGTGCCGCGCGAACGGGTGCGGGCGATACGCTCCCGGACGGGGGCGAGCTCCTCGGCGGCGACCCGTTCCAGCAGGGCGTCGGGCCGCCGCTCGGCCAGGGCGGGGACGATCAGCAGGTCGGCCGCGTCGGCGCGGTCGAGAGGCTGCGTCTCGACGAGATGCCGCGCTCCGGTGCGGACCTGGGGCCGGCAGCCGACGGTCGTCACGTTCCAGGACGGCGCCCCGCCGACCTCGCCGCGCATCGCGTTGGCGCCGTCCAGCACGTCCAGGACTGCGGACAGCCCGGAGTCGAACACGCCGTCGTAGACGAGAACCGCTACCTCCATGACGAAAACGCTATCATCCATGGCGTTTCTGCCACTGATCTCGGTGTTGGGCCAGGGCGTAGTTTCGAGGTGTGCCGGAGAACCGGCGACGTTCCTCGCAAGCCCTCAAGGAGCCCCCATGAAGATCGGTCTGCTCGCGCGTATCGAGGCCAAGCCCGAGTACGCCGACAAGGTCGAGGCGATGCTGCGCGACGCGGCGGCCCTGGCCGAGCAGGAGCCGCACACCGTCACCTGGTACTCGTTCCGTCAGGACGCCACCACCTTCGGCGTCTTCGACACCTTCGACGACGAGGCGGGCCGTCAGGCCCACCTCCAGGGCGCGATCGCGGCGGCGCTGATGGGCGCGGCCGAGACGATGCTCAGCGCGCCGCCGGTGATCACGCCGGTCGACCTGCTGGGCGTCAAGGCCAAGTGATGTCCACGCTCACCCGCCCGGGCTCGCTGACGGGTCTGTAGTTGCTCCGGAAGATCCCCGCCAGGGAGATTCCGGAGCCGCCCGTCGCGCGCACGCTCGGCATCTGTCTCGTGGAGGTCTGCGAGGCGACGACGGTCCGCGTCGGCCGCATGCGCGATCTTCGCCGCCGGTTGACCGTGGCATCCCCGGCTGCGCGCCGCTGACGTGCGGCGTCCGCCCCTGTGTGAAACGCGTTGCACTCCATCGAGCGAGCGCGCGAAGCACGGCAGGGGCGGGCGGAAGGGCACCCGGCGGGACGTCGTGAGCGGTGGGCAGCCTCCCCGCAGGCGGTGCGCGGGTGCGCGCCGCACGGCGAAAGGCGGGACGGTGGGGCCTGGGCTGGTGCGCGTCAGTGACTCGCGGGGGACGTTGCGGGGACTCGCCTTCGGGGTCGACCACGAGGGCACGCTGGTGACGGCGCACGAGGTCGTCGACGGCCTCGCCGGGCTCCGGCTCGCCTACCCCGACGGGCGCTCCGTCCGCGTCGACGCGGGCGGGATGGTGCCGCTGCCCGCGCTCGGGCTGGCGCTGCTGCGCACCGACGTCCCGCCCGGCACGCCCTGGCCGATCGCCGACGGGGTGGGGACGCGTCTGGTCTCCGTGCCCGGCCACGGCGCCGCCCTGCAGGGAGCGGTCGCCGGGCTCGTGACCGCCCGCTACGAGGCCTCCGAGCGCTTCTGGCTGCTGCCCGACGTCTGGCAGTTGAGCCTGGAGCAGGCGCCCGCCGGGCTGCCCGTCCACGCCGCCGGCGGGCCGGTCGTCGACGCGGAGACCGGAGCGGCGGTGGGGGTCGCCACGGCAGCGCTGCGCAGCCGTCGGCGCGGAGCGGCGCTGGCGGTGCGGCTCGGCGCGGTGGCGGCCGAGCCGGTGCTCGCGGACCTGCTGGCCCGCAACGCCGAGACGGTTCCCGCGCACGGGCGCGCGCTGAACCTCGCCGGGGTGCTGGAACTGGCCGCCGCCGGGATCGACGCGGCGGCGACCGAGGCCGCGGCGCGGCGCGTGCCGCGTGCGGACGGACTGCCGGAGACGGTCCAGGGCTGGGACCCGGTGCGCCCCCTGCTCGCGGTCATCGGGGAGGCGGGCAGCGGACGGACGACCGAGCTGGCGGCTCTCGCCTTGCAGCGCACCCGTTCCGCGTACCGTCTGCCGACCCTCTGGCTGCGCGGCGCGGACCTCGCCGCAGGCGACGCGAGCGTCCTGGACGCGGCGGACCGCGCCCTCAGCCGCGTGCACGCGCTGTTGCGCCACCCCGCGCCCGCCCCGCTGGCGGGTCAGGCCGCGCGCGTCGCCGCCGCCGCGCATCGACCGCTGCTGATCGTCCTGGACGCGCCCGAGGAGGCCCCGCCGCAGCTGCTGGCCCGCTGGCGTGGCTGGTGCGCGGAGACCGTGCGCCGGCTGCGGGGTACGGAGTGCCGGTTGCTGGTGGGCTGCCTGCCGGAGTTCTGGGAGCGCACCAGCGCCGTGCTGGCCCCCGACGACGTGCAGGGCAGCCGCCGACTCGGTCCGCTCGATCCGCGCGCGGCGGGCGAGCTGGCACTGCGGGAGGTGCCTGCGGCGACCGGGGCGGTGACGGGAGCGGCTTCGGAGCCCGGCGTCGCCGGGCTGGTCGCGGCGGGTGACGCGCTCGCGCTGCGGTTGGTGGGCGAGGTTCGCTCGGCGCAGCCGTCCCTGGCCCTGCCGCGTTCGCGCCCGCTGACCCGGACCGACCTGCTCTCCGCCCGACTGGACCTCGCCTGCCTGCGGATCGCCGAGCGGCTCGCCGCGCAGGCGGTGCGGTCCGCGCCCACGGCCGTGGCCGCGTCGACGCCCACCCTCACGCCCGAGCCGGGCACACCGACCGTGACGAGGCAGGACGCCGCGCGCGGGCCGGGCATCCTGTGGTGGCGCGCCGCGCCACGCTCGGACGCGCAGGGGGCGCAGGCGGAGACCCTCCGACCCGCGCGTGCCGTTTCGCCGGCTGTCCCGCCGGCCGTCCCGTCCGCAGTGTCGAACGCCGAGGCGCGGGCGGTGCGGCGGTTGGCCGCGCGGGTGGCCGGGCGGTGCCACGAGGCGGCCCGGCGGATGCTGGGCGCGCCGGACGGCGGGCTGACGGCGCGGGAGTTCGACGACCTCTTCCCCTGGTCCGAGGGATGGGCCCAAGCCGCGCTCGGCGAGGGCGTCTTCGTCGCGGCCGGGACCGGCTACCGGTTCGCCTGCGGCGCTCTCGCCGACTGGCTCGAGGGCTTCCACCTCGACGTTCCCGTCGCCCTCACGATGATCCTGGCC
>NZ_BBPO01000123.1:9070-13477 GCF_000787815.1 Streptacidiphilus neutrinimicus
CGATGATCCTGGCCGACGCCGCGCCCCCGTCGGCGGAGGAGCCGCCGCCGCGCCCCGTCGGCGCCCACCGCCGTGGCGGCCCGCTCGGGTGGGCGCCGCCGGTCCCGATCCCCGGCCAACCGACGGGCGGCGGCGTCCCGCGCTGGCGTCTCGCGGTCGTCCGGCAGGCGCTCCTCGGCTTGGACGCCGACGACCCGCAGGCTCTGGAGTCGCTGCTCAGCCGCCTCGTCCTGCGCCTCGACGGCCCGGAGGCGGCGCCCCCCGGCTCGGAGGCCCACTGGTGGGCCGGGCGCCTCCTCACCGACACCCTCCACCGACTCCCGAACGCCGCGACCTACGCCCCGCTCCTCCGCGCCCTGGCCGCCCGCGTCGTCTCCAGCACCACCCCGGGCCCCACCCGTCCCTCCGCCAGGCCGCGCGGCGCGGGGGGCGGCCGACGGAGGAAGGCAGAGGCACCTGGTGTCCTTGCCCCTGGAGCGGGCTGCCCAGGCACGGTCTGGTCCGTGCCGGCCGCCACGCCCGGCGGGCTCGCCGCCGGAGCGGGAGAGGGCGTCGCGGGTGAGTCATGGTCCGACCTCCCCGGGTTGCGCAACGGCGGCCACGCGGGGGCCGCAGCGCCGAACGCGTGCGAGGCCCGCGCGCCCGGCGGAGCTGCGGCCGAGGCGGGCGCCGCAGGGACCTTCTGGTCCGTGTCCGCCGCGCCGCAGCAGGGCCGCGAGCGGACGACGGAGGTGTTCGGGGCCGGGGCGCACAGCGGACTCGCTACTGAGTCGGGCGGCGGAGGTGCGTCGTGGCCCGGCATTCCCGGACTGCCGGCCGGCGCTGAGCGGGTCACCGAAGCCGCCGGGGCGGGGGCGCCTGGCGGGCGCGGCGCCGCCGGTGCGCCGGGTGGGCTGGCGGGGGGCGGCGAGAGGCAGAGTGTGGCGCAGGGCGGGCCGTTCCTGCCATGGGACTTCTGGCGGAGCCTGCCGCTGACCGTGGAGGCGAGGCTCGACGTGTTGCGGGTGCTGGTGCGGGCCGGGGCGGAGGAGCCCGGGCGGCTGCTGGGCGAGGTGGTCGCGCGGGAGCCCGGTGCGGCCCTGCCTCCGTTGTGCCGATGGCTGGCCGACGAGCGTCTCAGCGGCATCGCCGCGGAGACGCTGTTCGCGCACCGGCACGTCGCGCTGGACGAGCTCGCGGAGGCGCTTGTCGACGCGGCGCATCCGCGCGCGGACGCGCTGCTGCGGGCGCTCGCGCAGGCGGAGCCGTCGGCGCTGGCGCGGGCCGTGGACCGTTGGGCGCACGATCCGCGTCCCGAGCGGCACGTGGCCGCCGCGACCGTGCTGCCGCTGCTGGCGCGCCAGGCAGCGACGGCCTCGACGGCCGCCTGCGCCACGAAGGGGGCCGCAGGCGCGGCGGCCGAGCGGACGCTGCTGCGGCTCGCCGCCGAGGCGCTGCTCGCGCGCGAGGACGAGGCGTCGCTGCACGGCGCGGCCTATGCCGCGCTCATCAGCGATCCGGCCGCCCGGCCGAAGCGTCTGCGCGAGGCAGTCGACCGCTACCTGGCCGGGGATCCGCTGCTCGGCGCGGCGGCGCTCGCGCCCGCGCTGGACAGCGACCCCGCGCTGGTGCTGACCGGCTACGCGGCGCGGCTCCGTGAGCCGGGGGAGGAGGCTGCCGCCGTGCTGCGGGCGCTCGGCGCGACGCCGGCGCCGCGGGCCAGGACCGGGGCCGCCCGGCTCGTCCGGGAGCACCTCCAGCGCCGTCCGGAGGCGGCCGCCCAGGTCGGGGGGTGGCTGCGGGCGCGGCTCGGGCACGGGCCGGCCGAGCGCGAGACGCTGCTCGCCTTCGTCCGCGACGCTGCGACCGAGCAGCCCGAGCCCGTGCGCTGGCGTCTCGCCGAGGCGCTCGCGGACCTCGACTGCGTTCTCGCGCGGGAGTTGCGCGCGCTGCTCCGCCCGGCTGTGACGAGTCCGATGAGGATCCCGGACCAGGCCCATGGCAAGGTATAGGGGGTTGGAAACACTGGGGCCTGCGGCGACGCGCAGGACGGACGAGGAGCGGTCAAGGTGCAGCGCTGGCGGGGCCTGACGGAAGTGCCGGAGGACTGGGGACGCAGCGTCGTCACCATCGGGTCCTTCGACGGGGTGCACCAGGGCCACCAACTGATCATCGGCCACGCCGTGGACCGTGCCCGCGAGCTCGGGGCCCGTTCGGTGGTGGTCACCTTCGACCCGCACCCGAGCGAGGTCGTCCGCCCCGGCAGCCACCCGCCGTTGCTGGCGCCGCACCACCGCCGGGCCGAGCTGATGGGCGCGCTGGGCGTCGACGCGGTGCTGGTGCTGCCGTTCACCGCGGAGTTCTCCCAGCTGTCGGCGGAGGAGTTCGTCCGGCAGGTGCTCGTCGACGGCCTGCACGCGCGGCTCGTCGTCGAGGGCCCCAACTTCCGCTTCGGGCACCGCGCCGCGGGCAACGTCGAGCTGCTGGCCGAGCTGGGCGGGGTGCACGACTTCGGCGTCGAGGTCCTGGATCTGCGGATCACCGGCGCGGCGGGCGACGGCGCGCCGTTCTCCTCGACGCTGGCCCGCCGCCTGGTCGCCGAGGGCGACGTCGTCGGCGCGGCCGAGGTGCTGGGACGCCCGCACCAGGTCGAGGGCGTCGTCGTGCGCGGCGCGCAGCGTGGCCGCGAGCTCGGCTACCCGACGGCCAACGTCGAGACGCTCCCGCACACCGCCGTTCCCGCCGACGGCGTCTACGCGGGCTGGTTGACGGTGGATCAGGAGCGGATGCCGGCCGCGATCTCGGTGGGCACCAACCCCACCTTCGACGGCACCGAGCGCACCGTCGAGGCCTACGCGATCGACCGGGTCGGCCTGGACCTCTACGGGCTGCACGTGGCCGTGGACTTCCTCGCCTACCTGCGCGGCATGGAGAAGTTCGACTCGATCGAGGCCCTGCTGGACCGCATGGCCGACGACGTGAAGCGCGCCCGCGAGCTGACCGACGGGGTCTGAGCCGACGCGACGACGCGACGAGGGGCGGACCGCTTCGGCGGTCCGCCCCTCGTCATGTCAGCACGGGCTCACTGCTGCGGCGGTGGGTAGCCGTAACCCCACTGCTGGCGCGGGTCGTAGCCCGGCTGCGGCTGGCCGGGCTGCGGGGCCTGCGGCTGCTGCGGGTGGGCCGCGGGCTGGCCCGGCTGCCCCTGCTGCGGCGGGTAGGGCTGGGGCTGCTGGTACTGCTGGCGCGGGTCGTAGCCCGGCTGCGGCTGACCCGGCTGCGGCGGCATGCCGGGCTGCTGCTGCCAGCCCATCTGCTGCGGCTGGATCCGGGAGAAGTCCGCGGCCACCATCGCGGCGAGGTTGAAGTAGGCCTCGCGGGTCTTCGGCTTCATCCGGGTCAGCTCGACCTCGGCGCCCGCGGCCAGGTGCTCGTCGAAGGGGACGACCACGACGCCGCGGCAGCGGGTCTGGAAGTGGGCGACGATGTCGTCCACCTTGATCATCTTTGAGGTCTCGCGGACCCCGGAGACGACCGTGATGCTGCGCTGGACCAGGTCCGCGTAGCCGTGGGCGGTGAGCCAGTCCAGCGTGGTGCTGGCGCTGCTCGCACCGTCGACGCTGGGGGTGGAGACGACGATCAGCTGGTCCGCCAGGTCCAGCACGCCGCGCATGGCGCTGTAGAGCAGACCGGTGCCGGAGTCCGTGAGGATGATCGGGTACTGCTCGCCCAGGAAGTTGATGACGCGGCGGTAGTCCTCGTCGTTGAAGGTCGTCGAGACGGCGGGGTCGACGTCGTTGGCCAGGATCTCCAGACCGCTGCTCGCCTGCGAGGTGTACCGGCGTACGTCCATGTAGCTGCGCAGGTACGGGATCGCGGTGACCAGGTCGCGGATGGTCGCGCTGGTCTCGCGACGCACACGGCGGCCGAGCGTGCCGGCGTCCGGGTTGGCGTCGATCGCGATGACCTTGTCCTGGCGCTCGCTGGCCAGGGTGGAGCCGAGCGCGGTGGTCGTGGTCGTCTTGCCGACGCCGCCCTTGAGGCTGATGACAGCGATCTTGTAGCTGGTCATCACCGGCGTGCGCAGGACGGCCAGCTTCTGCGCCCGGTCCGCCTCGGCGGCCTTGCCGCCCAGCCGGAAGCGCGGGGGACCCTGGCGGCGCTCGGGCGCCTGGTTCTTCAGCAGCCGGTCCGAGGACAGCTCGACGGCGGCCGTGTAGCCCAGCGGCGCGCCCTGTGCGACGGGTCCGGCGGGGGCCCCGCCCCAGCCCTGCTGCTGCGGCGGCGCGGCCCACGGGTTCGGCCCGGCCTGGCCCGGCACACCGGCGGCGGGGTCGCCCTGCGGCGGCATGGCGGGCGGCGGCGTCGCCGGACGGTACGGCTGCTCGCCGTACGGACCGGCCTGCGGCTCGACCGGGACGCCGGGGA
>NZ_BBPO01000122.1:0-10710 GCF_000787815.1 Streptacidiphilus neutrinimicus
TCCGGGTGGTGCGGGGCGAGCGGGTGCGGTGCGACATGGGAGAAGTTCCTCACGGTGACGAGTGGCGCGGTCTTCGGACAGGACGAGGCGGTGCGGCTGCGTGCCGACGCGAGGGCGTGAGCCCGCGTCAGCGGCACATCGGGCGACATGCGCCGATGGCGCCACGGCCGGCCCCGAGCGCGCCGCTGCCGACACGCCCGCCTTCCTTCGCGAAGAGCGAGAAGACCTCGCCACTCATCGTGTGATTGCCCTTCATGAGTCCGGGTGGCTCAGAACGCCTCGCCCGCCATGCCGGCGGTGAGGGTGGTGCCGTCGGCCTGGTCGATCAGCAGGAACGAGCCGGTGCGGCGGTTGCTGCGGTAGTCGTCCAGGGCCAGGGGCTCGGCGGTGCGCAGCACCACGCGGCCCAGGTCGTTGACGTTCAGGCTGCCCGGGCGCTCGATCCGCGCCAAGGTGTCGACCGAGATCGCGTAGGGGATGTCCTTGACGATCGCGCGGACGGTCCGGGTGGTGTGCTTGAGCAGCACCTTGTCGCCGACGCGCAGCGGGCGCTCGTTGAGGTGCGCCACGGTGGCGGCGACGTCCTGGGTCGGCTCGGGCGCGGGACCGGCCGCGATCAGGTCGCCGCGGGAGATGTCGATGTCCTCGGCCAGACGGACCGTCACCGACTGCGGCGCCCAGGCGATGTCGCGCTCCTCGCCGAGGACGTCGATCCCCGCGACGGTGGTGGTGATGCCCGCGGGCAGCACGGTCACCTCGTCGCCGGTGCGCAGCACACCGGAGGCGAGCTGGCCGGCGTAGCCGCGGTAGTCGGGGTGCTCCGCGGACTGCGGCCGGATCACGTACTGGACGGGGAACCGGGCCGGCTCCTCGCTCGGGTCGGAGCCGACGGGGACGGTCTCCAGGTGCTCCAGCAGCGTCGGGCCGCCGTACCAGTCCGTGTTCGCGGACGGCTCGACGACGTTGTCCCCGGCCAGCGCGCTGATCGGGATGGCGGTGACGTCCCGGACGCCCAGCGAGGCGGCGTAGGCGCCGAACTCCTCGGCGATGGCGGCGAAGACGGGCTCGGCGTAGTCGACCAGGTCCATCTTGTTGACCGCCAGCACCACGTGCGGGACGCGCAGCAGCGCCGCGACGGCCGCGTGGCGGCGGGTCTGCTCGACGACGCCGTTGCGGGCGTCGACCAGCACCACCGCGAGCTCGGCGGTGGACGCGCCGGTCACCATGTTGCGGGTGTACTGCACGTGCCCGGGGGTGTCGGCCAGGATGAACCGGCGGCGAGGCGTGGCGAAGTAGCGGTACGCGACGTCGATGGTGATGCCCTGCTCGCGCTCGGCCCGCAGGCCGTCGGTGAGCAGCGCCAGGTCGGGGGCCTCCTGGCCGCGCTTGCGCGAGGCGTGCTCGACGGCCTCCAACTGGTCCGCCAGCACCGACTTGGAGTCGTGCAGCAGCCGGCCGACCAGGGTGGACTTGCCGTCGTCGACGGATCCGGCCGTGGCGAAGCGCAGCAGCGAGGTCGCGGTCAGCTCCGAGGCGGTGACGGAGTCGGCGTGGGTGGTGGTCATCAGAAGTACCCCTCGCGCTTGCGGTCTTCCATGGCGGCCTCGGACATCTTGTCGTCCGCGCGGGTCGCGCCACGCTCGGTCAGGCGGCTGGCGGCGATCTCGGCGATCACCGCGTCGATGGTGTCGGCGTCGGAGTCGACCGCGCCGGTGCAGGACATGTCGCCGACCGTGCGGTAGCGCACCAGACGGCGCTCAGGCGTCTCGCCCTCCTTGGGGCCGCCCCACTCACCGGCCGTCAGCCACATGCCGTTGCGCCGGAACACGTCGCGCTCGTGGGCGTAGTAGATCTCCGGGAGCTCGATCTTCTCCCGCTCGATGTACTGCCACACGTCCAGCTCCGTCCAGTTGGACAGCGGGAAGACGCGCACGTGCTCGCCGGGGGCGTGCCGGCCGTTGTAGAGCGACCACAGCTCAGGGCGCTGGCGACGCGGGTCCCAGGCGCCGAACTCGTCGCGCAGCGAGAAGACGCGTTCCTTGGCGCGGGCCTTCTCCTCGTCGCGGCGGCCGCCGCCGAAGACGGCGTCGAAGCGGTTCGACTCGATCGCGTCCAGCAGCGGCACCGTCTGCAGCGGGTTGCGGGTGCCGTCGGGCCGCTCGCGCAGCCGGCCGTTGTCGATGAACTCCTGGACGGAGGCGACGTGCAGGCGCAGGCCGTGCTCGGCCACCGTGCGGTCCCGGTAGGCGAGCACCTCGGGGAAGTTGTGACCGGTGTCCACGTGCAACAGCGCGAACGGCACCGATGCCGGTGCGAACGCCTTCAGCGCCAGGTGCAGCATGACGATGGAGTCCTTGCCGCCGGAGAAGAGGATCACCGGGTTCTCGAACTCACCCGCCACCTCGCGGAAGATGTGGACGGCCTCGGCCTCCAGCGCGTCCAGGTGCGAGAGCGCGTAGGCGTTGTCCTGCGCGGCGGCGGTGGGCAGGGAGATTGCGGTGGTCACGCCAGTCCCCTCTCGGTCAGCAGAGCGTGCAGGGCGGCGGCGGACTCGGCCACCGTCTGGGTGTGCGCCTCGATGCGCAGGTCGGGGGAGGCCGGGGCCTCGTAGGGATCGTCGACGCCGGTCAGTCCGGAGATCTCACCGGCCGCCTGCTTGGCGTAGAGGCCCTTCACGTCGCGCTCCGAGCAGACCTCGACCGGCGTCGCCACGTGCACCTCCAGGTACGAGGTGCCCTGGGCGCCGTGCCGGGCGGCGACCGCGGCGCGGGAGTCCGCGTAGGGCGCGATCACGGGCGCGAGCACCTTGACGCCGTTGGAGGCCAGCAGCTCGGCCACGAAGCCGATTCGCTGGATGTTGGTGTCCCGGTCCTCGCGGGTGAAGCCGAGGCCCCGCGAGAGGAACTCGCGGATCTCGTCGCCGTCGAGGATCTCCACGCGGTGGCCCTCGGCGCGCAGGCGCTCGGCGAGGGCGCTCGCGATGGTGGTCTTCCCGGCGCTGGGCAGGCCGGTCAGCCACACGGTGGCGCCGCAGGCCTGCACGGCGGCCGCCGTGGGGGCCGCCGGTGCGTCAGCTGTGGTGGTCATGAAGGTCCGCTCCAGACAGGGGGTCAGCGGGAGAAGGGACGGGGGTCACGGGAGAAGGGACAGGGGTCAGAGGTGGATGCCGCACTCGGTCTTGCCGGCGCCGGCCCAGCGGCCGGAGCGGGCGTCCTCGCCCTCCAGCACCCGGCGGGTGCAGGACTCGGGCGAGCAGCCGATCGACGCGTAGCCGTCGAAGAGCAGCGGGTTCAGCAGGATGCCGTGGGCCGCGACGTAGGCGTCCACGTCCTCCTGGGTCCAGCGCGCGATCGGGGCGATCTTCACCTTCTGCCGCTTCGGGTCGTACGCCACGACCGGGGTGTTCGCCCGGGTGGGGGACTCGTCGCGGCGCAGGCCCGTCGCCCACGCGTCGTAGCCGGCCAGGCCCCGGTTCAGCGGCTCGACCTTGCGCAGCTTGCAGCACAGGTCCGGGTCGCGGTCGTGCAGCTTCGGCCCGTACTCGGCGTCCTGCTCGGCGACCGACTGACGCGGGGTCAGCGTGATGACGTTGACCGGCATGGTCGCCGCCACCGCGTCGCGGGTGCCGATGGTCTCCACGAAGTGGTAGCCGGTGTCCAGGAAGACCACGTCGATGCCGGGGAGCGCGGTCGAGGCCAGGTGGGCCACGACGGCGTCCTCCATCGAGGAGGTCACCGCGAGCCGCCGACCGAAGGTCTCGGCGGCCCAGCGCATGATCTCCGGTGCGGACGCCTCCTCCAGCTCCACCGCCGCGGCGGCCGCCAGGGCCTCCAACTGCTCGGCGGTGTAGGGAGACTTCGGCTCGGACTCAGTCCCGGTCGTCATCGGTGGCTCCCCCGGTCGTGGACGAGGCCGACAGCAGCCCCAGGAACTTGAGCGCGAACGCGCGGCGGCAGGAGGCGCACTCCCAGGCCCCGTGCCCGCCGGTCTCGCTCGGACGCAGGTCCTCGTCCCCGCAGTAGGGGCAGTAGAACGGTGCGGCGCGCTCACTCACGACAGCTGCTCCTCGTTCGCCCGGGTGGTCCACTGCGCGAAGCGCTCACCGTCCTGGCGGTCGTCCAGGTAGCGGCGCAGCACGCGCTCGACGTAGTCGGGCAGGCCGTCCTTGGTGACCTTCAGGCCGCGGACCTTGCGGCCGAACCCGGCCTCCAGGCCCAGCGCGCCACCGAGGTGCACCTGGAAGCCCTCGACCTGCCGACCGTGCTCGTCGGTGACGAGCTGGCCCTTGAGGCCGATGTCGGCGACCTGGATGCGGGCGCAGGCGTTCGGGCAGCCGTTGATGTTGATGGTCAGCGGCTCGTCGAACTCCGGCAGGCGTGCCTCCAGTTCGTCGATGAGCGTCCTGCCGCGCTCCTTGGTCTCGACGATGGCGAGCTTGCAGAACTCGATGCCGGTGCAGGCCATCGTGCCGCGGCGGAACGGGGACGGGGTGACCCGCAGGTCCAGCGCCTCCAGCCCGGCGACCAGCGAGGAGACCTGCTCCTCGGCCACGTCCAACACGATCATCTTCTGCTCGGCGGTGGTGCGCAGGCGGTCCGAGCCGTGCCGGGCGGCCAGGTCGGCGACCTTGGTCAGCAGCGAGCCGTCGACACGGCCGACGCGCGGGGCGAAGCCGACGTAGAACTTGCCGTCCTTCTGCCGGTGCACGCCCACGTGGTCGCGCCAGCGCTCGACCGGCTCGGTCGGGGCCGGGCCGTCGACGAGCTTGCGGTGCAGGTACTCGTCCTCCAGCACCTGACGGAACTTCTCGGCGCCCCAGTCGGCCAGCAGGAACTTGAGGCGGGCACGGGTGCGCAGGCGGCGGTAGCCGTAGTCGCGGAAGATCGAGATGACGCCGGTGTAGACGTCCGGGACCTCGTCCAGCGGCACCCAGGCATTGAGCCGCTCGCCCAGGCGCGGGTTGGTGGACAGGCCGCCGCCGACCCAGAGGTCGAAGCCGGGGCCGTGCTCGGGGTGGACGACGCCGACGAAGGCGATGTCGTTGATCTCGTGGACCACGTCCAGCAGCGGGGAGCCGGAGATCGCGGACTTGAACTTGCGCGGCAGGTTGGAGAAGTCCTTGTTGCCGACGATGCGCCGGTGGATCTCCTCCAGTGCCGGGGTGCCGTCGATGATCTCGTCGGCGGCGATGCCGGCGACGGGCGAGCCGAGGATGACGCGCGGGGTGTCGCCGCAGGCCTCGGTCGTGGAGAGGCCGACGGCCTCCAGCTTCTGCCAGATGACCGGCATGTCCTCGATCCGGATCCAGTGGAACTGGATGTTCTGCCGGTCGGTCAGGTCGGCGGTGCCGCGGGCGTAGGTCTGCGAGATCTCGCCGATGGTGCGCAACTGTGCGACGGTCAGGCGGCCGCCGTCGATACGGACGCGCAGCATGAAGTAGTCGTCCTCGAGCTCGTGCGGCTCCAGGATCGCGGTCTTGCCGCCGTCGATCCCGGGACGGCGCTGCGTGTACAGGCCCCACCAGCGCATACGCCCGCGCAGGTCGTTCGGGTCGATGCCGTCGAAGCCGATGTGGGCGTAGACCGTCTCGATGCGTGTCCGGACGTTGAGACCGTCGTCGTCCTTCTTGAACTGCTCGTTGCCGTTGAGCGGCGTGAAGTGACCGGCAGCCCACTGGCCCTCGCCGCGGTGGCGGGTCACCTTGCGCTTCGGTGAGGAGGAGGCGGGGGTGGCGGCCATGAGGTGCGTCCTTCGGCAGTTGGTTCGGGGCCTGAGCGGTGGTGCTCCCGGACCGGCGCTACGGCGCTGACCTGCACGAGGGTGCGTGCGGCGCGCGACGGCGACCCGGCCTGGGCGACGCGCTCCGCGCGGCGGTGCGCGGGCGTCGGGCGTTGCTGTCGGTGGGGCGGCAGGGGTATCAGGTCACCGGACAGATGGCGCTGGACATGCGGCCGAGGTCGACGTGGAGTCGACCGACCAGGGCAGTACCGGCACCAGACATGGCAGAAGACTCGCACGCCGAACTTTTCGCAGTCCAGCACCTTCCATCATCTGGACAAAACTGTCTTGCCAGTCGGGATTTGCGGATCGCCACGGCCCGGGGTCGAGGCCCCACAGCCCGGATCGGCTCTCTCATTCCGATCTGCAAGACAGAGGCGTCCACTATTCGGAAGATCACTCGCTTGCCCCGACGGCCAGGTCGGCACGACCGCCGATGCCGCACGGCGGGCGAGTCCACTGTGGGCCGATAGGTTTGCACCGTGCAACCCGCAGGCGACCTCTCACCCACACCCCGGCACCGTGCCCATGGCGGTCGGCGCGCGAACCGCCGCCGGGCCGGAGCGTCCTACCGGGACGTCGCCTGGAAGCTGATCAAGGACACCACCAACACCTGCATCGAGTACCGCGTCACCGGTCTCGCCGCCGAGGTCGCCTTCTTCACGCTCATGTCCGTCCCGCCGCTGCTGCTCTCCGTCGCGGGCACGCTCGGCTACCTCAGCCACGGTGTGATCGCCAAGCTCGAGGCGGACATCCTGCGCGCCGCGAGCACCTTCCTCACGCCCGGCTCCGTGCACCAGACCGTGCAACCGTTGCTGAACAGCGTCTTCAGCAGCGGCCGGCCCGACCTGATCTCGCTCGGCTTCCTGCTCGCCCTGTGGTCGGGCTCCCGCGCGCTCTACGTCTTCGTCGACACCGTCACGATCATGTACGGGCTCGAGGACCAGCGCGGCATCGTGCACACCCGGCTGCTCTCGTTGGGCCTCTACATCGTCGCCCTCATCGCGGGCACCGTCATCGGGCCGCTGGTGATCGCCGGGCCGGACCAGATCGTGCACTGGTTCCCCGCGACCTCGGACGTCGTGCACATCCTCTACTGGCCCGGGGCGATCCTGCTCTCGGTGCTCTTCATGACCACGCTCTACCACGTGGCCGTGCCGGTGCGGACTGCGTGGAAGGAGGACCTGCCCGGCGCCATAGTGGCCCTGCTCGTCTTCTTCGTGTGCAGCATCTTCCTGCGTCTCTACCTCGTGCACTCGGTCGAGGGCCCCACCGTCTACAGCTCGCTCGCTGCTCCGGTGGCCGTGCTGCTGTGGATCGGCGTGATCGCCCTTGCCGTCCTGATCGGCGCGGCCATGAACGCCGCGATCGACCGCATGTGGCCGACCCGCGAGACCGCGCAGGCCCGCGCGGAGAACGAGAAGGCCCGCGAGGAGGAGGCTATGGAGCTCGTCCGACGCGCCGAGGCGCGGCGCTCCGCCAACCGCAACCGCGCCGCGAACCCGCCCCCCTCCGCGGCGGCGGGTGAGACCGAGGCCCCGGCCGAGTACCCGGAGCGCTGGGCGGACTTCCTCCCGCACAAGGACCTCCGCGGCCGCATCCAGTCCAAGGGCAACCGCCGGCGGCGCTACCCCTCGCCGTTCGACAACGAGAAGGACAACGAGAAGCGGGACGACGGGTAGCCCCCCGCTCCGTCCCGCTTCGCCCCGCTGGGCACCGCTCCGCGCGCGGAAATCCCGTGGCGCGCGTCGAGCCGTCGGCGCTAGCGTCTGAGCAGCCGTCGGGGCACCCGAAGCCGAGGAGGTGAGGAAGCGATGAACACAGCTCTGTCCACGCAGCAGCCGATCACTCGTTCCTCCCTTCGAAGGGCTTCTCTTGTCTTCCTCCGATCTGCCTTCAGCTGATCGACTTCCCTCCGACCTCGTCCGCTACGGCTGGGACGAGGACTGGCGGACCGCCTTCGCGCCGTTCGCGGCGCAGGGCCTGATCCCCGGCCGGGTCGCCCGGGTCGACCGCGGCCTGTGCGACGTGGTCACCCCGCTCGGCACGCTCCGCGCCGACACCGCGCTGGTCACCCCGCGCGACCCGGTGCGCATCATCTGCACCGGCGACTGGGCGGTCGTCGCCCAGGGCGCGGCAAAGATCGGCCACCAGGTCCGCTCGCTGCTCCCGCGTCGCACCGCCGTGATCCGCTCCGGCGCCTCCCGGCGCTCCGAGGGCCAGGTGCTGGCGGCCAACGTCGACACCGTCGTCATCACCGTCTCCCTCGCGGTCGAGCCGGACCTCGGCCGGGTGGAGCGCTTCCTCGCACTCGCCTGGGAGAGCGGCGCGGCCCCGCTGGTCGTCCTCACCAAGGCCGACCTCGCCCCCGACGCCGAACTGATCCGCGCGGACGTGGAGCGGATCGCGCCCCGCGTCCCGGTCCACGTCGTCAGCGCGACCGAGGGCGACGGCGTGGACGGACTCCGGGCCGCGCTCGGCGCGAGCACGGTGCTGGTCGGCCAGTCCGGCGTCGGCAAGTCGACGCTGGCCAACGCGCTCGTCGGCCTGGACGCCATGGACGTCCGCGCCATCGGCGTCGACGGCAAGGGCCGGCACACCACGACCACCCGCGAACTGCTGCCGCTGCCCGACGGCCGCGGCGTGCTGATCGACACCCCCGGCCTGCGCGGCGTCGGCGTGATCGACGCCGCAGTCGGCCTGCACCAGGTCTTCGCCGACATCGAGGAGTTGGCCGCGCGCTGCCGCTTCGCCGACTGCCGACACGAAGGCGAGCCCGACTGCGCGGTTCAGCAGGCCCTCGACGAGGGCGAGTTGTCCCACCGGCGGCTGGAGAGCCATCGCAAGCTCCAGCGCGAGAACCGCCGTATGGCCGCCCGCACGGACGCCCGCCTGCGCGCCGAGACGCACCGCGTCTGGAAGGAACGCGGCCGCCTCGCGCGCGCCAAGGGCAACCGCCGGGCCTGACCGCACCGCACTGCACCGCAAGGAACCGTGGCCGCCCCTTCCGGGCGGCCACGGCCAGGTTCCGGGCCCGCCCGGTCGCAGGGCGCGGGGCGGCGGCGCTCAGCAGGCGCAGGAGACGCCCGAGCGCGGGGCGGTGAGGTCGTCGACCAGGCGCCGCTCCTCGCCGCGCGCGGACTCGAAGGCGAAGCCCTCGCGCACCCAGTACTCGAAGCCGCCGATCATCTCCTTGACCGGATAGCCGAGCCGGGCGAAGGCGAGGGCCGCGCGGGTGGCGCCGTTGCAGCCGGGGCCCCAGCAGTAGGTGACGACGGTCGTGGCGCGGTCGACGAGGGACGGGGCCAGCTCGGCGATCCGGGCGGTCGGGATGTGCAACGCCCCCGGGATGTGGCCCTGGGCCCAGGCGGCGTCGCTGCGCGAGTCGACCACCACGACGGACCCGACGCCGGCG
Source organism: Streptacidiphilus neutrinimicus (assembly GCF_000787815.1). Taxonomy (GTDB): domain Bacteria; phylum Actinomycetota; class Actinomycetes; order Streptomycetales; family Streptomycetaceae; genus Streptacidiphilus; species Streptacidiphilus neutrinimicus. Next base: position 9,194 of record NZ_BBPO01000122.1, read on the forward strand.
GCGAGGTCGGCGTGCACGTCGGAGACGTCGGCCTCGAAGGCGAGCCGGGCGGCGTAGTGGGCTGCGGCGACGGCCGGGTCGGCGGCGGGGACGGAGAGCACGGCGCTCGAGGCGGTCGCGTCGGCGGCACTGGTGGCGGTGGTGGCGGTCGCGCTGGTCGTCGTCATGGCTCGTCCTTGTCCTCGTGGCCTGGGTGGTCCGGGTGGTCCGGGTGCTCCTCGGGGTCCCCGTGCCGCGGTCGTTCGCGGTGGGTCCGTTCCCGGCGGCGACTTCATTCTCACGGGGGCCGATCGCCGCCACGAGTGGCGTGAACGCCCTGGAACGTGAAGATCCCGCCATCCGGGCCGCCGCCACTGCCGTGTCCGATTCCCGCCAGTGCGCGGGCCGCCGATGCCGCAGACTGGAGGGCGTGAGGATGCACGAAGACGCCTGTTACCGGGCGGTGAGCAGCAAGGACGCCCGCCTCGACGGGGTGTTCTACACGGCTGTGCGGACCACCGGCATCTACTGTCGACCCAGCTGCCCCGCCAGAACCCCCAACCGAGAGAACGTCGCTTTCTACCCGACCGCCGCGGCCGCCCAGGCCGCCGGCTTCCGGGCCTGCCGGCGCTGCCGGCCCGACGCCGCGCCCGGCTCCTCGGAGTGGAACCTCCGCGCCGACCTGGTCGGGCGCGCGATGCGCCTGATCGCCGACGGCGTGGTCGACCGCGAGGGCGTGGCCGGGCTCGCCGCGCGGCTCGGCTACAGCGACCGCCACCTGACCCGCGAGCTGCACGCCGAACTCGGTGCGGGCCCGCTCGCGCTCGCCCGCACCCAGCGGGCGCAGACCGCCCGGCTGCTGCTGCAGACCACCGACCTCGGCGCGACCGAGGTCGCGTTCGCGGCCGGTTTCTCCAGCGTGCGCCAGTTCAACGACACGATCCGCGAGGTGTACGCGATGACCCCGACCGAGCTGCGGGCCCAGCAGGGCCGCCGCAACGTCGTGCAGGGCGTCATACCGCTGCGCCTGGCCCACCGTCAGCCGTTCGACGCCGCAGCCGTCTTCGACTTCCTGGCGCTGCGTGCGGTGCCGGGCGTCGAGGAGGTGGTCCCGCGCGACAGCGGTGGCGCCCGCACCTACCGGCGCACGCTCGCCCTGCCCGGCGGGCCGGGCGTGGCCGAGGTCGACGAGCCGTCCAAGCCGCAGGGCTGGCTGGACGCGCGGGTGCGGCTCACCAACGTCCGCGACCTGACGGCGGCCGTGCAGCGGCTGCGCGCGCTCTTCGACCTCGACGCCGATCCCGACGCCGTCGCCGAGGTGCTCGGCGCGGACGCGTACCTCGGCGCGCTCGTCGCCAAGCGTCCCGGTCTGCGTTCGCCCGGGCATGTCGACGCCCACGAGCTGGCCGTGCGCGCGGTCCTCGGGCAGCAGGTCACCGTCGCGGCGGCGCGCACGCTCGCCGGACGCCTGGCCGCGCGCTACGGTGCGCCGCTGCCCGAGCCTAGCGGCGGCCTGACCGCCCCTTCCCCTCCCCGGC
>NZ_BBPO01000122.1:10835-14300 GCF_000787815.1 Streptacidiphilus neutrinimicus
GCCGCGCGCTACGGTGCGCCGCTGCCCGAGCCTAGCGGCGGCCTGACCCGCCTCTTCCCCTCCGCGGCGAGCCTCGCCGAGGCCGACTCCGCCGACCTCGCCATGCCCGCCGCCCGCCAGCGCGCGGTACGCGGCCTGTGCGCGGCCCTGGCCGACGGCACCGTCCGCCTGGACCCCGGCGTCGACCGCGACGAGGCCGGCGCGTCGCTGCTGGCCCTGCCCGGGATCGGCCCGTGGACCGTCAGCTACGTCCGGATGCGCGCCCTCGCCGACCCGGACGCCTACCTGCCCACGGACATCGGTGTCCGCCACGGCCTGCGGGCGGCGGGCGCGCCGGGACCGGCCGGTGAACCGGACAGCGACGCCTGGCGGCCGTGGCGCTCGTACGCCGTGCACCATCTCTGGGTCGCCGCGGCCGAGGCCGCAGCCTCGGAGCGCTCCCTCAAGGCCTATGCGAAAGCGAGCACGTGATGATCCGTTACACGACGATGGACTCCCCGCTGGGCCGACTGCAACTGACGTCGGACGACAAGGGCCGGCTCACCTCTGTCTACGCGCCCGTGCAGAAGGGCCGCACGGTCGAGCCGGATCCGTCCTGGATTCGCGACCCGGACCTCCTCGCCGGCGCGGTCGCCCAGCTCGACGAGTACTTCGCGCGCGAGCGCAAGGAGTTCGATCTCGCGGTCGCGCCCAGCGGCACCGACTTCCGCCACCGCGTGTGGCGGGCCCTGGACGACGTCCCCTACGGCGCCACGGTCACCTACAAGGAGTTGACGCAGGCGGCAGGCCTGCCGCCCACCTCCGTCCGCGCCGTCGCCGGAGCGGTGGGCGCCAACCCGCTGCTGATCCTCCGGCCCTGCCACCGCGTGGTCGGCAGCGACGGCTCGCTGACCGGCTTCGCCGCGGGCCTGGAGGCCAAGCAGACGCTGCTCGGCATCGAGGGCCGTTGAGACCTCGCGGATGACACGACGCCGCCGTGCCGCTAGCCGGCCGGGGTGCTGTCCTCGCCCAGGGCCGCCGCCAGGTTCTCCAGGCCCGTCAGGGCGTTGAGCACCGCGGCGCTGTCCTCCGGCGCCAGCGCCGCCAACGCGGCGGCCAGGCGACGCTCGTGCGCGCGTTGCCAGTCGCGGAGTTGGCGATGGCCCGCGTCGGTCAGACCGATGCGGGCCGTCCTGCGGTCGCCGGGATCGTTCTGACGGTCGACGAAGCCGGACTCGAGCAACCGGCCCACCAGACCGCTGACGGTGTTGGGCGCGAGGCGCTGCCGCGCGGCGAGTTCACCCACCCGCAGGGGGCCCGCCGCGGCGAGTGTCTGCAGGAGTTCGACCTGCGCCATCGGCAGGGCCTCCCACGGGTAGTCCGTGCGAATACTGCTGCGCAGCGCGCGGCGCAGCCGTGTCACCGCGTCGGTGAGGCGCTGGACCTGGGCCGTCTCCACGGGCTGCCCGGACGACGGGGACCCCTGAGCGGCATGATCGACAGGTTCTGGCATGGGCGAAGCCTAACGGGCCACCCAGCCGCGCTCGTACGCCTGCCAGCCCAACTGCAGGCGCGTGCTGACGCCGGTCAGCGTCATCAGGCGCTGCACGCGCCGTTGGACGGTGCGCAGGCCCAGGTCGAGCTGCTTGGCGACGCTGGCGTCGGTGAGTCCGGTGAGCAGCAGGGAGACGATCTGCAGGTCGACCGGGTCCGGCTGGTCGGCGTCCACCTCCACCTGACCGGCCGTCTCGGCACTGAACCGCACCGGAGAGGCCGCCTGCCAGCACTGCTCGAACAGCCCGATCAGCGCCTCCAGCAGGCCCGGCGCGCGGACCAGCAGCGCGGCGGGCTCGCCCGGGGCGCCGAGGGCGAGCAGGGGGAGCATGGCGAGCCTGCGGTCCGAGATCACCAGCTTGGTGGGCACCCGCTCGGCCACACGGACCTGCTGACCACGGCCCAGGGCGAGGGTCAGCGCGTCCATCATCGCCGCGTCGGCGAGGCGGTCGCGGGCCAGCACCGTCCGGTGCGCGACGCCGCGGGCGACGACGATGTCCTCCGCGCCGTTCTCCTCCGGGCCCACCGCGACCGGCGCGTCCGTGACGAGCGCCAGCAGTTCGTTCTCCGTGCCGAGCTGGATCTGCTCGAACCGGTGCCGCAGCGCGGAGACCCCGGAGACGACCTCGACCAGGTCGGCCGCACCGGAGGCGGCCGCGCCGGTGCGGCGGTACTCGTCCGCCAGCAGCTCGACGATCCGCTCGGCCTCGTGCAGCTCGTGCCGCCGCTGCGACAGCGCCGGAGCCAGCGCGACCCCCGGCGGCGCGGCGACGTAGTGGTCGGCCAGCGAGGCGGACGCGGCGGCGAGCCCCGCCGCCTCCAGTTGCGCCAGGGCCTGCTGGACCAGGTAGGGCTGGAGCGAGAGCCGCTCGCCGAGGGCCTCCGGTGTCGCGGCGCCGGAGGACAGCAGCGCACGGTAGACCGACTCGGCTCGTTCGTCGAGGCCGACGAATTCCAGCACCCTGCTTTCCACCTCCTTCGCGCGGCGCGCGGCGCGCGGGTCTGCAGCGATCATCATGCCTCGACCGGCCGGTCGGCGGGTAGCCGGGCAACGGAACGCTGTTCGACCATTGTCCGGAATCCGTCGTTCGCTTGCTCCGGACAGGTTCTGATTCGTCGGTTCCTGGCTTGGCGGAGCCGTCGCGCGTGGACAATGGCGTCGATCCCGGAGCCGGACGGAGGCGTCAGCACCATGAGCGACCCACGTGACCACGGCGTGCCGAGCCCCACGGCCCGGGCGGAGGACGCCTGGTGGGACGCCGTCTACGACCCGTCGGAGCGGGAGACGAGGCACCGGCCCAGCACGGGCAGCGTCGACGACTGGTTCGCCTCGGCCCTCGGCGCGATGGGCGCGACCGACGCGACGGAAGCCGCCACTCCCCAGCCGCGACGGCCGGTGGACGACGAGGATCTGCCACCGACCCCGGACACCCCGCCCGTCCCGCAGACCCCGCCGGTCCCGGACCTGCCGCCGGCCCCGGACACCCGGCCGGTCCCGGAGGTCCCCCTGGCCCCGGACCTGCCGTCGGTCTCGGCGACCCCGCCGGTCCCGGACATCCCGCCGGTTCGGCAGGCCCCGCCCGTCCCGGACACCCCGCCAGTGCGGGAGGCCCCGCCGGTCCCTGACACCCCGGCCGTCCCCGACGTCTGGGCCGTTCCGGACACCCGACCGGTCCCGGACATCCCGCCGGTCCCGGAGACGCCGCCCGTCTCGGGCACCCCGCCAGTGCGGGAGGCCCCGCCGGTTCCTGACACCCGGCCGGTTCCCCAGGCCTCGCCAGTCTCTGACGCCCCGGCCGTCCCCGACTCCCTGGCCGTCCCGGGCCTGTGGGAGATCCCGGACATCCCACCGATGCCCGAGGTTCCGCCTGCCCCCGTCGTCCCGCCGCCCCCGCTGCGCGACCCGCGCGTGATCGCGCCGCGCAGCGAGCC
>NZ_BBPO01000121.1:0-7662 GCF_000787815.1 Streptacidiphilus neutrinimicus
CATCCCCGACGTGCGACCGCCCACCCCGCCCAACCCCAACCACACCACACCGGGGCAGGCGGACGGGCAAAGGGAGATGTCAGCCCCCGGGGCCCCCGACACCCCAACCCACCAGCAACGATGCTGGATTGAGCACGAGAGACGGAAAGCCCAGCAAGGCCCTGACGGGGCTGAGCGCCGGTCGGAGGCGCGGGGGCGGGGCCGGAGGAGCCCCCGCGCAGAATGCGCGCCCGGCGAAGCCGGCCGCTGACCCGGCCTTCGCGAGTACGGGGCTGACGAGTCCCCTCAAGGCGGTACTTGACGCGAGTGCAGACCGAGCGCGCCACGGCCGATCGCCCGGAGGGCGATGCCGGGAGACCCCTTCTAGTTACTGTCCGCCTGAACCATCAGCGGTGCGGCTTGATTGGCAGTCAGGTGAGGTGTAGAACGCGCGCACGCGCGCGATATAGATAGGGTTAGGGCGCTCGGGAAACCGCAGGTCAGAGGCTTGTTTACTAGCGAGTAACGTCCGCGCGAGACGACAGATGTATCGGTCATCTATCCACAGGCGCGTGCTGAGCGCGAGGGAAGTGTGGGGTATTTGCACACTCCCGTGGTTCGGTGTCTCTGGCGCGGGCAATCGGGGCTCGCGGCCATCATCGCCAGGGAGTGGAGAAACGAACCTCCCAGGCGACACATGACACGCCGAGTGTGGAAATAGGGCACACGACTGTGGTGCATCTGCACACTCGCTAGGCTGCTTCCGTCTGGATTTCGACGTAAGGAGCACTTTCCCTCCCATGGCAGCACAACCGCTACCAAACCCGACACCTGACAGGGGGTCGGCGGCGCCACCAGGCCGGCGCCGCCGCGTTGCGCCGAGCCCCTACGACGCCCCCGGCGCGCTGAACACCGGCCACGAGACCATCGAGCTGCCGCCCGGCGCGACCGCGTTCGTGGACATGCCGCCGGCCAGCGGCGAGTTCATCGGCGGGCTCTTCAGCATGGACTCGCTCGCCTTCCTCCGCTGGAGCTGCCGCTACTTCCGCCACGACCTGGTCGGACTGCTGATCCTCGTCTACCTGATCGGCAGCCAAGAGGTCGGTGGGACCATCAAGCTCACGCAGCAGCAGCTTGCGGACGAGCTGGAGGTCTCCCGGCAGCACGTCAACCGCTTCATGGTGAAGCTCGGGCAGCTGGGCGTCGTGTGGCGTCAGCAGCGTGGCGTCTACCGCCTCAACCCCGCGGCCGCCCTGCGCGGCGGAACGGTCCCCGTGGAGCCCCCTCCGGGCTTCCGGACGCCTCGGAAGGGTCTGCGAGTCGACCAGCGTGCGCTGATGGAACAGTTGCGCGAGATGGCCGACGTGCCCGACGCTTTCATCCAGCTGATGCTGCCCGAGCCCGACCTCCCCGAGCCTGAAGCGGCCCGGCCGAGGCCCGGCCAGCGCAAGACCGAACGAGCTGAGGAGGGGTGACCGCCATGACAGTTGCTGCCGCAGAGCACGCCCCTGGGCACATCACCTGGGGTAGCTTCAACGTCTTCCAGTACATCCCGCGGATGCCCGGGGCCGCGCTGCAGGTGCTCTACCACCTTCTCGGGACTCAGGAGCCAGGCGGCCGCTGCGTGTGGACCCAGACGGCGCTCAGCGACGAGCTGGGCCTGGAGCGCACCCAGGTCAGTCGCGGGATCCAGCACCTCCAGTTCGCGAACCTGCTGTCGCCGGTTCAGCGCGGCATCTACCAGCTCAACCCGATGCTGAGCGCCTACGAGAACCCACGCGACCAGCTCGCCGCGGTCAAGGCCATGCCCCGGGAGCAGCGGCTGGACGTGCCGGACTTCGAGGAGCGCTACCAGCGCCGCGTTGCCGAGCACGACGCCCGCAAGGGCCAGCGCCCTCGCCGGGCCAAGATCACCCAACTGTCTGAGCGCCGCCTCAAGGCCGTCGACTGACCGACAGCCAGCACAAAACCGTGGAGGCCCCCGTCACCGGGGGCCTCCACGTGTCTGGATTTCGAAGCTCACTGTAGCGCTCTGGCGCCGGCGCCGCTCAGGTACGGCATTCAGCAATGAGTTCCGGGCCCTCGCCCAAGTTCTAGAAACCGTCAGATTTTCCTGACGATTGCGATATCGTCAGGAAAATCTGACGGTTTCCACGTCGCTGTCGTCTTGAGGAGTGCCATATGGGCTGGGTGTATGCGGATGGCTACAACGGAAGCTATGACGAAACGAAGCCCCACGACGGGAACGTGGTGGCCGTGCTGTCGGACGGGACGGACGCCGGACGCGACACCTGGGAGGACGGCCAGGAGAGCGACCGGCGCGATCTCTTGTGGGCCTGGTCCTTCAAGTACGACGGCCGGGAAGGACGCCGCAAGGCCCAGGCACTGCGCGCCATCTGCTCCTGCGGGTGGCGCGGAGCCCGTCGCCCGGCCGACTTCACCGACCCCGACGCGTGCGACCCGCAAATGGAACAGGAGTGGAAGCGGCACTGCGAACTCAGCCTCTACCGGGACCCGACTCGCCGACTTCACCGACTCCTCGCCCAGCTCGGCGACGTCTTCGACGAACTGACCAACCCCAGCGACCCGGACGAGCAGCCACGCCCGCTCCTGGCGGCCCACATGGCCAAGATCCTGCAGATGGACATCGAGACCTGGCAGAAGAACGCCGTGCGCGCGGCACGGGACGGCGGCTTCTCCTGGGACGAGATCGCTGGCCCGCTCGGCATGAGCAAGCAGACCGCCCACGAGCGGTTTGCCGTGCAGGTAGCGCGGGACACGGACGCACCGCTCGTTTGACCGACTGCGACGACCGCACGGCAACAGGGGCCGGCTGACGCTCGTTGCCTGTCCTGCGACTGTCCAGTTCCTTTCCTGGTGAGCTCCGTACAGGAGGAAGGCTGTGGGACGAGCGAGTCGGCTCGGCACCCGACAGGGCGATGGCTGAAAGTGGTGGGTGCCATGCTGATGGCTACCGCACGAGAAGCCCGTGACCTGGAGGCGTGTCGATGTCGGATACGGCCGTAGCCGCGACGCAGCAGGAGACCGAGCAGTTGCCCGACGCCCTCGGGGCGCGCCGGATCGCGGTCCTGCTGGCCGAGCGCACCGAGCTGCCGGTCACCGGCGACGACATCCAGCGGCTCGTCGCGGACGGGTACTTGGTGGCGAAGGACGAGTACAAGGGCTGGCCGATTTACCTCACGGCCGACGCGCTCGCCATCGACGCCGGGCCGCTGCGCGGGATCGTGGACAAGCGGGTGGCCTGGATGCAGGCGAGCCTGACGCGGGACCAGGCGGCCGAGCGCATTGGCTGGCCCTGGCGTGACATCGACCGGATGGGCCGGGAGGGCCGGATCACCGTCGGGGCCCTGGACCGCTACCTCATCGAGGACCTGGACCGGCTCGCCGCCGAAGCCGACGGCGAGCAGTACATCACCGCTCAGGCCGCGGCTGACCTGCTGGAAATCCGTCCCGCCGACTGGAAGTACGTCGAGGCGGCCGGCTGGGCGCCCACCTCACGCCGAAGACCGCACCGCCCGGCCCTCGCCCTCCAACAGCCAGACCAGCTCCGGCCGGCCCAGCGCCTGCCACGCCTGCCCACCCGCGCGCATCCGGGCGTACTGGAATCCACCGCCAGCGCCCGCACCCGCCATCCGTCCCGTTCCAGCCGCAGCCGTCCACCGGCACGCCACACCACACGCCACCCGAACAACCGCGCCGTCGCCACCACGTAGTGGGCGTCATCGCCGAGCCGATCTGCCACACCACGATGCTCAACTCGCCTCACTGCCCCCGCCACCGGCGCACACGCGGTGCACCACCACCCGAAGACGGCGCACGCACAGCGCCCAGTCGGCGCCCGCCAGGTCGACGGCGACCAGGCGTCCCACCCGGATTCGGACGTCCGGCCGTACTAGCCATAGCGGCGGCGGTGAGAGCCGCGAGCCGGGCGGCCTGATAATCGGCGGGGATGCCGGGCAGGCCGATGTCGCCGCCGTACAGCACCAGCCGGCCCAGGTCCGCGGCGGCCCTCACGAAGCCGGAGGGCAGCGCCACCATGTCCATGGATGCGGTGGCGGTGGCGCGCGGCGACGAACAGACGGCAGTGGGCGTCTCCACCCACCGCGCCGACTTCGGTGTCCAGCGGATATGCCGTGTCCTCGGGGTTTCACGCGCCGGTTTCTACCGGTGGCTTGCGGGCGCGGCCGCCCGTGCCGAACGCCGGGCGGCCGACGACGCCCTGGTCGCGGAGATCCGCGAGATCCACACCGAGCACCAGGGGACGTATGGGGGTACGCCGGGTCCACGCGGAACTGCGGGGCTACGGCCACACCGTCAACCGCAAGCGGGTCGAGCGGCTGATGCGCCGCGAGGGGATCGAGGGCCGGCTTCTGCGCCGGCGCAAGCGCACCACCGTCCCCGACCGGCTCGCGCCGCCTGCCCCGGACCTGCTCCGATGCGACTTCACCGCCCAGGACCTGGACGAGAAGTGGTGCGGCGACATCACCCACGTGCAGGTCGGCGGCGTGTGGCTCTATCTGGCCTGCGTCCTGGAAATCCGCTCGCGCCGGCTGCTCGGCTGATCGAGGGCCACGCCTCACTCCGCGCGGTCGATGCCGACCTGGTCGCCTTCGGCGGCCGACGGTCCGGTGTCGGCGTCGCGGCCGCAGTCGATGCAGCCGCCCGAGCCGAGAGGCCCCATGCCGCCGCAGTGCACGCAGCTGCCCGCGAACACGACCGGCCGGCCGCGGTTGCAGGCCGGACAGCGGTCCCTAGTGGACATGTCCCGGGTGATGATGCGGTGCGCGAGACTGGCTGCGCCGCCGACGACGGTCCAGCCCGACGCGGCGGCCGCGCCACGGATGCCGTCAGGTTCACGCCCGGTCTGCGGCCGGGTGAAACTGCCCAGGCAGCGCGGGGAGTTGCAGCGCAGCCGCATCAGCGCTTCAACCGTCATCACAGCTCCCCCGGGCCCGTTGGGCGATGGTCCTCTGACACGCTTCTTGTCGCCACTGACGGGCCAGGACGCTTGGCCCGAAGGCCGGTCGGCGCTGTACACCATGGCGCGATGCGCGCGTACTGTCCCGGGCGTGACCTCTTCCGGCTGTGGCAGCACTGCGCGCTTGAGCCCCTGCACGCCGACGACGCCATCCTCCTGTGGCCGACGGGACGCCCTCCCTTCAACGCGGCCGATCCTGGTCCACGGCTGTGAAGCGGCTGACCCCGTACCCGTAGGCCTTGCCGCGCATGACGTTACGACACAGCAAGGCCGGTCTTGCGGGTGCCCCCAACCATCGGTCACGCTGACGGCCTGGGGCGCGAGGAGGTAGGCCATGCCGGTCTCAGTGCAGGATGCTGACGGCTCGGGCGATCACCAGGGGTGAGGTGAGGAGGGCGGCCACGGCCTGGACGCTCATCATGAGTTTGGCGCGGGTCGACAGCGGCATGGTGTCGGTCGGGCTGAACGCGGTGGAGTTGGTGACCGAGACGTAGAGGTAGTCGGCGAGAGTGGGGATCCAGTCGGCGCTGATGCTGGAGCCGTCGGCGACCTCCTGGACGGCACCGTCGTTCTCGTCCTGGGAGAAGCGGAAGTCGGCCATGGGCAGCTCCTCGCGTGGCGCCTGGGTGCGGGCGACGGGGCCGCCGCGGTCCAGTTCCCAGTAGGCCAGCCCGAACACGATGATGTTGGTCAGCCAGACCTGGAGGGCGGCCACCAGCAGCGCGCCGCCGTCCTTGACGCCGGCGGAGACCAGATCGTGGATCAGCAGTCCCAGGGCGAACAGGTTGCTGCCCGCGATGACGGCGACCAGGACCAGGGAGAGGGTCCGCGAGGCGCGGTTCTGCCGGGTCATGCGTCTGGGGTTGATCACCAGGAGCGGGACGAGCAGGAACACCTCCAAGGTGGGCAGCACGAAGCGCGGGCCAAGGAGCAGGTTCTGCGGTAGCAGCAGGTACAGGGCGACGGCCACGAGTGTGGCGAGGACCGCAGGAAGGCGGGCCTCGCCGCGCCGCTGGTGGCGCGGGTGCCGGATGCGCGCCTGCGCACGACTGCTGGCCATATCGTTGTTCTCTCCCTGCCTCTTCGAGGCGGTCGCAGTCGGCGCCGGGTCGCAAAGGGTGTTCCGCACGGGCACACCCGTGCGGACCACCCTGGCGTGGTGCTGTTGTCGGGCTACAGTAGGCCGCCGTAGTACGTGCCGACCTGGTTGCGGTAGTCGGCGTCGCCGTTGTGCTTGTCCGGGTGGTACTCGGGGGAGTCCTTGATCTCGTCCTTGGTGCGGCCGACCTGGACGGTCTGGTTGGCGGTGTCGACCGACAGGATCGTTCCGGCGGGGAGGAGAACGTGCTTGCCGAAGATCCACGGACCGGTGTCCACCACGATGTACTGAGCGCGGACTTCGGCGGAGTGCTCGTCGACCTTGCCGATGTGGCCGTCGGTCGCCTCGACCCGGAAGCCGGTGAGGTCGATCCCGGCCTGGTAGCCGGAGGTGGCCTGGTAGCCCCACATGCCGTTGTCCACGAGAACAGCCCTTCGCATGAGACGGAAACACCGGTATCGACCTGACGCCATCGAACCGGCCTTGTCTGTCAGCTCCTGACCCGAATCCCGGCCATCATGCGCTGGCGCCGACTTCTGCTGAGCACCCGGCCTGGCCGCCTAGCATCGGGCGACCGGGGCTTTTGTGTTCACTTCAGTCCGTCCTGCGTCCACAGGTGCTGAATCGGCGCTGCGGAGCCAGTCGCGTTAGGTTTCGTAGCGTCGGCGTTCACGCGCCTGCCGCATGGGAGCGGGAATTCGCTTGCGAAACTGCCGCCATAGCCAATCAGCACATGAACCGACACCGCGCTATCGTCGGCCGCGACCGGGACCCCTCAAGGTCCCTCGCCACCCAGGCCCCGCCCGGCGGCCAGCAGGCAGTCCTCAGAAGCCATCGAGAGGCTGCCGGAAACGGAACTCGCCTGGCTTGCCATGACCCGCGCCAGCAGCTCGCAGGCCCAGGACCTCCGACAGGCCTTCAAATGCGCCCAGGGACAGCGAGAGAGCACGGCCGATGGCTTTCGTAGGGTCGTGCAGCGCGCGTTCGAACTGCGCCCGCCGCTGCTGCGCGATCGGGACTTGAGGGACTGACGCGTCCGTCGGCACGGTGGGGCCTGCGGCGCACGGGCAGCACCACGATGTGGTGATGTCGCCCGCGAGCACGCCGCCCGTCCCCCCCTGCAGCACGAGGTGCGCGCCGGGGCGGCTGAAGCTCATCGTGCCGCGGGGAGTCGGGCACCACAGTGCGAAAAGTTCCGCGGCCGCGTGGATCGGGCCGGTGCGCACCGGGTCGAGACCGGCCGCTCCGACACGGTCGGCATAACCGGGACCGTGACGCAGGCGCCCGCCGGTGCGCCGGTGCCGGCGTCACGCCGAGATAGGCGCACTACCGGCGGGGCGGGTGAAAGCGCACGGGGCATGGACGAGTCTTCACCAGGCCCGCCGAGGACGGGCGGTAGCTTTCGTGGGTACCGCAGTTCCACGGGAGCCAAGGAGCATCGATGATTGCGATGACGCTCGCCGAGATCGCCGATGTCACCGGCGGCACCCTGCACGACGTGCCGGACGGCACGGTGCAGGCCACCGCAGGGGTGGCCTACGATTCCCGCGACGCGCAGGTGGGCGGGGTCTTCCTGTGTCTGGCC
>NZ_BBPO01000121.1:8132-8476 GCF_000787815.1 Streptacidiphilus neutrinimicus
CGGCAAGACCAGCACCAAGGACCTGGTCGCGCACGTGCTCGCCGCCGCCGGGCCCACCGTGGCCACGATCGGCAGCCACAACAGTGAGATCGGCACCCCGGAGACCGTCTCGCGCGCCGACACCGGCACGCGGTTCCTGGTGCTGGAGATGGGCGCCCGCGGCGTCGGACACCTGCGCGCACTGACCCGCATGGTCCCGCTCGATGTCGCTTGCGTGCTCAACGTCGGCAGCGCCCACCTGGGCGAGTTTGGCAGCCGCGAGAACATCGCGAAGGCCAAGGGCGAGCTCGTCGAGGACATGCGGCCCGACGGTTTGGCCGTGCTCAACGCCGACGACCCGCGCG
>NZ_BBPO01000121.1:8666-9617 GCF_000787815.1 Streptacidiphilus neutrinimicus
TGCGGGCGATGGCGTCGCGCACCCGGGCCCGCGTCGTGCTGGTCGGCCGCACCCGCGACGCGCACCTGCGGGCCGAGGACGTCGAGGTCGACGACCTCGGACGGGCCCGCTTCCAGCTCGTGACCCCGGACGAAGGCGCGGCCCGGGTCGCGCTGCGGCTGTCCGGCGAGCACCACGTCGCCAACGCGCTCACCGCCGCAGCGGTGGGCCGCGAAGCGGGCCTGAGCATCGACCGCATCGCCGGACAGCTCTCGACGGCGATGCCCGCGTCGCGATGGCGCATGGAGGTCACCGAGCGACCCGACGGCGTCACCGTGATCAACGACGCCTACAACGCCAACCCCGACTCGATGCGTGCCGGCCTGGAGGCGCTGAAGGCCATGGCCCGGGGCCGCCGGGCCGTCGCGGTCCTGGGCGAGATGCGCGAGCTGGGAGCCGAGAGCAACCGCGAGCACACCCGGCTGGGCGAGCTCGTCGCCCAGCTCGGCATCGCCTACCTCATCACGATCGGAGGGGCCGAGGCTCAGCTGATCGAGCAGGCGGCCCGGCGCGGCAACGTCGACACCGTCACCTGCGCGGACCCCCAGGCCGCCTACGCCGCGCTGCGGCAGCTGGTGCGGCCCGGCGACGTGGTCCTGGTCAAAGCCTCACGCACCGCAGGACTGCAGACCCTCGCCGAACACCTCGCGCAGCCGCACGGCACAACCGGCGATCCCGAGGGACAGCCCACGTGACCGCGAGCCTCCACCGCGTCAACGAGCCGAAGCACGGGGGCTGACACCCGGGCACCAGACACCGCGCCAGGCAACGTGTTCGGCATCCGACGCCGATGCCGGTCCGCGCCTACCATCCGGCGAGGGTGGCCAGCGACGCGCCGCCCGCTCCAGCCGGGGCCGATCCACAGCCACGCCGAGCTTCCTCTTCCACGCTCGGCAGCTCTCCACGCAGACC
>NZ_BBPO01000121.1:9835-15070 GCF_000787815.1 Streptacidiphilus neutrinimicus
GCCTCGGCGGAGATGGCGGCTCATGGTCACTGGTCGATGAACACATCGTAGGAGGGCTCGTCGTCCGAGCTGGGGGCGTTGTCGGCGAGCTGGGCGACAGAGCAGCCCAAGCCGAACAGCAGGGTCACCATGCCGCCGCCGGCCAGGACCTCCCCCCAGCTATGGGTGGCCCCGGCCTGGTGCAGGACACCCGGCGATCCGCCCCCGCGCGGACCGAGCGAGTGCAGCGGTGATGCCTCGGCTGGCTGCGCGTCCGACGATCTGCTCGCCCGTTGGCGAGAGGTTCCGTCGAGTACCGCAACCGCAGGTGGTGTCACGTTCGGCGTCGCCGGCCCGCATCCGGGCGACGGGCGCCGAGGGCGAGATCGTCCCGGCGGCCCGGGTCTCGCCGCTCGGGCTCGCCGCTCGGCTCCGGGCCACGATGACCGGCTCCAGACCGGCGCGGTAGCGGCCGTGGCGGCTCAGAGGCCGGCACCGGGCGCGGTGGGGTGTCGCCGTCGGGGTGGGCGGTGGGCCGGTGCCGGTGAGGAGGGCGAGCAGGTCGGCGACCTTGGGGCTGGCCTCGGCGGGGTGCCGGAGCCCGGTGCCCGGGATCACGTGGTAGCGGTTGCCGCCCGAGCGGGTGTGGGCGAGTTACCCGGCCTGTTCGAGGTCGGTGATGATGCGGTGGCCCGCGCGCTCGGTGAGCAGGCACTGGCGGCGATGTCCCGCACCCGGATGCCGGGGTCACGGGCGACCTGGACCAGCACGCGGGCGTGATTGGTCAGGAACGTCCACAGCGCCGGTCTGGGGGCGGGGACCTGCTCCATCCCTCCAGCATGACCGGTGAGACACGACACATCAAGCACGACACAGGTTTCGTGTCATGGTTGACTGGCCAACCGGGCCGATCCTACGAATGACCCGTGGGAAACCGACGAGAGGAAGCAGAGCGGGCATGACCGACACCCTGACGCCGAGGGAAGCCTTCGAGATGCTGCTGGCGGGCAATCAGCGCTTCATTACGGGAGCGCCGGAGCACCCCAACCAGGACGCCGCCCGCCGCGCGCAGCTCGCGCCGGGGCAGAACCCGTTCGCGGTGCTGTTCGGCTGCTCCGACTCCCGCCTCGCGGCGGAGATCATCTTCGACCGCGGGCTGGGCGACCTGTTCGTGGTGCGCACCGCCGGACACGTGATGGGCCCCGAGGTGCTCGGCAGCGTCGAGTACGGGGTGAGCGTGCTCGGATGCCCGCTGGTGGTGGTGCTCGGCCACGACGCGTGTGGCGCGGTCGCCGCGACCCGCGCTGCCGTCGACGGCGGCGCCACCGGCGAGGGTTTCGTGCGCGACGTGATCGAGCGCGTCACCCCGAGCGTGCTGGCGTCGCGCGCGGCCGGGCATGTAGAGGACGCGGACTTCATCGACGAGCACGTGCGCTGCTCGGTCGACCTGCTGCTGGACCGCTCCCGCGCCCTGGCCGAGGCCGTCGACCAGGGGCGTACGGCGGTGGTGGGTTTGGCCTACCGGCTCACCGACGGCACCGCCCGCCTGGTCACCGCCCGCGGCCTGGACCAGACGCCTGTCCCGGTGTGACCGGTCAGCGCTCGCCCAAGTCGGGCAGCAACTCGCGAAGCCGGTCGGCGCCGACCGCGCCCGCGCGCAGCAGCACCGGCACCTCTCCGGTCAGATCCACGATCGAGGACGGCACCGCGGTCGCGGTCGGGTCGGCGTCAAGGTAGACCGCGACACTCTCGCCGAGCATGTCCTGCGCGGCGTCGCAGTCCTGCGGCGATCGAGCGAGAGCCCCGGCTTGTGCCGCACGACCAGCCCCGGGAACGATCATGGTAGGAGAAAAGATACCTGTAGCACACACCGCGAGGGGGTTGGGCCGGTTTCGCCGAAGTCGGGAACTTCCAGGCGGAGCCGGGGCTACCGTCCGACCGTGCTGGTGAACCTTCCAATCGATGAGCAGACCACAGCCCACCGCGACATCGAACCGGCCACCCCGGACAGATGGCCGCGCCCGGAAGTGGCCGCGCCGGAGTTGATCGCGCAGATCGTGCGGGCCGTGCGGGGCGGGGACGAGGCGCGCGTCCGCGAACTTCTACAGCGGCTGGCCGTGATCGCGGACGTGCCGACCCCGTTCGCGTTGCGGGACGCGCTCGCGCGGTCGAGCCCGCAGTGAGCGGGCGGGTATGTGGCCGCCCGCTCGATTCCAGGCGGGCCGCCTCCTGCTTCCCCACCGAAGCGCGCCCCGCCAGGACCCATCCGGATCACCCGTCGGAGCGCGCGCCTGGGCTCTGACGGCGCGACCGCCGCCGTGCCCGGGCTGTGCCACTGGGGCGCGTAGCGTGATCTTCATGTTCGGGCTCAAGGCCGAATACGAGTGGCGGGCGGTGCTGCCGCAAAGTAGGGCGCAGGAGCCGAAGGGGGCTCCGTTCCCTGTTCCGCGCCGTCGCACTGGGTTCGCCTGGGGCCAGGAGCAGGCTCTGGTTCGGAGGCAGGCTGACCCGCGCGCCAGCGGCCGCGCGCGCTCGCCTGTCCGGTGGACGGCCGTGTACAGGCGGGGCCGTGGTCGTTGTACCGGGGGTGATCCCTGCGGAACCGATCCCGCCGCGCTCTTCACGAGGTGCCGGACAGCCGGGCGATACGCCGTTGTTTTCGACCATGGCCGCGGCGTGGGAGGAGCTGGGCCGTGCGGTGCCTGGGCGACCGGATCCGGAGTGGGACCGCCTGGTCGCCGGTGGTGCCGGTCGGCGCCGCCGGCGACCGCCCGTCCCTGCCGCACGACGCGGCAACGCAAACCGGGCGCCGTAAGTCACTCCCCCGCCCGTTGACGGCATGGCGCGGGGTCCTCGTCGTGGTGGTGCCGAGGACCCCGCCGCGGGCCTGCGGCGGTGACAATGCGGCGGGCCCTGCCGGTGGCCGGGCGGGGCGGGCCCGCCCGGCATGAGTCACCGCATCACCGTTCAGCCACCCGACGGGTCCGGCCGCGAGTTGGGCACGCGCGTCGGCGGCGTGGCTGGGCGCCCGCCCTCCGGCGGAAGGGCAGTCTCGGACGGGCTGGTAATCCCCGTGGCGGCGGTGCAGCGCACGCAGGCGTCGCCGCGCAGTGCGCCCAGGTCGGCGAGCGGCGGGTTTGGGCGGCGGGCGCGAGGAACTGTCCGCACAGGGCGGTGTTGGTCCCGGCGGGTACGACGTGCCAGAGCAGGACCGTGCGCCACTCGTACTCGGCCTTGAGCTCGAACATGAAGATCACGCTACGCGCCACCGGCACGGCGGCGGTCGCGCTGTCCGCGCGCCCGCCCGGGCGTGCGACCGGGACTGGGAGCTGGCGTCGGCGGGAAAGCAGGATGCGGCCCGCTCGATTTCGAGCGAGCCGCATCCTGTGCACGTCGGCGAGCGTGTCTGTCACACGAGGTGCAGGTCTTCGAAGAGCTTCGCGAAGACGTAGAAGGTGCCGGTGAAGGCGCCCGCCGCCCACAGGGCCGCTTGCGGCGCGGTGGCCGGGTTGGCCTTCGCCTTGGTCCAGGCGATGAAGGCGCTCAGGACGCCCGCGAGGACCGCGAAGGCCATCAGCATCGCCTTGACGTACTCGGGCACGGTGAAGCCGGAGCCGGTGGTGTTCATTTCCCACCTCCCCCCTGCCGGTGATGCGCCATCAAGCGCAAGCACGGCCCCTGCGGCCGTGCCACCCCTAGCGCACGGCCGTCCCGCCCCGTCCCTGGGCGGCCGGGACGGGATGGCCGTCCCGGCCATCCCGGACGGACGTCCCCGCAGGTGGGAGCGGGCGCATCAGATAAATGGGATAAGAGGAGTAATTGCTTCAATGCCCTGCAATATCAAGGGATTTGATCTTCCGGCATGCTTTCAGTGCCGGGCCTTACACGAGGGGGATCCTTGCCTGACGCACAGCCAGACGTCGCCCCATCCTGGGCGGCCTACCGCAAGAGCCTTGCCGACTACCGCACACGGTGCGGAGCGCCGGCCTGGCTCGCCATCGACGAGATCTCGGCGCTGGTCGCCGACCAGAAGAGGCAGCAGGCCGTCGGGCCGGTTCCCTCCGACGAGCGGCTCCCGAGGTCGACCGCGCACAAACTCACCAGCGGCGACAAGGAGATCCAGAGCTGGCTCCAGGTGCAGGCGTTCCTGCACGCCTGCCATGTGGCCGCCGCGCTGCGCGGCAACGGCGAGAAGGACACCGGGCGCGCGGCCAAGGCCCTGGCGAAGAAGGGGACCACGCTGCCCTGGATGTCCGACGAGGACCTGCGCGCGTGGAAGGACTGGTTCGACGCCCTGGCCATCGGCAGCGAACAGGGCACAGCGTCCGCGCGCACCTGGCAGCCGCCCGCTCCGGCGCTGGTACCCGGACTGCCTGCCGCCGGCGAGACGCCGGCTCCGACGGAACCCGCCCCGCAGCCACGGCGCCGCCGTACACGGGTCGCCGCGATCGTCACCGCCGTGGCCGTCGTGGTGGGCTCCGCCATCGGCTTCGACGCCATGGCGCACTCCGCCGGCGGTACCCCCAGCGCGCACTCCGGCACCCCCGCACCACCGCCCGGCTCGACCAGTCCGACACCCACGGGGCCCTCGGCCCCGGCGTCGGCGTCCACGGCGGCCACCACCCCCAGCGGCACCCCCTCCCCGAGCGCCACCCAGAACAGCAGCAGCGGGGGCGGGACGACGGTGGTCGTCACCGGCGGCGGCAGCGGGAGCGCCGGTACCGGGGGCGGCCCAGGGACGACGAGGACCGGCACCAACCAGTCCGGCACCGGCGGCGCCTCCCCGACCCCCCGCGCGGCCGATCCGCGGTTCGAGGTCGAGGGGGTGTGCACCAACGCCTCCGCCCACCAGACCCTGGAGAACATCTCCTCCGGCTTCACGCCGGCCGGCCAGTACAAGGACGTCGTGCTGGACCCCAACGGAGCGGTGTACCCCCTCTACGGCTACGACCACGGCACCGTGAACCCCTCCGGGGGCGTCGGCTGGAGCTGGCCGTGCCAGAGCCAGGACCAGAACGGCACCTACACCGCCAAGGTCACCGACGAGGCCTCCGGCAAGACGGTGACCGCCACCTTCGTCGTGAAGTCCTACGGAACCTGACCCCGTCCCGCCGCGGCCGGGGCGACACTTCCCGCCCCGGCCACTCCGCCGAGTACCCCTACCTACCCCTGATCGACAGGAGACCATGATGCGGATGCACACCAAGATGGCCATCGGCGCCGCCGCCGGCTTGACCGCCGTCCTCGCCCTAGGCG
>NZ_BBPO01000120.1 GCF_000787815.1 Streptacidiphilus neutrinimicus
TCGCCACGGCGGGCGCGATACTGCCCGGCGCGACGGCCGACGCGGCGACCGGCGCCCGGCCCGCCGCGCATCCGGGGCACAGCGCCGCAGGCCGCACTGTCACCGCCCAGCAGATGATCGGCCTGCTCACCCACGTGCTGCCCTCGACGGGCCGGACCAGCGACGGCACCGGCCGGGGCCTCCTCGACAAGGGCCTGCCGAGCCCGTACGGCGACGGCCTGTTCGAGCCGACCGCCTGGGTCGAGTACAACGACGGGCACGGCCCCTCGGGCATCTGGGTGGACGTCACCCGCTGGAACCGGCCCGACCGGCACCAGGCGCCGTTCACCTGCACGACCACGGAGCCGACGGGCCGCGACCGGCACTGCACCGTCGTCCGCCTCGCGGGCGGCGCCGTGGTCAACCTGACCCGGCAGGACTTCCCGAACCCGCAGGGCGGCTGGGAGCGGATCTGGACCGCCACCTACGCCCGCCCTGACGGCGGCCGGGTCGTGCTGCAGGAGTCCAACTCCGTCCACGACAAGTCTCCGGCGACCCGGGTCAACCCGCCGCTGACGCTGGCCCAGCTGCAGGCCGCCGCCACCAGCCCCGTGTGGGCGCACGTCATCGACGCCATCCCGGCCTCCGGCGCGCAGCCCAGCAACCTCGACACCCCGTTCGGCCCGGACGGGATCGGCGCGATCTTCTACCGGCTGCTCCCGGCCGGGTTCACCATCTCGGGGGCCGCGGGCAGCATGTTCCCCGCGCCGGGCAACACGGTGGTGCTCGCCGACGCGCACGGACGGGGCAGCGTCTACAGCACGGTCGAGAGCTCCGGCTCGGCCGCCCTGCTGGCGGGCCGGTTCCACGCGGCCTACCCGCACGCGACGGCCCTGCCGGGCGGGGGCTGGCTCGGCGTCAAGGAGGTCCCGGGTCGGGCCAAGGGCGCCGAGCAGTCCTGGGTGGCCGTGTTCCGGGGGCACTCCGTGGTCACCGTCGTCGCGCTGAACAGCGTCGGCCCCTCCGGCGTCCGGACCCGGCCCACCCCGGTGCTCTCCGTAGCCCAGCTGACCGCCATCGCCGAGAGCCCCAGCTGGGCCTCCGCCTGACGGACGCACCGACCGGCCGGGCGACCGGCCGGGCGAATGAACGAATGAACGAATGACGACGAGCACCGCGGCGGCGGTGCTCGTCGTCGGACGGTTCAGTGCCCGGGCGCCAGCACGGGGCTGTTGTGGTAGGCGGCGATCAGCCACCGGCCGTCCCGCTTCTCCAGGACCCAGGTCGCGTTCACCTTCCGGGCGTCCGGGACCTCGGTCTCGCCGGCGAACAGGATGCCGGACTCGCTGACGACGATCGCGGCGTCGCCGCCCACGAAGCGCAGGCTCAGCCGCCTGTTGTAGGTGGAGCTGTCCTTCAGCGGCCCCGCGAAGGCCAGGGCCATGTTCTCGCGGATCACCTCGCGGCTGTCGCGCAGCGAGCCGGCCATGATGGCGGTCGCGTCCTCGGTGTAGTCGGCGACCATGGCCTCGGCGTCCCCGGCCTCCCACGCCTTGTAGGAGTCGACCAGGACGGCCGAGATCGCGGCCTCGTCCCCCGCACGGTTGTCTGACATCGCACTCTCCCTTGTGAGCGGTTCGTCCGGGGCAGTCCGGCGAACTCGTCAGTACATACCGGCGGCGGGGCCGGGACTCATCGCGGCTGGGGCGACTTTCTCAGGGCTTTCCCGGGAGCCTTTCTCACAGCGCGCGCAGACGTTCGAGGACCCGCTCCAGCAGGGAGACCGGAACGCTCTCGGACGGGTGGGCGGCGAACGCGGGTGAGCTGCGGGCGCGGCGGGGGAGGTCGCTCGGCGGGAGCAGGGTGGGCAGGTGCTGCAGGATGCGCCGCAGCTCCATATGGGCCAGGGCGGGGTTGGCGTGCTCGCGCAGCAGGGTCACCTGCGCGAACAGGTGACGCCCGTCCGGCAGGCCCGCGACCTGTTGAAGGATCGAGAAGGTGGCTCCGGTGATCATGATCTCGTCCGGCGTCTCCCCCTCCCCCACGCTGCGCCGGGCGTAGGCGAGAGCGGAGCTGGCCGAGGCGAGGGCGAAGCCCGTCGGCATGGCGGGGCTCTGCCCGAACAGGGGCGCGGCGTCGGACAGGTCGCCCAGGACCGCCCCGACCGCACCGGGTATGCCGAGGGCGCACTCCAGGGCGTCGCCCATCGAGGCGAGGGCGGTCACCGTCGCTTTGGGCCGCCACAGCACTACCGAGGTTCCCACGAGCCTGCGGCCGTCGCTCAGAGGGCGAGCTCGTCCTCGATCTGGCGCAACCGCAGCCGGGCCAGCGCCAGGTTGGCGCGGTGGCGGTCCAGGGCGAGGTAGAGGAAGTGGCCCTCGCTGCCCTTCTGGGTGAGCGGGCGGATCAGGTGGTACTGCCCGGACAGGGTGATCAGGATGTCCTCGATGGCCTCGTGGTGCAGGTTGAGCATCTCCATGGTCCGCAGCTTCGCCCGCACCACCTCGGTGTTGCCCGCGGCCGCGACGTTGAGGTCCAGCTCGGCGCTGCTGCCCAGCGTGCCGAGGGCCATGCCGCTGTTGTAGTCGACGAGAGCCACGCCGATGGCGCCCTCGATGGCCAAGGCGTTCTTCAGGGCGATGTCCAGGCTAGCCATACGTGCGACCCATTTCTGTCAGATCATGGACAAGTGACGGTGCATCAAGGTGATCACCTGATCGGCAGTATACTTGCCATCGGCATATGCCAGGAAGAACTTGCCAAAAGACGAGCCACGTGCTTCGGTTCGTACTCCACATCATGTTTGAAGCGCCGTCAGTCCGGTCGGCGGCGCCCGCCCCATGCCAGTGTGCCGCCAACCAGCCCCGCGCGCAGGGTAGTCAGGCGAATGCCTGCGCCAGCAGCCCGGCGACCAACGGCTCGTCGGCGGCAGCGGCGGAGTCGTGCTTGGTGGACAGCACCGCCATCACGATCGGCGCGCGCCCGGGCGGCCTGTCGTCGTGCGCGTCGTCATGCGTGTGGTCCCGGGAAGGCGCGCTCCAGCGCCTCCCAGCTCATGTCCTCCTGCTGCTCGCGCTGTTGCGCGCGCAGGCCGCCGCGCAGCCCGAACAGGCGCTTGTTGTGCAGCAGGTAGACCACGACGGCGATGTTGACCACCAGGGCGACGATCTTGAAGACCGTCACCCGACTGGTCAGCTCCCACACCTCGGGGACCAGCAGGATCGTGGTGGCGACGAACGTCAGGTACTCCGCCCACCGGCGGGCCAGCCACAGGCCGACCGCCTCTACCCCCTCCAGCAGCGCGTACGCCGCCAGGGCCGCGCCGAGGAGCCACAGCTTCGAGGACGAGGCCTGGAAGGCCTTCTCCAGTTCGCCCGCGATCCCCGTGCCCGGCCGCGCGCCCACCCCGCCGACGCCGTTCTGCAGCGCGTCCACCACGCGGTAGAACGGCGTGGACAGGCGTTTCCGGTCCGCCGTGAACAGCAGCACGACCACCGCGGCCGCGCCGAGCAGCAGAAAGTGCAGCAACCGGTCGAGCGCGATCAGCCGCAGCACGTACCGGTCGCGCAGTGCCCGTCCGCGTTCGGGGATGACGATCTCCGATCCCGGCTCGGCGGCGTCCTCGTGCTCCGGCGGGACCCTGGACGGGATCCACGCGTCACAGCGCAGGCAGCGCTGCCAGCGCAGCCCGTCCTCCGTCCGGCGTACCAGCAGCGGGCCGGTTCGCTCGTCGACGTCGGCCGGGGCGGCGTGGACGTGCCCGCTCGAGGCGCAGGTGAGCAGCTCGAAGTTGAAACGGTGCCGCGCCATGATCCACGCCCCTTCGTCCGCGCCCGGGTCCAGGGCCTCTACCCGGTCCGTCGCCGTCTCGCGCCCTGGGCGCGAGGAAATCGCCCGGTCGCCACCGGCTGCGGCCGAGACCGGTGGCGACCGGAGCGGGGTCAGGCGACGGTCACCGTGGTGGTGCCGGGCGTCGCGACGCCCGGACAGCGCACCACGACCTGGTAGGCGCCGGGCCTCTTGGCGATCTTCGGGAAGCCCTGGAGGGTGGGCCGGTCCGCGGACGGCACCAGGCCGGCCGAGCCGCCGACGAACGCGGCGGAGGCGGCCGTGCCGCGGGTGTCCTTGCCGCAGCCGGAGACGACGACGTCCGCCGTGTCCCCGGGCCGCAGGCTGCCCGGCACCGGGCCGCGGTTGGTGAACCTCTCCACCGAGACGTGGATCGGGCTGCGCGGCGGGGCCGGCACCGCGGCGAGCGCGGTGACGTGCAGCGCCCCGTCGTCGATCGGGCCGGGTGCGAAGCGGAGCGTCACGTGGGTCCGCTGGTTGGGCGGGGTGACCTCCAGGTAGGAGGGGGTCACCGACTTCACGCCGTACGGCGCGTTCCAGGCCACGTCGGCCCACGCGGACTGCCCCGGCTTCAGAACGACGGTGTGCCGGCCCGGGTCGTGGACGAAATAGGTGGAGCCCCAGACGACCTTGATCGGCAGCGCGCCGTGCCGGGCGCCCAGCAGGCCCAGGCCCGGGTAGCCGTAGACGGTGCAGGTCTGGTGGGAGGCGTTGGTGAAGACCAGGTCCTCACCGAAGTTGCCGACGCCCGCCTGGTTCTCGTCGGGGTGCAGGGCGACCTTGAGGGCGGCTGTGGAACAGCCGGCGAGCGGGCGCGCGCCCTGCGCGAGGGCGCTGCCCGAGCCGACGCCCACCAGCAGCGTGGCGCAGGCCGTGGCCGTCGCGGCGACTGCCGCCGCCTGCCTCATCCGTGTCTTCATGCGGTCCTCTCCGGGGTAAGTGGATCACTCGGATCAGCGGGAGAGACGACGCCGCCTGCGCCCGGGTTGTAAAGGAAAAGAAAAATCCGAGACGGCCCGCAGCGGCTAGGCTCGGCGGGCACCCGCGGCCGACGCGGTGTGACCCAAAGGGGGGACGCTCGGGTGGAGTTGACGCCGGAACTGATGGTGGACGGCTGGTCGCCCTCGCAGGTGGCGGTGGCGCCGGACGGGCGCTGGGTGGTCTACGTCGTTCAACCGGTCACCTCGGGCGGCCCCGGCCGCAGCGCCCTGTGGCTGGCCCCCGTCGACGGCGGGCAGCAGCCGAGGCAGCTGACCGACGGGAAGGAGCCGGCGCGGACCCCGCGGTGGACCGCCGACTCGTCGGCGGTGCTGTTCCTGGCCGGCGACCGGCTCGAACGGATCGGTGTGGACGGCGGCGACCGGACGGAGCTCCTCCACTGGGACGGGGAGATCGTGGACCACCACGGCCTGCCCGACGGAACGCTCGTCCTGGTCGGGGCGCAGCAGGGCGAGGACGGGGAGAACGACGTCATCCTCTGGTGCGACGCCCGACCGGGCGACGCGCTGTGGACGCTCGCGCCCGGTGACGGCGCACCGCAGCGTCTGGAGGCGCTCGGCGACCGTCACGTCGTCGCCGTCGAGCCCCGCCCCGACGGCGAGGCCCTCGCCGTCGTCAGCTGGGAGGTGCCGGACGAGGAGCCGGGAGCGCGGACCGCGCGACTGCACGTCGTCGACGTCCGCACCCGCACGGCGACGGATCTCGGACCCGCCGCGTACGAGGCCGGGTCACCCGCGTGGTGGCAGGACGCCGACGCCGCCTGGCACGTGTCCTACCTCGCCGTCACCCCTCCCGGCCTGGTCGGCGGCCTCGCGGTGCTCGACGCCCCGGTGCCGGCGGCCGGCGGGGCTCCCGTCGCGCACCGCAACCTCACCGAGGGGATGGACGCCTGCCCGACGGAGCTGCTCCAGACCGCCGCCGGGCCGCCGCTCGCGCTCTTCGCCGAGGGCCTCGACAGCGCCCTGTACCGCCTCGACCCCGCCTCCGGCCGGTTCGAGCGGCTCACCGCCTTCGCGGGCAGCGCGGACGGGCTGGCCGTCGAGCGGAGCGGCGACGTCGTCGCACTGCGCCTGAGCACCTCCTACGCTCCCTACGACGTGTACGCGTGCCGCCTCGGCGAACCGCCGAGGCGGCTCAGCGACACCCGGCCGCACTACCGCGCGGTGGCGTGGGGCGCGCAGGAGCGCCTGCGCTGGCGCGCGGCCGACGGCCTGGACCTCGACGGCCTGCTCGTCCTGCCTCCGGGCCGGACGCGGGCCGACGGCCCGTTCCCGCTGCACGTCATGGTCCACGGCGGCCCCTACGAGCGGTACGTCGACATGCTCCAGTTCAACTTCTACCTGTCGCCCCAGTGGCTCGCCGCCAACGGCCACGCGGTCCTGCTGCCGAACCCGCGCGGCAGCCAGGGACACGGCCACGCCTTCGCCGCCAGGGTGGCCGGCGCGATCGGCGGGGCGGAGTTCACGGACACCATGGCCGCCGTCGACCTGCTGGTCGCCGAGGGCGTCGCCGACCCCGAGGGCCTGTCCGTCAGCGGCTGGAGCCACGGCGGCTTCATGGCCGCCTGGGCCGTCACCCGCACCGACCGCTTCCGTGCCGCGATCGTCGGCGCCGGCATCGCGGACTGGGGGCTGCAGATCGCCCACGGCGAGCTCGGCGCCCAGGAGGCGGCCCTGTGCGGCTCCACCGGCTGGGAGGGCCCGGGCCCGCACCCCCATGACGCGGTCAGCCCGATCTCCTACGCCTCCAGGATCACCACGCCCGTGCTGATCGTGCACGGGGAGCAGGACACCAACGTCCCGCTCTCGCAGGCCCGGTACCTCCAGCGGGCGCTGAGCCACCACGGCGTCCCGCACGAGGTCGCCGTGTACCCGGGCGGGGGCCACTACATCGCCCGGCGGGACCACCAGCTCGACATCCTGCGCCGTACCGCGGACTTCCTCGCCCGCCACGTCCACCGCTCCCCAGGTGGCTCGCCCGACCACTCCCCCGGCGGCGGTGACGCGCCGCGGAGTTGAGGAGGCTTCACCCGCCGGGGGCCGGCTGGTCGGGCGGGTCGAGCAGGTGGGGGCCGTTGTTGCGGACGTTGTTGACGGCCAGGGAGACCTGCCGGGCGCCGAGGTGTCCGGCGGCGGGCTCGGTGAGCAGCGCTCGGAGCTCGTCCGGGTCCTGGTGGGCGGGGTCGAGCCAGGCCTCGAAGTCGGCGGGTGCGATGGCCAGCGGCATGCGCGGGTGCACCCGTCCGGCGGCGTCAGTGGCCTCGGTGGTGATGATGGTGCAGGTCGCCCACCAGGCCAGCGGGTCGTCCTCGTCCCGGGCCTTGTCCCGCCACCACTCGTACAGCCCGGCCATCGCCATCGGGGTGCCGTCCTCTGGGGTGATGAACCAGGGCTGCTTGTAGGCCTTGCGGTCCTCGGTCGCGGGCACCGCCGTCCACTCGTAGAAACCGTCGGCGGGCAGGAGGCAGCGGCGCTTGGCGAAGGCCCGGCGGTAGGCGGGCTTCTCGTGCACGGTCTCCAGCCGGGCGTTGATCATCCGGGACCCGACCGACAGGTCCTTGGCCCAGGACGGGACCAGCCCCCAGCGCAGCGGCCGCAGCTCCCGCCCCAGCTCCCCGGTCTCCCGGTCGGCCCGCTCCAGCACCGCCCACACGTCGTCGGTCGGCGCGACGTTCCACGAGGGCGCCAGCGTCTCGGTCGGGTTCCACCGGTCGACCTGGAACACCTCGACCAGGTCCTCGGGCTTACGGGACGACGCGTAACGACCGCACATGCCGCCAGCTTGCCACGCCCACGGGCAGGCACGCCCGCGGCGGGCTGAGCTGTTCCACGCCGAACCGGCCCCGGATTCCTCCTGTTGAGCCGGAATTCCCCCCTGGCGGAGCAGCATCTGTGGCTGCCCGGTCGCAGCGGACCACAGGGTCGACCCTGTGGCTCCTCCGCGGGGACGTCCCGCAGCCAACAGCAGAAGAGGAACGAAAGTGCGTACTTCACGGATAGGTCTGTGTGTTCTCGCGTCCGGGGCGTTCGCCCTGGGGGCGCTCGCCCCCGCCGCGCACGCGCAGTCCAACGTCTCGGTCACCGTCATGAAGGAGACCAACAACGGGCCGGTCGCCGGCCCGCTCATGCCCGGTGACCAGGCGGACGTCGTCCTGTCCAACTGCGCGTCCGGCGTCACCAGCGGAACCGCGACCTCCAGCGCGTTCACCGCGACCGCCACGCTGCAGGCCTCCGCGGACCGGCCGACCCTCCAGGGCTTCCCGACGATCGCCAACGTCGCGGCCGGGACCTACACGGTGACCGCCTCCTGCGGCAGCTTCTCGGCGACCACGACGTTCGTCGTCGCGACCGGCACCACGCCCACGACCCCCGCGACTCCCGTGGGCCCGGTCCGGACCGGCGTGGGCTCGACCTCCCAGGGCATCGACAGCACCGAGACCGGCGCCGGCGCCGCTCTGGTGGCCCTGGCCGGCGGCGGCGCCTTCGCCCTGCGCCGCAAGCTGCGCTCCGGCCGCTGAGCCGTCCGGTATGCCCGCGGCGTAGCCGCCCCCCTGGTGCGGCTACGCCGCGGAACCGTGACAGAGCCCACACGTCGTCGGCGTCGAGCCGGGCCGGGCAGGGCCGGGCCGGGCCGAGCCGAACTGGGCGGGGCGTCCTCCCGTCAGTGGGTCTTGTCGGAGTCCGGGATGCCCTCCTTGGTGGCCTTGGCGTAGGCCTGCTCGACGGTCAGACCCTGGTAGGCGGCGGCCGAGGCCGGGAGGCCGCCGAGGGGGAAGGAGCTGGCCTGGGCGCACTGCACCGCGTCGCCCGCGTTCTCGGCGTGAGCGCCCACGGTAGCCTGCCCGATGTTCGCCGAGGGCTTCGGGCCCGGCGCGGAGGAACCGGCCTTCAGGTCGGGGCCGACCACCACGTGCACGGTGGTGAGGCCCGGTTCCGTGGTGAGGGACGAGGAGGGCAGGCCCAGGGCCGCGGCGACCTGCTTGGCCTCGGCCTTGTACTTCGGATCGGCCGTGGAGTACTCCACCTTGCTCGCACCCACCGACATCGGGTTCTGCTCGACGACGGAGTTCGTGTACCCCTTGCCGACCAGCTCGCTCTGCACCGCCGCCGCGCGGCCGGTGATCCCGGTGCCGTTGAACACGTGGACCTCGACCGTGGACGGGTCCACCGTCTGCGCGCCGGAGGCGGAGGCTGAGGCGCCGGCCGACGGCTTGGACGACTGGCCGCCCGGCGTCAGCGACTGGTCGTTGGCGATCGCGTTGAAGAGCTGCTGTGCGTTCGAGGCCGGCACCAGCCAGGCGTTGGGGTTGTGGGGGTCCGGCGCGGAGGGCATGGTGACGAAGGTGATATGGCTGCTCGGGACGCCCCCCAGCGTGTCGGCCAGGCTGACCAGATGGGTCGCCCCGGCGAGACCGTCGTCGACGGCGAACGCCTTGGAGGCCGCCTCGGCGAGGTTGAACACGTTCGTGGGGTCGGCGAGGGTGCTGGCGCTCTTCATCTTGTGGATGAGCGCGCTCAGGAAGATGTGCTGGGCCGCGGTGCGGTCGACGTCGCTGGAACCGCCGAACGCGTGGCGCGAGCGCAGGAACGCCAGGGCGCCGTCGCCCTCCAGGGTGTGCGTGCCGGCGGACAGCTTGAGGTGCGAGCCCGGGTCGTAGACGTTGTGGGTGACGCAGACCTGGACGCCGCCGACGGCGTCGGACATGCTCACCACGCCCGAGAAGTCCACCATCATGAAGTGGTCGATGTGCACGCCGGTGAGGGCGTTGACCGCGGCGACCGTGCAACCGGGGCCGTAGTTCAGACTGTTGGTGATCTGGCTGTGCGTGGGGAAGCTGTAGGTCTTCCCACTCGGCGCGGTGCAGGACGGCATCTGCACGTCGGTGTCGCGCGGGATGCTCATCACCGTGGCGTTCTGGTGGTCCGCGGAGACGTGCACCAGCATCTCGACGTCGGCGTGCGGCAGCGAGTCGTCCGACCCGCCGAGGCCGCTGTCCGCGGCGCTGTTGCGGGTGTCGGAGCCGATGACCAGGACGTTCAACGCCCCCGGGATCACCGCACCCTTCTGCGGCTGGGACCCGCTGTCCAGGGCGCTGTGCTTGATGTTGCTGTTCAGCTGGTAGATCCAGGCGCATCCCGCCGCCGCGACCAGGATCACGAAGGCACTGGCGCCCATGGCTATTCGTTTCGCCCGCCGCCGTGGCTTCTGCTTGCGCCTGCGGCTCGGGCCCTCCCCGGGAAACGGGCCAGGGCCGTCACCGGGAAACGGGACGGGTGCAGGGCCGCGAGCGGGGACGGCCGGGCTCGGGCTCCAGGTGTCTTCGGGGGAGGTCATAGAAGGGGAACTCCTTGGAGGGATGGTCCGTCAGGCCACGGCTGGACAACGGGGCGGCGGGCCTGAGCGCCCCCACGGTCAGTCACGACAGCACGGCGCTGCCGGTTGCGTCGGTCAGTCGAGAATCCTCGGCGCGTGCCACTGGGGCACCGCCTGAAGCGCACCTGCCTGCACGAGCACACCCGGAACGTCGCGCGCCGTGCCATGGGCTTCTTGGAGCTGGGACCAGTCCGTCATGCGGTGATCTAACCAGATGAGCAGCGCCGCCCAGAACGGCCCCAAGGTGTGAAACGCCTTGCACCTGGTGGCGAAACGTTCCGTAAGCGCAGCGCCACTCCGGGCAGGGACGTTGCGGACACCCTTCCGGGTGGTTGTCTGCCCAACACGCCCGCCGCGCCGAGCGGTCCGACGGCGCGGCTGACAGATTTCCAGCCATGACGACCCCCAAGAATCTCACGTACACCCGCGACCACGAGTGGGTGCTGCTGGACGGCAAGTCCGCCACCGTGGGCATCACCGACTTCGCCCAGAAGCAGCTCGGCGACATCGTCTTCGTCGAACTGCCCGAGGTCGGCCAGCAGATCGACCGCGGCAAGGCGTTCGGCACCGTGGAGTCGGTGAAGGCCGTGACCGAGGTGTACGCACCGGTCAGCGGCAAGATCACCGCCGTGAACCAGGATCTCAACGACATGCCCGAGGACATCAACGGCGACGCGTACGAGGCCTGGCTGATCAAGATCGAGGTCAGCAATGCCAAGGAACTCGACGAGCTCATGACGGCCGAGAAGTACGACGCCTACTGCGGCGACGAGTAGACCGGGTGCCTCCCGCCGCGCCGGGGTGCCGGTCCGCGTGCCGGGAACCCGCCCGGGGCCGGCCGGGCCGATGTGATCATCAGCCGTAGAGGGCGGCGAGCGCGCGGGCGGCGGCGGTGAGGCGGGCGCGGAGGGCGGGCGGGCTCAGGACCTCCACCTGGGGGCCCAGCTTCAGGAGTTCGCCCTCCGCGTGGGTCAAGCTCTCGATCGGGATGGAGGCGCGGCGCCACCCGGTCGGCGGGTCGTCCTCGCCCGCGTCGACGGCGTCGATGACGGCCTGGGTCGCGGTCTCACGCAGCCGCTCGACACCTGCGGGCGAGACGCGGATCTCGGCCCGGCCCTGCCAGAGGCGTTCCTGGAGCCGGACGGTGTGCGCCTGCCAGTACGCGGCCAGGTCGAAGTCGGCGGGGACGGTGAACTCCTCGTCGAGCGCCCGGAGTTCCTGGATCTGGCTGATCCGGTAGACGCGGGGTTCGGGGCCGCCCGCGGTCGCCACCGCGTACCAGCGGCCGGCCTTGAGCACGATCCCGTGGGGTTCGAGGCGCCGTTCCACGATCTCCGGCGCGTACCAGCGCCGGTAGCGCACGTGGACCGCGCGCCGCTGCCACACCGCCGCCGCGACGGCGGGCAGGTGCGGCACGTGGTCGGCCTCGCGGTACCAGCCGGGCGCGTCGAGGTGGAAGCGCTCACGGACGCGCCTGGCCTGCCGCCGCAGCTCATGCGGCAGGGCCGCCTCCAACTTGAGCTCGGCCGCCGTCAGGACCGAGCCGAGGCCCAGCTCGGCCGCCGGCCCGGGCAGCCCGGCGAGGAACAGGGCCTCCGCCTCGTGGGCGGTGAGCCCCGTCAGACGGGTGCGGTAGCCGTCGACGAGGGCGTAGCCGCCGTCGTGGCCCGGCTCCCCGTAGACCGGGACCCCCGAGGCGGCCAGCGACTCCACGTCCCGGTAGATCGTGCGGACCGAGACCTCGAGCTCGGCGGCGAGGTCGGCGGCGGTCATCCGGCCGCGGTTCTGGAGCAGAAGCAGCAGGGAGACGAGTCGGCTGGCGCGCATGTCGAAAACCTATCCGACTCTCCTGACAGACGATGTCAGTGAACGCTCGTCGTCAGTGCGAGGGGGCGGGTCTCGCGTCGATCTCCGCCGTGGTCTGGGCGGCGACGAGCTCGCGGTAGAGGCCGCAGCGGGCCATCAGGGTCGGATGGTCGGCGGCGTCGACCACCTCGCGCGTCTTATCTCACCGGACGGCACGTCCACCCTGCGCCACCGGGCCGGCGCCGCGAGATCTGGCGGAAACCCCTCACCTCGGCGGACGACGAAACGCCTGGTTACCGGGGCGTACGCACCCAGGTCCGGGCGAGTTCGGCGACCCAGGCGGCCGCCTTGTCGGGCGCGGAGGGCGGCGCGGCGACGACGACGAGTTCGGTGACTCCGGCCGCGGCGAGTTCCGGAAGGTGCTCAGGAGCGCCGTCGGTCAGGGCCACGGCGACCGTGAGCTCGTCGAGAGCGCGGCCGATGCGGGCGCACTCGTCCGCAAGGACGGCGACGCGTCCGGGAACCTCGGCCAGAGCGACGTTGAAGCCGTACCAGCCGTCGGCGAGCGTGGCCGCGCGGCGCAGCGCGGTGTCGCTGTTGCCACCGGCCAGCACCGGGAGCCTGCCGCCGCGCAGCGGCTTCGGGTTCACCCGGATCGCCTCGAAGCGGGTGAACTCCCCCGCGAAGGAGGCCGGGTCCTCGGACCAGAGGGTGCGCATCGCCGCGAGGTACTCGTCGGTCCGACGCCCGCGTCCAGCGAAGGGGACGCCGAGCGCGGCGAACTCCTCGGCCGACCACCCCGCCCCGACACCGAGACTGAACCGGCCCGCCGACAGCACGTCGAGCGTGGCCGCCTGCTTGGCCACGACGACCGGATGGTGCTCCGGCAGCAGCAGCACCCCGGTGGCGAGCTCGATCCGGCTGGTGACGGCCGCGGCGAAGCCCAGGGCGAGCAGCGGGTCGAGCCAGTCCGCGTCGGCGGGCACGGCGATCCGGCCGTCCGCGGAGTAGGGGTACCGCGAGGCCGGCGCGTCCACGAGCACGACGTGCTCCCCGCACCAGAGCCTGGCGAAGCCCTGCGCCTCCGCGGCCGTGGCCACGGCCCGGATCACCTCCGGCCGGGCTCCGTCACCGATGCCGAGCGCGTGCAGACCTACCCGCATCCGCCACCTCCCGGCCTCACCCTAGGCCGGGCACGCACCCCGCCCCGGGTGACGCGACGCCCCCGCGCGAGCAACTCGCGAAAGCCGCCTGAACGGGCGAACAGCCGAGAGCGCGTCAGGACTTCTCCACCTCATCCACCTTCTCCCCGGTCCCCTGCGTGCGCTCGGACTGATCGGTCTCATCGGCCAGCAGCGGCGAACGGGCCAGCACGACGACCGCGGCTCCCACGACCGCTGCGGCCGCGACGGCCGCGACGATGAAGAGCCCGCCGCGCACCGTCTCCTTGAAGACGAGCGTTCCCCAGAGGATCGAGATCACCGGATCGCCGAGGGAGAGCCCCGGCTGCGCGGCGAGCAGGCTCCCCGCCTGCACCGCCGACTGCATCAGGAAGAGCGACCCGGTGCCCACCGCGACCATGGCGTAGAGCTGCCAGCTCGTGAAGACCGTGCCGATGCTCCGGGAGGCGTCGGCGGTCGCGCCCGCCATGAGGGCCGCGGTCAGTCCGAATCCGCAGCTGGTCGTGGCACCCAGCACGGCCGCCTTCCGCGCCCCCTCCGGCAGCAGCCGCGCCCACGAGACCCCGGCGGCGACCAGCAGCAGGTTGGCTCCCACGGCCGCCGCCCAGATCGCACCGGGGACACCCGCGTCGGAGCCCTTGGACGGCGACAGCGCGAGCAGCAGCCCGGCCAGTCCACCGGCCATCGCCGCAGCGGTCCACCACTCACGCGCCCGCAGTCGGCCGCCGAGCAGGACCGAGGACAGCACCAGCGCGACCGGAAGGTCCAGGACCATCAACGACTCGACGACCGAGATCCGCCCGTTGCTCAGCGCCGTCGCCTGAAGCAGGAACCCGGCGGTGAGGGCGGCGATGCCGCCGAACCACACCGGGCGGTGCAGCAGGCTCCAGATCAGCCGCCAGCTGAGACTCTCGCTCTCCGGACGCTCCCGGGCTTCCTTGCGCTGCAGCACCGAGGCCAGGCCGTTGGCCATGGCGGCCACGACGGCCAGCAGCGCACTCAGCATCGCTGATCATGCCCTCCTGCCTTCGGATGCCCCCGGATGCCCGCGTCTACCGCCGTCGACCGCCGTCGGTGACCGGACCGGGCCCGGCACCC
>NZ_BBPO01000119.1 GCF_000787815.1 Streptacidiphilus neutrinimicus
GCCGAGGATCCTGCCGTTGTCGGTGACGAAGGCCGGGTTGCCCGCCGGGACCATGCCGAGCTGGCGGGCCCGCGCGGCCAGCGCGTCCGGCGCGGACCAGCCGTCGATCTGCTGCTGCAGCCCCTGCTGCTCGTTCGTCAGGTCCGTCGTCTGCCGCTGCAGCTTCTGCTCGGTGAAGGAGCCCTGACTCAGCGCCGTGTTCAGCATCAGCAGCGCGACCATGCCGCCCGCCAGCAGCACCATCACCAGCGCCGCGAACGGCCCACGGCCGGCCCGACGGCCCGCGACCGGGCCCGGACGGGCACCGCCCGAACGGTTCACGCCCCTCCCGACAGCCACCTCGCGCTCCCCTCGATGCTCTGTCTTCCGATCCCGCCTCAGCGGGCGGCCCGCTCGCGGATCCGCTCCGCCGCCCGCATCCGGACCGGCTTGGCACGGCGGTTCTCCGCGACCTCCTCCTCCGTCGGCAGCTCCGCGCCCCGGGTCAGCAGCTTGAACCGCGGCTGGTGCTCCTCCGGCACGACCGGCAGGCCGGGCGGCGCGGTGGAGGCCGCTCCCTGCGCCAGGTAGCCCTTGACGAGCTTGTCCTCCAGCGAGTGGTAGGAGAGCACGACGATGCGGCCGCCGACCGCGAGGGCGTCGAGCGCCGCGGGGATGGCACGTTCGAGCACCGACAGCTCCCCGTTGACCTCGATCCGCAGGGCCTGGAACGTGCGCTTGGCGGGGTTGCCGCCGGTCCTGCGCGTCGCCGCGGGGATCGCGTTGCGCACCAACTCCACAAGACGCGCGCTGTTGGTGAACGGTTCCTTCTCCCGCTCCCGCAGGATGACCGAGGCGATCTTCCCGGCGAACCGCTCCTCGCCGTACACCTTGAGGATGCGGGCGAGCTCGCCGTGCGAGTAGGTGTTCAGCACCTCCGCCGCGCTGATGCCGACGGTCTGGTCCATCCGCATGTCCAGCGGCGCGTCCTGGGCGTAGGCGAAGCCGCGGTCGGCCTCGTCCAGCTGCATGCTGGAGACGCCGAGGTCGAACAGGATGCCCTGGATCGCGGGGATGCCGAGGCGCTCCAGCACCTCGGGCAGCTCGTCGTAGACCGCGTGGACCAGCGTCGCGCGGTCCCCGAAGGGCGCGAGCCGCTCGCCGGCCAGCCGCAGGGCGGCCGGGTCGCGGTCGATCGCGACGAGCCGGGCCTCGGGGAAGGCGCGCAGCAGCGCCTCGCTGTGGCCGCCGAGGCCGAGCGTGGTGTCGACGACGACGGAACCTGGCGCGGCCAGCGCCGGGGCCAGCACCTCGAGGGTGCGCCGGAGCAGTACCGGGACGTGCTTCGCGTTGTCCGCGGCGGAGCTCATCGGGGGCCTCTCTAACCTGTGGCCCGCACCGACTGGTCCCCGCCCGCTCGCCCGGGGGCCTCGGCCCTCTGGCGCCGGGGAAGGGGCGTCAGCGGGCGGCCTCACGGGGGCCGAGCGGGTGGAGGCCGGAAGGTACGGGCCCTCGATCGCGCTGTCTGCGCTCTTGGATCTGTGGTGCTGGATCGGTGGTGCTTGCGTCTGCGGAGTGTGGGGAACAGGGTGGAACGGGGACGGAGCGTCGCATCTGACACTCCCCCGACGTCGCGTCACTCTACTCCACGGCACCCCCCGGTCAATCGAACGCCACGGCCCGGGCCACGTCCGGGTGAACAGGGAAACCGCTGGTCAACGATGACGCCGCCGGGGGCGTGTGCGGGCGCCGGGCGCGCCCCTCCCCTCGGGCGGGCTGCGGCCGAACGCCGGAACCGGCTCGTGCGCACCGCGCCTCTCATGATCTTTACGGCAAATCGGCCCTAGTCAGCCAGTCGAGTGACGCAAACGCGGCGCACAGGGAACAATGCCTTTCGAGCGGGCCCGCCGACGGGACTTGGCAGGCCCGAACAACGGGGATCCCGCGGCCGCAGGCCGCCGGGTGGACGGACGGGCCGAGGAGCTGCCGGGTGACGACCTACGACAACCGCTTCGACGATCTCAGCAGAGTCGACCGGCACGCGCCGGACGGGCAGAACCCGTCGCGGCCCGTCGCTCCGGGCGAGGGCCTCGCCGAGCTCGACGCGGTCGTGGGGCGCGTCCGCGCCTCCGTGGAGAGCGTGCTGGAGGGCAAGCCCGAGGCGGTCCGGCTGGCCCTGACGGTGCTGCTGGCCGAGGGTCACCTGCTCATCGAGGACGTGCCCGGCGTCGGCAAGACCATGCTGGCCAAAGCGCTGGCCCGGTCCATCGACTGCACCGTGCGGCGCATCCAGTTCACCCCGGACCTGCTCCCCTCCGACATCACCGGCTCGGGCGTCTTCGACCAGAACCGGCGCGAGTTCGAGTTCAAGCCGGGCGCGATCTTCGCGCAGATCGTCGTCGGCGACGAGATCAACCGCGCCTCGCCGAAGACCCAGTCCGCCCTGCTGGAGTCGATGGAGGAGCGCCAGGTCACCGTCGACGGCGTCAGCTACCAGCTCCCCGCGCCGTTCATGGTCGTGGCGACGCAGAACCCGATCGAGATGGAGGGCACCTATCCCCTCCCCGAGGCGCAGCGCGACCGCTTCATGGCGCGGATCTCCATCGGCTATCCGAGCCCCGAGGCCGAGCTGCAGATGCTCGACGTGCACGGCGGCGCCGACCCGCTCGCGCAGCTGCAGCCCGTCGCGCACACCGACGACGTGCTGAAGCTGATCGAGGTGGTCCGCAAGGTCCACGTCGTCGACGACCTGCGCCGCTACGCCGTCGCCCTGGTCTCCGCCACCCGCAACAGCTCCGAGCTGCGGCTCGGCGCCTCGCCCCGGGCCACGCTGCACCTGCTGCGCGCCGCCCGCGCGGCCGCCGCGCTGGACGGGCGCGAGTACGTCATCCCGGACGACCTGCAGCGGCTCGCCGTGCCGGTGCTCGCGCACCGCGTGCTGCCCACCGCCGAGACCCAGCTGGGCCGGCGCACGGCCGAGGACGTCGTGCGGGACCTGGTCCGCAGCGTGCCGATCCCCCAGCTCGCCGCGAGGGGGCGCTGAGCCGTGCCGTCAAGGCCCGCACAGCCGCACGAGAGACGCGAACCCGGCACCGTACGGCTGGCCCTGCACGGACTGACCACCCGCGGCCGCTGCTTCCTCGCGGCCGGGCTGACCGCGGTGCTCTGCGCATACCTGCTCGGTCAGTTCGCCCTGCTCCAGGTGGGGCTGCTGCTGACGGCGCTGCCGGTGGGCAGTGTCGCCATGCTGGTGCGCACCCGCTACCGGGTGGCCAGCGGGCGGTCGCTGACGCCCGCACGCACCCCGGCCGGGCAGGAGGCGCGGGTCAGCCTGCGCGTCGACAACGTCTCCCGGGTGCGCACCGGGCTGCTGATGCTGGAGGACCGGGTGCCCTACGTGCTCGGGCCCCGGCCGCGCTTCGTGCTGGACCGGATCGAGCCGCGCGGCTTCCGTGAGGTCTCCTACCGGGTCCGCTCCGACCTGCGCGGACGGTACCCGCTGGGCCCGCTCCAGCTGCGCCTCGGCGACCCTTTCGGCCTGTGCGAGCTGACCCGCTCGTTCACCGCCGCAGACCTGCTCACCGTCGTGCCACAGGTGCAGACGCTGCCGCCGGTCAAGGTGATGGGTGAGTGGTCGGGCTTCGGCGACAGCCACGCCCGCGCCGTCGCGCTGGCCGGCGAGGACGACGTGGTGCCGCGCGAGTACCGGCACGGCGACGACCTGCGCCGGGTGCACTGGCGCTCCACCGCCAAGTACGGCGAGCTGATGGTGCGCCGTGAGGAGCAGCCGCTGCGCCACCACGCGACGGTGCTGCTGGACACGCGCGACCGCGGTCACCGCGGCTCGGGCCCGGCCTCCTCCTTCGAGTGGGCGGTCAGCGCCGCGGCCTCGGTCGCGCTGCACCTGCTGGACCGCGGCTACGAGGTGCGGCTGCTCACCGACACCGGGGAGCAGAGCACGGCCTCCGGCTCCCCCGCCTCGGCCGGGGCCGGCTATCTCGGCGGCGGGGCGACCGAGGCGGCCGGACTGATGCTGGACCAGCTCGCGATGGTCGAGCTGTCCGACGGCACCGGTCTGTCCCGGGCCGAGGACGTGCTGCGTGTCGGCGGCGAGGGCCTGCTCGTCGCGATCCTGGGTGAGCTCGACGACGAGCAGCTGGCGGAGCTCTCCCGGCTGCGCCGCCGCACCGGCTCCGCGGTCGCGCTACTGCTCGACACCGACAGCTGGACCCTGCTGCGCGGCCTCGGCGGCTCGAACGGCGCCGAGGCCCCGGGCGGCGGCGACAGCGAGGCCGCCGACGGCCTGGCGGCCACCGTGGACGAGGCCGCCGGCCGCGAGCGGCACGAGCGCCTGCTGCGACAGGCCGGCTGGCGCGTCCTGGCCGCCCGCAGCGGCGACGCACTGCCGGAGCTGTGGCGGCTGCTGGCCCACAGCGGCACGGCGTCGGGGCGGCCGGCGACGGCGCCCGCCGCCACGGCGCCGACGGCAACGACGGACGGGGGGTCGTGAGATGAACGGGCGCACCCGGATCGCGGTCTCCGCCGTGACCGCCACCGTGCTCACCGCGCTGTGCCTGTGGCCCCTGGTCCAGCCGAGCAGCTGGATCGTGGGGGCCGCCTTCGTGCTGGCGCTCATGACCGCCGCCGGGGCGGGCGCGCGGCGGCTCGCACTGCCGCGCCCGCTGACGGTGCTGCTGCAGCTCCTCGTCGGCTTCCTGCTGGTCACCTTCTTCTTCGCGGGCGACCAGGCGTGGGCGCGGTTCATCCCCGGACCGCAGGCCGTGCGGCAGCTGGGCACGGAACTGAGCTCGGGCGTGGACGACATGTCCCACTTCTCCTCGCCCGCGCCCGCGACGGTCGGTCTGCGGCTGCTGCTCACCCTCACCGTGGTCGGCATCGGGCTGCTGGTCGACGTCATCGCGGTGACCTACCAGCGGGTCGCGCTCGCCGGGCTGCCGCTGCTCGCCCTGTACGCGGTGGGCACCGGCATCCACCCGAGCGGCCCGGTCTGGCTGTTCTTCCTGCTCGCCGCGTTCGGCTACCTGACGCTGCTGACTGCCGAGGGCCGTGACCGCGTCGCCCGCTGGGGGCGCGTCTTCCACGGCAACCCCGGCTCCTACGACGGCACCAATCCGCTCACCTCCTCCGCGCTGCGGATCGCCACCCTGGCCGCGATCGGCGGGCTGCTGCTCCCGGTCTTCCTGCCCGCCGTCGGCACCGGCGTCGTCTCCGGGCTCGGCCACGGCGTCGGCCCCGGCGACGGCGGCGGCGTGATCACCGCCGTCAACCCGCTGGCCTCGCTGGCGCAGAGCCTGCAGCAGACCACCCCGGAGCCGGTGCTCAGCTACACCACCAACGCCCCCGACCCGGGCGACCAGTACCTGCGCATCACCGACCTGGACCAGTTCAACGGCGTCTCCTGGACCACCAGCACCCACCGGGCCGTGGCACTGCCGAAGGCCCTCGGCGCCCCGGGCGAGCTGAGGTCGGGCGTGCCGTCGGCGGCCGTGACCACCCGGATCGTCACCCAGAACGGCTACGAGCAGCAGTGGCTGCCGATGCCCTACCCGGCCGTCAACCTGGCCGTGCAGGGCGACTGGCGCTGGGAGCCCGAGGGCCGCACCGTGATCGGCGCCGACGGCCAGACCGCCTCCGGTCTCGTCTACCAGGTCAACAGCCTGGCGCTGACGCCGTCGCCGGACGCCCTGCGTCAGGCCCCGTCGGCGCCGGCGGACATCCGCCGCGTCTACACGGCGCTCCCCCGCAACCTTCCGGCCGTGGTCGCCTCGACCGCGAGGTCGGTCACGGCCTCCGCCACCGACGACTTCGACCGGGCCGTGCTGCTGCAGGACTGGTTCTCGATCAGGGGCGGCTTCAGCTACAACACCGACGTCCCGGTGAGCGACAGCCCCGACGCGCTGGCCCAGTTCCTCGCCCGCAAGCAGGGCTTCTGCGTCCACTTCGCCTCGGCGATGGCGGCCATGGCCCGCTCGCTCGGCATCCCGGCCCGGGTCGTGGTCGGCTTCACCCCGGGCACCCAGGGCACCGACGGCTCCTGGCTGGTGACCACCCACGACGCGCACGCCTGGCCGGAGCTGTACTTCTCCGGCGTGGGCTGGCTCCGCTTCGAGCCGACGCCGCGTCAGGGCATCGTCACGCCCGGCTACAGCACGCAGGTCACCACTCCCAGCAACGCCCCCGCACCGACGGCCGGCGCCACCTCGGGTGCGCAGCCGACGGGTGGCGCACGCAACCAGCGCGGCTGCTCCCTGGCCGCCCGGCACCTGGGCGACTGCGGCCCGGAGGCCGCGCTCGGCGCAACGCCGCCGCCCTCGGTGCTCTCGCCGTCCTCGCCGCTGCTGCTGGCAGCGTGGTCGCTGGCGGCGGTGCTGGTCGCGATGCTGCTGGCGCCGATGGTCTGGCGCGGCCGCACCCGACGGGCCCGGCTGCGCCGCGGACCGTCCGGGCTGACCGACCAGCAGGTTCTGGCGGCGTGGCGGGAGATGGTCGACACCGCCTGGGACCACGGCATCCCGCCGAACGAGGCGGACACGCCGCGCCGGACCGCGGCCCGGATCAGCGAGCTCGGCGGGCTGGGCCCCGGCCCGAGCGCGGCGGCGGGCCGTCTCGCGCTGGCCACCGAGCAGGTCCTGTACGCCCCGGCCGTCTCCGCCCCGATTTCGCTGCGGCAGGACGTGCGGGAGGTCCGCGAGGGGCTGTCCGCCGCCTCGGACCGCCGCACCCGGGTGCGCGCGGTGGTGCTGCCGCCCTCCTCGTCCAGCCT
Organism: Streptacidiphilus neutrinimicus; assembly: GCF_000787815.1. GTDB lineage: Bacteria > Actinomycetota > Actinomycetes > Streptomycetales > Streptomycetaceae > Streptacidiphilus > Streptacidiphilus neutrinimicus. Next base: position 6,764 of record NZ_BBPO01000119.1, read on the forward strand.
GCTGCGCGCCCTGCCGCGCCGCGTCCGGGCGGCCGTCTCGGGCTGGACGCGCGACAGGGCCGCAGCGCTGCGGCGCAGGCTGCGGCCCCGGTCCTGAAGGGGTGTTGTCGCGTGAGCTGTCGCGTTATCCGTGCAGGTAGACGATGCCCAGCTTGGTCAGCTGCCACTGCTGGGCGTCGCTGCCGGTGTCGGACTGCAGGGTGGTGACGGGGTTGCCGGAGGAGTCGGTCGCGGCGCTGGTGCCGAGGGTGATCACCATGTTGGTGGCCGCCGAGTCCGCGATCTTGTAGTAGCCGTTGCCGGCCGGCTCCATCACCCAGCGCTGGTTGGCGCCGCCGTTGCAGCCCCACTGCTGCAGGTGCGTTCCCGCTGCGGTGGAGGCGCCGTTGGCGTCCAGGCACATGTTCCGGTTGCCGCTGAAGTCGAGCTCGTAGCTGCCACCGGACTTGATCTCGAAGACGAAGGACTGGTTCAGCCCGCCGTCGACGCCGTAGGTGATCGCCGGGCGGCCGTTGGTGCTGTCGCCGTAGCTCCCGCCGCCGGAGAAGTCGAGCACCTGGCCGCTGGCCTTGTTGGTCAGCTGGTACCAGGCGCCGTCCTCGGGCACGTCACCGAAGGAGGCCACCCCTGGGGTGAGCGGCATGATCGTGGTGCCGTCCTGCTGGTCCAGGGTGCAGTAGGCCTCCTGCTGGTTCGGCTCGTCGTAGAAGTCCCCGAGGCAGGCGCCCTCCGCCTTGTAGCCGGCGACGCGCGGGTGGTACGACTGCCGGACCTCGTCCGTGCAGAGCCCGAGCACACCGATCGACTGGTCGCAGCCGTTGCGGGTCAGCTCGCTGACGTCGATCACGTCGCCGTTGATGTACTCGTACGGCGAGCTGGTCAGCTCCGCGCAGACCTCGTGCCCGTAGGAGACGCGGCGCTGGTCCAGGAAGCGCACGCCCGGCACGGCCTCGGCCGCCGCCCGCTCGGTGTTGTCGAGGGTCGGCACCACCCAGTTGTGCGCCCAGGCGGCGTCCTCCGGGAAGCCGGGGCAGCCCTGGGCCACCTTGTCCGCGTAGAGGTTGCTGCGGATGTCGGGGGTGATCGGGGTGAAGTACGAGTTCAGCACCAGCTGGTAGTCCGAGTCGGCGTAGCCGGCGTTCCGCATGGTCTCGCGGATGTCGGTGAGCGCCGCCTCGATCTTCGGCAGCACCGCCTTGGCGCGGGCGGTGACCGCCGCGCTGCCGATGGTGTCCCGGCAGCCCTGGGACTGCGGGATGGGGAAGTAGGCGGTCAGGCAGCTGACGACGATCCCGGTGAAGTCGAAGTCGTCGTTGGCGCCGATGGTCACCACGACCATCTTGACGTCGTAGTTGGCCGCGGTCTGGCCCAGCTGGACGTCCTGCTTGGCCTCGCCGTAGTCGCCGCTGCCGCCACCGGTGATCCTGGCGAGGTTCGGGTCGGACGTCAGGTCACCGGTCTGCGCACCGGAACAGGCGAGGTCGATCGGGGTGACACCGCTGACCCCGGTGTCGAAGATGACCGACTCGCTGTGCCGGTGACAGAAGTTCTTGGGTCCGTCGGTGCCGGCCATGTAGGCGTCGCCCGTGTCGGTGCCCGCGCCTTCGCCGGAGATGGCGCTGTCGCCGAGGGAGACGATCGCGGCCGGCCGGCTGTCGAGCGGACTCGCCCCTGAGGCGGTGGTCGCGGTCTGGGCGGTGGCCGCGGCCGCCGGCTGGACGGCGGTGGTGCCGAGGGCGCCCACGAGGGCGGAGACGGCGAGGGCGGCGAAGGCCGCCCTGGCCCGTGCTGATCTGGTCACACAATGCTCCTGAGGGTGGACGGGGAGTGCCCGGATCGCCCATCAGGGTAGGTACTGACCGGTAAGTAAACAAGAGCCTTGCTCATGTTTTCTGGCGGGGGCACACCGCGTCCACGACGCGGCGCGAACACCATGCGCGCACACAGAGGGAGCGGGCCCCGGAGAATCCGGGACCCGCTCCCATCAGAGTTCAAACGTTTCTCTAGAAACCGCCGCGCTGCTGCTCCTGCCGGTGCTGCCAGCGCTGCTCCATCCGGTCCACCAGGCTGCCGCCGCGCTTGCGCCGCCGGACCGGAGCGCCCGTGCGCGGATCGACCACGGCCAGTCGCGGAATCCGGCGCCAGGCCGTGATCCCGAAGACGGCACCTGCCAGCATCAGCACGAAGCCACCGACGCTCACCCACTGCTGATGCAGGAAGAGGCCACCCATCAACAGGCCCACACCCACCACGAAGCCCGCCGCGGACGCGTAGACGGCTCGCCGTGTGCGCGTGCGCAGGCCACTGCCCTCGAGAGCCGAAGCGAACTTCGGATCCTCGGCGTACAGCGCTCGCTCCATCTGCTCAAGCAGACGCTGCTCGTGGTCCGAGAGCGGCACGTCGTCCTCCTCCTCTGGCCGCCTGAGGGCGGGAGCCGCCCTCGGGGCGCCCAACCCCGCCGCACTGCCTGTCGTGCTACTGGATCTTTCAATGGCCAGTGATGCGTGTATGCCCCGGGCGCCCGGCCGTCATGCTTGTTGCCTTTACCCGAATCATACGGTTCACCCGGGGTTTTTGGACTGCCGAGAAGCATGTGCGGTAGCTCTCCCCGGACGGTCCGGCGCCCGTCGTTCCGACCGGTCAACGACCCCCGGGCCGGAGAAGTTTCCCGGCTCCGCGGATTTGCCGATCAAGCTCGCCGGACGGACCGCCGCGGGCCCGAACTTCGCCTGCACCCGGTCCACCGTCCGCTCCAGCTCCGACCACCCCACCTCGCGCTCGCCCAGGGCGAGCTGGGTCGGCCGCGCGCCCCCGGCAAGGCCCTCGACCCGCAGCCCCACCAGCCGGATCCGTGCCCGCGTCGGCACGAGCCCCGCGAACAGCGGGAGCGCGGCCGTGAAGATGTCGTGGGCCAGGTCCACCGGTTCCGGCAGCTTGCGCGAACGGGTGACGGTCCGCAGATCCGCGAAGCGGACCTTGACGGTGACCGTCCGCCCGGCGAGGCCCGCAGCGCGCAGCCGCGCCGCGTTCTGCTGGGCGAGGCCCAGCAGCGTGGTCCGGATCGCCTCGTGCTCCGCGGAGACGTCCGCAGGAAAGGTCCGCTCGCCGCCGACGCTCTTCTCGACATTCTGCGGCACCACCGGCCTGGCGTCCTCGCCGCGCGCGTAGTGCGCCAGCATGTCGCCCGCGGCGGCGCCGACGATCCGCCGCAGCGTGTCGCGCGGGGTGTCGGCGAGGTCGCCGACGGTGAGCAGCCCGAAGCGGGTGAGCGCCTCGGTCGTCTTCGGCCCGACCCCCGGGATCCGGCTCGCCGGCAGCGGCCGCAGGAACGCCTCCACCTCGGCCGGCGTCACGACCAGCAGCCCGTCCGGCTTCGCCGCGACGGACGCGAGCTTGGCGACCAGCTTGGTCGGCCCGACGCCGACGGACAACGCGAGGTCCTGCTCCTCCCGCACCCGTCCCCGCAGCAGCTCCGCGAGCGCGCGGGGCCTCAGGCCCACCCCCGCGAGGTCCAGGTACGCCTCGTCCATCGACACCGGCTCGACCCGCCGCGCGAAGGAGTGCAGCACGGCCATCACGTTGGCCGAGACGACGGCGTACTCGTCCATGTCCGGCGGGAGCATCACCAGTTCGGGACAGAGCCGCCGGGCCCGCACCGTGGGCATGCCGCCGCTGACGCCGTGGGCACGGGCCTCGTAGCTCGCCGACATCACGACCCCTCGCGGCCCGGCTCCCCCGACGGCGACCGGCCTGCCCTTCAACTCGGGCCGGCGGCGCTGCTCGACCGCGGCGTAGAACGCATCCAGATCCGCGTGCACGATCACGACCGGTCGCCCCCGCAGGTCGTTGCACCCTCCAGGGGCGCGAGGCCGTGCCGACATGCGGCTTCGCCGCGGGGCGCGACAAGCCACCCACCCACGCGGCAGGCCGAACGTGCCGGGCCATCCTCCCCCAGCCTTCGGCCGGGGGTGCCCCCATGCCGGTGGTTGCTCGCGCCCTGCGGCGGAGCCGCTGATCGGGAGAGACCCGCGCCCCTGGAATCAGCTGAGCTCGGCGAGAACGTGGAGCTGGGTCGCCACCGCGTGGAAGGACGGGTCCGCCGAGGCGGCCTGTTCCAGGGCGAGGAGGGACTCCAGCGCGCCCGGCTCGGTGTCCACGAGGACGCCGGGGACGAGGTCGGCGAAGATGCGGACGCCGTGCACGGAGAGCACGCGCAGGCCCGCGCCGGCGGCCAGGTCCTGGAGCTCCGCTCCGGTGAAACGGCGCGGCGCGTCAGCCTTCTGGATGCCGGAGAGGGCCGCGCGGGCCTCCGCGAAGTGGCCGGAGAGCGCGCGGGCCAGGACCGCGCCGTTGCGGTTGGCGGCAAGGAGGCTGACCAGGCCGCCCGGCCGCAGCACGGCCGTGAGCTCGCGCAGCGACTCGGCGGGGTCGTCGACGAACTCCAGGACGCCGTGGCAGAGCACCGCGTCCATGCTGCCCGCGTCGACCTGCTGCGCGAGGGTGTCGGTGTCGCCCTGTATGGCGCGCACCTGGCCGGTGACACCGGCCTCCGCCGCGCGCCGCTCCAAGGCGAACAGCGCGTCGGGGCTGGGGTCCACGACGGTGACCCGGTGGCCGAGGCTCGCGACGGGGACGGCGAAGTTGCCGGTGCCGCCGCCCGTGTCGAGGACGTCGAGGACGGGGCGCCCGAGGGCGTCCGCCTGCCGGTCCAGCGCCGTGCGCAGGACCTCCCACACCACGGCGGTCCGCAACGCGCTACGGGGACGGGTCGGGTGCACGGAGCAGCTCCTCGGGTCGAATGGCCTGGCCGACAGGCCCACCCTATTGCCTCGCGCCCCTGCTCGGGCCTCATCCCGGGCTCCCCGGACTGGTGTGCCACAGCTTGCGCGGGGCCTCCGCCGCCGGGACGCCGGGCGGCTTGAGGTCGGCGTAGGGGGACATCCGGAACCCGCTGGGGTGCACCATGACGCGCCGCGCCGGGGCCTCCTCCGGCTCGGGCACGACGGCGAGCACGGCCCGCACCGCGTCGACGCCCTCCGTGCGCCACAGCTCGTGCAACGCCGTCAGTTCCCATGCGGCCGTCGCCGTCAGCGAGACGCCGCGCGGACCGGTGCGGCGGACGACCCCGCGGACCAGCAGCAGCCAGGAGTGGAAGACGGTGGAGGCGTAGTGCGCCTGCGCGTCCTCGAACATGGCGAAGTCCAGCGGCCCGGTCGCGTCGTCCAGGGTCGCGAAGACGACGCGGACGCCGGTGCGCACCGGCGGGGTCTGCGTGGCGACCTTGACCCCGGCGATCAGGATCTCGCTGCGGTTGCGCTGCCGCAGCAGCTCGTTCGAGCGCACGACGCCGAGCTCGCCGAGGAACGGCAGGTAGGGGCTGAGCAGATGGGCGCTGTGGTCCAGGCCCAGCGCCTCGATCTCGCCGCGGATCAGATCGCCCATCGTGGGAATTGGCAGAGTCGTGGGCGTGGGCAGGGACGTCGGGCCGGTCTCCCGCTCCTCCCCGGAGGCGTCCGCCAGCTCCAGCTGGGACGGCAGGGGCCGGCGCGGGCCCTTGGGCTTGGGATCGGTGGCGGCGTGCAGCAGCAGGTCCCGCCGCGTGAGCCGCGGATGCAGCGCGTCCAGCGCGCCCGCCAGCACCAGGTTCTCCAGCGTCGGCTGGTCCGGCTCCGCGCGGCGGCGGAAGTCGGGCAGGCTCGTGTACGGCGCGCCCTCGCGCTCGCGCACGATGCGGGCGATCTCCGCGTCGCTGATGCCCTTGACGTCCGCGAGCCCGATCCGCAGCGCGCCCTGCCCGTCGGCGGTCCGCTCCAGGGTGTAGTCGGCGACGGAGTCGTTGACGCTGGGCGGCAGCACCGGAACGCCGAACTGGCGGGCGTCGTCGAGGATCAGGCGCTTCGGATACATGCCCGGGTCGTGGGTGAGCAGCCCGGCGTAGAAGGCGGCGGGGTGATGGGTCTTCAGCCACGCCGACTGGTAGGTGGGCAGCGCGAAGGCGCCCGCGTGGGCCTTGCAGAAGCCGAAGGAGGCGAACGCCTTGAGGATCTCCCAGACCCGCTCGACCGCCGGGCGCGGATAGCCGCGCCTGTCGGCCTGGACGCAGAACCAGTCACCGATCTCCTGCTGGCCCTTGATGCTGCCGAGGACGCGCCGCGCCTGGTCGGCGCGGTCGAAGCCGCAGCCGGTCATCTTCGCGATGATCCGGATGACCTGCTCGTGGAAGACCACGACGCCCTCGGTCTCGGCGAGGATCTCCCGCAGGTCGTCGTGGACGAAGACCGGATCGGCCCAGCCGTGGCGGGCGTTGAGGAAGGGGGTGACCATGTCGCTCTTGACCGGGCCGGGCCGGAACAGCGAGATGTCGATGATCAGGTCGGCGAAGGTCCGCGGCGCGAACTTGCCGATCAGCTCCCGCTGGCCGGGCGACTCGATCTGGAAGCAGCCCAGCGTCCGGGTGGAGCGGATCAGTTCGAAGGTCTCCTCGTCGTCCAGCGGCACGGCGTCGAGGTCGACGCGCTCGCCGCTCACCCGCTCGGTCTCGGCGAGCGCGTGCGCCATCGCGGACTGCATCCGCACGCCTAGCACGTCCAGCTTGAGCAGGCCGATGGCCTCCACGTCGTCCTTGTCGAACTGGCTCATCGGGTAACCCTGGGCGCTCGTCTCGACCGGGGTGCGGTCGCGCAGGCGGCGGTCGGAGAGCAGCACGCCGCTGGGGTGCAGGGCGATGTGGCGGGGCAGGCCGTCCAGCTTCTCGACGATGTCGAACAGGGCGGTGAAGACGCCCTCCTCCAGCCGGGAGTGCCGCAGTTCGGGCAGGTCGCGCAGCGCGGCGCGCGCGTCGCGGGCGCGGATGTGCGGGAATGCCTTGGCCACGGCGTCGATCTCGGCAGGCGGCAGACCGAGCGCCGCGCCCGCGTCGCGGACGGCGTGGCGGACCCGGTAGGTCTCCAGCATCGCCACGCACAGCGTCCGCTCGGAGCCGAAGCGGTCCAGGATCAGGTCGTAGACCTCGGTGCGGCGGGCGGACTCCACGTCGACGTCGATGTCGGGCAGCGAGAGGCGCTTCTCGGACAGGAAACGCTCCATCAGCAGGCCGTGCTCCAGCGGCTCGACGCCGGAGATGCCGAGCAGGTGGTTGACCAGGCTGCCCGCGCCGGAGCCGCGCGCCGCGCAGCGGATGCCGGCGGCGCGGGTCAGCTCGACGACCTCGGCGACGGTGAGGAAGTAGGGCTCGTAGCCAAGCCGGTTGATCAGCGTCAGCTCCTCCTCCAGCCGCGCGGTGACCTTCTCGTCGGGGCGTCCGTAGCGCCGGTTGACGCCCGCCTCGCAGCGGGCCCGCAGCTCGCGGATCGCGCCGGCGCGGGTGGTGCCGAGAACGCTGGGCTCGGGCATGTGCATGGAGCCGAGGCCGATGTCGTGGCCGAGATCGTCGAGCAGGCAGCGCTCGGCGATTTTGCGGGTCTGCGCGAGCAGGTCGCGCGCCTCGGCGGCGGTGTCGCACAGGTCGTGGGCGAGCGCGGCCATCTCCGGGCCGGACTTCAGGTATCCCTCGGCGTTGACCCGGTCGCGGGAGCGCAGCTCCAGCGGGACCAGGCGGCGGGCGGCGTCCAGCACGTCCGCGACGGGCGCGTCCTCGGGCGCGAGGTAGCGCACGGCGTTGGTCAGCACGGCGGGCACGCCCGCCTCGCGCGCCAGGCGCAGCAGCCGCTGGGCGACACCGCGCGAGGCGGGGTGGCCGGGCGGGGCGAGGTGGTGGACCACCTCGACCACCACGGCCTCCCCGCACAGGGTGCGCCAGCGCAGCAGCTCCGCCCTGGCCTCGGCCGTCCGCCCGGCGGCGGCCGCGCGCCCGACGGCGGAGTCGGGCCCGAGCAGCACGTAGAGCCGGTCGGCGGCGGCCGCGACCTGCTGCGCGGCGAGGATCGGACGGGCGCGCCGCTCGACCTCCTCCCCGTGCGCCGCGCTGACCAGGCGGCACAGCGCGGCGTAGCCGGCCCGCCCGCCGCGGGCCAGCACGACCGCGCGCGGCGGC
>NZ_BBPO01000118.1:0-5141 GCF_000787815.1 Streptacidiphilus neutrinimicus
CGGCCGGTGCGGGCAGGCGTCGCACTGGCGGCCTGCGGGCTGCTGCTCGCGGGCTGCGCCGCGCACGCCGACACCTCCCCGTCGGCGGCCCCGGTGTCGGTCGGCGGCACCGCGTCCGCCCCGGCCGCCCCGATGGGCCGGTCGGCGCCCGTCGGGCTGACGATCCCGTCGATCGGCGTGCACGCCTCCGTCATGTCCGTCGGGCTCAACCCCGACGGCACGGTGGGCGTCCCGCCGATCGAGGCGAACGCGCCCGCCGCCTGGTACGACGGCACCCCGACGCCCGGGCAGACCGGCCCGTCGGTGATCCTCGGCCACGTCACCGTCGGGCAGTTCGGCGACGGGGTGTTCCTGCACCTGTCGCGGATGCGCCCGGGCGACCGGATCGAGGTGCGGCGGCAGGACGGCTCGACGGCGGTGTTCACCGTCGACCGGGTGCAGACCGTCGGCAAGTCCGTCTTCCCCACCGCGGCCGTCTACGGGAACGTCGACCACCCCGCGCTGCGTCTCATCACGTGCGGCGGCCCGCACCTGAGCGGCGGCGGCTACCCGGACAACGTGATCGTCTACGCCTCGCTGACCGGGACCACGCCCTGAACGTCGGGGTCCGGAACCGGGAGCGGGCCGCGGCAGCCGGGCCCGAGGTCACGAGGGGGGCGGTCACCGCGGATCGCACGGAACGCGCGGAACGCACAGAGCAAGCGGGGCGCGGGGAACGCAAGGAACGCCGCAGGGCGTCGGAGGAGGAAGCGGCCGAGCTGTTCCGCGGCCTCTACCCGCGCCTGGCGGGCTGGTGCCGTCGTCTGGTCGACGACGACGGCACCGCCCACGAGATCGCCGCCGAGGCGTTCACCCGGCTGTGGGCGCGCTGGACCAAGGTCGACGAACCGACCGGCTTCCTCTACGTCACCGCCGCCAACCTGGTGCGCGACCACTGGCGCAGAATGGACCGCGAACGGCGCGCGCTGCGCCGGGCGGAGCAGGAGGAGTCGGTGCGGCAGACCGCCGAGGGGGACGAGCCGTCGGTGCGGCTGCTGGTCCAGTCGCTCCCCGAGCGGCTGCGCGACCCGGTGCTGCTGTACTACTTCGCGGACCTGCCGGTGCGCGAGGTCGCGGCGCGCCTGGGCCGCGCCGAAGGCACCGTCAAGTCCGACCTGCACACCGCCCGCGAACTGCTCCGTGCGACCCTTGGGGGCTTCCATGACCCGATCCGCTGACCGCTTCGGCCCGGACGGCGACGCGGACGACCCGAGCGGGTGGGGCGCCGAGGCCGATCCCTTCGTGCGGCTGGTGCGCGGCCCCGTCGAGCCGCTGCCCATCCCGGAGGGCTCCTTCGGGCAGCTGCGGCGGCGCGCGTCCCGGCGCAGACGGCGGCGAGCGGCGCTGGGGGCGACGGCGGGCGCCGGCGTGCTCGCGGTGGCGGTCTACCTCACCGGGACGTTCTCCCCCCAGGGCCCCGGCCAGGTCGTCACCCCGCCCGTGAGCCAGGGTCGTGGCCCCTCGATCTCCCTGCCCGAGCCCTCAGCCACCGGCGCGAGCAGCGCCGGCTCCCCCACGCCGACCCCGTCGGCCGCCCCCACGACGGGCACCCCGACGCCGGGTTCGGGCGGCTCGGCGAGCGCGAGCGCGCCCGGGAGCACCGGCGGCACGACGACCGCGGGAACGGGCGGGACCGGCGGCACCCCGCTGTGCACCGCCGACCAGCTCGCTCCACGCCTGGGCGGGGGCGACGCGGGCGCGGGCCAGATCCACATCTACCTGGTCGTCACCAACCACAGCTCCACGCCGTGCCATGTGACGGGCTACCCGGGTCTGTCGCTGCTGGACGCGTCGGGCCGTCAGATCGGCGTGCCGGCGACCTACGTGCACCAGCCCTACACCCCGGTGGTGCTGGCTCCGGGCGCGTCGGCGAGCGACACCATCCACACCGTGAACCGTCAGACGAACAACCCCTCGGAGTGCCTGCCGTCCTCGACCTCGCTGCGGATCTACCCGCCGGGCAGCCGCGCCTCCCTGGTCTTCCCCGGCCAGGTCACCGTCTGCCTCGGCACCTTCGAGGTCACCCCCTTCGGCCCGGGCGTCACCGGCAACCCGGCGAACTGACCCCTCGCCGCCGCCATGTTCGCCTCGTGTTCGCCTCGCCGGCCCGGTGGTCGCCGGGCACACGATGAACGCCCCCGTGCACAAGCCGGTGCACGGGGGCTCACCGTCGCCCTAGGAGAAGATCACGGATCGCAGCTTCAACCGGTCACCGAGCTGCTTGCCCGGGTTCATGACGTAGTAGGTGTCACCCTTGCAGTCGGGGTCGAGGAAGACGGTGGCCGTCGCGTCGGTGTAGTTCTCCGGCGCGAAGCCCGGGGCCTGGTCGGTGGTGAACGGCAGGTTCACGCATGTGCCGCTCTCGGGGTCGGCGAGACCGGTCGGCACGCCCGGGCCGACCTTGTAGTAGAAGTCGCCTGTCGCCGCGGACGCGGGGCTTGAGGCTGACAGGACGAAGGCGAGCACGCCGACGGCGGTGACCGCGGCTTGGCGGAGACGCATGAGAAGCCCTTCGAGGCATGCACCGTGCGGTGCCATCTGATTGATGCGGAATCACCATAGATTCGGCAAAAATGCAGAAACGGTTCGTTTCACAGATGCCGTCCGCCGTGTCGGGACCGACCGCCCAGCGCTGTCGACGCGGCACCCGACGGCACGCGGGGCCAGGACGCTCCTGGCCGGTGGTAGCTTCAAGGCATGACGCCGGAGGAACTGGCCAACCTCGCCCATCTGCGCCGGGCGCGGGATCTCATCGACCGGGAGTACGCGCGGCCGCTCGACGTGCCGACGATGGCGCAGCGTGCGCTGATGTCGCCCGCCCACTTCTCCCGGCGCTTCCGCGCGGCCTACGGCGAGACCCCGTACAGCTACCTCATGACCCGGCGGATCGAGCGGGCGATGACGCTGCTGCGGGGCGGCATGAGCGTGACGGACGCGTGCATGGCCGTCGGCTGTACCTCGCTCGGTTCGTTCAGCTCGAAGTTCACCGAGATCGTCGGGGAGAGCCCGAGCGCGTACCGCGACCGCGACCACAGCGCGGTGGTCGCGATGCCCCCCTGCGAGGCCAAGGTGCGCACCCGTCCCACCCGCGAGCCGGCCGCCGGCGCGGCGCGTCCGGCATCGAGCAGGATTCGAGAAGCAGGCGGCGACACGGCCGCCTAACGTGAACGGCATGACCATCGCGCTGCAGTACTGCCACATCACCGTCAACGACGTCGACGAGTCGGTCGCGTTCTACCGCGACGCGCTCGGCCTGGACCTGAAGGACGACGTCGCCTCCGGCGGCTTCCGCTGGGTCACCCTCGGCAGCCCGGACCAGCCGGAGGTGGCCGTCGTCCTCTCGGAGCCGCACGCGGGCCGGTCCCAGGCCGACGGCGACGTCCTGCAGGAGCTGCTCACCAAGGGCGTCCTGCCCTCGACCATCTTCAGCACCGACGACGTCGACGCGACCTTCGAGCGGGTGCGCGCGTCGGGCGCGGAGGTGCTGCAGGAGCCGATCGACCAGCCGTGGGGCCCGCGCGACTGCGCGTTCCGCGACCCCTCCGGCAACATGGTGCGGATCCAGGCCGCCAAATCCTGACGCTCCCGGCCTTCCCCGCGCCTTGTCCGTCGATCCCGGCCGCCGTCGGCGGCCGGGATTGACGCGTTCGCGGAGGCGGTCATACGGTTCCCAAGGGTGTTCGCATAGATGTCCCGCGTTCACATACAGGAACCAGGAGCAGCCTGCATGAGCCGGATCGCCGCCGTCACCGTCACTCCCGTCGCGTTCCAGGACCCGCCGCTGCTCAACGCCGTGGGCGTGCACGAGCCCTTCGCGCTGCGCGCGATCGTGGAGGTCACCACCGACTCCGGCGTCACCGGCCTCGGCGAGACGTACGCCGACGAGGGCCACCTGGCCCGGCTGCGCCTCGTGGCCGAGGCCGTCACCGGCCAGGACGTCTTCGCGCTCAACCGCATCCACGCGCACGCCGCGCGGGCGCTCGCCGGGGCGACCGGCAGCGACGGCCACGGGCTCACCGGCACGATCACCACCGGCGGCACCGTCGACCGGGTCTTCTCCCCCGTCGAGGTCGCCTGCCTCGACATCCAGGGCAAGCTGCTCGGACGGCCCGTCAGCGACCTGCTCGGCGGGGCGGTCCGCGAGCGCGTCCCGTTCAGCGCCTACCTCTTCTACAAGTGGGCCGCCCACCCCGGGGCCGAGCCCGACGCCTGGGGCGAGGCCCTGGACCCGGCCGGGATCGTCGCCCAGGCCCGCAGCATGGTCGACCGCTTCGGCTTCACCGCCGCCAAGCTCAAGGGCGGCGTCCTCCCGCCCGAGCAGGAGATCGCCGCTATCCGCGCGCTGCGCGAGGAGTTCCCCACGCTCCCGCTGCGCCTGGACCCGAACGCCGCCTGGAGCGTCGAGACCTCCGTCGAGGTCGGCAAGGAGCTCGCTGGCGTGCTCGAGTACCTGGAGGACCCGACCGCAGGCATCCCCGGCATGGCCGAGGTCGCCGCGCGGGTGCCCATGCCGCTGGCGACCAACATGTGCGTGGTCGGCTTCGACGAGGTGGCCGCCGCCGTGCGCGCGGGTTCGGTCGGGGTGATCCTCTCCGACCACCACTACTGGGGCGGCCTCCAGCGCTCCCGGCTGCTCGCCGGGATCTGCGAGACCTTCGGCCTGGGCCTGTCCATGCACTCCAACTCCCACCTGGGCGTCAGCCTCGCCGCCATGGTCCACCTCGCGGCCGCCACCCCGAACCTCGGCTACGCCTGCGACACCCACTGGCCCTGGAAGCGCGAGGACGAGGACGTCGTCCACCCCGGGGCCCTCACCTTCGCGGGCGGCTCCGTGGCCGTCCCCACGGCCCCCGGCCTCGGCGTCGAGCTCGACCGCGACGCGCTGACCCGCCTCCACCGGCAGTACCTCGACTGCGGACTGCGCTCTCGCGACGACACCGGCTACATGCGCCGCGTCGACCCCGCCTACAGGCTGGTCCAGCCGCGCTGGTGACGGCCGTCGCGCCGCCTTGACCGCTTGCGCGGCTCTCGCACGGCGGGATCGGCGGGACCTCGGTAGCGTCGGGAGGAGCGCCCTGTGATCCCTGGAGGCAGTCATGAGC
>NZ_BBPO01000118.1:5348-12004 GCF_000787815.1 Streptacidiphilus neutrinimicus
GTCGGGAGGAGCGCCCTGTGATCCCTGGAGGCAGTCATGAGCGAACAGGCACCCCCGCCGCTGACGCCGGTGGACGAGGACTGGCAGACCGCGCTCGCGGTCGTGGCGCACCCCGACGACATGGAGTACGGCGCCGCCGCGGCCGTGGCGCGCTGGACGGGCCAGGGCAAGCGCGTCGTCTACGCGATGATCACCAGCGGCGAGGCCGGCATCGACGGGCTCGACCCCCAGCGGTGCGGGCCGTTGCGGGAGGCGGAGCAGATCGCGTCGGCGGCCGTGGTCGGCGTGGACACCGTCGAGTTCCTGCACCACAAGGACGGCGTGCTGGAGTACGGCCTGCCGCTGCGGCGCGACATCGCCCGGCTGGTGCGCCGCCACCGGCCGGACGTCGTCGTCACCACCAACTACCGCGACACCTACGGCGGTGTCTTCCCCAACCAGGCCGACCACATCGCGGCCGGGCGCGCCACCCTCGACGCCGTCCGCGACGCCGGGAACCGCTGGGTCTTCAACGAGCTGCTCGGCGAGGGCCTGGAGCCGTGGAACGGCGTGCGGTTCCTGCTCGCCGGCGGTTCCCCCGAGGGCCGTCACGGCGTGGACGTCACCGAGACCTTCGCGCTCGGCGTCGCCTCGCTCGCCGAGCACAAGGCGTATCTGGCCGGGCTGGACGACGGCGCGATGTCCGACCCGGCGGAGTTCCTGGAGGGCTTCGGCCGCATGACCGGCTCCCGCCTCGGCGTCCGCTACGGCTCGGCGTTCGAGCTGATCTCCCTGCGCCCGCCGGAGTAGCCGACGGCCGCGCCTCTCAGGTTCAGGCGCCGGCGCGGCGGCCGGCGGGGCGTCAGCGCATACCGCCGGAAGCGAGGATGACATCCCCGGTGATCCAGCGCGCGTCGTCGGAAGCCAAGAAGGCCACCAGCGGGCCGTAGTCCTTCGGGGTGCCCGTTCGACCCAGCGGGGTGTCAGCGATCGCCTGTGCTTCCTGGGCCGAGCCGGGGAATCCCATGGCCCTGGTGCCCTCAGTGTCCGAGGGTCCGGGCATGATGGCGTTGACCCTTATGCCGCGTGGCCCCAGCTCCTTGGCCGCAACGATGGTGAACGCGTTGACAGCGCTCTTGGACGCGACGTAGAGCGAGGCGTAGAGCGGGTGGGTGAGCGTGCCGGCCGTCGAGACGTTGATGATCGACGCGGCACTGATGTCGTGCTGTGCGGCCAGTGCCTGCGTGGTGAGGATCGTGCCCAGGACGTTCGTGCTCATTTCACGCTGGAACTCCTCTTCGGTGATGCCCGACAGCGGCGCGAAGGCGGCGACGGCCGCGTTGTTCACCAGCACGTCGACCGGTCCGTACTCCTCGCGCGCCCGATCGAACAGACGGCGCACATCGTCGCCGCGGGCCACGTCGGCGCGGACCGCTATCGCTCGGCCGCCCTGGGCGGTGATGCCCGCGACGACCCGCTCCGCGCCCGCGGCGTCCTCCCGGTAGTTCACCACGACGGCTGCGCCGGTCGCGGCCAGCGCCTCGGCGATCCCCGCACCCGCACCGCTTCGCGCAGTTGCACCAACGGGTGGGCGGCATCAGTCAGAAGATGCTGTCGCAGAACCTCAAGGCACTTGCCCGAGCCGGTCTCGTCGACCGCAGCGTCGCGCCCACCAACCCGCCCCAGGTCACCTACAGCCTGACGGAGCTCGGCGTCAGCCTGGCCGAGCCGCTGACCGAACTCATCCAGTGGTTCGGCCGCCACGGAGACGAACTCCTCGCCGCCCAGGAGCACTACGACAGCCGGCAGGCGTCACCGCGCACGTAACGGGCGTCCTGTGGGTGGTCCGCGCGCCCTGGCTCAGGCATCGGTCGCACCCTGAACTACGGCCGTCCGCTGGCGTGGGTGTTCACCTTCGGCGCACCGGCCGCGATCGCCCGCGCTCACCTGTCTGGGCAGGCACTGAGGCGCCCAGGTCCGGGGAAGGACCTGAGCGCCTCGGCTCGTTCACCGGCGGGGGTTCCGGCTCACGGGATCACGGGATGCTCCACTGCTGGTTCGCGTTGCCGGAGCAGTCCCAGATCTGGGCCTGGGTGCCGGGCGTGGTGGACCAGTTGGTGTCGTCCAGGCACTTGCCCGACTGCGGGTTGTACAGGGTGCCGTTGGACTGAGGTATCCAGACCTGGGCGCCGGTGTTGTTGCAGTCGTACAGGTCGACCGTCGTCCCGTCCGCAGTGCCGCCGCCGTTGATGTCGAGGCACTTGCCGAGAACGTGCAGGGTGGTGCCCGCCTGGACGAAGGTCCACTGCTGGGCCGGGGTGCCGTTGCAGGTGTAGACCTGGATCGGGTTGAAGTTGGCGGTGCTGGCGGAGCGGTCGTCGAGGCAGAGGCCGCCGTAGCCGGTGACCTGGCCGGTGCTGCCGCCGCCCCCGCCACCGCCGCCGCCGCTTCCGGTCGTGGTGTACGCGGCGACGTAGCCCACGCTCATCGTCGCGCCGGAGGTGGTGGCGGAGGTCGGCGTGGTGCAGTTGCAGACGCCGTTGGGGAAGCCCCCGCCCATGGCGAGGTCGAAGATGATCGACAGGTTGTGGTCGAAGGCCGCCTGCCAGGTGCTGGTGCCGACCTGGGCCTCGGTCACCTGGAAGTACTGGTTGCCGTCGAGGTAGAAGGTGATGTTCTCGGCCGCGGTGTTGGTGCGGTCGAGGATCATCGAGTAGGTGTGGTAGCCGGTCTGGCAGCCGTTGCAGGCGGTCAGGCCGCTGCCGATGCCGTTGCCCTCGTTGCACGGGCCGCCGGGGTAGGTCCCGCAGTGGATCGTCCCGGCCACCTGGGAGCGGGCGTTGACGTCCTCCATGATGTCGATCTCGCCGTTCTCGGGCCACTGACCGGGGCCGAGCATCCAGAAGGCGGGCCAGTAGCCGAGCCCGGAGGCGGGGTTGGGCTGCTGGATCTCGGCCGTGACCTCCAGCTTGCCGCCGGCGGGCGCGCCGACGTTGGCGCTGGTGGTCTGGATCCGGCCGGAGGTCCAGTTGCCGCTGCCGTCGCGCAGGGCGGTGATGTCGAGGTGGCCGTTGCCGTCGAGGTGGACGTTGGCGGCCGAGTTGGTCATCGTCTCGATCTCGCCGGTGCCGAAGTTGGAGCCCGGGCCGGTGTCGTACATCCAGTTGCCCGAGGGGGCGGCCCCCGAGGCGCCGGCGAAGTTGTCGCTGAAGACGGTCTGCCATCCGGCGGGCGGTCCGGGCACGGTGTCGGCGTGGGCGGCGCCGAACGGGGCGGTGATCATCACGGCCACCACGGTGGCGATCGTCGCGAGCGTCGCGAGGACGCGTCTGATCAGGCTGGGGCGGCGTGAACGGGCTGGGTCGGGCTGCATGCGGCTCCTCCGGGTGGGGGGCGGGCGGAGCGGCCGGAGAGCGTTCTCCCGGCGGCCGTTGGCATGTTCCCGCCCCATCAGCCTCGGCGTCAAGTCTTGTGCCCCTAGCGCTTGCTGACGAGTTGTTGCCTTCACTTTCCGAAGACGGGCGCCAGGGGCGGCGCTCCGGAAGCCTTCGCCAGGGGCTTCCTCCCGTCGCGCTCTTGTTGTAATTTTTGTCAATAAGGGCAGCGGGGCCCGCGCCGAGCGTCACCCGGAGGCATCGATGGCACAGCTCACCACCGCAGCGCACATCCACGGCACAGCGCACACGTCCGCCGACGACGACGTCTCGAAGCGGCTGCTCGACTCCGCCGCGACCCTCTCCTTCGACCCGTCCGTCGAGATCGACTGGGACGCGCCGCTCCCTGAGGACGACTACGGGCTCAACCCGGAGTGGAGCACGCTCTACGGCACCCGTCTGTGGGACGAGATGACCGAGCAGCAGCGCGTGACGCTCACCCGCCACGAGGTCGGCTCGATCATGATGACCGGCATCTGGTTCGAGATGATCCTGCAGCAGATGGTGCTGCGCGATCAGTACCTGAAGGACCCGGCGAACGCCGAGTTCCGTTTCGCGCTCACCGAGATCGCCGACGAGTGCCGGCACTCCATCATGTTCGCGCGCGCCTGCGAGAAGATGGGCGTGCCGCAGTACAAGCCGCTCCGGGGCTGGGCCGAGGCAGGACGCGCGTTCAAGGCGCTCGCCCGCGCCGAGCTCGCCTACGGCGGCATCCTCGTCGCCGAGGAGGTGCTGGACGTGATGCAGCGCGACTGGATGCGCGGCGAGAACGTGCTGGAGATCGTGCGCGGCACCTCGCGGATCCACGTCGTCGAGGAGTCCCGGCACATGAAGTTCGCCCGCCAGGAGATCCGCGAGCGCCTGCGCGGGGCCGGGACGGCGCGTCGCCGCGTCAACGGCTTCGGCGTCGCCGCCGCCGCGTTCGTCATCGTCAGCAGCATGGTCAACAAGGGCGTCTACGCCGCGGCGGGCCTCGACACCGAGCGCGCGCTGGCGGAGGTGCGGGCCAACCAGCACCGCAAGTCCATGATGCGCACCAGCTCGCGCCACCTGATGGCGTTCCTCGCCGAGGCCGGCCTGCTGACCCGTCCCGCCGCCGGGATCTACCGGCAGCTGGACATGCTCTGACGCTCCGTCCACCGCCTCCCTGGGACGGTGGGATCGCCCCCGACCGCGCAGCGCCGCTCCCCCACTCCGCCGCTCCCCCACCCCGCCCGCCGCACCGCGAGGACCCCACGACCCGCCATGGCTTACGCGATCACCCGGACCTGCTGCAACGACGCCTCCTGCGTGTCGGTCTGCCCGGTCAACTGCATCCACCCGACCCCCGGCGAGCCGGGCTTCGGCGTCACCGACATGCTCTACATCGACCCGGCCGCCTGCATCGACTGCGGGGCCTGCGCGGACGCCTGCCCGGTCGACGCGATCTTCCCGGTCGACCGGCTGGCCGGGCCCGACGTGCCGTACGCGGAGCTCAACCGCCGCTGGTACGAGGAGAACCCGACCGACCACGCCTGGGGCGAGCCGGAATTCCCGCGCAGCCTGCCGGACGGCTTCGGCGAGCTCAGCGTCGCGGTCGTCGGCACCGGCCCGTCCGCCGGGTACACCGCGCAGCTGCTGCTGCGCACCACCGGCGCACGCGTCACGATGATCGACCGCCTGCCCGTCGCGGGCGGCCTGCTGCGCCACGGCGTGGCGCCGGACCACCAGTCCACCAAGCGCATCGGCGAGTCCTTCGCCACGACCTTCCAGCACCCCGCGCTCCGCATGCACCTGGGCGTCACGGTCGGCGAGGACCTCACCCACGAGGACCTGACCGCCTATCACCACGCCGTCGTCTACGCCGTGGGCGCGGCGGGCGACCGCAGGCTCGGGCTGCCCGGCGAGGACCTGCCCGGCAGCCTGCCCGCGACGACGCTCGTCGGCTGGTACAACGCGCATCCGGCCGTCCCGGCCGACGCCGTCGACCTCTCCGCGGAGCGCGTCGTCGTGGTCGGCAACGGCAACGTCGCCGTCGACATCGCGCGGATCCTGCTCACCGACCCGGACGAGCTCGGCCGCACCGACATCGCCGACCACGCGCTGGCCGCGCTGCGCGACAGCCGGGTGCGCGAGGTCGTCCTGCTCGCCCGCCGCGGCCCCGAGCACGCCGCGTGGACGCGGCCCGAGTTCCTCGCGCTGACGCACCTGGCGGGCGTGGACCTCGTGGTCGCGGACGAGCCGGGCGTGCGCGAGGCGATCGCGGCGGCGACGGCCGCGACGGCTGCGACGGCCGCGACGGCCGCGACGGCAGGCTCGAAGGCGGGCTCGAAGGCGGCGCTGCTGGCCGGGCTGCCCGTGGAGCCGGTCGACTGGGCGGCCGCGCCTCCGGCCGGTCGGCGGCGGATCGTGCTGCGCTTCGGCGTCACACCCCTGGAGCTGCTCGGCGACGCGCGGATCGAGGGGCTGCGCGTCGCCGAGCCCGACGGCCGCGAGTCGACCGTCGCGGCGGGCCTGGTCGTGCGCTCGATCGGCTACCGGGGGGTGCCCGTCCAGGGCCTCCCGTTCGACGAGGCCGCCGGCGCGATCCCGCACGCGGCCGGTCGGGTCATCGACCCGGCGACGGGTCGCCCGCGGCCCGCGACCTACGTGGTGGGCTGGGCCAAGCGCGGCCCGTCCGGCGGCATCGGCGCGAACCGCGACTGCGCGCGGGAGACCGTCGACGCGCTGCTCGACGACGCGGCCGCCGGGCTGCTGCCCACACCCGCCCGCCGCATCCAGGACTTCGCCGGCCTGGTCCGCCGACGCCGGCCCGACTCCCTCGGCCTGCGCCAATGGCGCGCCGTGGACCGCGCGGAACGCGCCCGCGGCGCGTCCACGGGCCGCCCCCGCGTCAAACTGGCCACCGTCCCCGAGCTCCTCGCCTCCAGCCGCCGCCTCCGCCCGTAGCGCGAGCGCGAGCGCAAAAGCGCGCGCGAGCCGAGCACACCGGGCAGGACACGCCGCTTGGCCCGTCTCCCGCCCACCCACGGAGCGCGCGCCGCGCACCCCGAACAGCCCGAGTCGGCGACGCTCCTCAACCGTCCAGGCCACGCCCGCACGGCCCTGCGGGGCCGGGCCCGTCCGGGCGGGCTCACGGACGGCCCCGCCCAGGTCGAGCGGGTCACCCACCGGCGGGCGGCGCTGCGGCGGGGCCGGGCCCGTCCGGGCGGGCTCACAGACGGCCCCACCCAGGTCGAGCGGGTCACGCATCGGCGGGGGGGG
>NZ_BBPO01000118.1:12278-15289 GCF_000787815.1 Streptacidiphilus neutrinimicus
GCTACGGCCCAGGTCGGGCGGTTCTCGCGTCCGTGGGCAGCCGCCGCCGGGCCGGGCATGCCCCAGCCACGAGGCATCCCGTGCCTCCGCGCAAGCGCGTGAGCGGGCCGGCGCGGCGCGCCAGGGCGGGCGGGCGTCGAGCGACATCGGGGGGACCTGCGGGAGGATGGGGGAATGCGCATTCGCCTCACGCTTGCCGCGTCGCTGGCCGCCGCCGCGCTGGCGGCGGTCAGCGCGTGCTCGTCGGGAGGGCCCGCGGAGCCGGCCGGGGTGTCCTCGTCGCTGGCGGCGCAGAGCGGCTCCGTCGCGGCCGCCGCCGTGCCGAGGCCCGCGCACGTCGTGGTCGTCATGGAGGAGAACCACGCCTACGACGAGGTCATCGGCAGCCCGGACGCGCCGTACATCAACGCGCTGGCCGCCCAGGGGGCCTCCTTCACCTCCTCCTACGCCGTGGCGCACCCGAGCGAGCCGAACTACCTCGCGCTCTTCTCCGGCTCGACGCAGGGCCTCACCGACGACTCCTGCCCGCACATCTTCACCGGCCCCTCCCTCGGCTCCGAGCTGCTGGGCGCGGGGCTCGGCTTCGCGGGGTACTCCGAGTCGATGCCGCAGACCGGCTTCACGGGCTGCACCAGCGGCGACTACGCGCGCCGGCACAACCCGTGGGTGAACTTCCCGGCCGTCCCCGCCGCCGACAACCGCACCTTCGCCGCGTTCCCGACGAACGACGCGGGCTACGCCGGGCTGCCCACGCTGTCGTTCGTCGTGCCGAACGTCCAGCACGACATGCACGACGGCACCGTCCGCCAGGGCGACGACTGGCTGCGGGCCAACCTCTCCGGCTACGCGTCGTGGGCGCGCGCCCACGACAGCCTGCTCGTCGTCACCTGGGACGAGGACGACAACGGCCCGGGCAACCACATCCCGACGCTGATCGTCGGGGCGGGTGTGAAGCCTGGCCGGTACGGCGAACTTGTGGACCACTACCGGCTGTTGCGCACCCTGGAGGCCGCCTACGGCCTCCAGCCGCTCGGCGAGAGCGCACAGCGCGCGCCGGTGACCGACATCTGGTGACTCTCGGTCACACCGGTTTCCGAACGGCGCAACGAGGCGTGCAGCGGGGCCGGGAGGAGGGTCTCCTGGCGGAGTGACGGTCATGGGCAGGAGCCGTCGCGCTCCGTCGTCCCGAGGGGGAACACGCCTGTGCGTCGCCACCGGATACACCGCCGGATACGCCGTCGACTCGCGGTGGGCCTCGGCGCCTGCGCGCTGTTCCTGCCCGTGGCCCTGACGGCGCCTCCGCAGACCGCGACCGCCTCCCCGTCGGTGCCGGGACCGCGCGCGAAGCTGGTCTTCAGCGACTACTTCACGACGCAGGACTGGGGCAGGCCGGGCGCCACGTGGTCCACCTACTCGTCCGCGTACCCGAATGGGCGGACCAATCACGAGGACTGGAAGCTCGACAGGGTCACGCCCGGCGCGGTGACCCTCGTCCAGGGAGGCGGGGTCCAGTTCCGCGCCACCCCCGCGACCCGCAGGCCCGCGGGGACGTGGGCCGCGGGCCTGCTCACGACCGAGCCCTGGGGCGACGGCTCCCGCGGGGGCAACGGCTTCGCCGTGCGGCCCGGCGACTACGTGGTGGTCCGCCTCCGCTTGCCTGACCGCGACGGCGGGGGCGGCCACGGCGCCTGGCCCGGGGTGTGGACCTGGAAGGACGGCGACAACGAGGTCGACATCCTGGAGTGGCACGGCGAGACCCCCGACCTCGCGGAGCTGGTCAACCACGTGGGCGGCCACGCGTACGCGTGGGTCCGCAGCGGCCTCCTGGGCTTCGGCAAGTGGGTCTACGTCGGCGCGCGGTTCGGGACGCGGAGCGTCACCTGGTACCTCGGCGGCTCGCTCACGCACATGCGCGCCGTCTTCAGCGACCACCAGGGCGTCCCCTCCGACTGGCGCGCCTACCTGGTCGTCAACCTCAGCGTCTCCTCCCAGGACGGCCGCACGCCGGTCGCCCTGACCCCCATCACCAGCGAGGTCTCCAGCATCCGCGTCTACCGCTGACGCATCGCGCCCGCCGGGGCCAAGGTGCTCAGGCGGGCCGTGCTCCCGGGTGGGTGACGCAGTGGGCGGCGGCGGTGCAGCCGGCTTGGGCGGCGGTGAGGGGGGACGCGCCGGTGAGGAGGGCGGCGAGGAAGGTTCCGGCGAAGGCGTCGCCCGCGCCGGTGGTGTCCACGACCTTCGCCTCGGGCGTGGGGAGGCGTCCGAGGACCGCGCCGTTGGGGCGGCACAGGACCACGCCGTCCGGGCCGCGCTTGACCACGACCAGGGCGCCGGTGGTCACCGCGAGGCGCAGGGCCGCCTGCTCGGGGTCGCGCAGGCCGCCGAGCAGGCGGGCCTCGTCCTGGTTGGGGAGGAGCAGGTCCACGCCGTGCACCAGGTCGAGGAAGGTCTGCGGGCCGAGCCGTGCCAGCGGCCCGGCGGAGGCCGGGTCGACGCTGACCGGGATGGAGCGGGCGCGGCAGCGGGTGCGGATGAGCGCGGCGAGGTCGCGGCCGGGCGCGGAGAAGAGCAGGTAGCCGGAGAGGTGGACCCGGGCCGCGTCGTCCAGCAGGCTCTCGTCCCAGTCGGCGGGGCCGAGCGCCGCGCCCGCGCCGCGGTCGTTGAGCATGGTGCGCTCGCCCGTCGCGTCGACCAGGCAGACGACGGTCGCGGTGGGCCGGTCCAAGTCCTCGCGCAGGACCGGCCGGACTCCGGCGCTCCGCAGCTCCATGCGGTGCTGCTCGGCGGTCGCCGCGCCGACGCGGGCGAGCAGCGTGGCCTCCGCTCCGTGGGCGGCGGCCCACGCGGCGACGTTGGCGGCCGCGCCGCCGGGGCGGAGCACGACGTGGGCGGCGGTGTCGGTGGCCGGCGCGAGCGGCCGGTCGTGCACGGCGACGACGTCGGTCGCCAGGTCCCCGACGACCAGCAGCCGGCCGCCGCCCGGTCGGCCCGCGCCGTGACCGCTCATGCGG
>NZ_BBPO01000117.1:0-9919 GCF_000787815.1 Streptacidiphilus neutrinimicus
CCGTCGGTTGATGGAGGCTCGTTCGCGTCCTCGTCGTCGCCTTTGGCGCGGACGTCCTTCGGGGTGGGTGCTGTGATGTTCCGCTGCTCTGCGGACCGCTCCCGTTCCTCGTCGTCGACCTGGTCGTTGTCACGCTCGTCGGGGGTGCTCATGACCCCATCCTGGCCCCGGGGCGGCCGAATTCCGGGCAGACACGTGGGCAGCCCAGCAGCGAAACCCGGCTGGTCCCCTGGCGGTGCTCGGGCGCCGGGGGACCAGTCGGGCGCGGGCCGGGGCTGGGGTTAGGAGCGGCCGCGGCCGGAGAGCAGGTCGCGGGCCCGATCGACCAGCCCGGTGCCGGGGGCGACGAGCTTGTTCATCGGCGGGGGGGTCGGGGGCGGCCGGGTGGGGTCGGGTGGGCGCCTTGGCCTTGGCGGAGCGGATCTTGTCGCCGAGTTCGTCCAGTTCGGCCGGGGTGCAGGCGGTAGCCAGGGCCGGGAACAGCCGTGCTTCCTCGTCGGCGACGTGGGCGGCGACCTCGCTGATCACGCGGGCCACCAGTGTGTCGAAGCCTGAGTGGTCCGCGTCCATGCCCTCCAGTTCCTTCAGGAGTTCCTCGACCGTGGCGTGGTCGTCGAGCTCCTTGTCAGCCATCGCCGCCCCACCGGTGACGCGCTCGCGTACCGCGGGGTAGAGGTACATCTCCTCGGCGACCGAGTGGCGGACCAGTTCGATGGTGAAGTCGTCCGCGATCCGGCGGCGCTGGGGGTCGCCCGGCGGCAGTGCGTTGATCTGGTTGAACATCTCCTCCACCTCGCGGTGGTCGGCCTTCAGCTCCTCGATGACGTTCCCGCCGTGTGCCATTGCGGTGTGCTCCCTTGCTTCTGGTGGCCAGGCCCTTTGTGTGGGCGGCTCGGCGGGCATCCGTTCCCGGCCCGCGCCGCGCGCTACCCGCGCGGCGCGGAGTGTGCCCGGACAGCCCCAACTCGCGGGAACCGCGCTGTGACGGAAGGCGGTCACACGCTCACCCGGGCGGGGGCGAGGGCGACCACGATGCGGGAGGCGCGGTGGCGCAGTTGGTCGTCGACGGCGCCGCACAGCACGGGCCGGTCGTCCACGGCCAGGGGACCGTGGACGGTGACGATGACGACCGCGTCCGCGTCCGCGTCGCGGGCGATGCTGAACACCACGAGCCGCTCCGATCCCTTCAGCCCCCAAGGGAATTCGCAGACCCGGGCCGGTGCCGCCCTCTCTCGTCGTCGAATCCCTAACATGGGCGTGTGATCGCTGAAGACGGCCGGCCGCCGGTATGCGGACGCGAGCCCCATGGCCGCTCCAGCACCACGCCCGACGCCCTCCGTATCCAGGTGGTCGATTCACCCGCCACGACCGGTCGGCTGACCGCCCGGCCGGAAGGCGGGGCGCCGTGCGCGGCGGCTGCGCCGAAGCCGAGGATGCGCGGCTGGCTGCACACCGCGATGTTCCCTCTCTCGCTGGCCGGCGGCATCGTCCTGGTCGCCCTCGCACGCCTCGCGGCGGCAGCGGCCTGCTCGGTGTACGCGCTGTCGGCCTGCCTGCTGCTGGGCACCAGCGGGGTCTACCACTGCGGAACCTGGGGTCCGCGCGCGGAAGCTGTCCTGCGGCGGCTGGACCACGCGAACATCTTCCTGATCACCGCCGGCACGTACACGCCCCTGGCGGTGCTGGTGCCCGCGGGCCGGCGACTGGTGCTGCTGTCCCTGGTGTGGGGCGGGGCCGCCGCCGGCATCGCGTTCCGCGTCTGGTGGATCAAGGCACCGCGCTGGCTCTACACCGTGTGCTACCTCGCTCTGGGCTGGGCCGCGGTCTTCTACCTGCCCGCCTTCGCGCGCACCGGCGGCATCGCGGTCATCGCACTCATCATCGTCGGCGGCCTGCTCTACACAACGGGCGCCGTCGTGTACGCACTCAAACGCCCCGACCCCTCACCGCGCTGGTTCGGCTTCCACGAGGTCTTCCACGCCCTCACCATCGCCGCCCTCACCCTCCCACTACGCGGCCATCTTCCTCGTCACAACATGACCAGCGGTACCTCGGCCCTGGCTCCGGCCGGAGAACCTCCGGGCTGCGCCAGGACCGGGCCGGACCCCGCCACCACCTCACTCCTCGCCGCCGGGGCCGGCGCTGTGGCACTGCGCCGCCGCGACCGGGGCAAGGGGGGCAGACTGGAAGCGACAGGCCGCGCAGGCCGGACCTGAAAGGGGCCCCGCGTGATCGGGTTGGCGGACATCCGTGAGTGGCGTACCCGTGACGTTGTCGACTGCGGCGGGAAGAAGATCGGCGTGCTGGAGGCCGTCTACGTGGACACCAGCACCGACGAGCCGGCCATGGCGACGGTCCAGGTGGGCCTGCCCACCCGTCACCGGCTGGTCTTCGTCCCCCTGGACGGCGCGATCGCGGGACCCGACTACCTCAAGGTCGCCCACGCCAAAGCGCTCGTCAAAGACTGCCCCGCGATCGGCACCGACGACGTCCTCCCCGCCGGCGACGAGGAAGCGGTCTTCCGGCACTACGGCCTGCCCTACCAGCCCGGCACCCAGGGCGAACGGCAACTCGCCCGCCGCTGACCCCACCACCGAGGAGGTGCGCGATGGTCCTGTTCCTGCTGCTGATCATCGTCGCGGTCGCGCTCGGCATCATCGGCGCCGTCGCCCACGGCCTGCTCCACCTCCTGGTCATCGGCGCCGTGATCCTCGTCCTCGACCTGCTCTACGCCGGGTGGCGCTGGCAGCGCTCCGGACGCACGCCGCAACGCTGAGCCGCGCCCGTGTCCGGCGAGCCGTTCGAGCTGAAGGCCGAGTACGAGTGGCGGACGGTGCTGCTGTGGCACGTGGTCCCGGCCGGTGCCAGCACCGCGCTGTGCGGGCGCTTCCTCGCGCCCGCCGCCCAGACACGCCCGATCGGCGACGTCCGCGTGCTGCACCACGACGAGGTGTGCCTGCGGTGCCTGGTCCGGCGCGGCGTGCGGGACGATCAGAGCGGGGCCCCGACCGGACGGTCAGGCGGATAGAGGCCGAAACCCCGCTGCCCTCCGGTGGCGGGTGACGCGAGCCGGCGTGCCCGGCTCCCACCGGGAACACCACAAGCCTCACCATCTGCCGTGACGACCAAACGCTCCACCGGCTGTGCGCCCGCGCGCTCTTTCGCGCGGGAGATCGACCGGAGCCGCAGCCGGGATCGTTCAGCCGGGGTGCGGCCGCTCGCATCCGGCGCCCGAAGGACATGCTCCCCGCGCCGGTTGGGCAGGTGAGAGCCCGACGCGGCCGGGGAAGGCGCGGGCCATGGCGACCCGACGCGCGAGCTGGACGTTCCTCACCAGCCACACCCGTGTCCTGGTCCGGATCGCCCGCGACCCTGCCATCTCGGTCCGCGACATCGCCGCCCACTGCCTGATCACCGAACGCACCGCCCAGCGGATCATCTCCGAACTGGAGCAGGCCGGCTACCTCACCCACACCCGCGCCGGCCGCGCGAACCGGTACTGCCTCATCCCCGGCGGAACCCTGCGGCACCCCGCCGAAGCCCACATCACGATCGACGACCTGCTGGCACTGTTCACCGCTGAGCACCCCCGCGCGGAGCACTCCCACGCAGAAACGGCAACCTTCCAGGCCGGAGCGGCCGGCCCGACGCTCGTGCTGGCCCATGTCCCGCGGAGCGCATCCGAGTGAGGACGGACCCGAGCAGTGCGACGGCCCCGAGGCTGTCGTAGAGGTGGAGCCAGTGCGTGGCTGCCGACGGTCGCCACCGTGAGTCCGACGGCCGCGAGCACGTGGGGGATTTGCGCGGAACTTCTGGCACCACTTGGCACCAGCGAGAGCAAGGGGCGGGCAACTTTGGGGTTCGCGGTCGAGGTCGAGTCCGCCGTGTCTGGGGTGCCCGCTGATGGCGGCCGGCACGGTCAGCTGCCCGGTCTTCCCCGGCACTGGTTCCCGATCGCAGCCGGGGGCCGCGCGGGAAGCTGCTGGCCTACGGCCATTCGTCGGGCTGTGCGTTGACGAGCTCGTCGAACTCCTCGTCGGTGAGCGGCGGGAAGTCCTGCGGGGCGTGGAGTTCGTGGGACAGGTCGAGGGTGTCGTCGGCGTCAGGGTTCTGCGGTGTGGTGTTGTTCTCCGGCATGGTGCGCTCCCTGTCTTGTCTTGGTTGGGTGCGTCCCAGCTCAGCAGCGGCCGGAGGGGGCCGCGCGTCGTGGCGTCCGATCGGGTGGGTCACCCATCGTCGCTGGCCGGGGTGCGCGGGGATGCCGCCCGGATCGCGCTGGGGCAGCTTGGAGGGATGAGCGATGAGCTGTCCCCCGCCGAGCCGGACCATCACGCGCACGTCGTCGTCCACCCGGTTCAGACCGACGCGATGACCGGCCCGTACCGGCGGGTGGACATCCTGGGCGAACATGTCGGAAAGGCGTACAGCCTTAAGGACGTCGCGGAGTTCTGCCGCCGCGCCGGCCTGGACGTGGACGCCATCGACGACTTGGGCCTGGTCGAGTGGCAGGGTGCA
The DNA here is from genome assembly GCF_000787815.1 of Streptacidiphilus neutrinimicus. Lineage (GTDB taxonomy): Bacteria > Actinomycetota > Actinomycetes > Streptomycetales > Streptomycetaceae > Streptacidiphilus > Streptacidiphilus neutrinimicus. The sequence continues at coordinate 4,516 of NZ_BBPO01000117.1, forward strand.
GGACCCGATGTGTGGGGGTAGTGGAGCCCCCGGGCACCGGGGGGGGACGGACGCCTGGGGGCTCCACCGTCCGGTTCGGCTTGTGCCGGAGTCCCACCGGACATAGAGCATCTCTGGCCAGTGGGGCGCGGGCCGAAACGGGTCTGCGGGGGTGCGTGAAGGCGCGTGCGCCCGGTGGCCGGGCGGGCGCACGCCGCGGCACCCGCCGGGGCCGGTCTCGTTGTTGGTGGCGTGACCCCACCGGGATCGGGACCGCGTGCCTTCACAGGCCGTGCGGTCGGGCGAGACGCCGCTGTACGAGCAGACGGTGGCGCAGTGGGAGTCGCTCGGCCGGACGGTGCCGGGGCGCCCCGATCCGGAGTGGGACCGGCTCACCGCCGGTCCGGGGCAGCGGCGACGTGTCCTGCCGTCGCCCCGTCGCCAGGCGGCCTGAAGCGCGCGGTGTCGGATCAGACCGTGTGGATGCGCAGGGTGCCCGGGTTGAAGCCGGCGTCCTCCAGCGTGTCCGTCACGATCACCATAGCGAGGCTGTCCATGTCGGCCTGGGTCGACCGGTCGCCCTGGCAGACGAACTGGACCGTGCGGGTCGGCGGCCCGCCGAGCGTGATCAGACCGATGCTCGTGACGCCGGGGTCAGGCCGGTAGACGTCGAGGCAGTGGTTGAGATGGGCAACCTGCTCCTGATCGAGTTCCTCAGGGAAGTCGACCTCGACTGTGCTGGTGACGGTCATACTTCGACGCTAGGCCGCCGACCAGCGGGCCGCGCGCCGGGTCGACCGGCTCGGTGCCGACATTGGGAGGGTTGTCGCCTCGCGCCTGCGCGTTGTGGGCTCGGGCGGTGTCGCGTTGGGCGGCCAGATCGTCGCGCTGGGCTCGGGCGGCTGTCTCTCGGCGCGATGCTGTGAGTCCGTGGTGGGCGGGATGGCCTTGTACTTCTCGGCGTGCGCCTGCCGACCTGCGAAGGCCAGCGCGCACACGGCACGAAGAAACAGACTCATGGGCTTGGGACCGCGCAGCGCCGGACCGCAGTCCTGCGACAGCCCCACCGGGATCACGGCAGCCAGGTTCGGGAGGGGCCCCGTCGTGCGCACCATTCCTGTTGCGGCGTGGGTGCCCGTTGTGTGCCACCTCGCCGGTGCGGACTGGGACCACAGGTCACAGCTGCAGGAAGCCGGGCGGTCGAGGTCGAGTCCGCCGGTTGCCGGGTGTGGTGGAAGGCGCGGCCGCGGCGGTGAAGGGGGCCGGCGTCCGGCCCGCATCACCGACCACCCCGTAGCGAACCAGACAGGGGAGGAGAGGGAGAAAACGGCTCCTCCCGACCGGCAACCTCATGCGAGATGTGGGTCCGGTCTCCGCCGAGGCGCGTGTAGAGGTCCATCCAGCGGTGGTCGGTCGCGGTGGCAGGTTTTCCGTCGCAGAACGGCTTGGTGCCGTTGGCGGTGTAGTAGCGCATCAGCTCCAGGATGGAGAGGGTGTCGGCGCTGGTGCCCGCGGTGTAGCGGGTCGCCGGATCCTTGCTCTGGTGGACCAGGCAGGTGGGCGACGGTGTGTCCGGTTGGGCGTTCAGCGCGCCTTCGGTCGCGGTGCAGCCGCTCAGTAGCGCTGCCGCGGCCAGAAGGGCGGCGGCGCGGGGGAGAGCGTAGGGGAGGATCATGTGCGGGGCCTTTCCGGGGTCACAGGGCCGGTGCCAGGCTTCGGATCATCAGGCCGAGCCCGACGATGAGGACCAGGGCGGCGGTCAGGGTGGCGGTGTGGGGTGCGATGCGGCGCAGCACAGCGAAGGCCGGGCGGTCGCTGATGGCGCCCAGTCGGTCTCCGAGGCGTACCAGGAGCAGGCCGACCGCGGTGAGGGTCGCTGCCATGCCCAGGCCGTAGGCCACCACGAGGGTCGCGCCGAAGGCGGTGCGGCCCAGGGCGACGGCTCCCAGGAGCACGACCAGGGCGGAGGGGCTGGGGACCAGGCCGCCGGCGACGCCCAGGCCGATCAGGCCGCGGGTGGTGAACGGCTGCGCGGGGGCGGCCGGGTCGTGGGCGTGGTGGTGTCCGAACGGCCCGTGGCGATGGGGATGTTGGTGCGTGTGGGCGCCTGACCCGTGGTGGTCGTGGTGGTGGTGACCGGGTTCGTCGTGATGGCCGTGGCCGTGGGCGTCGTCGTTGTGCGGGCTGTCGCTGTGGCTGCCGGCGCTCGGTTCGGTGGCGCCGATGAGGGCGGGCACGGCTGGCGTGGCGGTCGGTGAGGGGGCTTGGCCCGGGTGTGTGGTGCCTCGAATGCGGCGCAGGGCATCGGTGAGGAGTTTGGCGCCGACGATGGCCACGAGCGCGCCGCTGGCGACGCCGAGCCAGTTGAGCACGGTGTCCCCCGCGAGGGAGGAGAAGGTGGCCAGGGACAGTCCGATGACCAGGACCCCCGCGGTGTGAGTGAGGGTGACGGTGGCTCCCACGGTCACCGCGTCGCGGGCGCGGCCGCGTTTGCCGGCGAGGTAGGCGGCCATCACGGTCTTGCCGTGGCCGGGCAGCAGGGCGTGGCCGGCCCCGAGGATCAGGGACAGCAGGACGGCGAGGAATCCGATCCAGACGGTGAGGTGCCGGGTGGCGGCGAGGCCGGTCAGCTGCCGGTAGAGGCCTTCGAGGCCGGCGGTGAGGCCGCCCGCCAACCCGGTGTCGGGGGTGTTGCCGCTGGTTGTTGACGTCCCTTGGCCGGGGATGACGGTGAACTGGGCGCGGGTGTCGCCCATGGGGGTGGAGAGCAGGTCGCGCGGGTAGTGGCGCAGTTCGTCGGAGGGGGAGGACTGCGGGGCGGTGGAGTCCTGCAGGTGGGTGCCTGCACCTTGGGCGGTGATCTCGTTCCAGCCGACCCGGGTGCTGTCCGCACCGGTGTCGACGTGGAAGGTGAGCGGGCCTGCTGCCAGATTCAGCGGCGCCCGCAGGCGGCATTCGAGGCGACTGGTGCGCAGGCCCGCCGCTCCGGGCTGGTAGACGAACGAGGACGCGGTCACGGTGAAGGTCAGCGGCGTGGGGGTGGTGACGGTGAGCTTCCCGGATGTCTCCGCGCAGCGGGCGCGGGCCCAGGCGGCCCGTTCGGTAGGGCTCTCGGTGCCGTCGTGGTCGGTGTCGACGGCGGATGTCTGCTGCAGGGTGGGGATCTCCGCGGTGTCCGTGACCGCCAGTACGTCGACGTGGTCGGGGTGCACGAGCAAGCCGGTGTAGTGGTTGATCGAGAAGTTGCCGAGCGGGTGCGCCTCGGCCCGGGGCGCGGTCGCGCCGTAGAGCCACACGACAGCGCAGGCCAGGACAGCGGCCCGGCGGGCCAGATGGCGCGAAGTCATCGCATGCCTCCGTGATGGTGGTTGGCGAGCGCCCGGCCCAGGTCCCGGGAGGCGCATCGGCGCAGAGCGCAGCGGCGTCAGCGGGCGTCCACCACGACCATGCGCGCACCGGGCGTGACGCCTCGGCCCGCGCGCCGGGGTGGCGCGCGCGGTCACTCGCCTGGATCAGCCGGGCCACCCGGTCGGACGCGTCGCGGTTCCCCCCCCCCGGGGAGCCGCGGGTGCACGCCCGAGTGGCGGCTGCTGGTCGCCCGTCCGGGTCATCTGACGAGCACGGCGACTCCGATCGGCCCACCGGCCTGGCAGATATATCCATGTTCGGGTGGATTAGAAATTGCTTAAAGCCGTACTTCGAACGCACCGTCAGGTCGCCGACGTGCGTATCAGTGAAGGCGTCGTCCGAGTGGGGCCGCAAGCGCTCACCTACCTATCGGAAACGGATGGACCATGCGTCACCTTCGCTTGCCGCGCCTTGGTTTCTCGGCGCGCACGCCCGAACGCGCCCTGGCGGCCCTGGGGGCGGTCGCCCTGGTGTCGGCCGCCTCCATCGCGGGTCTCGCGCCCGGCGTCAGCTCCGCCTCCAGCCACCGCGAGGCCCCCCTGATCGCGGGCGACCCGAAAGCCGACAACACCGACGTCTACGCCTTCACCAGCCCGGACAACCCGGACATGGTCACCTTGGTGTCTGACTGGATCCCGTTCGAGGAGCCAAACGGCGGCCCGAACTTCTACCCGTTCGCGAACGACGCCCAGTACAACATCAAGATCGACAGCAAGGGCACCGGCAAGCCCGACATCACCTATACCTGGACCTTCAGCGACCACATCCGCGACGACGCCGGCCAGTTCCTGTACAACACCGGGGTCGTGAACAACCTCAGCGACCCGACGCTGAACTTCCGTCAGACCTACACCCTGACCGCCACCTACGCCGACGGCAGCAAGAAGACACTGGTCAAGGACGCGCCCGCGGCACCGTCCAATGTCGGCAAGGCGTCCATGCCGAACTACGCCTCGCTGCGCCAGCAGGCCCTGGTGTCCCTGCCGGGCGGCGGCAGGACGTTCGCCGGGCAGGCGTCGGACCCGTTCTTCCTGGACCTTCGGGTCTTCGACCTGCTCTACGGCGGCAACCTGAAGGAATCCGGTCACAACACCCTGGCCGGCTACAACGTCAACACCATCGTGCTGCAGGTCCCCAAGAAGGACCTCGCGCTGAACGGTGACGCGACCCGTAACCCGGTGATCGGGGTGTGGTCCACCACCGACCGGCAGGGCGCGCAGGTGGCCTCCAGCCAGAGCAAGGGCGGCGAAGGCACCGCCAGCCAGGACAAGGGCGGCGAAGCTGGCTGGCACCAGGTCTCCCGGCTGGGCAACCCGCTGGTCAACGAGGTCGTCGTGCCGCTGAAGTACAAGGACGCCTTCAACGCCCTGCCCCCAGAGCTGGACCACACGGTCACCCCGGTGGTCGACAAGGTCAAGTTCCCGATCGTGCCGCAGCTGATCCAGAAGATCTACGGCATCCCCGCCCCGGCCGGTCCCCGCAACGACCTGGTGGAGATCTTCCTGACCGGGATCTGCAAGGCCTGCGGACCGATCCAGGCGGACCTCAACTCCCAGATGCTGAACGCGGACGCCAGCAAGAGCGCGTTCACCCCAGCCGAGGAGCTGCGCCTGAACATGGCCGTGCCACCCGCCTCGAACCCGAACCGCCTCGGTGTGCTGGGTGCGGACCTGGCCGGGTACCCCAACGGGCGCCGCCTGAACGACGACGTGGTCGACATCGAGCTGCAGGCGCTGGAAGGCGCCGCGCAGACCGGCAGGATCGTGCCGGCGCTGGCCGCCGGTGACGGCGTCAACACCCCCTACCGCCAGCCCAGCGGCACGTTCCCCTACGTGGCGCTGCCCAACACCGCGGCGGTCAACCAGGCCGCGTTCGCGCAGCCGGACGGCGGTATCGGGGCCGGCTTCGGCGGCATGGCGCTGGCCGGCGACCGGTCCCCGGTCGTGGCCGCCACCGCGCTCGGCGGCGGCGCGCTGCTCGCGGCCGCCGGTTTCCTGGCCCTGCGCCGGCGGCGCGC
>NZ_BBPO01000117.1:10308-15354 GCF_000787815.1 Streptacidiphilus neutrinimicus
GGCGTGACACCCCCCGCCACACCAGGCCGGCGGCCCTCCACCCAGGAGGGCCGCCGGCCGCGGCGCGTCCAGCCCGCACTGCTCGTCCGCGGCCTGCGTCCCGCCCGGCCCTGGCGCCTGGCCGGCGCCCTCGCCGTCGCGGTCGGCCTCACCCTGGCTATCACCGGCGCCTTGATCCTCCTCACCACCCCGGCCAGCCGGTCCGTCGCCCCCGTGGACGTCGGAACCCTCCCGCCCGCGCCGGTCACTGAGGTCCCGTCTCCGGCCGCCGGTGCCGCCGCGCCCGCACCGGCGCCGGTCCGGATCCGCATCCCGGGCATTCACCTGGACAGCGCTCTGGTCGACCTCCAGGTCCAGCAGGACGGCCACCTCGCCGCCCCCCAGGATCCCGGCCAGGTCGGCTGGTGGAGCGACGGCCCCCGCCCCGGCGACCCGGGCGCGGCGATCATCGTCGGCCACATCGACTCCCTCACCGGCCCCGCCACCTTCTACAACCTGTCCGCGCTGCGCCCAGGCGACACCATCACCATCGACCGCGCCGACCATACCCGCATCGCCTTCACCGTCCAGGCCCTGCGCCAGTACCCCAAGAACTCCATCCCCGACCAGGACGTCTACACCGCAACCGGGGCGCCGGCGCTGCGCCTGATCACCTGCGGCGGCATGTACGACCATCAGGCCCACCAGTACCTGGACAACCTCGTCGTCTACGCCGCACTGCCCACCCCCGTCCACCCGCGGCACTTCCACTTCCTCGACCGCGTCTGACCCCATCAACCCGGAGCGGGAATTGACAACGCACCACCACCCACAGTCCCGTCGCCTGCGCCGCGGCGTGGTGTCCGCAGCCGTGACCATCGCCCTCGGGGTCGGGCTGTTCCTCGCCGGCGGACTCGCCCTGGCCCCCTGGCAGGCGTCCCCCGGCAGCGAGACTGCTTCCTCGCTCGACCAGGGCGCCGCCCCAGCCGCCGGCGACCCGCTGTCCGCCGACATCGCATCCCTGCAAGCCCAGCTACGGCAGACACCCACCGATGCGCAGGCGCTCGCCGCCCTCGGGCTGGAATACGTCCAACAGGCCAAGAACACGGCCGACCCCAGCTACTACCCCAAAGCCGAAGCCGCCCTTCAGCGTTCCCTCGCCCTGCAGAAGGCCGACAACTTCACCGCCGAGGGCGGCATGGCCGCGCTCGAGAACGCCCGGCACCACTTCACCGCCGCACTCGGGTGGGCCCGCCAGGCCGTCGCCGTCAACCCCTACAACTCCACCCTGTTCGGGACTCTCGCCGACGCCTACACCCAGCTCGGCCGCTACGACGAGGCCGCCGACGCCGTCCAGCGCATGGTCGACCTGCGGCCCGGCGCCCCCTCCCTGGCCCGCGCCTCCTACGTCGCGGAACTGCGAGGCGACATCGCCACCGCCCGACACGACATGCAACGAGCGCTCCAGGACTCCGGCAGCCCCACCGACCAGGCCTTCGCCTACTACTACCTCGGCCAGCTCGCCTTCAACAACGGCGACCCCAGCGCCGCCCTCGCCCACGCCCGGCAAGGCCTCGCCGTCGCCCCCACCTACACCCCGCTGCTGCAGGCCAAAGCCCAGGCCGAGGCCGCCCTGGGCCAGACCGACGCCGCCATCACCGACCTCACCCAGGCCACCGCCCGCGTCCCCCAACCCGAATACGTGCTCCAACTCGGCGAGCTTGACCAATCCCTCGGCCGGACCGCGCAGGCCACCGAGCAGTACCAGCTCTTCCGGGCCGAGCAGCAGCTCTTCACCGACAACGGCGTCACCCCCGACTCCGACGCCGCGCTCTTCGAAGCCGACCACGGCAACCCCCAGCAAGCCCTGGCCGTCGCACGCGCCGGCCTGAAAACCCGGCCCTTCCTCGAAACCCACGACGCCCTCGCCTGGGCCCTCTACCTCAACCACCTCGACCGCCAGGCCCTGGCCGAATCGGACCAAGCTCTGGCCCAGGGCACCCGCAACGCCCTCTTCCACTACCACCGCGCCCTGATCCAGCTCGCGCTCGGCGACACCACCGGCGCCCGCACCGAACTGACCACCACCCTCGCTATCAACCCCTACTTCAACCCCCTCGACGCCCCCCGAGCACGCGCCCTCCTGAGCGGCCCGGACCTGAAGACCCGGTAGGTCAAGGCGGGCGCTCGCCCCACCGGCCGCACACCGGTGCACCTCAACGGCGACCGCAACCTCCCACCCGCGCCACCTGGGCCTCACTGCGTGCGTCTGGGTGAACCCGGACCGTGACAACGCCGCCTATTGCGCATACATTGCAACTAATGTGACTGTGCGTCCAGGTTGTGCCGCGCCTCTCCCTGCCCGTCAAGGAAGCAGAGCCCATGACGACCTCCGCCCCCACCGCCTCAGAAGGCGCTTCCTCGCGTTCGCGCCGATCCCGCGTCCGGACATCGATGTCCCGTCAGGAATGGATCCGCGCGGGCGCTATGGCCGCCTTCATCCTCGCGCTCCACATCATCGGCTGGTTCACCCTCGTCGCGATCGTGGCCCCGCAGCACCTGAGCCTGGGCACCAAGACCTTCGGGATCGGCATCGGCATCACCGCCTACACCCTCGGCATGCGCCACGCCTTCGACGCCGACCACATCTCCGCGATCGACAACACCACCCGCAAGCTCATGAACGACGGCCAGCGCCCGCTCTCGGTCGGGTTCTGGTTCTCCCTCGGCCACTCCAGCGTCGTATTCGCCCTCACGTTCCTGCTCAGCCTCGGCGTCAAGGCCCTGGCCGGCCCGGTCAAGGACGACAACTCCGCCCTGCACCACTACACCTCGCTGATCGGCACCGGCGTCTCCGGCGCCTTCCTCTACATCATCGCGGCCGTCAACATCGTCATCCTGGCCGGCATCCTCAAGGTCTTCCGCCAGATGCGGTCAGGCGCGTTCGACGAGGCCGCCCTAGAAGTGCAACTCACCAACCGCGGCCTGATGAACCGCGTCTTCGGCAAGCTCATGAAGTCCATCACCAAGCCCGGTCAGATGTACCCGGTCGGCATCCTGTTCGGCCTCGGCTTCGACACCGCCACCGAGGTCGCCCTCCTGGTCCTGGCCGGCTCCGGCGCGGCCTCCGGCCTGCCCTGGTACGCGATCCTCTGCCTGCCGGTCCTGTTCGCCGCCGGCATGAGCCTGCTGGATGCCATCGACGGCTCCTTCATGAACTTCGCCTACGGCTGGGCTTTCTCCAAGCCCGTCCGCAAGGTCTACTACAACCTCACCATCACCGGCCTCTCGGTCGCCGTCGCCCTGATCATCGGCACCGTCGAACTGCTGTCCATCCTCCAGTCCCAGCTCGACCTGACCGGCCCCTTCTGGACCGCCGTCACCGGCCTCGACCTCAACACCATCGGCTTCATGATCGTCGGCCTGTTCGTCGCCACCTGGATCTTCGCTCTCGCCTACTGGCGCCTGGCTCGCATCGAAGACAAATGGACCACCCACCTCCAGCCCACCGAACAGGAAGCCGACTGAGCCCGGGCGAGGTCAAGAGGAGGCACGCCCGCCCCGGGCGGCCAGCGCTATCAGACCACGCATGCGCTCCCCTGAACCACGACGAACCGTCAGCGACGCTCCAGCCTCTCTACCGTCATCCCATGCAAGAGCTCCGTTCCCGCCACGGCGGCTGCACGGCGCTGGCTGGCTGACGCTCGGACCGCATCACGTCCAAGCATGCGAGCGCAGGAACGGGCCGGGGGCGGCACCGCTGATCCGGACTACGCTGTTGACATACGACCCGGTATTGCCAGGGCGAAAGATTGACGCAGCTCGGGAGCGGGCCGAGCAAGACGGCGGGTGTGTTCCGCATGGCCGGGGTCCGGCAACGGTGCCGGCCTGGCCGCGACGTAGACGCTGCTTGAAGAGGTCGCGATGGGCCGCATCCACAGAGCCGGCACCCTTTCCTCGACGGCCCTGCCGCCCGAGCGGTGCCCAAGCGGTGCCTGCGCGCTGGCCCGACGCTGACGATGGTGCGCCGGTGGTCGCCCTGCTCGGGGAGCCAGAACTGCATCGCGACGGCCCTCTTTTCTGGCGTGGGCCGGACCTGTTCGCGGCGACTCGGTGCCTGCGGTACGGCTCGCGTTCTTTCCTCTGGGAAGCCTTCGAGTGGGCCGCCCGTGCGGCTGTGCCCCGGGGGCACCTGGAATGGGGCGACTGGTGATCAGTGACGGCATGGCCGAGGTTCTGCGGCTGCTTCAGCGCGACGAAGGGTTCGACGCCGCAGCGGAAGTGGCTGCGCGGGCTGCGGCGACCTTGGGTGTGGACGGCCTGACGGTGTCGCTGGCGACGGAGAGTGAGCGGGCGGAGCTGATGTGGTGCACCGACGAGGCTGCTGGCCAGTTCGAGGACCTGCAGTTCACTCTGGGCGAGGGCCCCGGCCCCGATGCTGTGCGCGGCGGCGCGATGGTGCTGGTGCGGCCCGGGCGCTGGCCGACGCTGGGAACGGAGACGGCCGGCCTGGGGGCCCGCGCGGTGTTCTGCTTCCCGATGGGGATCGGGGCGATCCGCGTCGGCGTGCTGGCAGTGGTGCGTCGGACGGCGGGACCGCTGACCGATGGGCAGGTCGGTGACGCGCAGGTCCTGGCCCATGCCCTGACCGGGCGTGCGCTGGGCGGCAGGGTCCCGGGCCAGGACGGTGCCGCGCTGCTGCACGCGGTCGTGCACCAGGCCACCGGCATGGTCAGCGTCCAGCTCAAGATGTCCCTGCCCCAGGCCCTGCTGCGGCTGCGCGCGCACGCCTACTCCAGCGGCCGCCCCCTCACCGACGTCTCCCGGAACGTGGTCGCGCGGCGGCTGCGCCTGGACCTCAACGGCAACGGCGACGGCTCCCCGTTGCCCGATTCAGACAAGGACTGATCGCCATGGCCCGCGAGCAGCAACTGACCAAGGTCTTCGTGGAGGTCGCCGACTCCCTGATCGATGGCTTCGACCTGATCGACTTCCTCCAGCAGCTGTCCGAGCGCTGTGTGGAACTGCTGGACGTATCGGCCTGCGGGGTGCTGCTGGCCGACGAGC
>NZ_BBPO01000116.1:0-1149 GCF_000787815.1 Streptacidiphilus neutrinimicus
TCCGCCCCTCCCCCGTCGCGACGGTCACCGTCGATCGACCGACGCCCGGCCCTGCGGCCGTCGGGCTCTGCCCCGGGAAGCCGAGCAGTGAGGTGGCCCATCAGTCCAGCGGCTACGGCCGGGCGCGGCAGACCACCGTGCGGCGGTCACCGCCTGGGGCGTCGCTCAGGACCAGGACAGCCCCACCGCCAGGACGTACGCGGTGACGAGCGCGAGCAGCCGGGCCAGACGCGTCAGCCCGCGTTGGTCGGCAAGGACCGCGATCAGCGCGGTGGAGAACACAGCGACCAGGATCAGACCGCCAGCCACGCAGTCAGGCCAGCAGGGGCCCCCACTGCGTGGGATGCCGACGTCGCGGTGCGTCCCAGAACCGCGCAGGTCCCTGCGGTCAGCACCGCCCACAGGACCCGCGCGCTCCACTTCGCGGTCGGGTCGGTGCTGTCGAATCCACGGTGTAACCGGCTCCACAGCCGGAGCGGGTAGCCATGCAGCCAGGAAGTCACCGGCCCAGTGTGCCGAGCCACCCTGTCCACGTGCACCGGATCGTCGCAAGAATGCAGATCTTCGGTGCGGGCCCCGGGTCTGGGGTAGAACGGACGGGCTGACCCGCCAGACTCCGTCGCGGCCACGCGCCCCCGACCAGTTAAACCCTCGGGAGTTCGCCGTGACGTCTGGTCGCGCGTGTGCCAGGGCCAGGTCGCCGGACGTCATGCCTCCAGGATGGCCGCCGCAAAGGTAGGAGGCGGGCCAATTCCGTTACCCGGGACGGGAGGCCGGTCCGGTGCCGTCGCCGGCCGAGCCGGTCAGCAAGTTCACGCAGAAGCACGCTCTTGCGACCAGGTACGCGAGCCCGGAAACGACGCCCCAGGCCGCGGTCGCGGCGGTCAGGGCGATCCAGGCGGAGGTGCAGGGCAGGAGCTGCCAGCCGGTGAGGGCGAAGGCGAGCAGGCCGAGTGTGCCGAAGACGGCGCCGCGGGCGTCGTCGCGGGTCGGCGCCCCCGGTCCGTGCAGGGAGGGATGCCTGCGAACCGGGCGTGATGAGATGAGCTCCCCGTGGTGTGCCCTGCGCGACGAGGGCCGGACGGCCCGAGCGCCCTCGCGCCCAGGCGGCTCAGAATGGACTCATAGCGGTGCCCGAGGGGCATCGGC
>NZ_BBPO01000116.1:1380-2076 GCF_000787815.1 Streptacidiphilus neutrinimicus
GGCCGAGGGCGGCGCGGCGGTGGACTACGAACTGAAGGCCGAGTACGAGTACCGGGACGTTCGAGCGTGGCACGTGGTGCCCACGGGGACGACGGCAGCACTGTGCGGCCAGCTCATCGCGCCCGCGGCGGAAACCCAGGCGTTGACCCGCCTCGACGACCTGCCTGAGGTCTGTCCACGGTGCATGCTCCTCTACCGCATCCCGGGGTGACCCGGCCCGGGACCATCCGGTCGGCTCCGCTGAACGGTTGCCCGACCGGTCGGTCCGGGGCCGCTGGGTTTCGGTGGCCCTGGTGTATCCCTTGAACCACGAGGAGACCGTCCAGGCGGAGGAGAGGGAGCGGGATGCGTGACGCGTACCGGGAGGAGCTCGACGCGATCACCGCCGGCTTGGAGCAGATGGCCCGTCTGGCCGCCTCCGCGATCGGCCGCGCGACCACCGCCCTGCTGGACGCGGACCTGGAGCTCGCCGAGACCGTCATCGCCGCCGACGCCCAGGTCGACCAGTGGCAGCTCGACCTGGAGGAACGGGCCATCGCCGTCCTCGCCCGCCAGCAGCCGGTGGCCACCGACCTGCGCACCGTGGTGACCGCCCTGCGCATCAGCGCCGAACTGGAGCGCTCCGGGGACCTGGCCCTGCACGTGGCCAAACTGGCGCGGCACCGCTACCCCGACCACGCCGTCCCGAAGGAACTA
>NZ_BBPO01000116.1:2470-2995 GCF_000787815.1 Streptacidiphilus neutrinimicus
CCTGATGGACGACCGGTGGCAGCACGGGGTCGAGGACGCCGTCGATGTCACCCTCGCCGGGCGCTTCTACGAGCGCTTCGCCGACCATGCCGTCTCGGTCGCCAAACGCATCGTCTACCTGGTCACCGGCACTCACACTCACGACCTGCCCACGGGCTAGGCACTGCCGCGAGTGGCCGGCCCCCCGGATCGGAGGGCCGGCCACGCGCGAGAATGATGGAGCGCAGAGGTTCGGCTTGGCGGGGTCTGAGCCGTCCCACCCGCAGGACCGGCCCCGGGTGCCCCGGCCCTCCTGGCACTGGCCGGCGTCAGGGGCGTAGCGCGGCGGCCAGGTCCGTGGCCAAGGCGGGGCCTTGGTGTGGCGTGGCGAGGTTGTCGGCGAGTGCGCGGGTGAGCAGGGCGCGGTCCTCGGCGACGATCGTGCAGGGGATGTCGCGGGCGCGGCAGTCGTGGTCGATGCGCAGGACGGCGCCGACGGCGGCGGGGCCGATCTCGGTTGCGCCGAAGTCGAGCACGACTCGGCGT
>NZ_BBPO01000116.1:3289-15911 GCF_000787815.1 Streptacidiphilus neutrinimicus
TTCACCGGGCGGGACGTCGGGGTGGGGTCGCCGCCGGGTGGGGGAAGCCTAGGCCGTGGCAGGGGTGTGAGGGTGGGGCTGGTGGGCGGCGCGCCGACGGGCTCGCACGAGCGCAGTCGTGGTGCCGGCCCGTGGCGGGGCTGTGGTGGCGGCGTGAGGGTGCGGTGGACGGCCGGTGCCCGTGGATGGAACGGTTCGTTGCCCGGGGGTGGCGACTGTGTGGATCGAGCAGGTCGTGGACCTGCTACGGAAGCCGGCCAGGCGGTTCCCCCGATGGCGTGCCCGGGCCGCGGGGCCCCTGTGCGGGCGCTGCGGCACCGCTGCGCTGGCCCACGACGTCTCGGCTGCGCCGGGCTCTTACCCGGTGGACGACGCGGGAGTGGCGCCGCAGGTGTGGGCGGCCGCGATCCGGCGGGCGCTTCGGCGTCGCGGGGGCTGGCTCGCGATGGCCCAGCTGGAGCGCGCGACCGGCCTGGAGGTCTGGCAGATCCGGCTGGCCCTGGGGGAAACCAGTAGCTGCCCCACGGCACCCGCTGTCACGCACACCGTCTCTCGCGCTTCGGCACCTCCGAGGGTCTGAAGAGCTGGTGCCTCGTGGGCGTCAGTCGGCGGTGGCGTCGGGGGCGTGCCGGTTGAGGGCGGCGAGGAGGTCGTCGACGGTGGGGCCGGCGTCGGCGGGGTGGCGCAGTGGGGCGCCGGAGCGGATGCGGTAGAGGTTGGTGCGGCCGGTGCGGGTGTGGGTGAGGTAGCCGGCGTGTTCGAGGTCGGCGATGATCCGCTGCACGGCGCGTTCGGTGAGCAGGCAGCGGGCCGCGATGTCGCGCACGCGCAGGCCGGGGTCGCGGGCGATCTGGACCAGGACGCGGGCGTGGTTGGTCAGGAACGTCCACTGGGAGGGGCGCGGGTCGAGGTCCTGGCTCATCCCCCAAGCTTGCCGGGGATATCACGACACTTCAAGCACGACAGCAGTGTCGTGTCACGGTTGACGTGTACGGAGTGGAGGGGGATTCTTGTGGGGCGGCACCTTGCCGCGGGCTTTCGGCCGCGGAGTCCCGGCGTTGAGGCGAAGGCGGTGGTGGGCGATGACCCGGAACGACCTGAATGCGCTGGTGGCGTTGCTGGAGCAGGCCGGCCCTGTGCCGCGCGGGCTGTCGCAGGCGATCGCCGGCGTCGACGCCTACCTCACCCTCGCCGAGCAACATCGCACGGACCCGTGCCTGGTCTTCGAGCGGGAGCGGGCGTTCGACCTGTGGTGCACCCTTCAGGACGCCGTCGCGGCCCGCGGCCTGCCGGCTTCCCCGACGGCGCCGGCGGCCGTCGTCCCGGCGGGCGAGGGGGCGGCGGCCTGATGGGCGGTGAGTTCTCCAGGGTCCCGCCGTCGTGCCGGCCGGGCATGGTCGACGACGTGCTGGTGTTCCATCTGGCCGGGGATCTGGACGCGGACGCCCACGAGGCGTTCGCCGCGATGGACCTCCCCCTGGCCCGCTTCCACGCCGTGGTGGTCGACCTCGCCCAGGTGACGTTCTTCTCCTCCGCCACGCTGAACGCGCTGCTCTCCTTGCGCCTGCGCGCCGAACCCGCCGGCGTGCCCGTGCACCTGTGCGGCGTCGGTGCTCCGGCCGCCCGGGTGTTGGAGATCACCGGCGCCGACCGGCTGTTCCCCCGGCACGACGACCTGACCACCGCCCTCATGAGCCTCAGCCCCGTGCCGCCGGCTTCCTGACCGTTCCTGGACGGGCGCTGTCCCCTTTCGGCTGGCTGAGGATCCACCGGATGGTCCGCCCGTATGGCCGGGCGCCCGGGGGTGCCGGAGCGTGGCACGAAGGGCGGCCGGTCGCAGGCCCTCATGCCCTGCGCGGAAGCGGGCAGGAGCCGAAGAAGCCACAAGAGAGCGAGGACAGTGATGAGCAAGGTCCAGGAGTCGATCGACGTGGACGTACCGGTCACCACCGCGTACAACCAGTGGACGCAGTTCGAGGACTTCCCGCAGTTCATGGACGGCGTCGAGGAGATCACGCAGATCGACGACCGGCACAACCACTGGAGGACGAAGGTCGCCGGCGCCACCCGTGAGTTCGACACCGAGATCGTCGACCAGGTCCCGGACGACCACGTCACCTGGCGCACCACCAGCGGCGACGTGAAGCAGACCGGCACGGTGTCCTTCCAGCCGATCGACGCCACGCACACCCGGGTCATGCTCGCCATGGACTTCCAGCCCGAGGGCATCACCGAGAAGGCCGCCGACATGACGGGCATGCTGGACCGGCAGGTCAAGGGCGACCTCAAGCGCTTCAAGCACTTCATCGAAGAACGCGGCTTCGAGACCGGCGGCTACCGCGGCCACCTGTGACCGCGCAGCCCCTCCCCGCGCCACCGCGCCGCTGGTGGTCGATCTACCTCAACGATCATCTGACCGGCGCGAGTGCGGGCGTCCGACTCGCCCGGCGACTGGCGGACAGCGTCGACGAGTCCGCCAGGCCGGACGTGCGGCAGGTCGCACACGAGATCGCAGAAGACCGCGAAGCGCTGCTCGCCATCATGGCCGAGCTGGGCGTGCGCGCCGCCCGCCGGTATGCGGTGGCGGGAATGGCCGCGGAGTACATCGGGCGCCTCAAGCCGAACGGGCGTCTGCTGCGGCGCTCGCCGCTGGCTCCGCTGATCGAGTGCGAGGCCATGCTGGCCGGGGTCCAGGGCAAGCTCCAGGTCTGGCAGGCCCTCGCCGCGGCCGGCCCGCGCCTCGTGGGCCGCACCGATCTGGAAACTCTCCAGTCCCGCGCCCGCAGGCAAGTAACGGTACTGGAGCGGCTGCACCAGCACCTCGCCGCAGACCTCGCCGGCCTTCCCCGCCCGCCGAAGTGACGCGCCCGGAACCGACGCCTCCACCGGGGCTGAAGGCGCCCTCGCGGCGGTGGACCCCGCCGCGCGGATCTCCGCCGCCCCGTCCAGTGGCGGGCACGGACCGGCCGTGCGTGATCAAGGCGGGCCGGGGAACGCGCGGGCCATGGGCCTGTTTCAGAAACACCACCCCGAGGACCGCAAGGCCGAGGGCCAGGTCGCCGAGGGCCGGGAGGTCCGGGCCGCGGAGCGGGCCGGTGAGGCCGGCCCGGACGAGCCGACCGAGGTCCCGCGCCGGGGCTGGGTCGCGGTGCTGAAGGGCACCGGCCGGGAGTTCATGGACGACGAGCTGACCGACCGGGCCGCGGCGCTCACGTACTACGGCGTGCTGGCCCTGTTCCCGGCGCTGCTGGTACTGGTGTCCGTCCTGGCCCTGGTCGGCCCCTCGGCCACCCACGAGGTCCTGGACAACGTGGAAAAGCTCGCCCCGGGGTCGGTCCGCGAGATCCTGCGCACAGCCGTCACGCAGTTGCAGGCCAGCCGCCGCACCGGCGGCGTGGTGGCCGTGGTCGCACTGGCCGGCGCGCTGTGGTCGGCGTCCGGATACATCGCGGCGTTCATCCGGGCGGGCAACGCGGTCTACGACATCCGCGAGGGCCGCCCGGTGTGGAAGACCCTGCCGCTGCGGATCGGCCTGACGGCGCTGATGCTGGCGCTGCTGACCGCGAGCGCGGTGATCGTGGTGTTCACCGGTCCGCTCGCGCAGCGCGCCGGGGACCTCCTGGGGCTCGGGCACACGGTGGTGACGGTGTGGTCGATCGTGAAGTGGCCGGTGCTCGTCGTGCTGGTGTCGCTCATGATCGCCCTGTTGTACTGGGCGGCCCCGAATGTGCGCGGTCGCGGCTTTCGCTGGGTCTCCCCCGGCAGTGGGCTCGCGGTGCTGCTGTGGCTGTTGCTCTCCGGCGGCTTCTCCGCGTACGTGGCGAACTTCGGCTCCTACAACCGCACCTACGGCGCCCTGGCCGGCGTGATCGTGTTCCTGGTGTGGCTGTGGCTGTCCAACCTCGCCATCCTCCTCGGGCTGGAGTTCGACGCGGAACTCGCCCGCGAACGCGCCGCCGAAGGGGGCCTGCCCCGCGGCGAGGAACCCTACGTACCGCCCCACGACACCCGCACCTGGCCCGACGACGAAAAGCCCGACCACCGCGACGCCCCGTAGGGTGCGAGCGGTCGCAGGTCGACTCCGTCCGTCGCCGGTGCCAAGGAAGACCGCCAGGGCGCGGCACGGCGGTCTCACGTGGGATCGGTGGCGAGGTCGGCCCATACCGTTTTGCCGTCGTCCGTGGTGCCGGTGCCCCAGCCGGTGGCCAGGTGCTCGACGACGGCCAGACCGTGACCGCCCGGTCGATCGGCGCGTGGCTCTTGGCGAATCGGCGGCCACGGATTGCGGTCGCTGACCTCGATTCGCAGACGCCCGGGACGAAGTTCCAAAAACAGCTCACACGGCCCCTGCCCGTGGGTGAATGCGTTGGCCAGGAGTTCCGCGGCCACCAGCAGGACGTCGTCGGCGAGGTCCGGAGACCGCCTGGAGGGGGCGAGCAGGTGCCATTCGGCCAGGGTGCTGCGGGTGAAGTCCAGCCCGAGGGCGACCGGATCCTCGCTATAGGGCGGGAAGGTCAGCAAGCGCTGCTGACTTCCGCTGTTGCGTCCGCTTCGCACGCCGGTCCTCCCCTCGGGCCCAGGATGTCCACCACCGTCGCCCGGCGACTACCCACCGTCGGGACTTCCACTCCAGCCTGCCCGCTCACGCGGGGCCCCGATCGGCCATCTGCCGAGGCGGTCAACGCGCCCGGCTCGGTCTCTGAACGGATTACCCCGGCCCGCGCCCCGCCCGCATGCCCGGCCGGTTAGGGGGAACACGCGGCCTCAAGGAGGTGGGATACGTCATGGGTCCCTTGCTGTTGGTGCTGCTGCTCGCCCTGATCCTGGGCGGCGTCGGGTTCGCCGTGCACATCCTTTGGTGGGTCGCGCTGGTCGTGCTGGTGCTGTGGGTGGCCGGGTTCTTCTTCCGCGGCGCAGGAGAATCCCGCGGGCGCTGGTACCGCTGGTAGCGACCCCAGCGACGCACTCTCACGGACACGGGGCGAGGGCCGACACCGGTGCGGCATCCGCCCCGCGCCTATCCCGGACGCGGAAAGAGGAACGAATCGTGGATGGCGTGAAGCTGGCCTACAAACCCTTCGGGCTGCTGCTCAGCGCCGCGGCCGGCGCCGCCGCGGGCACGGTGACCCGGCGCCTTTGGCGCGCGGCCTCCGGCGAGGCGCAGCCGCCCAAGGCGACCGAACCGGACCACTCCTGGACCGAGATCCTGGCCGCCGCCGCGTTGCAGGGTGCCGTGTTCGCCCTGGCCAAAGCCGCCGTCGACCGCGCCGGCGCCACCACCGTCAAACGCCTCACCGGCACCTGGCCCGCATGACCGGCACCGAACCGAGCTGCCACCTGCACAGGTAGAAACGCAGAGCCCGCTGACCGCCGCCTTTGATCCTGCTCCCTGGCTTCCGCTGGTCCTGGCCGCCGCATTGACCGCGGCACGCGGCGCAGCCGCAGGACGCCACCGCCGCACCCGCTGAAACATCCGAGCGAGCGCACGGCAACCCCCAACGGCTTCCCGATGCCGCCACGACCGCCGTCTCATCCCGCTGAGATGCCGTCACCGCCCTGCGCCGCAGGACGCCACCCTGCGCCGAGAGCATCTGCGGGCCCCGGCTGCCGCACCTCTTTCACGTTGCTCTCCTCGGCGGACCGCGCACATGAGCCGCGCCGGGCGGGGATAGACGCACCATTGGGCCGGCGGCAGCGCCGCCACGATTCGGAACGCGGAAGGACAGAGCATGAGCGCGACCGGTGCGGTGGTGGGTGTGTACGAGTCGGTGCAGGACGCGGAGAACGCGGTGAAGGCGCTGCTGGACCAGGGCGTCCCCGCGGGGCAGGTCTCGATCGTGGGCCAGGACCTGCACAGTGAGACCCAGGTGCACGGCTTCGTGACCACCGGCGACGTCGCCAAGACGGGAGCGAAGACCGGGGCGTGGGTGGGCGGCCTGTTCGGCGTGTTGACCGGGGCGGCGCTGCTGTTCATCCCCGGCGTGGGGCCGCTGATCGTGCTGGGCCCGCTCGCCGCGGGCGCGGTGTCCGCCGCCGAGGGAGCCACCGCGGGCGGCGGCCTGGGCGCGGTCCTGGGCCACTTCATCGCCAAGCGCCACGTGCCCAAGTACAGCCGCCACCTGACCGAGGGCCACTACCTCGTCGTGCGCCAGGGACCTGACGCCGGCAAGGACGAGCAGTTGCTGCGCGAGCACACCGTCGCGACCGGGGTCGCCCACCACGACGACCTCGTGACCACCGCATCCTGAGTCCTGTACGCGGCTGCATGCCGCGCCGGCCGCCGACGATTCAGCGGCCGGCGCGGTCCTGGACGCAGCGGCCTGCTGCGGGTCACGGTGCGCCGCTGTGCTCCTATACGGGGCGGGCCAGGACACGGCCGAGCAGGGCGCCCGCGTAGATGCAGTAGCCCACGCCCACCAGCCAGGACACCACGACCAGGACGGTGCCGATCGTGCCGTAGGAGACGGCGTTGGCGACCAGCAGCGGGGCGAGCACCCAGGCGGAGAAGAACCTCAGTCCCACCAGCGCCACCACCGTCGCCATCGCGCCCGGCAACAGCGACCGCCAGGGGATCCGGGAGGCCAGCAGGAGCCGGGCCAGCCACCAGAACACCAGCAGGCCTCCCGCCAGGGTGACCGTGACCTGCAACCCCGGCTGCAACAAGGTGTGGCGTGCCGGCCGGCCGCTCCACGCCGCCGCGAGCAGGTAGCCGAGTAGCCCGGCCAGAGCCACCGCCTGGCGGGCCGCGCTGTTCCACGGCCCGCGGGGCAGATCCCACATCCGCTCGAACGCGCCCTGGACCGCGCCCATCAACGAGATCCCGAACACCGCGACCGCGGCGACGCTGCCCGCCGTCGTCGTGCTGAGCGTGCGCCCGCTGGTCGCGAACAGCCCCCGCACCGCCGCCGAGCCCTGCCCCGACAGGCCCATCGCCTCGGCGATCCACTGCGCCAGCCCCGCCCCGCGGGTGACCGCCGCCGCCGCGATGATCACCAGCAGCGGCATCAACGTCACCAGGAACAGCGCCCCGAACGCCATCGAGCGCTCCAGCAACTCCAGCTCACGCCCCCTGCTCCACAGCTCCCCGGCCCGCGCAGCCGCGGCCCGCACGGCCGTCACCATCCGCGCCTCCGCTGCCAGGGTGGCCGTCAACCGCGAACTACTTCCTCGTGCTGCCCGTCCGGTGCGACGCGGAACCCTGCACCGCTGACACCTTGACGTCATCACCGGTCAGAGGGACGCCGTTGCCCCCGGCCACTTGGCGACGATCCCACCCTGCGTGGCGACCCTGCGTGGCGATCGGCGAGCAGGACGCTACGGGCGGGAAAGCAGGCTTTCGCGCCCCTCAGCTCTTTCGGCGGCAGGCCAGCCAGACCAGGACGGCCGCACCGGCCGCGGCCAGCAGCACGATGCGGTGGTCCCGGGCCGCCTGCGCACCCTGGACCGCCTTCTGCCGCACGGGGTCGGGGGTCTTCTCCTGAAGGAGATGCGCTGCCTGGGCAGCCTTGTCCTTGACCGGGTCGGGGATCGTCTCCTCCAGCTGGACCGCCGTGCGGGCGGCCTTGGCCTTCACTTCTCCGGCCTTGGCGGCGGCCTGCTCCTTGACCTCCGCGGCCTTCTCCTGCGCGCGGGCCTTGACGTCCGTCTTGCCCGCCAACGCCTCGACCGTCTGCCCGAGCTCCTGACGGGTCTGCTCGACCTGCTCGCGCAACTCCTCGGGGCTGGAGGCGGTGGGCTCGTCATCGTGGGGCGGCTGGGTCATCGCTGCGCACTCTCCTTGATCTCGGCCACGTCGGCCTTCACGCTCTCGACCGTCCGCTCCGGTGCGAGCGGCTCCGCCAGCTCGATCTGCTTCTTCCCGGTCAGGGCCAGCACGGCGGCGATCACACCCAGCACCGCGCCGACGATCAACGCCGCGGCCCACACCGGCAGCGCCACCGCCAGCGCGGCGATCGCCGCGGCCACCAGGGCCTGCGCCATCAAGAAGCCGACCACCCCGGCCCCGCCGAACAGGCCGCCGCCCTTGCCGTAGCGCCTGCCCTTCTCCCTCATCTCCGCCTGCGCGAGCCGCATCTCGCCGCGCACCAGCTCCGTCAACTGCTGCGAGGCCCGCTGCACCAGCTCGCCCACCGGCTCGCCGCCGCCCGGCCCGGCACCACGGCCGCCAGGCGGCGGCTGCATGGTCGACACGACGAACACCTCCCGTCTCCTGGCTCGATCCACGGGTGCGGCGCACGACTGGACCGCCCGGTGACGCGGCTACCCCGATCTGGGCAGACCACGACACTGGCACGCCCATCCGGCGTTGAGCGACGCGCCCCTTTCGGCGCGGAGCTGAACGCTGTCCCCAGGCCGTCGGCACCGCCAGGGCATCGCGGCAGAGGGCGAGCGCGGCAAGGATCCAGCCCGGGGAGCGCGGCCTGGGCAGACGGGTAGACGGCCGATGTCGCTGGCCGCCCCCCGCGGTGGCGCCCGTGCGGCTCAAGGGCGTCGGGCCGCACGGGCGGGGCCGGGCCGAGGAGGTGAGCGCGGGCCTGGCCCATGCCGGCGCCTCTGCAACCGGGTATCTGGCCCCTAACCTGTCCCCCCTCCCGAAACACCGCCTCCGCCAGCCCCGTCGACCACGTCTGCGGCCCGATCTGGAGCCACCCGGATTTCCGGCGAGATCGGGAGCAAGGCGCTCCAAGCCCGGCGAGCGGCGCCCAGCAGGCCGAACCATCGCGCACGAGGGGCAGCAACTAGACACAGACGGAGAACGCTGTCAACCGCCTTCGACAACCCTCGGCTGCACCTCTAACGTGACCAACGCGCTCTCCAATGGCGCTCCAACGGCCCTCCCTGACTCGCCGACACAACGATTCGGAAGGGCCGTGCTCACTCCGGACCCGGCTTCCGGCCCTCCACTGCAACTTCTTACGTCCGGGCCTGGCCCGTCATCAGTCGAGGGCGATCCGGGCGAGGCTGTCCTGAAGGCGGCGCACGGCGTTCTCGGCCTCGGTGTACTGCTCGGGGCTCGACGGGACGGTGCCGAAAGTGCGGCCGCCGTCGGCGGGCAGGGCGCGCCAGTGCAGGACGGGTTCGAGGGCGGCTATGGCGCCGGACAGGAACCAGGCCAGGCGTCCGTGGGTGCGGGCCAGGTTGATGGCCAAGACGGCGAGTGCCTCCCGCAGACGCTCCAGCCGGTCCTTGTCCGGCAGAGCCTCCTGGGCCCTCGATGTGCCCACCGCGTCGCGCAGACCGGCCTCGGCCTGGAACGCGAGGTCACGGTCCCCCGGCGTCAGTACCCACACCCGGTCACGGACCTGCCGTTCGGCTTCCTCGGTCAGGTCCTTGATCGCGGCCCGCATGTCCATGCCGCTCACCGTAGTGGCCCCGGTCGTGCTTCACCGGGTTCGCCGCCCTGCCCGGCGTTCATTCATCACACCACGACGGCGCGGAGGGAGTGGATGGCCTCGCAGGGGTGGCAGTGCTGCTGCCGGACAAGGCTCAGGTCGGCAATCGGCCTGGTGGTGGCGGCAGGCGCCAGGGGGCGGCCGCCCACTGGCTGAGCAGTGGTGCTCGTATGCCGGGCGCGCCCAGGCCGGTCAATGATCCGCGAGGGTAGCCGTTGACGGGCGTCCCGGCACTCCGTGTCTTCGGATTTCAGCGCAGGACCTCGACCAGGAGCACCCAGGCGTTGACAGCGGCGATCGTGACGGCGAGGACGAATGCGGCAGGCAGCCAGTACAGGCCGCCGCCGTGGCCGGCGGCGAGGGATGCTCCGGCGGTCAGCAGGGTGAGGGTGACGGCGGCGGCGAGGAAGCGCCGCAGGATCACTTCGGTTGGGTTCGGGCTGCGGCCTCGGCCGGTGTAGGCGGCGC
The DNA here is from genome assembly GCF_000787815.1 of Streptacidiphilus neutrinimicus. GTDB lineage: Bacteria > Actinomycetota > Actinomycetes > Streptomycetales > Streptomycetaceae > Streptacidiphilus > Streptacidiphilus neutrinimicus. Next base: position 13,150 of record NZ_BBPO01000116.1, read on the forward strand.
GGACGGGCGAGATCGCGCTCGCAGCGGCGTTGAGGAGGACGAAGGCGGCGAGCACGTCCGGGTTGATGGCCGGGGTCAGTGCGACGACGCTGATGAGCAAGACGATGAGCAGCGCGACGAGGGCTTCGAGGGCGCGGCCCGTCATGGAGCTGTGGCCTTCGCGTTTCTCGATGTCCAGGACGGTGCGGATGTTGACGCTGAGGCCGACGAAGATGAGGCCGCAGAGCGCTGCTGCCGCGCCGCCCGCGCACAGGAACATGTCGGTCCAGCCTCCGGTGGCGTAGCCGGTCATCTGCGGGGAGCCCCTTTCGTCGGTGTCGTTGGGTGGCTTTGCGCCGGTGTGTGGTGGTCATCGGGTGTGCCGGGCACCGGAGCGGGCGCATCGGTGCGCCCACCCGGGTGTCCGGGCGTTTGCCAGGCCCTGGGCACTCAGCTGCCGGGGTGGGCCTTTGCGGCGAGGGTGGTGTCGATCCAGTCGAAGGTGATCTGGTTGAAGCGGGACATGGCGCCTATGTGGCAGTGCTCGCCGGCGCCTTCGGCCTCGGGGAGGGTGATCAGGGTGTGGGGGCAGGTCAGGGCGGCCTGGACGCGGTGGGGCTGGCCGCGGAAGAACTGGTCGTTTTCGGCGTCCAGGATGAGGGTGGGGCAGGCGATGAGCTGGGCGACGCCCTCGAGGGTGTACGCGGCCGTACGGCGGATGTAGTCCGCGGGCGAGGTGGCGCCGAATGTCCACACCCCGTTGCGCAGGGCCCACCGGAGTTGGGTGTTGCCCTTCATGAGCATGCTCGCGACGGGGTTGGCGAGGTCGTCCTGTCCGGTCTCGACCCACTCGGCAAGGAACGGCGGCATCATCCGGGTGTGCGCGTCGTGGTAGTCGTACAGGCCGTCGTCCAGCACCAGTGCGGCGAGGCGGTGCTCGAACGCGGCGGCGCGGGCGGTGAGGTAGCCGCCGAGGCTGTAGCCCATCAGGACGAGCCGGTCGGGGTCGATCTGGGGGCGCGTCAGCGCGTAGTCGACGACCGGGGTGACCACGGCCTCCCAGTCCGGACGGAAGACCAGGTGCTGTTCGCGCAGCGCTGCCCCCTGGCCGGGGCCGTCGTAGGCGAGCACGTTGTAGCCGCGGCGCAGCGCGGCCGCCCCGACGACGAAGTACGCCTCTTCCAGGGTGGAGTCGAAACCGCTGGTGAAGATGACGGTGGGGCGGGGGGTGTCCGAGTCGTCGACGAGGAAGAGGTAGCCGGGCAGGGTGCCGTCCTCGTACGGGATGCGGACGGCTTCGACCGGGGTGTCCATCAGGGACGCGGCGGTCGCGAACGTCTCGCGGGAGAGGGCGGACAGACGCTTGACCTCGGGGTCGCCTGCGGGGTCGTCGCGGCGGTAGAACTCAGCGGTGCGGTAGTAGCTCGAGGCGCGCAGCAGGGCCTCGCGGGCGCTCACCCGGTGCCCGTGGGCCAGGGCGCGGGAGCCGATCGCGTGGACGCGCTCGGCGGTGCTGCTCCACTCGCGCAGCCAGGCGTCCTCGTCCCCTTCGGCGATGTTGCGGGCGGTGGCCACGACCTCGCCCAGGTCCGCGCCACCGTAGTTGGCGAACCCGGCCGCGCGCAGGGTCTCGAAGGAGAACGACTCGTCCTCGAACAGGAACCGCATGTTGCACCCCAAACTCTGAAATCGACTTTTAGCGAGACGGAACGCGCCCGTCTCGTCTACTGGAAGACGGTAGTCTTCATCTAGTCGAGACGCAACCGTTCCGTCTCGTGGTAGTTTTCCGGTATGCCCAGCTCACCCGCACAAGCCCGCGAGCCCCAGCGCCGCCCCCTGGGGGGTCCCGTCCTGCAGGACTCCGTCACCGAGGCGATCGCAGCCGCCTTCTTCGAAGAACTGGCCGGGGCCGGCTACGCGCGGCTCTCCCTGGAGACGGTCGCCAAGCGGGCCGGCGCGGGCAAGGCCGCGATCTACCGCCGCTGGCCCTCCAAGCTCGACATGACCGTCGCCCTGGCCACCGCCGTCGCCGTGGACGCGCCCGTACCGCCCGACACGGGAACCCTGCGAGGCGACGTCCTCGCATTCCTCACCGGCGTCGCGGACGCACTGCGCAACCCGCTGGCCTCCAAGATCATCCCCGACCTGCTCGCCGAGAGCGCCCGCAACCCCGAGCTGCAGCAGGCCCTGTTCACCGCGGTCCGCGACACCCGCCGCAGCAAAGCCACCCGCATGCTCGAACAGGCCGTCGAGCGCGGCGAACTGCCCGCCGACACCGACCTCGAGCTCGCCCTCGACCTCCTCGCGGGCCCCCTCTACTGGCGCCTCGCCGTCCTGCACACCCCCACCGCCCCCGACTACCTCAACCGCCTCACCGACAAGCTCCTCGCCGCCATCACCGCCTGATACCGCCGGCCGGACCGCTGGGCGGCGTCGGACGCCGGCAGACAGCCGCACCCCCGGCCTGCCGGCACCGCCGGGCGGATGGCGGGCGACCGTGGGGCCCTGAGGGCGCGCCACATGTCCGAAGTCAGTCGGACAGGCTCGGGGCGGCGCTGGTTTCCGGGCCGTTCGCACTGCCGGCGAGCCACTGCTGCCAGGTGAGGTCGAACGAGGCGTAGCCGTTGTCGGCCTGCGCCTTGCCGCGCGGTGAGCCGGTGATGGTGACCGGGTCCCCGACGTGGACGTAGTTGTAGAACCACGTCGCGTCGGCAAGCGACAGGTGGACGCAGCCGTGCGAGCCGACGCCGTGGCCGGGGTGCTTGTCGCCGTCGGAGGGGGGG
>NZ_BBPO01000115.1:0-15161 GCF_000787815.1 Streptacidiphilus neutrinimicus
GAGTACTGGGTGCGCCACGTCCGTGAGGCGGTCCGTTTCCGCGACGCGGTCGCGACCCTGGAGCGCGAAGGCGTTCGCACCTTCCTGGAGCTGGGCCCGGACGGCACACTCTCGGCCCTCGGCCAGGACTGCGTGAGCGAGGACGCCCTGTTCGCGCCCGTGCTGCGCCGTGACCGCGCGGAGGCGGAGACCTTCACCACCGCGCTGGCCCAGCTGTACGTGCGCGGGGTCAGGCTCGACTGGTCGGCGGTCTTCGCGGACACCGACGCCCGGCGCGTCGACCTGCCCACCTACGCCTTCCAGAAGGACCGCTACTGGCTGGACATGGGCATCTCCGTCGGCGACCTGGCCACGGTCGGCGTCGAGCCGACCGGCCACCCGCTGCTCGGCGCGGCGGTCGAGCTGCCGGACTCCGCCGGGTTCGTCTTCACCGGCCGGCTCGCGCTCTCGACCCAGCCATGGCTGGCCGACCATGCCGTCATGGGGTCGGTGCTGCTGCCGGGGACGGCCTTCGTCGAGCTGGCCCTGAGGGCCGGTGAGCAGGTCGGCTGCGACCTGCTGGAGGAACTGACGCTGGCCGCGCCGCTGGTCCTGCCCGAGCGTGGCGGGGTCCAGCTGCGGGTGACAGTCGGCGCGCCGGACGCGTCCGGCTGCCGACCGCTGAGCCTGTACTCGCGGCTGGAGGACGCGCCGGACGCGGAACCGTGGATCCGGCACGCGACGGGCCTGCTCGCCTCCGGCGCCCAGTCGGCCGGTTTCGACTTCGGCGCGTGGCCCCCGGCCGATGCCGAGCCGATCGACACCACCGGCCTCTACGAGGGCGCTGCGGCGGCCGGTCTGGAGTACGGTCCGCTCTTCCGGGGGCTGCGCCGGGCCTGGCGGCGTGACGGGGAGGTCTTCGTCGAGATCCAGCCGACCCCGGCGGAGCCGGGCCCGGGCGGACATGGCATGGGCGGGCAGCGGCTGGAGGGTTCGGCGTTCGGCCTGCACCCGGCGCTGCTCGATGCGGCCCTGCACGGCGTGGGCCTGGGCGGCGTGGTCGCTCAGGCCGACCAGGATGCCGGGCGGCCCAGGCTGCCGTTCTCGTGGAGCGGGGTCCGGCTGCACGCGGTCGGTGCTTCGGCGCTGCGGGTGCGGCTGACGCCTGCGGGCCCGGACGGGGTGTCGCTGGAGCTGGCGGACGAGGCCGGTCGCCCGGTGGCGTCCGTGGACGCGCTGGTGCTGCGGGCGGTGTCGGCGGAGCAGTTGCAGGCCGCGCAGGCCGCGTTCCACGAGTCGCTGTTCCGCCCGGAGTGGGTGACGCTGCCGGCCGCTGCCGGTGTGCCGACCGGGCGTTGGGCGGTGCTGGGCGAGCACGCCGAGGCCGTGGGCGTCCCGATGCACCCCGACCTCGACGCGCTGCTGGCGGAGGGGGACCTGCCCGAGGCGGTGGTCCTCCCGTGCTTCGCGCCGCGGGCCCGTGCGCTGGAGACCCCGGCGCCGGATCTGCCCGGGGCGACCCGGTCGGCCGCCCGGCGCGTCCTGGAACTCGTCCAGGCCTGGCTGGCCGAGGACCGGCTCGCCGACACGCAGCTGGTGGTCGTCACCCGGGGCGCGGTCGCGACCGACGAGGGCGCGGACGTCACCGACCTGGTGCACGCCGCGGCCTGGGGGCTGCTGCGCTCCGCGCAGAGCGAGAACCCCGGCCGGATCGTCCTGGTCGACCTCGACGCGGACGCCGACCCGTGGCGTGCCCTGCCGGCGGCGCTCGCCTCCGGCGAACCGCAGGTCGCCGTCCGGGTGGGTGAGCTGCACGGGTTCCGGCTGGGCCGGGTGCCTGCCGCGCCCACCGAGCGGGCGACGCTGCTCGACCCGTTCGGCACGGTCCTGATCAGCGGCGGCACGGGCGCGCTCGGCGCGCTGGTGGCCCGGCACCTGGTGGTCGAGCACGGCGCCCGGCACCTGCTGCTCACCAGCCGGCGCGGCGCCGACGCACCGGGTGTGACAGAACTGCTGTCCGAGTTCGCCGAGTTGGGTGCCGAGGTCGAGGTCGCCGCGTGTGACGCGGCCGACCGGGAGGCGCTCGCGGCGCTGCTGGCCACCGTGCCGGCCGACCGTCCGCTGACCGCCGTGGTCCACACCGCGGGCGTGCTCGACGACGGGGTGCTCTCCGCGCTGACTCCGGAGCGTCTGGAGGCCGTGCTGCGCCCGAAGGTGGACGCGGCCTGGAACCTGCACGAGCTGACGCAGCACCAGGAGCTCTCCTCCTTCCTTCTGTTCTCCTCGTCCGCCGGGGTCTTCGGCGGGTCGGGGCAGGCGAACTACGCCGCCGCCAACGCGTTCCTGGACGCACTGGCCCAGCACCGCAGGGCGCGGGGTCTGGCCGCCGGATCGCTGGCCTGGGGCCTGTGGGAGACGAGCGGCGGCATGGCAGGCGGCCTCGGCGAGGCGGACGTGGCCCGGCTGGTCCGGGCCGGGTTCGCTCCGCTGCCGCCCAAGGAGGGGTTGGAACTCTTCGATCTGGCGGCCGGGTTGGCAGACCCGGTGCTGGTCCCGATGCGGCTGGACGCGGCGGTGCTGCGCAGCCACGGCGACCCGGAGCTGGTGCCGCACCTGCTGCGCGGTCTGGTCCGCATCCCGGCACGGCGTCCTGCCGCCACGGCCGGTACCGGTGCGCGCGGGGCGGCGGCGACCGAAGAGCGTTCGCTGACCGAGCAGTTGCGCGGCCTGCCGGACGCCGAGCGGGACCGCGTGCTGCTGGACCTGGTGCGCGGGCAGGTGGCCGCGGTGCTGGGCTACGGCAACGCGGGGGCGATCGAGCCGGAGCGCGGCTTCGTCGAGCTGGGCTTCGACTCGCTGACCGCGGTCGACCTGCGCAACCGCCTGGGCGCGCTGGCCGGGCTGAGGCTGCCGGTGACGTTGATCTTCGACTACCCGACACCGGTGGCCCTGGCCGGCTACCTCCGCGAGGAGACCCGCCAGGACGAGGCCGCCGCCGCGCCCGCGCTCCCGATCGGCGCGGAGCTCGACCGCCTGGAGTCGATCCTCTCCACGCTCGACGCCGACGAGGAGGAGCGCCGGACGGTGACCACCCGACTGCGCACCCTACTGTCGATGTGGACCGAGGCCGGCAGCACGGAGCCCGCGTCGGCCGCCGACCCGGCGGCCGACGACAAGCTCCAGTCGGCCACCGCCGACGAGCTCTTCAGCCTTCTGGACGAGGAGCTCGGCCTGTCCTGAGCCCCCGGGCCCGCGGCCCGGAGCGACCCGCGAGACCGACCGTCCCCTTGGACCGAAGCACCGTCCCGGTCCAAGGGGACGGTTGTCTCTCCGCTGCGGCCGACTGGCCAGGCGTCGGTGCCCCCGCCGCGCGTGTCGGTGGCATCGGGTTGGATGCCCACGTGACTGCCTATTGCTGCTCCGCGGAAGTTGGTGGAGGGTGTTGATCAGGAAGCCTTGAGCGGGGTGCCCTCGGTAGGGCTTGGCGGTCTCGTTGTGCCCGATCACGTATGCCTCCGGCTGCTCCATCAGATCGTCGCGGCTCGAGAAGCCGCCATGGTGCACGACCCGGCGGGTCAGGGCGGAGATGAACAACTCGACCTGGTTGCCCTCCACGACCTTCCGCGTAGCAGCACGATGACGTGGCTCGGCGGCTTCCCGCGATCGGTGACTTGCGGGACCCGTGCCGTTCGTTGGCAATGCCCGAGGCGATCCTCAGTCCGTGCCTGCGGCGACGGTCTGCATCTGAGGCGAGGCGACGGACGAGAAGTGGCGCCACGGGTCGATCGACTTCCCCGAGGGGAGGGTTGACCCCGGCGGCGCGACGCACCTGTGCGAGCTCCTGGTCGACCGCTCGCCGGAGGCGTTCCAGCGATTCGCCGAGGACGTCGTCGAGATCGGCTATCCGGCCTCCTCCCTTGCGTGAGCGCCGGTTCAGGCTGGCGAGTCGTGGTGCAACGCCGCCGCCAGCGGGCCCGGGACGCACTGCGGCCCGCCGACGGGGGCCGGCGGGCCGCAGTGGGGGCGGGGTTGGCGTTCAGGCGAGTTCGCGGAGGGAGGGCCAGAGTTTGGACCAAGGGATGTGCGCTCCCTGGCAGAGCCAGAGGGTCTTGCCCTGCTGGCTGTTCTTCACGCCGTAGCCGTTGTCGACGGTGCCCACCCGGCGGACGGAGGTGAACTCGGCGCGCAGCTTGGCCTCGTCGCCGCCGACGTACAGCACGACGCCGGCGGTGTCCGGCGGCGGGCCGAAGTACCAGGCGCCGCGTTGCGGGCTGTAGGCCCTGGGCAGGCCGAGAGACGGGCCGTAGCGTTCCAGCGCGCCCTCGGCCCAGAACGTGTCGGTGACGAGGACTGCCTGACGCTGCTCGTCAGCGGGCAGCGCGTGGTAGGCGGTGGCGACGGTGCGGGACAGCTGCGGCCAGCCGATGGTGTCGGCGGCCGCGAAGTTGACGGCCTGCAGGGCGCCGGTGGCCGAGCCGAGCGGGTAGAGCGGCAACTCGGCCACGGCCACCAGCGCGGAGATCACGAAGGCGACCCGGCTGAACGCCCAGCGCCAGCCGCGTGCGGCCGGCCGGTGCTGGAGCGAGACCGCGCCTGCCGCCCAGAGGACCGGGAAGAGCCCGGCGACGTAGTACTGACGACCGTCGGTGACCAGGAAGAACGCCGTCGTGCCGACGGCGGCCCAGCCGAGGAAGCGGTAGGTGCGCAGCTCCTCCGTCCGCAGCAGCCGCCACAGTCCGGCGCACAGCAGGATCATCAGCGGGAAGCCCGCGAAGGCCAACGCCAGGGGCAGGAAGAGCGCCTGGCCGCCGAAGAGGCGGTCGTCCTCGGCGGCGATCACGCTGGTCATCTGCGACTGCGGCCAGCCGTGCTGGGCCTGCCACAGCAGGCTCGGCGTCGTCGCCAGCACCGTGAACGCGCCGGCCGCCCAGAGCGCCGGCCTGGTGAGCAGCTCGCGCGGGCCCACCACGGACACCGCGACCAGCAGCGCCAGAAGGAAGACACCGACGAGGTACTTGTTCTGCAGCCCCAGCGCGGCGGCGAGGCCGAGCCAGAGCAGCAGCCTGTCGTCGCGCAGGCGGACCCACCGCACCAGCAGCCAGCTGATCAGGGTCCAGAAGAAGACGTCCAGGGTCGGTGTGATCAGCAGGTGGCCGAAGACCACGACGATCGGCGACACGGCGAAGGCGCCAGCGGCGAGCAGTTGGGCTCGTCGCTGTCCGCCCATCTCCCGGGCGATCAGGGCACAGAGCACCACGCCTGCCCCGCTCAGCAGGGTGGCGGGCAGGCGTAGGACGACCAGGTTGCCCGGGGCCAGCATGTCCAGGGCGTGCGACAGCAGCGGCACCAGCGGCGGCTGGTCGACGTAGCCCCAGGCCGGCTGCTTTCCGGCGGCGAGGAAGTACAGCTCGTCGCCGTAGTAGCCGTAGCGGGCGCTGGTCGCCAGCAGCGCCAGGGTCAGCAGGCCGGCGATGATCGCCACCGGTCGCAGGGCGAACGGCTCGCCCCCGCTCTTCGGCTGCCCGGACGTCGACGAGCCCTGCGCGGGCGCGGGCGCAGGCGCGGGCGCAGGCGCAGGCGCGGACGAGGACGCCCGGGCCGAGGCGGGGTCAGTTGCTTGGGTCACGGTTTTTCCACACCTCCACGGTGGTCAGTCCAGTGCTCGCTTGCGGAAGCCGCGGATGCCGAGCAGCCCGTACAGCAGGCAGGCCGCAGTGAGCGCGACGGCGTCGGCCCACAGCGGGATCGAGTGCAGCTGGTAACGCGGGATCAGGGCGGCGCGCATCCCCTCGCTGACGTAGGTCAGCGGGTTGAGCGCGCAGATCACCTGGAACGGCCGCACACCGGCCAGGCCGAACCACGGGAACTGGGTGGCGCCGGTGAACATCAGCGGGGTCAGCACCACCGTGATGATGATGCTGATGTGCCGCGACTCGACCGCCGTGCCGATGGTCATCCCCAGCGTGGCCCCGGCCAGCGAGCCGAGCACGAGCACGCCGACGACCGGCAGCAGGCTCGACAGCGGCCAGGACACGTGGTCCAGCAGCAGGAAGCCGATCGGGATCATCACGGCGGCGGCGACCATGCCGCGCAGCGCCCCGAAGACCAGCTTCTCCACGGCGACCAGGCCGAGCGGGATCGGGGAGAGCAGCCGGTCCTCGATCTCCTTGGTGAACGAGAAGTCCACGATGAGCGGGAAGGCCGTGTTCTGCAGGGCCACCAGGAAGGCGCTGAGCGCCACCACCCCGGGCAGCAGCAGTTGCTGGAAGCCGTGGCCGGTGTAGCCGAGACCGGACAGGACCTTGCCGAAGACGAACAGGATGAAGAAAGGCTCGACGACGACCTGGGCGAGGAACGGCACCAGCTCACGGCCCGTGACGAAGACGTCCCGCCAGAGGATGAAGAAGAACGCCCGGGCCGCGGAAGCACCGGGGCGGGCGGCGTCGTGGCTGTCGCCGCCGCTGAGGGGCAGGGTGGGTGCGGTGCTGCTCAACGGAGCTCTCTCCCGGTCAGTTCGATGAAGACGTCCTCCAGGGTCAGCTTGCCGAGGGACACGTCGTCGAGGTCGCAGTGCAGTTCGGTGAGAACGCCGACGACGGCGGGCAGCGTCGCCGTCGGTCGCCCGGCGGTGTAGATCCGCAGCCGCACGGCGTTGGGGTCGGCGGCGGCAGCGGTCGCCTCGACCTCGTCTGTGCCGGTGTCGGCGGGCCCGACGGGCTCGACCCGTTCGACTCCGCCGATCTTCTCCAGTGCCCGGACCACGTCGTTGCGATCCTCCGGCACGGGGGTGCGCAGCGAGACCGTCAGGCTGCCGGTGCCGCGCAGCGACTCGGTCAGCGCCTGGGGCGAGTCGAGCGCCAGCAGCTTGCCGTGGTCGACGATGCCGACCCGGTCGCAGAGCTTGGCGGCCTCCTCCATGTCGTGCGTGGTGAGCACCACGGTGACCCCGCGGGCGCTGAGCTCGGTCACCCGCTCGTGGATGAAGAGGCGCGACTGCGGGTCGAGGCCGGTGGCGGGCTCGTCCAGGAAGAGCACCCGCGGCCGGTGCATCAGGGCGCGGGCGATCATCACCCGCTGGGCCTGGCCGCCGGACAGCTCGTCCACCCGGGCCTTGCCGTGGTCGGTGAGGCCCACCCACTCCAGGCTCCCGTCCGCCAGCCGGGCGCGTTCGGCCCGGCGCATGCCGTGGTAGCCGGCGTGAAAGAGCAGGTTCTGGCGGATGGTCAGGGAGCGGTCGAGGTTGATCCGCTGCGGGACCACCGCGAACGTCCGGTGGGCGGCGGCCGGGTCGGCCGCGACGTCGACCCCGAGAATGGTGACCCGTCCCGAGGTCGGAGCCACCCGGGTGGTCATGACCCCGACCGTGGTCGACTTGCCGGCGCCGTTCGGGCCGAGCAGCCCGAACACCTCGCCGGGACTGACCCGGAAGCTGAGGTCGTCCACCGCGGGCTGTTCGCGATTGCGATATCTCTTGACCAGTCGGTCGACGACGACGGCGGAATCCACGTCCTGTGGTGCGCGTGCTGTATTCATTGATGCCTGCGAATCGGCCGGGACGCGACAACGGCGGCATGGGAGCTGCGCGGCGAGGAGTTCACGCGCATCCTGATACGACGTCATGCGCCGGATGAAAAGGGACACGGAATTGCGTGAACCATGTATAGCATGGGCGCCACTCGGCTCCGGCTCCCCTGATCTGCCGCCCCTTGAAACAGGGGGTGCTAGGGGGAGGGTAGGGGATGTGTCCGGTTGTCGGCCGCTGCTAGCGTGGCGGAGCAGCAATTGATGTTCCACTGGTCCCCCGGGAATGCCGGGCATCGGAAAAGTCGGAGATTGTTTACCGGGCGGGCGGACAGCTGCGGGCGCGCGCTATTCATCACGAATCAATTGGTGGTCGATCAATTGATGGTCATGCCCGGTCCGCTCGACGACGCCTTCGCACGTCGCGCGGTGACCGGCAGGACCCTCACGGCCGGTTCAGGGGTGTGACGGAAAACGTGGAGAACGAACAGAAGCTCCTCGACTACCTCAAGCGGGCGACCGCCGATCTGCGTGAGACCCGTCGGCGGCTGCGCGAGCTGGAGGAGCGGGAGCCCGAGCCGATCGCCATCGTCGGCATGGCCTGCCGCTACCCCGGTGGCGTGCGCTCTCCCGAGGACCTCTGGCGGCTCGTCGCGAGCGGGGCCGACGGCATCTCCGACTTCCCCGTCGACCGCGGCTGGGACCTGAGCGCCCTCGCCGCCGAGGACCCCGAGCAGCCTGGCAGCTCGTACACCCGCGAGGGCGGCTTCCTGCACGACGCCGCCGAGTTCGACCCCGACTTCTTCAACATCTCGCCGCGCGAGGCGCTGGCGATGGACCCGCAGCAGCGGCTGCTGCTGGAGATGTCCTGGGAGGCGTTCGAGCGGGCCGGCATCGACCCCGACGCACTGCGCGGCAGCGCCACCGGCGTCTTCGCGGGCGTGATGTACCACGACTACGCCTCCCGACTGTGGGACGTGCCCGAGGGCGTGGCCGGCTACCTCGGCAACGGCAACTCGGGCAGCGTCGCCTCGGGCCGGGTGGCCTACGCGCTGGGCCTGGAGGGCCCGGCGGTGACGGTGGACACCGCGTGCTCGTCCTCGCTGGTGGCGCTGCACTGGGCGATCCAGGCGCTGCGGGCCGGTGAGTGCTCGATGGCCCTGGCCGGCGGCGTGGCGGTGATGTCCACCCCCAACGCCTTCATCGACTTCAGCCGCCAGCGCGGGCTCGCGGCCGACGGTCGCTGCAAGTCCTTCGCCGCGGCGGCCGACGGCACCGGCTGGGGCGAGGGCGTCGGCATGCTGCTGGTCGAGCGGCTCTCCGACGCCCAGCGCAACGGTCACCCGGTGCTGGCGATCGTGCGCGGCAGCGCCGTCAACCAGGACGGCGCGAGCAGCGGGCTGACCGCTCCCAACGGTCCGTCGCAGCAGCGGGTGATCCGCGCCGCGCTGGCGTCCGCGCGGCTGACCGCCCACCAGATCGACGCGGTCGAGGCGCACGGCACGGGAACCCGGCTGGGCGACCCGATCGAGGCGCAGGCCCTGCTGGCCACGTACGGACAGGATCGCCAGCGCCCCCTGTGGCTCGGATCGTTGAAGTCCAACATCGGGCACACCCAGGCGGCTGCGGGCGTCGGCGGCGTCATCAAGATGGTGATGGCGATGCGCCACGGCGTCCTGCCGCAGACCCTGCACGTGGACGAGCCCACCCCGCACGTGGACTGGACGGCGGGCGCGGTGGAACTGCTGACCGAGGCGCGCCCCTGGCCGGAGACCGGTCGGCCGCGCCGCGCGGCGGTGTCCTCGTTCGGCGTCAGCGGGACCAACGCGCACGTCATCGTCGAGCAGGGGCCCGTGGTCGAGCCTCTCGCGCGCACGGCGCCCCCGGTGGGACGTCCGCTGCCGCTGGTCGTCTCCGGACGTGACGAGACGTCTCTGCGCGCCCAGGCGGCGCGCCTGCGCGAGCACCTGTCCGACGACGCCGACCTCGACGTCGCAGACCTGGGCTTCTCGCTGGCCACGTCCCGAGCGGCCCTCAAGCAGCGCGCCGCGCTGCTCGTCCGCGACCGCGACGAGGCGCTGGCCGCGCTGGCCGCTCTTGCGTCCGGCACGCCGACGGCGCGCGCGGTGCCGGGGACGGCAGGTACGGCGGGGCGGACGGCGTTCCTGTTCACGGGGCAGGGGAGCCAGCGGGCCGGGATGGGCCGGGAGTTGTACGAGGCGTTCCCGGTGTTCGCGGCGGCGTTCGACGCGGTGTGCGCGGAGTTGGACGGGCAGCTGGACCTGCCGCTGCGCGAGGTCGTCTTCGCGGGTGAGCGGATCGATGAGACGGCGTGCACGCAGCCTGCGTTGTTCGCTCTTGAGGTGGCGCTGTTCCGGCTGGTCGAGTCCTGGGGTGTGCGTCCGGACTTCCTGGCGGGGCACTCCATTGGTGAGATCGCGGCCGCGCATGTGGCGGGTGTCCTCTCGCTCGGCGACGCGGCGAAGCTGGTGGCCGCGCGTGGCCGGTTGATGCAGGCGCTGCCCGCGGGCGGTGCGATGGTGGCGGTGCAGGCAACCGAGGACGAGGTGCTGGCGCTGCTGTCGGACGAGGTGGCGATCGCCGCCGTCAACGGTCCGACATCGGTCGTGCTCTCCGGCGTCGAGCAGGCGGTCCTGGCCGTCGCGGAGCAGTTGGGCGCCGAGGGCCTGAAGACCAAGCGGCTGACGGTCAGTCATGCGTTCCACTCGCCGCTGATGGACCCGATGCTGGACGAGTTCCGGTCCGTCGCGGAGTCCTTGCAGTTCCACGCCCCGCAGATCCCGATCGTCTCCACGCTCGACCAGTCGGCCGACCTCACCACTCCCGAGTACTGGGTGCGCCACGTCCGCGAAGCGGTCCGGTACCGCGACGCCGTCGAGAGCCTGGAGCGCGAGGGCGTCCACACCTTCCTGGAGCTCGGTCCGGACGGCACGCTCTCGGCCCTCGGCCGGGAGTGCGTGAGCGAGGACGCGGAGTTCGCGCCGGTGCTGCGCGCTGACCGTTCCGAGGCGGAGTCCTTCAGCGCGGGACTGGCCCGGCTGTACGTGCGCGGGGTCAGGCTCGACTGGTCGGCGGTCTTCGCGGGGACGGACGCCCGACGTGTCGACCTCCCCACCTACGCCTTCCAGCGGGAGCGCTACTGGCTGGACAGCGGTGCCGCCCCCGGCGGCGATGTCACCGCGTCCGGTCTCGAGTCGGTCGATCACCCGCTGCTGGGCGCCGTCGTGGCGCTGCCGGACGCGGACGGGCTGCTGCTCTTCGGCCGGCTGTCGCTCGAGGCCCAGCCATGGCTGGCCGACCACGCGGTCGCGGGCAGCGTCCTGCTGCCGGGCACCGCGTTCGTGGAGCTGGCCGTGGCGGCCGGCGACCAGGCAGGCTGCGGGCGGTTGGAGGAGCTGACGCTGGAGGCGCCGCTCGTCGTCCCGGCGGCGGGCGCGCTGCGGCTCTGCCTCGCGGTGGGCGAACCGGACGGCTCGGGACGCCGGTCGCTGAGCGTCTACTCGCGGTCGGAGGACGCGGAGCTGGACAGGTCCTGGACGCGGCATGCTGCCGGTCTGCTCGCGGAGGGTGAGCGTTCGGCGGGCTTCGAGCTGGTGCAGTGGCCGCCGGTGGGTGCTGAGCCGGTCCTGGTCGAGTCGGTCTATGACACGTTCGCTGCGGCCGGGTTCGGTTACGGCCCGGTGTTCCAGGGGTTGCGGGCGGCGTGGCGGCTGGGCGATGAGGTGTTCGCCGAGGTGTCGCTGCCGGAGGAGAGCCGCTCCGAGGCGGGCCTGTTCGGTCTCCATCCGGCTCTGCTGGATGCGTCGCTGCATGCGATCGGTCTGGGCGGTCTGCTGGAGGACACGGGTCAGGGCCGGCTGCCGTTCGCGTGGTCGGGGGTGTCGCTGCACGCGGCGGGCGCGGCCGAGCTGCGGGTGCGGATCACCCCGGCAGGTGCGGACGCGGTCTCGCTCGCGGTGGCCGACGGGACCGGTGCGCCGGTCGTGTCCGTCGACTCGCTGGCGCTGCGGGCCTTCTCGCCGGAGCAGGTGGCGGGGTCCGGCGCAGGCGGCCATGAGGCGCTGTTCCGCCAGGAGTGGACGGGCGTGGCCCTGCCCGCTGCCGGGTCCCTCGGCGGGGTGGCGGTGCTGGGTGACGACGACCTCGGGTTCGCGGACGCGGTGCTGTTCGAGGATCTGAGCGAGCTGGCGGAGGCCGTGCCGGGCACGGTCGTGCTGCCGCTGCGACCGGAGACCGGCGATGTCGCCGCTGTCACCCGTGCCTCCGTGCAACGGGTACTCGCCCTGGTGCAGCAATGGCTGGCGGAGGAGGCGTTCGGCGGTTCCCGCCTGGTGGTGGTGACGCGTGGGGCGACCAGCGGACATCTGACCACGGGTGATCTTGCGTCGGCCGCCGTGTCGGGTCTGCTGCGCTCCGCGCAGTCGGAGGACCCCGGCCGGATCGTACTGGTGGACCTGGACGAGGACCCGTCGTCGCTGCGGGCTCTGTCCCGGGCCGTGGATGCCGGTGAGCCGCAGCTGGCCCTGCGGGCCGGAGAGGCGTTCGCGCCGCGTCTGGCACGGGTGCAGGCGAGCGCCGAGACGGCCCCCGTGGCACTGGACCCCGAGGGCGTCGTGCTGCTGACCGGCGCGACGGGCGCGTTGGGCGGGCTGTTCGCACGGCACCTGGTGACCGAGTACGGCGCGCGTCGGCTGCTGCTGGTCTCCCGGCGCGGTGCTGCGGCCGAGGGCGCGCCCGAGCTGGCCGCCCAGCTGGCGGAGCTGGGCGCCGAGGCGCGGTTCGCGGCGTGCGACGTGGCGGACCGCGCCGCGCTGACGGCCCTGCTGGGCTCTCTGGAGCGCCCGTTGACCGCCGTGGTGCACACGGCCGGCGTGCTGGACGACGGGGTCATCTCGTCGCTCACGCCCGAGCGCGTTGACGCGGTGCTGCGGCCGAAGGTGGACGCGGCCTGGAACCTGCATGAGCTGACGGGCCATCAAGACCTGGCCTCCTTCGTGGTGTTCTCCTCGGCGGCCGGGGTGTTCGGCGCGGCCGGTCAGGGCAGCTACGCGGCGGCCAACAGCTTCCTGGACGCCCTCGCCCAGCACCGCCGGGCATCCGGACTGCCGGCGTCCTCTCTGGCCTGGGGGCTGTGGGCCGAGGACGGCGGCATGGCGGCCGACGTCGAGCGGATGGGCCGGGGCGGCGTGCTGCCGCTCTCGCCCACCGAGGGCCTGGCCCTGTTCGACGCGTCGCTGCGGTCGGACGAGGCAGCGGTGGTGCCGGTCCGGCTGGACCGCGCGGCCCTGCGGAACCAGGCGGACTCCGGGACGCTGCCGCCTCTGCTGCGTGGCCTGGTTCGGACGCCGCCCCGTCGCGTCGCCGCCACGGCCGCAACCGAGGACTCCGCGTTCGGCGCGCGCCTCGTCGGCCTGTCCCCGGAGGAGCAGGACGCTCTGCTCCTCGACCTCGTGCGGACCCATGTCGCCGCTGTGCTCGGCCACGGCGGTCCCGAGGCCGTCGACCCGACCCGCGCCTTCCGCGATCTCGGCTTCGACTCGCTCAGCGCCCTCGACCTGCGTAACGGTCTCAACGGGGCGACCGCGCTGCGTCTGCCCGCCACCGTGGTCTTCGACCACCCCAACCCGCATGCCCTCGCCCGGCAGCTGCGCGCCGAGCTCGTCGGCGTCGCCGGGCTCGACCAGCGGGACGGTTCCGCCGCCGCGATCGCGTCGGCAGAGGACGACCCGATCGCCATCGTCGGCATGGCCTGCCGCTTCCCCGGCGGGGTCTCCTCGCCCGAAGAGCTGTGGGATCTGGTGGCCGCCGGGCGGGACGCGATCACCGGCTTCCCCGAGGACCGTGGTTGGGACATCGAGCGTCTCTACCACCCGGACCCGGAGCACCCCGGCACCTCGTACACCCGCGAGGGCGGCTTCCTGCACGACGCGGCCGAGTTCGACCCCACGTTCTTCGGCATCTCGCCGCGTGAGGCGGTGGCCACCGATCCGCAGCAGCGGCTGCTGCTGGAGACCTCCTGGGAGGCGTTCGAGCGGGCGGGCATCGACCCGGCCGCCCTGCGCGGCAGCCGGACCGGCGTCTTCGTCGGCGTGATGTACCACGACTACGCCACCCGCCTGCAGGACGACCCGACCGCCGGCGAGGGCTACCTCGGCGGCGGCGACACGGGCAGTGTCGCGTCGGGCCGGCTCTCCTACACCTTCGGGCTGGAGGGCCCGGCGGTGACGGTGGACACCGCGTGCTCGTCCTCGCTGGTGGCGCTGCACTGGGCGATCCAGGCGCTGCGCAGCGGCGAGTGCTCGATGGCGCTGGCCGGTGGGGTGACCGTGATGGCGACTCCGGCGACGTTCGTCGGCTTCAGCCGTCAGCGCGGCCTGTCCGTGGACGGCCGTTGCAAGGCGTTCTCCGACGGCGCGGACGGCACCGGCTGGGGCGAGGGCGTCGGCATGCTGCTCGTGGAGCGGCTCTCCGACGCGCGGCGCAACGGACATCCGGTGCTGGCCGTCGTGCGCGGCAGCGCGGTGAACCAGGACGGCGCCAGCAACGGTCTGACGGCGCCCAACGGGCCGTCCCAGCAGCGAGTGATCCGGCAGGCGCTGGCGTCGGCCGGACTGACGGCCGCCGAGGTGGACGCGGTCGAGGCGCACGGCACCGGCACGGCGCTGGGCGACCCGATCGAGGCGCAGGCGCTGCTGGCCACCTACGGTCAGGACCGTGAAGAGCCGCTGTGGCTGGGGTCGATCAAGTCGAACCTGGGCCACACCCAGGCCGCCGCCGGTGTGGCGGGCGTCATCAAGATGGTCATGGCGATGCGCCACGGCGTGCTGCCGCAGACCCTGCACGTCACCGAGCCGTCCACGCACGTGGACTGGTCGGCCGGCGCGGTGGAGCTGCTGACCGAGGCGCAGCAGTGGCCCGAGACCGGGCGGCCGCGCCGGGCCGCGATCTCCTCCTTCGGGATCAGCGGCACCAACGCGCACACCGTGATCGAGCAGGCCCCGGCCGTCGAGTCGGCGCAGGCAGAGCCGACGGTGACGGGGACGGCGCCGGTGGTGCCGCTCGTGCTGTCGGGCCGGACGCCGGACGCGCTGCGCGGTCAGGCGGTCAGGCTGCGGGAGCATCTCGTCGCCCGCCCGCAGCTGGGGACCGTCGACGTCGCCTACTCGCTGGCCACCGCACGGGCAGGCTTCGACCACCGCGCCGCGCTGGTGGCTCGCGACCGCGCGGAGCTGCTGCGCGGCTTGGAGCTGCTGGCGAACGGCGAGGCCGGGGGCGAAGCCACCCTCAGCGTCGGGACGTCCGGCGGCGGCAAGGCGGCCTTCCTCTTCACCGGCCAGGGCAGCCAGCGGGTCGGCATGGCCCAGGAGGTGTACGGCGCGTTCCCGGCCTTCGCGACTGCGTACGACGCGGTCTGCGCCGAGCTCGACCGGCACCTGGACCGGCCGCTGAAGGACGCCGAGGCGCTGATCGACCACACCGCCTACACGCAGCCTGCGTTGTTCGCTCTTGAGGTGGCGCTGTTCCGTCTGGCGGAGTCGTGGGGCGTCCGCCCGGACTTCCTGGCGGGGCATTCGATCGGTGAGATCGCGGCCGCGCATGCGGCGGGTGTGCTCTCGCTGGCGGACGCGGCGACGTTGGTC
>NZ_BBPO01000115.1:15591-16120 GCF_000787815.1 Streptacidiphilus neutrinimicus
GCCGAGCAGGGCGTCCTTGTGGCTGCCGAGAAGCTGGCGGCCCACGGGCGCAGGACGAAGCGGTTGACGGTCAGTCACGCGTTCCACTCGCCGCTGATGGATCCGATGCTGGACGCGTTCCGTACGGTGGTCGAGGGGCTGGAGTTCCACGCTCCGAAGATCCCGATCGTCTCCACCCTGGACAAGGACGCCGACCTCACCATCCCCGAGTACTGGGTGCGCCACGTCCGCGAGGCGGTCCGGTTCTGCGACACGGCGCGGACCCTGGAGAGCGAAGGGGTGCGGACCTTCCTGGAGTTGGGCCCGGACGGGACCCTCACTGCGATGGCACAGGACTGCCTGCTCGACGAGAGCGCGGCGCTGCTGACGCCGCTGCTGCGGCGCGACCGCCCGGAGACCGAGACGGTTGCCTCGGCCCTGGGACGCCTGCACGTGCGCGGGGTTCGGGTCGACTGGGCCGCGGTGTACGCAGGGAGCGGGGCGCGCTTCGTCGAGCTGCCGACCTACGCCTTCCAACGCGAGCGGTACT
>NZ_BBPO01000115.1:16768-17141 GCF_000787815.1 Streptacidiphilus neutrinimicus
TCTGGGGGGTGAGGTGTTCGCGGAGGTGTCGCTGCCGCAGGAGAGCCGCTCCGACGCGGGCTTCTTCGGTCTGCACCCGGCCCTGCTGGACGCGTCGCTGCATGCGATCGGTCTGGGGGGTTGCTGGAGGACACCGGTCAGGGCCGGCTGCCGTTCGCGTGGTCGGGGGTGTCGTTGCACGCGGCGGGCGCGGCCGAGCTGCGGGTGCGGATCGCCCCGGCAGGTGCGGACGCGGTCTCGCTCGCGGTGGCCGACGCGACCGGTGCGCCGGTGGCGTCCGTCGACTCGCTGGTGCTGCGGGCCTTCTCGCCCGAGCAGTTGGGCGGTGGCGGAGGTCGGCACGAGGCGCTGTTCCGCCCGGAGTGGACGCCCG
>NZ_BBPO01000114.1 GCF_000787815.1 Streptacidiphilus neutrinimicus
GGGACGATGCACGCTCCGCAGGTGGAAACGAACTAGGCCGAGCACGAGCGGAACGTCGAGGCGGAAGTCGCGTTTCTGCGACGTCACTTGACGCTCAGGTCGTCCTAGCCCGGCCGCCGCACGCTCAGCAGCTGCAGTCACAGCATTCGAGGCACTCGTAGCACTCGCAGCATTCACAACAGTCGCAGGCGTCGCAGCAGTCCTTGCCCCTGCACGTTCCGTGCCTCGGACGCCCGGTGCAGGGGTCCGGGTACTCCTCGCGGCAGCAGGCCTGGCAGGTGCAGCAGAGCAGTGCCCACATGCCGCAGGCGCGCAGCAGGCCGTTGCGCTGGGGCGGGATCGGCGGCGGGGGAGGCGGTGGAGGCAGCGGCCCGCCGCCGAACGGGCCGGGAGGGAAGGAGCCGCCTGGGCCGTTTCCGGCAGGTCTGTTTCCAGCGGGGCCATTCCCGCCGTGGGCGCCGCCGTACGGATTCCCGCCGTGGGCGCCGCCGTACGGATTCCCGCCGTAGGGGTTGGCCCCGCCCGGGTTGGCGTAAGGGTAGGGCACCCCGCCGTACGGGTTGGGGCCCGTCGGCGGCTGGTTCCAAGAGCTGTAGGCGTGGCCGAAGACGCGCCGCACCGCAGCCTCGGTCTCGTGCGCGAGTAGACGGTGGGCGAGCGTGCCGTCGACCAGCTCGACCTCGGCGAGGGCGAGCCGGATGCCGTGGACCGCGTCACGGCACAGGCGCTCGGCCTCCGCCGTAGTGGTGCCGGTGGCGACCAACGGGTTCCAGGCACCTGTCTGCTGATCGCGGCTCAGGTCCTCGACCGCGTCCAGGAGATGGGCTAGGCGGCCGAAGTAGCGGCCCACTTCGCGCAGCGGGGCGCGGTTGCCCGGGCGGCTCGCAAGCACGGCGGTGTGCTCCAGTGCGAGTGCCGTCGCCTCCTCGGTCGGGGCCGTCACGAGCAGCACGGAGGAGCCGGGACCGGCGGCCGCCTCGACCTCGATCTGCCGTTCCAGGCTGGCGAACAGACCCTCGGCGTCGAAGCCCAGGGACGTTCCGGCCGTCCGGCTCTGCCGGCGCCACCGCTCCGCCACGCCGCCCGCGGCCGCGGCGACCGGACGACGGGCGAAGAGGCCGTCTCGGTCGTCCACGTGGTCGCGCATCTTGGCGGACGCGAGCGCCAGCGAGACCGCGGCGGCCAGCCTGGCTCCCTCGCCCCGGGCCACAGGCGCGGTGCGCAGGCCGCGCAGCGGGCACGGGCCCGCCTTGCGGCGGTCGTCCGGCCGGCTCGCGGCCTGCGCCTCGACGAGGACGGAGACGATCAGTCCGTCGTAGTTGGTCGCGGTGCGGGCCAGTTGGCCGTGACCGTCGCGCAGCGCCAGGCAGAGTCCGCACAGATGGGCCGTCCAGCTCTCCAGCAGACGTTCCGTCAGGCGGTGCCGACAGGGCCGAATGATTCCGAACACGCCCCGGTCCTCCCCCGGTTTCCCGGTTCCCCCGTAGTCCCCCGAATGATCGCGTCCACCGTATCGGTTGGGCCCGGCCGGGTGCAGCCGCCCTGGTCAGCGATGGCGCGGGTAGGCTGGCAGCGGAGCACGCGGGGGAGACCAGGTGAAGGTGGAGGCGAGTCCGTGCCGTATCTGACCGTGGCCGGGCCGGGCGTCCACGAGATCGAGGTCAAGAAGTCCCGCTTCCTCTGCCACCTCGCGCGCGTGGGGGACGAGGCGGAGGCGCAGGCGTTCGTCGCCGGGATCCGGAAGCAGTTCTGGGACGCGCGCCACAACTGCACCGCCTTCGTCGTGGGCGACGACCCGCGCCGCGAGCGCTCCAACGACGACGGCGAGCCCGCCGGCACGGCCGGTGCGCCGATGCTGGAGGTGCTGCGCCGACGCGGCGTCACCGACACCGTCGCGGTGGTGACCCGCTACTTCGGCGGCGTGCTGCTCGGTGCGGGCGGGCTCGTCCGCGCCTACGGCGGGGTGGTCGCCGAGGCGCTGGACGAGGTCGGCCTGGTCGAACGCCGCCCGGTCGCACTGCTCGCCGTCCACACCGACCATGTCCGCGCGGGGCGACTGGAGAACGACCTGAGGGCGGCGGGCTACGCCGTGCGGGACGTCGCCTACGACGCGCACGGCGTGGTCGTGGAGGTGGGCGTGCCGGAGGAGAGCGTGCCCGGGTTCGAGGCGTGGCTCGCCGAGACGACCGCCGGAGAGGCGCTGCCCGAGCGCGTCGGCACGACGCTGGTCGACGTGCCGGTCGGGTAAGCCGGTCGGGTGATGCGGGAATGTCCATGCGGGGACGTTCCACGCGGGGACGACCACCGCCGCGCTACGGCTCGGACCGGTACTCCATGAACGCGGCGAAGGCGCGGGCGCCGTAGACGGTCGCGGGTCCGCCGCACAGCAGGAACGTCACCGCAATGGTCTCGGCGACCTCCTCGGGCGTGGCGCCGCTCAGAGCGGCCGCGCGTGTGTGCGAGGCGATGCAGCCGTCGCACTGCGCGCCCACCGCCAGCGCGACGGCGACGAGCTCCTTGACCTTGGGATCGAGGGCTCCCGGACCCATCGCGGCCGAGTGCAGGTCGCGGTAGGCCGCGTAGACGTCGGGGATCTTCTCCCGCAGGGCCCGACCGAGTGGTCGCAACTCGGCCTGCACCGCCTTTCCGCAGGTGTGCTCCACGGCCTGCACCGCCTTTCCGCAGGTGTGCTCCACGGCCTGCACCGCCTTTCCGCAGGTGTGCTCCACGGCCTGGCCTCCGTCCAGGGGCGACGGTCGTTCACCGTCGAGTATGAGCGGTCGTCGCGACGGATGCGGGCGCGAACGAGCCCGGCGAGAATGGGCGGGAGTGATCGTCGGAAGAAGGCGGCAGAAGATGTCCGGCTCCGTCAGCTCCTCCGGTTCACGGCGGCTGATCCTCGCCGCGATGATCTTCGCCGTGGCGATGACCTTCATCGACCAGACGATCGTGTCCATCGCCGCCCCGCAGATCCAGGCGGAACTGGGGCTGACCGACACCGGGGTGCAGTGGGCCATCAACGCCTACCTGCTGGCGCTGGCTGCGCTCTTCGCCTTCGGCGGTCGCCTGTCGGACATCGTCGGTCATCGCCCAATGGTGATCCTCGGTGTGGTGGTCTTCGCCGCGGCCTCCGCGATGTGCGGCCTCACCCCGAAGGGCTCGGCCGCGGAGGCCTGGCTGATCGCCTTCCGCGCCCTTCAGGGGGCGGGCGGAGCCATCATGTACCCGGCCGCTCTCGCCATCGTGGTGAGCAGCTACGCCCTCCACGAACGGGGCAAGGCGCTGGCGCTGTTCTTCGGCATCGCCGGCGGCCTCACCGCGATCGGCCCCATCCTGGGCGGATGGCTGACCCAGTGGACCTGGCGCGCCATCTTCTGGGTCAACATCCCCGTCGCGATCGTCGCCCTGGTGCTGATCGCGGTCTCCAAGCCGCGGACGCCGCACCGACCGGCGCCGATGGACTACCGCGGGCTCGTGCTGATCGTGGCCGGCGTCGGCCTGAGCGTCTTCGGCTTCCAGCAGTCGAACCTGTGGGGATGGCACTCCCCGGCGATCTGGCTGTGCATCATCGTCGGGCTGCTGCTGCTGGTCGTCTTCGTCCTGGTGGAGCGCCGGACCCCGGCGCCGCTGCTCAACGTCCGGCACTTCCGCAACCGCGCCTTCCGGGTGGAGAACATCGTGCTGGGGGTGTCGATGGCCGCCTTCGTGCCGGTCTTCTTCTTCACCAGCGTCTACGCGGAGGTGGCGCTCGGGAAGAACGCCTCCAAGGCCAGCCTCGACCTGCTCTACTTCTTCCTCGGCTTCGTGGTGGCGGCGCAGATCGGCGGGCGGATGCTGGACCGCGTCGGAGCCAAACGCCCCGTGGTGCTCGGCTGCGCGCTCGCCTGCGTCGGCTTCTTCCTGTGGGCGGGGCGGGTCACCGCTCTCGACGAGAGCCGGATCGTGTGGTGGATCGTCGTGTCAGGCGCGGGCCTCGGGCTGATGCTGGGCCAGGCCAACACCGACGCGGTCAACCGCGTCCCGCAGCTCTCGTACGGCGAGGCGACCGGCATCACCCAGACGATCCGCAACTACGGCTCCAGCCTGGGGTTGGCGGTCCTGGGCACCCTCTACTCCTCGACCCTGCAGACCCGGCTCACCCAGGCCCTGACCGGGCAGGGGCTGTCGCACGCGGCAGCCAGCCAGCAGGCCGCGCAGATCTCCCGGCTCGGTGCGGGGTCGAGCGGCGGCACGGCCTCGGCGCCCCAGTTCGTGCGGCTGGCCGTGGCCGAGGCCACCCGGTCGGTACTGATCGGGATGGGCGTCATCATGGCGGTCGCCTGCGGGATCGCCCTCCTCGGGCTGCGCCGTGGCAAGCAGACGGAACTTCCGGCGGAGGACGACGAAGCGGTCGCCGACCAGGCGGGGCCGGCACCCGTGGCGGACGACGGGCGCGCGGGGGAGCGGCCGTCGCGCTACCGGCGCAGCTCCTAGAAGGATCCGGAAGGCATGGTCACCGTCCGATCGCAGCGGGGCCGGCGCTCGCCGTCCGCCGGAGTCGCCGAGGCCGGTGCGGCGGGGGCGTTCGCGATCGTGATGGCGGGCACCACTCTGCCGACGCCGCTGTACGGGCTCTACCGCCAGGAGATCGGCTTCTCGGAGCTGATGGTCACCGTCATCTTCGCGGTGTACGCCGTCGGGGTGATGGGAGTCCTCGCCTTCGGGGGCGGCCTGTCGGACGTCGTGGGGCGACGCCGGGTCGCCCTGGTGGGCGTGGCGTTCGGCGTCGCCAGCGCGGTCTGCTTCCTGGCGGCCCACGGGCTGCCCCTGCTCTTCGCGGGGCGGCTCTGTTCCGGCTTCTCCGCCGGTCTGTTCACCGGCTCCGCCACCGCCTACATCGTGGAGCTGGCGCCGACGGAAGGGAGGAACCGCGCGGCTCTCGTGGCGACCGCGGCCAATATGGGCGGGCTCGGCATCGGCCCGGTGCTCTCGGGCACGCTCGCGCAGTACGGGCCCGCGCCGCTGCGCCTCCCCTACGCGGTGCATCTGGTGCTGCTGGCCGTCGCGGCCGGGACGCTGCGTGTGCTGCCGGAGACGGTGGCGGGGCCGCGGCCCTGGTCCGCGGCCCGGGTACGGCTGCCCGCGCTGCCCGCGTCGGTGAGGGCCGTCTTCGTTCCTTCGGCCCTGGCGGGGTTCGTCGGATTCGCCCTGCTCGGGGTGTTCACCTCGGTCACGCCGGCCTTCCTGGCGCAGTACCTGGGGGTGACCAACCTGGCCGTGGTGGGTCTGGTGGTCCTGGTCGTCTTCTCGGCCTCGACCGCCGGGCAACTGCTGGCCGGGCGGGTGGGGGCCCACCGAGCGCTCCCGGTGGGCTGCGGGCTGCTCGTGGCGGGCCTGGCGTTGCTGGCCGGCGCGCTCACCTGGCGGTCCCTCGCGCTCGTCGTGCTGAGCGGCGTCGTCGGCGGCATCGGGCAGGGGTTCGCGCTGCGCGGGGCGGTCACCCGGTTGGCGGCCATGGCCCCGGCCGCGGAGCGGGGCCAGGTCATCTCCGCGTTCTTCCTCGCGGCCTACGCGGGGATCTCGTTGCCGGTGGTCGGCATCGGTCTGATGGCCGCGACCGTCGGCCTCCAGGACGCGGGCCGCTACTTCGCCGCCGCCATGGCGGTGCTGGCCGCGGCGGCGGGCGGCTACCTGCTCCGGCATGGGCGGACGGACGGGTGAGGGGGGCGGACCCCGGCCAGTGGCTGCTCGTCTGCCCGCCGCCTGAGCCACTCGGGCGAATCCCGGACCAGGACTCCCCGTGGGGTGGTCGTCGGTCCTACTCTGATCCGGCTGGGAACCATCACCGCGTCAGCCGCTCCCACTCGGCGAGGTGTCGATGCAGCCACCACCGGAGGACGTCCTGCTCCTCCTCGCGCACCCGTTCGGCGACACCTGGACCACGCTCGCGGACTGGATCGAGCGTGGCCCCGGCCACCGTCCGCTGCTGCGGCCGGTGAAAGCCCGCTCGCGACTGACCGGGGAGGATCTGCCGCTGTCCGTCGTCCCGTTCCAGTACCGCAACGACGGTGCGGCGCGGCTCGCCATCGAGCGGGGGGAGCTGAAGGACCCCTGGACGTAGGGTCCGTCGCGGCATTGTGGGAACTCCACACAATGCGCCCCTTCGACTCGCTGCACTCCGATGCCGCTGCTGGTCGAATCACCGTGCGAGGCTGAGGTTGACCGCGCACGGACGGATTCGGACAGGAAAGATCTTCTCGTGCGCTTCTTACGAATGATGCGAGGGGACACTGCCATGGCACGGGAGCTGGGCGAGGTCGCGATCACGGGGTTGGGCGCCAGCACGCCGTTGGGCGGCGACGTGGCGTCGACCTGGGCGGCGATGCTCGAAGGACGGTCCGGCGTGGCCGTGATCGAGGACGCGTGGGCGCGCGAGCTGCCGGTGCGGATCGCGGCGCGCCTCGCCGTCGAGCCGACCGAGGTGATGCCGCGCGTCGAGGCGCGCAAGCTGGACCGTTGCGAGCAGCTGGCGCTGGTCGCGGCCCGGGAGGCGTGGGCCGACGCGGCCCGGCCGGGGGTGGAGCCCGAGCGGCTCGCGGTCGTCATGGGCACGGGCACCGGGGGCGTCGGATCGCTGCTGGCCCAGGACGACGCGCTGGAGCAGCACGGCGCCCGCAAGGTCTCGCCCTACGTCGTCACCCAGATGATGGCCAACGGCCCCGCCGCCTGGGTCAGCATGGACCTCGGCGCGCGCGGCGGCGCGCGGACGCCCGTCAGCGCGTGCAGCTCCGGCGCGGAGGCGATCGCGATGGGCCTGGACCTGATCCGGCTCGGCCGCGCCGACGTGGTCGTCGCCGGCGGCACGGAGGCGTGCATCACCGCGGCGGTGATGGCCGGGTTCGCGCAGATGACCGCGCTCTCCAAGCGCGAGGACGCGCCCGAGGCGGCCTCCCGTCCCTTCGACGTCGACCGGGACGGGTTCGTGCTCGGCGAGGGCGCGGCCGTCGTCGTCCTGGAGCGCGCCGACCTGGCGCGGGCGCGGGGCGCGCGCGTCTACGCGCACGTCGCGGGCGCGGGCATCACCTCCAGTGCCGTCCACATCACCGCCTCGGACGCGGACGGGCAGCGACGCGCGATCCGCCAGGCACTGGCCGACGCCGGGATCGACCCGCTGGACGTGGGCTTCGTCCACGCCCACGCCACCTCCACACCGGCGGGCGACGTCGTCGAGGCGGAGGTCATCGCCGAGACCATCGGGTTCCACCCCGTCGTCACCGCGACCAAGTCGATGACCGGCCACCTCCTCGGCGCCTCCGGCGCGCTCGGCGCGATGGTGACCGCCCTCGCGCTGCACGAGGGACGGCTGCCCGCGGTGCGCAACCTGGAGAACGCGGACCCGGGGGTGAAGCTCGACCTGGTCAGCGGCGCGCCGCGCCGCGGAGCATGGCGGGCGGGCCTCGCCAACTCCTACGGCTTCGGCGGCCACAACGTCAGTCTCGTGCTGACGGGAGTGTGAACCAGCCAGCGGTCGCGTCGAGTTCGGCTTGGCCCAGGCGCTTGGGGCGGCGGGCAGCGACGCGGTCCGGATGCTCGTGCGTCAAGCGGTGAGCAGCGTCGCGAGTTCCGTGAGGGAGTTCACCCGGAAGTCCGCGGCAGTTGCCTCCGGCTGGTCTGCCCACAAGTATCCCCACGGCCCGCGCCGCAGGTGGCAGGCCTTCAGCCCCGCGGCTTGCGCCGGGGCGATGTCATTCGCCGGGTGGTCGCCGACGTAGAGGATCTCGCCAGGCACCCGTTCGGCCCAGGTCGCCAGGGTCGCGAAGAACTCCGGTGACGGCTTGGCCACTTGCCACTCCCCGGACACGCCGATGGCGTCCACCGGGAGGTCGAGGGCGCGCAGGAGTCCTCCGACGCGCGCGGTCTGGTTTCCGGCGACGCCGACCCACAGGCCGGCGTCGTGCAGGGCTTGGAAGCTGTCGCGGACGTCGGGGTAGAGGTCGGTCTCGTCGAGGCGCTCGCCGCGCCCCCGGCGTTCGCGTTTCTCGTACTCGGCCCATAGGTCCAGGTCGGGCTTGATGAGCCGGAGAGCGTCAGCGTTGTCCCGGCCCTGGGCGACCACCGCACCCACGAGCGCGGACAACGTGTGGTGGGGGACCTCCAGCCAGTCAGCCCAGTCGGCCCAGAAGCGGCGGTCGCTGGTGATGGTCTCGCCGACGTCGAACACGACTGCGCTGATCTGAGGCATATCGGGAGCCTACTGGCGCAGCCATCGGACACGCGGGCGTTCAGAGGGCGCGGGAAGGAAGCGTGTCCGCGCGCCGCTTCGGAGACTGGGACGAGTCCTCGGGGCCGGTCAGGTTGCGTGCAGGTGACGCGGCCGCCGCTTGTGATCTCAGCCACTCACGGGCCGGTTAACCTGCTGTTCACAAACGGGCAACAGCCGGGAAATTGCGTCCTGTGAATCTCCTCCTCGAGCAAAGGCCGTAACTCCCCAGTGCAGCGGAGCGACGCCGAGCGCCACAGCATCGCCCCCACCCACCGCGTGATTCGTCTGCGAGGAGCTGCGCCCGTGAGCTACAAGGCCGAGTACATCTGGATCGACGGCACCGAGCCGACCGCGGAGCTGCGCTCCAAGACGAAGATCCTGGCGGACGGCGCGGAGCTCTCGGTGTGGGGCTTCGACGGTTCCAGCACCAACCAGGCCGAGGGGCACGCTTCGGACCGTGTCCTCAAGCCGGTCTTCTCCTGCCCGGACCCGATCCGTGGCGGCGACAACGTGCTGGTCCTGTGCGAGGTGCTGAACATCGACGGCACCCCGCACGAGACCAACCACCGGGCCAAGCTCACCGAGGTGGCCGAGAAGTTCGCGGCGCAGGAGTCGATCTTCGGCATCGAGCAGGAGTACACCTTCCTGACCGAGGACGGCCGCCCGCTGGGCTTCCCCGAGGGCGGCTTCCCGGCCCCGCAGGGCCCGTACTACTGCGGTGTCGGCACCGGCAAGGTCGTCGGTCGCGAGATCGTCGAGAAGCACATGGACGCCTGCATCGAGGCCGGTCTGGCCATCTGCGGCATCAACGCCGAGGTCATGCCCGGCCAGTGGGAGTTCCAGATCGGCCCGGTCGGCCCGCTCGAGGTCTCCGACCACATGTGGGTCGCCCGTTGGCTGCTGCACCGCGTCGCCGAGGACTACGGCGTCGTCGTCTCCCTGGACGCCAAGCCGGCCAAGGGCGACTGGAACGGCGCGGGCGCGCACACCAACTTCTCCACCAAGGCCATGCGTGAGGGCTACGACGCCATCATCACCGCCTGCGAGGCGCTGGGCGCCTCGCAGGACATCGTGATGGAGCACGTCACCCAGTACGGCACCGGTGTCGAGGAGCGCCTTACCGGCAAGCACGAGACGGCCCCCTGGAACGTCTACAGCTACGGCGTCTCCAACCGTGGCGCCTCGGTCCGCATCCCGTGGCAGGTCGAGGTCGACAAGAAGGGCTACATCGAGGACCGTCGCCCGAACGCGAACGTCGACCCCTACGTGGTGACCCGCCTGCTGGTCAACACCTGCTGCTCCGCGCTCGAGAAGGCCGGCCAGGTCTGATCTTCTCGGCAGCACCGCCGCTTGGGCAGCACTGCCGCTCGGCCCCGCCGCTGGACAGAACTCCGCGCGCTCTCCGGTTCCCGTACCGGAGAGCGCGCGGTGTCGTCCGGCGGCTTTCGTCGTCAGTCGATGCCTGCGGGGGCGGACCGGTCGTCTGTGAGGTAGGTGCCGTAGCCGCGGACCACGAGCGGGCCGTCGAAGACGAGCACCTCGTTGACCAACCCGCCGACCTGGTTGCGGTAGTGGATGACCAGGCAGTCGACGCCCGCGTAACTGCCGACCAGCTCGAAGCGCAGGTCCGGCACGCGGGTCAGCGCCTCGGTCCAGTACGCGCGCAGCGCGGCCTTGCCGCGGACCGTTCCGTCGCCTCCGAGCACGCGTGCGGCCACGGGGGAGGAGAACGTCACGTCCTCGGCGAAATGCGCGAGCACGGCCTCCACGTTGTGTGTATTCCACGCTGAGAGCCAGGAGTTGACGAACCGTTCGATGATGTCGAGATCCATGGGCGCATTGTTGCGGGAAGTCGTGCCACGCCGTTCATGTGACCGGAGTGTGAACGAAGTTCACCCGATCGGGTGAGCAGGTGGGCATGGCCATGGACAAGCCAATAGACGGGGATGTTGGTTTGCCGTGGCACGCCTCGCGCGCCCGCGCTGACACGAATTCGCTGACCCGATTTCAGGGAGACGACCCCCCGTGCACCCGAACGACGCCCGTCGCGAAGACGGCTCCCGGCTGTCCGCCGCGTACTGGTGTGAGGCGGTCGCCCATCTGCCCGCCAGCGGGCACTCGTTCTGGCTCGCCGCCTGTCCCGTCTCCTCGCCGCGTGAGGCGCTCTGCTGGCTCGCGGACCGCGCCGAGCGCCTCGCCGAGCAGCTCGACGCCTCCGCCGCCGAGGCCGCCCGCGGCTGGCTCGTCGACGCGCTGGCCCACGAGCGGATGCTGCTCGCGCTCACCGAGGGAAGCCTGTTCATGCACACCATCCCCGACGAGGGCGTCCGCCACATCCTCTCGGCCCGTCCGGTCCAGCTCCAGGTCCAGGCCCGCGAGCACTTTTCTGTGACTATTTAGGTGCCCGGCGCCCACAGACGGTCCCCCGGCCCGTTTCGAGGCGGGGGACGTTGCTTTCACGAGGGAGGCTGGCAGAGTGTCCCCGTGTCGGAGAATCTGCGGATCGGGCTGCTCGGTGCGGCCGCCATCGCGCCCAGCGCGCTCATCGAGCCCGCGCGGGCGGTGCCGCGCGTCAGCGTGGCTGCCGTCGCGGCGCGCGACCGGGCGCGAGGCGAGGCGTTCGCCCGCAAGCACGGCGTTCCCGTCGTGCACACCGGGTACGACGCGCTGCTCGCCGATCCCGGCGTGGACGCCGTGTACATCCCGCTGCCCAACGGCCTGCACGCCGAATGGACGCTGAAGGCGCTGGCCGCGGGCAAGCACGTGCTGTGCGAGAAGCCGTTCACGGCCAACCGCGCCGAGGCCGAGCGCGTGGCCGACGCCGCCGACGCGGCGTACGCGCGGGACGGCCTCGTGGTCATGGAGGCCTTCCACTACCGTCACCACGCCCTGGCCGCGCGGATGCGGGAGATCGTCGCCAGCGGCGAACTCGGCACGCTGCGCCGCGTCGAGGCCGAACTGAGCTTCCCGCTGCCGCGGTTCGGCGACATCCGGTACGACTACGGGCTCGCGGGCGGCGCGACGATGGACGCCGGCTGCTACGCGGTCCACGTGGCCCGGCTGCTCGGCGGCGACCCGTCGGTGACCTCGGCGCGGATGCTGACGCTGCGCCGCGACCCGCGCGTCGACCGCGCGATGAGCGCCGAGGTGGCCTTCCCCGGCGGGGCGAGCGGGCAGGTCCGCGCCTCGATGTGGTCCCGGCGGCTGCTGGCGATCCGGGCCCGCGCTGTCGGGGAGGACGGCGAGCTGCGGGTCACCAACTTCGTGATGCCGCAGCTCTACCACCGCCTCACCGTGCGCCCGCGCACGGGCGGCCCCGTCCGTCGCGAACGGCTCCCCGGCCGCCCCACGAGCTACGCCGCGCAGTTGGCGGCCTTCGCCGCTGCTGCGCTCGACGGCGCGCAGGTGCTGACCTCGGCGCGGGACGCGGTGGTCACCATGGGCGTGCTCGACGACATCTACCGCGCCGCCGGGCTGCCCCTGCGCGGCGCGGCCGAGGACTAGGACCGGCCCGCGAGGGCGGTTCAGCCCTACGGCGGTGTGAGGTCGCGGATCTCGGAGCCGGTGGCGACGTGCTCCGAGGCCGGGATGCGGCTCATCGACGCGCGTCCCCTTCGGCCTCGACGCCCTCGTCGGTGACCAGGACCGGCAGGACGGCGCCGTCCTGCCGGGCGAGGGTCCCGTGGCCCGCCATCAGGGTGCCGTGGCCCAGCGCCAGGCAGGCGGTGGGGGAACGGACCCGGGCCCCGACAGGGAGGCCGCCGGCCCGCCCAGGGCGGCTCCCGGGACAGCGACCGAGAGCTGCCCCGGCGCGACCATGGCCCAGTCGCCACCGGCCGTCCGTACGCCGCCGCCACGACACCGTCCCGGAGCGACGCCCACCGCGCTGCCGTCGACCGGGGGCTGGCGGAAGACCCCGAAACCCTGGCTCGCGGTGTCAGCTGCAGTGCAGCGCGGACCCGCCGTCAGGTCGAGGGATTTGCCCGGCCTGCGCGGCACTCCCTCGGCGCGGCCCGGTGTCTCGGCGGCGCGCCTCTCCCGGCGCCACGGGTGATCCGGACAAGCTGGCGGACATCACGGTCCCCTTCCGAAGGAGCGCCGCTCTTGTCCGTCCCACCGATCGCCCCGAGAGACGAAGCCCGCCCGCTAGCAGCCGAGTTGACCGCCCTGCGCCGCGAGATCCACGCCGAGCCGGAGCTCGGCCGCCGACTGCCGCGCACCCAGCGGCGCGTCCTCGACGCGCTCGCCGGGCTGCCGTTGGAGATCGGGACGGGGGCGGCGCTGTCCTCGGTGACCGCCGTCCTGCGCGGGGCCCGTCCGGGGCCGACCGTGCTGCTGCGCGCCGACATGGACGCCCTGCCGCTGACCGAGGCCACCGGCCTGCCCTACGCGTCCCGCGTTCCCGGCGTGATGCACGCCTGCGGCCACGACCTGCACACGGCCATGCTGGTCGGCGCGGTCCGGCTGCTGGTCGCGCGCCGGGAGGAGCTCGCCGGGTCGGTGGTCTTCATGTTCCAGCCTGACGAGGAGGGCACCGACGGCGGTGGCGCGTCCGCGATGCTCGCGGAGGGACTGCTCGACGCCTCCGGCGAGACGCCGGTCGCCGCGTACGCGTTGCACGTCGCGGCGAACCGGCTCCCGTTCGGGGTCTTCTCCGGCCGTCCCGGGACGGCCGCCGCGGCCTCGGACGGCCTGCTGGTGACGGTGCGCGGCCGGGGCGGGCACGGCTCCGCGCCGCACCGGGCGGCCGACCCGATCCCGGCCCTGTGCGAGATGGTGACGGCGCTGCAGACGTTCGTCACCAGGCGGTTCGACATTCACGACCCTGTCGTGCTCACCGTCGGCCTCATCCAGGGCGGGACCAAGCGCAACGTCATCCCCGACGAGGCCGGCTTCGAGGCCACCGTGCGCACCTTCTCCGCCGAGTCCAGGGAGCGGATGCGCGAGGGTGCGCGCACCCTGCTCACCGGCATCGCCGCCGCCCACGGCTTGAGCGCCGAGGTGGTCTACCACGAGGGGTACCCGGCCCTGGTGAACGACCCCGCCGAGACCGCGCGCGCCGCACGCGCCGTCGTGGACCTGTTCGGCCCCGGGCGGTTCCAGGAACCGGCCCACCCCACGCCGGGCGCCGAGGACATGGCCTTCGTACTGGCGCGGGTCCCGGGCGCGTGTCTGATGCTCGGCGCCTGCCCGCCGCAGGACGACTTCACCACCGCGCCGCAGAACCACTCGTCCCGGGCGGTCTTCGACGACGCCGTCCTGCCGGACGGCGCGGCCCTGCTCGCGCAGCTCGCGCTGGGGCGACTGGCCGACGGGGACGGGCGGGTGACGCCCGCATGAGCGCGACACGGCCGTCCGGCGACATGCCGATCCGCCACCCCCTCTCCGGGGCGCGGCGGATTGGCACATGCCAAGTTGGCCGCTCTGGGTGTCAACCACCTCTGAGCAGCAGCATCCTGGAGTCAACGACACTCACCGGCCGCCGTTCGACCAAGGGGTTCCACCTCCATGCCCGCTTCCACGGATGAGGCCGCCACGGTGCGCGCCACCCCCTCGTCCCGC
This sequence comes from Streptacidiphilus neutrinimicus, assembly GCF_000787815.1. Lineage (GTDB taxonomy): Bacteria > Actinomycetota > Actinomycetes > Streptomycetales > Streptomycetaceae > Streptacidiphilus > Streptacidiphilus neutrinimicus. The sequence goes on from NZ_BBPO01000114.1 coordinate 13,805, forward strand.
ACCGTCGACGTCAACCGGCTCGGCGAGGCGCTCGTATCCGGGCTCAAGTCCGCACTCGGCCGCCACGGCATCACGCTTCCCTCCCTCCAGGCCGACTACCCCCTGGGCGACAAGCCCCTGATCATGCTCGGCCGCGCCAACCAGGAGACCGTCGAGAGACTGACCGCGCTGCTCGACTCCATCGAGCCGGCCGCGGACTGACGGATCCGCGCAGACTCCCCGTCCCGGCGCCGTACTCCCCCCGTGCGCGTCGGGGCGGGGGCGGTGCCCCGGCCCTCCGGCCCACGATCGGCCGTGGCCCTGTCGGTGAACCGTGGCGGCAGGAGGCGTTGCGCGTGCGGGGAGCGTCAGCAGCACCCGGCCCCGACCTGTCCGCGCGCGGCGGCCCGGAGCCGTCGGCCCGCGGCGTCTCGGACGATCCGGAGCCCGCGCGGCGACTGGACGGCCTCTACGCCACGCCGCCGCCGTGGGAGATCGGGCGCCCGAAGCAGGCGTTCCTTGGTCTCGCGCGCCGGGGCGCGCTCGTGGGGAGGGTGCGGGACGTCGGTTGGCTTCTCGGCGGCGCCAGGGTCTCCGCCCCCGAAGCCTGAGCGGGGGCCTGCCCCTGAGCCCGAGGCGCGGTCCGGCCACCGATATTCGGTTGCCCGTGAGTGCGGGTCGCGGATGCAATGTCCGGCATGGTCACCGAGGATCACCCCGCCGGCGGGGAAGGGACGGACGCGCACGGGCCGCCCGTCCGGATCGGCGCTCTCGCCCCGCTGAGCCGCCCCGGCTGGGTCGAGGCGGGAGAGCACCTGCTCGCCGGGCTCGAGACGGCCGTCCGCGACGTCAACAGTGCGGGCGGAGTCCGCGGCCGGCCGATCGAGCTGCTGGTCCGGGACACCGCGGCCGATCCGGAGAGGGCCGCGGCGGCCGTGGACGAGTTGGCACGTCTGGGCGTCGCCGCCCTGGCGGGGGAGTACCACAGCGTCGTCGCCCGAGCCGCCGCCGCTCGGGCGGACGCCCTCGGGCTGCCGTTCCTCTGTTCGTCGGCGGTCCTCGACGCGCTCACCGAGGGGCCGACGGACCACGTCGCCCGTCTGGCCCCCACGCAGTCACACGGCTGGCGGATCTACGCGGACTTCCTGCTCGGCGCGGGTCACCGTCGCGTCGCCGTGGTGGCCGAGCCGAGTGCCTACTGGGCGGCCGGGGCCCGCATCCTGCGCGACCGCCTTGGGCGACAGGGCGGCGAGGTCGTCGAGTTGCCGGCCCGAGCGCTCACGCCGACGGCGCTCTGCGACGAGCTCGTCCGCCGTGGCGCGACAGCCCTGCTGCTCCTGGTCGGCCATCCCGACCCGGCGGTCCCGATCGTCCGGACCGTCCGCAGTGACCCGCGCCTCGCCGGGATCCTGCTCGGCGCTCCGGCCGGGCAGCCGGAGTTCACCGAATGGGCCGAGCTGCTGGGAGACGACGGCGCCGGGATCCCGTTCCTGCGCTACCTGCCCGAGCGCCTCGGGCCGCTCGGCGTGCGGGTCGAGGCGGCCCTGCGCGAACGCCTGGCCGGTGTGCCGTCCTTCGTCGCCTTCGAGGGCTACGACACCGTCACCGTCCTTGCCGAGGCGCTGCGTCGGGGTGCCGGCCCGGACGGCAACGGCGCCGCTGTGACCTGGGCGGAGGTCGCCGTCGCGGGCACTCGTGGCGCGATCCGGTTCTCCCGTCGGCCGGGCGTCGGCGTGTGGCAGTGGGCCTGGCCGCCGGTCCGGATCGTGGACCGGGATCCGGAGAACCTTGATCGCTTCCGGGTCCTCCACACCGGTGAAGCAAGCCTGTAACTCTGCGGTAACTGCGACGGCTGCCGACTCTCTTGACGTGTGGTCAGGTGCCTGGTTCCCTTTTCCAGGCAAGGTGCACCACTTGTTGTGGTGGCGACAGCTCGATCCTGTGCGGTGTTGTGCGAGTGCGCACGCGCACGCGCGCGATATTGGCATGATCATGACCTTCGTTGTCGCCCGTCCTCGTTCTCCTGGCAGCGTCCCGCTGCCGTCAAGAGAGGATCTTCCTTGATGGGCATACCTCTTCGTGGGGGTGTGCGCCGTGGGGCCATGGTGGGTCTCGCGACGCTCTCCCTGGCCGGCGCAGCGGCGCTGGGCATGGTGGCGCCGGCGACCGCCGCGTCGCACACGGCGAACCCGTACGACCCGGCGACCGGGCATTCCTACCGGCACGGCGTGATCCCGACGGTCACGCAGAACGCGAAGATGAATCAGTGGGCGGGCACACACGACTCGCCGACGGCCACCGGCGCCAACACGCTCTCGTACGGCGGCGGCATCGGGGGCGTGGGCGTCAACGACGGCAAGTCGCAGGTCTACCTCGTCTTCTACGGTACTCAGTGGGGTACTGAGAGCACGAACAGCGCCGGCGACGCGACGTTCTCCGGGGACCCCGACGGCGCGGCCCCGGTGACCCAGGAGATGTTCAAGGGCATCGGCACCGGCAACGAGCTGTGGTCCGCAGAACTGACCCAGTGGTGTGACGGCAACGGCGTCTCCACGGGCGCCACCAGTTGCCCGGCCACCGGCGCCAGCTACGTGCCGTACCAGAGCGGCGGCGTGCTGTCCGGCGTGTGGTACGACAACTCCGGGGCGTCGCCATCCGCGGCCACGGGCAACCAGCTCGGCCAGGAAGCGGTCAAGGCGGCCACGCACTTCGGCAACACCACCGCCGCCTCCAACCGCCACGCCTACTACGTCATCCTCTCGCCCC
>NZ_BBPO01000113.1:0-11298 GCF_000787815.1 Streptacidiphilus neutrinimicus
CGGCGGTCATGGTGGCCTCGATACCCGTGCGGCCGTTCACCGAGCAATACGCGCGCGAGACGGCCCCCTTCAGCACGGGCATCGCCGGTCTTCCGGGCCGTGAACCGGCGCATCAGCGCCGCCTGGGGGCTGGCCGTCCTCGCCATCACCGGCCTCCACCTGCTCGCCGGGCACCTCACCGCGGCCGGGACCGGCACCCAGACGACCAACCTCCTGCTCAACTGGGCGGCCCCCATCGGCCTCTCCCTCACGGCGGTCGCCTACACCAACCACACCGCGAACCATGCCCCCACGGCATCTCCGGCCCCCCGCGCCGAATGACCCCCGCGGCCCGAAAGCGGGACCGGGCGGGGCGGGGTGCGGGCAGAACCCGAGGGCTTCCTGTCTCAGCCGATGACCGTGGAAGCCACCCTGAGCCTTGGGGGGGCGGCCCGCTCCTGGCCGACCCGGACCTCGCCCGCCGTGCCGCCCTCGCCGCGGGCTCTCGCCCGCCGCCTCCCCGCCTGACCGCGCCCGAGCCGCGCGAGCAGGCCGCCGCCCTGCTGCGCCACCCCGACCTGCTGGCCGCCGTCGAACGCGGCACCCAGGACATCCCGGCCTGAGCCAGCACCCCCGGGGTGGCGCCGGGAGTGCGATCAGCGTCCGAGGGCGCTGGCCAGTTCCCGCATGGTCATGCTGGAGCGGCCGTGGATGTTCTTCTTCTTGGCCTCCTGGTAGAGCTGCTCCTTGGTGGGGCCCTGGGCGCCGCTGTGGGAGCGCTGGCCGCCGCGCTTGGAGGAGGAGGTGTCCTTCGTCGAGGTCCGGCTCGCGGTCTTCGACTCCCCCGCGCGGGCGCGTTCCTTGTTCACCGTCGATCTCCTTGGCCCGCTCGGTGCTCTCACCGCGGTCCTGCGCGCTCTTCTTGATGTGCTCGTACTGCCGCTCCCGCTTCGGGGACGATCCCGCAGGCATCACACGGCCCGCCTCTCTGCTCCCACCGGCGGACCGTCCGCGGGGTCCTCGGCGGATACTCCGCAAAGCGCTCGAACCGCGCCGTAGCGGCCGAAATCAACCCGGCCGACCCAAAACGTCCCGGTAGCCGCTTGGGGCCGATCCGGAACGGGAACGGATGCCGCCCGGCCCCAAGGGCCGCCCCATCAGACCATCGCAACCGGAAGGACGACCTGACCATGGGTCACGGCGGCAACGTCATCGAGGAACTCAAGGCCGACCACCGCGAGGTGCAGGCCATGTTCGACCAGATCAACGCCCTGCCCCTGGGCAACGCCAAGCGCCGCGACATCGCGGACGAGATCACCATCGAACTCGTGCGGCACTCCGTCGCCGAGGAGATGTACCTCTACCCCGCGGTCCGCGAGCACGTCCCGGGCGGGGACGCGATGGCCGACAAGGAGATCGCCGACCACTCCAAGGTCGAAGAGATGCTCAAGCAGCTCGAAGGCCTCGACGCCGACCGCTCCGAGTTCGACACCCTGATCACCGGCATCATCGCCGAGGTGGTCGCGCACGTCACCGACGAGGAGAACCGCCTGTTCCCGGCCCTGGCCCAGGTGTGCAGCCCGCAGCAGCTGGACGAGCTCGGCGACAAGGTCCGCTCCGCCAAGGCCAAGGCCCCCACCCGGCCCCACCCCGGCGCGCCCAGCACCCCGCCGATGAACAAGCTCGTGGCCCCCGGCGCCGGCCTGGTCGACCGCGCCCGCGACATGATCTCCGGCCGAGGCCGCTCCTGACCGCAACCCGCAGCGGGGCGTGCCCGCCGCCCGAGCACCGGCGGACACGCCCACCTCACGCCGAAGACCGCACCGCCGGGCCCTCGCCCTCCAACAGCCAGACCAGCTCCGGCTGGCCCAGCGCCTGCCACGCCTGCCCACCCACGCGCATCCGGGCGTGCCGGAATCCACCGGCAGGAGTGAACAGCGCCCGCACCCGCCGACCGTCCCGGTCCGACCGCAGCCGCCCGCCGGCACGCCACACCACACGCCACCCGAACAACCGCGCCGTCGCCACCACGTAGTGGGCGTCGTTGCCAAGCCGATCTGCCACAACACGATGCTCAACTCGCCCGACCGCCCGCGCCACCGGCGCACGCGCGGCGCACCACCGCCCGGACACGGCGCACGCACCGCGCCCGCCAGGCCCGCTGGCCACGCGCGCCAGCAGCTTGACCGAGTCGAGGCGTGGGCCAGGTTCCACTGGAGAGAAGGGCACAGCCCCCAGGATGGGTGACCCGGGCTGCCGGGACACCCTCAGGGCTGTGCCCGCCGCCTGCGACCAGTCGCCGACGACGGCCGGACCCCCGCGTCGATGTGCCGGTCCTGCGGACTGTGCCCCTAAAGTGGCGGATCATCCGCGCCACCCGGGGGCGGAAGACGGGGAGCTCCCGGTGGTGTTCAGCATGGCGCGCGACGCGCACTCGGTCGTCGTCACTGTTCACGGCCCGCTGGCCGCGGACGATCCCCCCGTGCTGTGCCGCGCCGTCGAAGAGCAGCTGCGTCGGCATGCCCGCCGTGTCGTGGTGGACTTCGGTCCGGGTGAGCTCGGGCCGGCGGCCTTCCGTACCGCGGTGCGCATCGACCGGATCTGCCGCGCCCGGGAGGCCGTCTGCGCGCTGGTGAGCATCGACCCGGACCGGCTCAGCCAGGCCACGGCCGGTTCGGCCGGCGTCGGCCGGCGCCCACTCGTCGCCTCCAGTGTGGCCGCCGCGCTCTCCCTTGACGCGTGATCGGTCCCGCGCGGCCTTGCGGTTCCGCTCGTGGGCCGGTCCGAGAGCAGCTCGGCTTCGGACGGGCAGGTCTGCTGGTCGGCTGATCGGCGCGGGAGCTGGTGCACGGGTGATTTCGTCGGGTCATATGAGGACCACGACTCCGCTGGCTTTGGGAGCCAGGGTAGGGCTGTTCGTGGCGGGGATGTACTCGCCCGTGGCCGGTGATCTCCGGCGTGAACGGGAGCCACTCCGCTGAGATCGGGAGCCACTGATCGGGTGACCTGCCCGATGTCACGGAGTGTCCGTAGGGCGGGTGGCCGGGGGGCCGATAGCTTGTGGCTGCGGGCCCCGGGGGCCGCCTCCCTGACAAGATGCGGCCAGGGGGCCCGCGCCCCGGTTATACCTCGGGCGGGACGCCGAAGAGCAGTTCCAGGACGGGTCGCGCGCTGGAGTGAAGCGGCGGGGGCTCGGTCAGGGTGTGCCACCAGCGGAAGTCCCCGGGCCACGCAAATTCGCCGGCCGCGGGGATCGTGACGTCGAACGCGATCTGCAGGACCTGGCCGCCGTCCGGAGATTCCCAGACGCTCGACGTGGCGAAAGCGTAGTCCCAGCCGGCCAGGCCCAGGTTGACGGTGCAGAGCCAGTCCAGGGTGTCCGGGACAGCCTCCCCGCGCTGGACCCACGCCAGCGGAACCGACCACTGACCGTCGGCGGGCTTGAGCAGGAGCACGTGGTCGCGGTCGTCACTGCGGTGGACCAGAGCCAGGACCTGGAACCGGTTGACGCCTGCCCGGCGGCTGTCCTTGACCAGTTCGGCCAGGGCGGCGTCGGTCGTGTGGTAGCGGCGCCCGGGGTTGTCCGATGCGGTCATTGCGGTGCCGGGAAGAGGGATTCCTGGGTGGCCTGATAGCGGTAGGACTCGGTGCCGGTCTGGATCAGTGTGCAGCGGAAGGTGATCCGGTCGGCGATGGCCGCGCAGAGGCGGGCGTCCCCGAAGGTCTTGTCCCACTCGGTGAAGGGCGAGTTCGTCGCGACGGCGGTGGCCTTGCGTTCCTCGCGCTCGGTGAAGATCTGGAACAGCAGCTTGGCGCCCTTGCGGTCCAGGTTGAGGTAGCCGAATTCGTCCAAACACAAAAGGTCGATCTTGCTGTAACGGGCGATGACGGAGGAGAGCTTGCGGGACGCGTCGGCCTCGGCGAGCTCGTTCACCAATGCCGAGGTGGTGGTGTAGCGGACCGACAGGCCGGCCTCGGCGATCGCGGTGCCGATCCCGATGAGGAGATGGGACTTGCCTGTGCCGCTGTCGCCGATCAGGACCAGCGGGCGGCCCTCGCGGACCCAGGTCGGGGACTTCAGGTCGGCGACGACCTCCGGGGTGACGTTCGGGTTCTTGGAGAAGTCGAAGTCCTCCAGCCGCTTCGGCCGCGGGAACCGCGCGAGCCGCAGAAGTCGCTGCTGGCGGCGGACGTCGCGGTCGGCAAGCTCGACCTGGAGCAGGTCCAGGAGGAACTGCTTGTAGGTGGCCTGCTCGCGCCGCGCGGCCTGGGCCAGGTCGATGAACCGCTCGCGGAACGCCGGCAGCCGAAGGTCCCGGCAGGCCTCGTCGATCAGCATGTCCTCCGGGTCCCCAGGCAGGGACTGGCGCCGCGGCGGGACCCGTTCGGTGTCGACCTCGTCGTCGTGGTCGGTGACGGTGATGGTGGGGCTCATGCGCCGTGGCCTTTCTGGGTCTGGCTGGTCGTGACCGGGTTCAGGAGCCGGTCGTACTTGCTCATGTCCGGGAGCGTCGTGCGCGGGTCGGGCGGCAGCCGGCGGGAGTGCAGGGAGATCACCCGAGCCCCCGCGCCGTCCTCGCTGGCCGGGACCTCATCCAGGTCGTCGGTCAGGAGTTCGGCGTCATCGGCGTCGGTGCCCTCCATCGCCTTGCGGGCCTCGATCGCGACCAGGTCGGTGGAGACCGAGCCGATCCGCAGGCAGGTCGTCATCGCCGCGACCAGCGCGTCAGCCGGGAGCTGACGGTGCAGCAGCAGGACCTCGATCAGCATCCGCGTGCCCTCCCGGTCACCCGCCTTCTGTTTCGCGGCGGCCCAGAACGCCTCGTGGACCTTCGTGAAGCCGCCCTCCGCGCGGGCCTGCGCGAGCGCGGAGGCGCCCGCGAACGCGCCCGGCTTGACCAGCAGGATCTCCAGGTAGTGGTCCAGGAAGTCGTGATAGGTGTAACGCCTGGTCAGGCGCGGGTGGCGGGCGACGACCTGGCGCCCGTCGAACACCCACAACTCGTTCGCCTTGAGCTTGACCCGGGCCTTGCTCCCGATGAACTTCGCCGGCACCGAGTAGTAGCCCTGGCGGACCGTGATCCGCGAGTTCCTGGCGACGGTGGGGGTCAGGTCGATGCCGCAGTCGTAGTCATCCGCCGGCAGAGGCCGCAGCCGCTCGCGCTCCTGCTCGAAGTCGAATCCGATCGAGGTCGGCCGCCCGTGGATGTGGCGGGCGTCCTCCGCCACGTCGATCGCGGCCAGGCGCTCGTTCAGCTCCGCCAGCGAGTCGACCACCGGCGGCGGGACTAGGTGCTTCCTGCGGAACCTTCCGCCCTCGTGCTCGACGCCGCCCTTCTCATGGGCGCCGTCCTCGCCAGGGGCGCAGTAGAAGGCCGAGAACTGGTACCACGACTTGAACGACGCCCACCGGTTCGACTCCAGCCGGGAGCGGCCGAACAGGACCTGCTTCACCGCCGGCCGCAGGTTGTCATAGCGAATGTGCACCGAAGGGACACCGCCCAGCACCGTGAACGCGTCCAGGTGGCCTTCGAGGAAGGCCTCCTGCGAAGCGGTCGCGTAAACGCGGTGGACGGCCTTGCCCGAATAGGAGAGCCGCAGCGTGAACAGCACGCACTTGCGGCGCTGCCCGGCCAGGTCCAGCCAGAAGTCCGCGAAGTCGACCTCGGCCTCCTCACCGGGCCGCTTCGCCTGCGGGACCATGCCGTCCAGGTGCCGGCGACCCTCCAGGGCCTCGGCCTTGATCTGCGGGCGGCGCTTGGCGACGTAGTCGTAGACGGTCGTGGTGCGGGCGTGCTCGAAGTCGTGCTCCGCGGCCAGACGCTCCATGATCCGCGGGATCGTGTGCCTCTGCTTCGCGGGCGCGTCCAGATCCTCGCGCAGCATCGCGTCGATGAAGCCCTTCACCGGCTCCAGCACGCTCGGCCGCGGCGGGGGCGACTTCCGCTTCGGCGGCACCGGACAGTCCAGCGCCCGCTTCACGGTGTTCCGCGACACCTTGAACTGCACAGCCAGCTCCCGCCCGGACAGCCCCTGCTCACGCTCAGCCCGGCGGATCCTCTCGAACAGCACTTCACGCGACTTGCCCACCAGCGGTCTCCCTGACCCGGACCGTGATCAACAAGCACAGCGTGACGGCCAAACGGCCCACCACACCCGATTACGCCGAAAGCGGCATGTCACACACCATCACACCGGGTGGCTCCCGATCTCGCCGGAGAAACACCGGCTCCCGACCCGGGCGGAGTCATGGCTCCCAACAACGCCGTAGAAATCAGGTGCACGGGCCCGGTGCGGCCGTCGGGGCACACGGTGGGCGCGCGCCCAAAGTCACGCCCGCCGGCGCTGTCGGCGCCGCGCCGTACGCTGCTTGCCTCGGCTGCCCCGAGAAGCGTGCCGTGACGCGTCCCACCCGGGAGGTGTCACGGCACGCCGCCGTCGGGGCCCCGACGTTGGCCTGGGCAGCCGCCCATGGGAAGAATCGAACACGCGGGTCGCCGTGGCCCGGCCACCCGACTCACAGGCCTGGCCGAGCCAGGGCGCGGGGTGGTGTCCGGTGACCCCCCGCGGGGCCGCGGGGTGGCCGGCCCCGTCTGCGTGGCCTAACACCGTTCAGCCCTCTGACGGGTCCGGACGCGATCTAGGCACGCACGCCGACGAGGCGGGACGCCCGCCCTCCGGGGGCACGGCCACCTCGGAGGAATCGGTGATTCCCACGGCGGCGGTGCAGCGCACGCAGGCGTCGCCGCGCAGCGCGCCCAGGTCCGCGAGCGGGCGAGTCCGGGCGGTCGGCGCCAGGAGCCGTCCGCACAGGGCGGCGTTGGTCCCGGCCGGCACGACGTGCCAGAGCAGCACTGTGCGCCACTCGTACTCGGCTTTGAACTCGAACATGGAGATCACGCTACGTGCCGCCAGGACAGTTCAGACACGGCGACCGTCTCGGAGTCCGACGCCGGTGCGCCTACTCGGACGCGCCACCTGGACGCCCCGGCCTGACGTGCTTCGCGGGAAGCAGGAGGTGGTCCGCTCGAAACCGAGCCGGGCATCCCCTGCACCTGCACGATACCGACATGACCGAGGGCCCGGATCGCGGCTGGGCAGGTCAGCGCTGCCGCGCAGTCTTCGAGCGCGGTACGGGGACGTCGAAGGGCACGAGCGTGACCGAGACCGGCTGACCGGCGTCCTGGCCGTTCAGGCCGCAGTCGCCGACAGGAAGAGCTGCCGCAGGCGCTCGCTCTGGGAATCACTCAGGTCATCCGTCGTGCAGCGCTCCCCGATGTTCAGCGCGCGCATCAGCTGCCCGGCATGGATACGGTCCACTCCCGGCAGCGCTTCCAACAGCTCGCGCACCGGCACGGAACCGACCGCCGCCGCCTCACCCTCCAGAACGTCGGTCAGCGACCGACCCCCGGCCAGCTCTGCCAGCACCCGTCCCCGCTCGCCCGCGTCCACGGCCTCCTGGTCCTGATGGCGCTGCCGATGCAGGAAGTGTCGATCCACGCACGCCTCCCTCGTTCCCTGGGTTTATCAATTCTTCCCGCCCGATCAGCCCGGCTATGCCAGCCGGTCAACCCTGCTATTTGATGATGTACGCGCTAACGGCGTGTAACGTGCTGACTCGTCCCCGCAACGCGGAGCCGCGCCAGGGGGAAGAGCGCGCCCGTTGCCCTGGGCTGGGGGCACGCTTCCGGGGCCGTCAAAGGTTTGTGGGGGACCAGCCGACGGCCCCGGAAGCCCTCCGCACGATGGCGTCCCTTGATGTGCAACACCGTTGCATTTAGCTGGTGCTGGCGCTGTCAAGGCTCTCGCTGTTGAGCATCTCGAAGTCGAGGGTGTATGCCTGGGACGATCGAGGGTGCTTGCCGGGGTTGAAGGTGTACCTGCTGCTGCGCTTGCGGACGCGCGCCTTCAGGCGCCAGCGCTGCCCGGGAGGCAGCAGCCTGGCGAGGGCGGCTCGGCCGATCGCCCCGATCAGGACCGCCGGGCCGGTCGGGGCGATGCCGCGAGCGGCCACGATCTGGTCCGCGGCAGCGTTGAACAGGACGATCAAGCTCACTCGTTGCGCTGACAGCGCAGGCTGAGTGGTGACGACGTCGTCGGCGATACGGACCAGTGCCTGGTAGACGGTCAACAGGGCGTAGACCTCATTGTTCGATCCCGGGGACCGTGCGTGAGCGCAGTACGCGTCCGTCGAGGATGGTCGACTTCAGCGAGAAGTAGCAGGTTTCCACCTGCCACCTGCGGTGATACAGGGCGATCAGCTCGTGGGCGGGGTAGCGCTCGGCGTCCAGGAGGCTGGTCACCACGCGCCACAGTTCGCTGCGGCGGGTGCCGTCGGCCAGCGTGACCGTCATCCGGGCCTCGACGATCCGTACATCCAGCCGCCCGTAGCCGCGTCCGGCCTTGTACTTCCCGGCGCAGACCGTGGTCAGGTACGAGCCGTCCGGCAGGGGCCGGCGCATCGCCGGTCGCCGCTTGCGGGTCGAGCGCAGCAGGAAGGCTGCACCTGTGCCCGTCACGGCCTCCAGGAAGTCGAAGGCGTCGTAGTAGGCGTCGGCCAGCAGCACCATCGAATGATCCAGGTGGTGCAGCAGGCTGCGCGCGTAGCCGAGCTCGCCGGTCGTATCCGGACCGAAAGCCGCTCCCAGCAGCGCGCGGGTGCCGCACTCAACCAGAGCCACCAGCCGCAGCAGCGGGTAGCCGAACTCCTTCACCTCGCCGATGTGCTTGGGGAAGCGCCAGGTCAGGGCCTCTTCGTCGGGGATGCTCAGCGTGGTGCCGTCTACCGCCACCACCCGCAGGCCGCGGTAGAAGGAGGCGGTCTGCGTTCCGGCGGCCACCGGCCCGGCGAGGATCTCGAAGAGGCGGCGCAGCGGGGCGCTGCCCAGCCGGCGGCGGGCTCGCGAGAGCGAGGACGCACACGGGCGCGTCACCATGATCGCGTCCAGTCCCGCGCTGAGCTTGTCCCACACCGCGGGGCAGGAGGAGTGCTCGAAGAAGGCCAGGGCGAGCACGAAGTACACCATGACCCGGGCCGGCAGCAGCCGCACACGCCGCTCGCGTGAGTCTGTCTCATCGAGGACCGCGTCGACCAGTTGCGGGTCGATGACCTGCGTCAACTCACCTAAATGGCCGGGTGCGTAGACATCGTGGGCTGACGTCACGGATGGCAGGGTGGCAGAATGCCGCGACAACGGGACCTCCGGTACAACGATCTCTGGGCTCGACACCACAGGGATCTACCAGGGGTCCCGTCCTCTCGTTCACGCTCTTGACAGAGCCGCGAGCCGCCTAAAGCAATGGTGTTGCACAACAAGGGACACGACCCTCCGCACCTGACCGCCTTCATGGACGCCTCGGCAACCGATCGTGCCGGGCAACCTCCCTGCGTGGCGAACACGCCGCCGCCCGGCGCTCAGCCCGCGCACACGCCCCTGAACGCGCCGTCCGTCGTGCGGTGTCCCACGCCCCGTCCAGCCACGGGCGTCCGGCTTGGGTGTCCCCTCCCCCTCCAGTACAGACAGGACGGGGGCCCGCACGGCTCAGCAGCAGGTCGCCGGCAGATCTGACCCGTCCAGCACGCCCCGACCAGGTACCCGGGGAGCAGATCGTCCCCGTTGTCCCGCGCGCGGGCGGGCCGTCACCCGTCCAGGCGTGAGCTGTGGCAGGTTCGACTTGGGCAACCCCACGATGAATGTGCTCCCCAGCGACAGGTGCCCGGTGCGCGGGAGCCGCCGGCGATCCGGCACCGTGCGGCCGCCCTGCTCGCAGCCCGAGAACGGGCGGGGCGACCGCACAGCCGACGTGACGCGGCCTATGCGCTGTGGCCTGCCCTATGTCCGGACCGGATGCGGCCGCCACTTCGCTATTCAATGCCGAGGAACGTCTCCTCGGCATTGAGTAGACCGTCGTCTCGCTGCGGGCCAGTTCCTCGCTGGCCTCGCGCTCGCGGGCCTCCCACGCTTCGAGAACCTGAAGCTGCCCCGGGTTCATTGCCGCCGCGGCAGGCACGTGCACGACCCAGACCCATTCGGCCCAGCTGTTCCTGGGCCCGCAGGCCTTGATCTTTCCTGCCGGGCGGCCGACGCTACGGGCATGCACAGCGCTCCCCCCACCGACACGGAAATCCGTCAGGCGCTGGCCCGCCTGGCCACCCATGCGGCCGAAGCCCGCGCTCTGTACGACGCCAGCGACTGCACGGGGGCGCTCCACGCCGTGCCGCATGCCCAGGCGGTAGCCAGCGACGTTGGACTCGCCCTGATCCGAGTCGGTGAGAAACAAGGCTGAAGCCGGGCAAACAACAGCGGCGCGGACGTCCGAGCATCCGCGCCGCCGGGCAGCGCCAGGCTCGTGGGGGACGGACCCGGCCACCGGCTCAACGAACCAGCAGGATTCGAGACACGGGATCGCGCAGAGCTGCACGCGTTGCACGGCTGCGGGCCGGATCCACCGAGACGATCACCGGGCCACCCTCGGCGCTGACCGCGCTCAGCCGCCCGGTCGACCAGCGCTGCTGACCTGGGCAGAACCGGGGCCTCAAGCCGCGAACATCGTCCGCGGCTGACCTGACCCGCACGAACAGCCCGGCCCCGCTCATCGGGGGCGGGGCTTTGTTGTGTCCGGGCGCACTCAACGATGACGCGTGCACGCCCGGGTACAAAACCCGCACCACCGCCCGCGTCGCCCGCGTCCAGGGCCCCCCGGAGCTGGCGCACCCTGGAGTCGTTCTGCGCCGCCGCGCTCGTGCCCGTCGACACCGAGGTGCTGGTGCGCGCCACCGGCTTGCAGGCCGGACAGCTGCGCGGGCAGGAACTCACGGTCGCCGCCGACCAGCGTGCGACCGCGTAGCAGCCACGCGAACGGCCACTGACTTGCCGCCAGCACCGTAGCCTCTCCCCGGCCAGCACCGGTCACCGTGTCGAGGGCCACGCCTCACTCCGCGCGATCGACGCCGACCCGGTCGCCTTCGGCGGCCGACGGGCCGGTGTCGGCTTCGCGGCCGCAGTCTATGCAGCCGCCTGAGCCGAGCGGTCCCATGCCGCCGCAGTGCACGCAGCTGCCCGCGAACACGACCGGCCGGCCGCGGTTGCAGGGCCGGGCAGCGGTCCCTGTTGGACATGTCCCGGGTGATGATGCGGTGCGCGAGACTGGCCGCCGGCGACGACCAGCCCGACGCGGCGGCCGCGCCACGGATTCCGTCCGGCTCGCTCCCGGTCTGCGGTCGTGTGAAACTGCCCAGGCAGCGGGGTGAGTTGCAGTCGCATCAGTGCTTCAACGCCTTCCGAGGTCCACAAGATGCGCGCGTCCGGCACCTGAGCG
>NZ_BBPO01000113.1:11877-15686 GCF_000787815.1 Streptacidiphilus neutrinimicus
GTGTTCCGCCGATGGCCCAACCGAGGCCGAAGGGCAGGGCGAGTGACAGGACGCACAGGGCGGGGAAGGCGGCGGATACCCTGCGCATGGCGCGGTCGGCCAGGAGGTCGGGGGCGTACCGCTCGGGCGGGGTGGGGTCGCTGGTGAACAGCCAGCCGACGTGGGCGTGGGCCAGTCCGCGGAGTTCGCCGCGCAGGGTGGTTCCGTAGCGGAAGGGCGAGTGCGGGTCACCGGGCCGGTCGGTGAAGGCGTGGTGGCGTCGGTGGGTGGCGACCCAGGTGATCACGTCGCCCTGGAACGCCATCGACCCCGCGACCGCGAGCACGACCTTGAGGGTCGGGGTGGCCGTGAAGCTGCGGTGGGTCAGGCAGCGGTGGAAGCCGACGGTGATACCCAGGCCCGTGAAGATGTAGAGGGCCAGAGCCAGGGTGATGTCGAGCGGGCCGATCAGCTGCCCCCACGACGCCCAGCCCGCCAACAGGACCGCCAGGAGGGGAAGCGCCACGATCATCGCGGTGACGGCCACTTGCCAGCCCGGCGGCTGCTGGTCGGGGGTGGTTCGGGTCGTGGGGAAGGGTTCGGTGCCGGTGTAGACCGGCGGTTGCGCGCTCGCCGTCACCGTAGTGGGCGGTGGTGTCGATACTGCTTGTTCGGTGGTGGACATGGGCACTCCTGGCTGCCTCGAAACTAGCGCGGAATCCGGTGCAGGAATTGGAACCGCCGCGGATCGGATCGGCCATGGGACTTCGAGCCTGGCGAACCGTCAGCGCAGTGGGTGGGATCGGGGCCGGGGGGCGCGGTGTCGACTTCGCCGTCGTCCGGTCAGGCGGTGTGCAGATACGAGGTGGTGAATGCTTGAACCAACTCGCCCTGCCGCAGCTCCTTCGAACCGGACCGCTCTGCGTACTCGTTGCCGTCGCCGCGTCGCCCTCCAGGGTGGCGGGCGAACCCGGCGCCGGCCAGGACCACTGCCAGGAGAAGAACAGCGATCAGGAGAACCATGGGGACACCTCTTTTCCCTATGTAGTGCCGATGCGCGGTCCGAGGTCTGGGCTGGGCTGTTCAGCGGGCCAGCAGGTGCTGGCGTGCTGCGGTAGCCGGAGGGCGTCGGGACTGATCTCGGGGTGCGCTCTTGATCTGGTCCTTGGTGCGTCCGAAGGGCTGCCTGCGACTGTGCGGCGCGCTTTCAGTTGCCTTGCCTGCTGTGGCTACCAGCGGTACCAGCGGCCGCGGCCGCCGGCGCCGGCGCGCTCGCCGCGGAAGACGAAGCCGAGCAGCCACACGGCCAGGACGACCAGCGCGATCCACCACAGGGCGTGCAGGGCGAACCCGGCACCGCCCAGAACCAGTGCCAGGAGAAGAACAGCGATCAGGAGAACCATGGAGAACACCTCCTTTCCCTCTGTTGTGCGGGCGCGTGGTCTCAGGCTCCGGAGTTGGGCGGGTCCTGCGGGTCGATTCCGGTCACTGCGGATTGGTCGCGGGTGCCGCTGGGGCGCTGGGACGGGCCGCGGGGGCCGGTGTCGTGGTGGCCCTTTTGGGGCTTCTTGGCGATGTCCTCGCCGCGGCGTCCGTGACTGCGTACGGGGTTGCCGGCGGGGTTGCCGCTCTCCTCCGTGGCCACCGGCGGGCGCGGGCCCGGTTTGGGGGCGTACTGGTCGGGGTGGAAGGAGCGGTGCGCGCTCGGGTTGACCTGCGTGGAGGTGTCGTCCACGCTCGGGCCCCAGCCGCGTTCGGGGACGTCGTCCCTGTTCATGGCCGGTGTGCCGGTGGGCGATTTCGTGTGCTTCGACATGACGACTCCTTGGGGTGTCTGGCGGCCCGGAAGGGCGGGCCGGGTGCCGGGTGCCTCGTTGGGCCGAGTGCCCGGTCGGTCTGTATAGCG
This sequence comes from Streptacidiphilus neutrinimicus, assembly GCF_000787815.1. Lineage (GTDB taxonomy): Bacteria > Actinomycetota > Actinomycetes > Streptomycetales > Streptomycetaceae > Streptacidiphilus > Streptacidiphilus neutrinimicus. Next base: position 13,763 of record NZ_BBPO01000113.1, read on the forward strand.
GGGTGCCTAGTAGGTGCTGAGGGTGGTGCGGTAGCGGGTGTCGTCCCGGTGGGCGGCGGGCTCGTATGCGGGTGCGTTCCTGATCTGGTCCTTGGTCAGGGCGACGCGGATCTTCTCGCGGCCACCGTCGACGAGGATGACGGTGCCGGCGGGCAGCATCACGTGCTTGCCGAACAGCCACGGCTTGCAGTTGACGACGATGAACGCGGCCCCGGCCTCGTCGGTGGCCTCGTCGACCTTCCCGACGCGGCCGTCGATCGCGTCGACCTGGTAGCCGGTCAGGTCCGTGCCGGCGGTGTGTCGGGCGGCGGGACGGTAGCCCCAGAAGTCCTTCATGGGTTCCCTTTCGGATGTGGCTGTAGCCGGGTGCCGGCCACGGCCCGCAGGCTGGTGGGGCCCGCGCGTCGAGTGACGGCGCGGCAAGTCGCCGGTCAGGGCTTGAAGGGGTCCTTGACCTTGGCGCCGGCCCGCTTGGCGTCGCCCTTGGCCTGGTCGGCGCGGCCCTCAGCCTCAAGGGACCGGTCGCCGGTGGCGCGGCCGACGGCCTTCTTCACGCCGCCCTTGACCGATTCGGCCTTTGTGCGCGGCCTTCTTGCTGACGCTCATGATTCCCTTCGCGCGACTGGTGATTGGCAGAGGTGCCGGGCTGTGCCGCGCGACACGCGTTCACAGGGGGGCCGGACGGTTCCCGAACGGGTTCTCCTCGCGGGGCTGCTCCTCGCCGGAGGAGGTGGCCGGGTCGCCGTTCGCCGCGTAGTCGCCGTTCGCCGCGTAGCGGTCCGGCGCCGTGCGTGTACCCGTCGAGGTGGCGCGTATGCGCGCGTCCCGGTCGAGCAGGTCCTCACGCTGCTTGAGCAGGTTCTCGCGCTGCCCGGCGAGGTCGTCCCGCTGTTCGGCGAGGTCGTCCCGCTGCCGGGTCAGGTCGTCGCGTTCCTGGGCGACGGTTGCCGTCTTGGCGCGCGCCGTGTCGCGCTGCCCGGCCAGGGCCTCGCGGTCCTTGTCCGCGGCGGCGGCCTGGCGGCGGGAGTGCCGCAGGTCGCGTCGGGCGGCAAGGCCCCGGCGGGAGGTGTGGCGGGCGCCGGTCAGGAGCAGGCCCAGGCCCAGCATGGCGGCGGCGCCGACGATGATGCCGAACAGGAAGAGCGTGCCGGTGGAGCCGTTCAGGTGGTGGCCGAAGACCGAGAACGCGCCGTTCACGGCGTGGGCGCTGCCGGTGTTGCTGAAGAATCCCGCGACGGCCGCGATGGCCGCAATCACCAGGATGATGAGTCCGAGGATAATGATCATGACGTTTTTCCTCCCAAAAGGGATATACGCCGTAGACCTACAGTTAACTCCTTGGCTAGACTGATGTCTACACCGTAGGTCTACTGACTTGCATCGTGGTTCTCCGCCTGATGGCGGCCCCACGCGACGAGAAGGAAGGTGCTCGGCATGGATGCGTCCCCAGCCGGTCACGTGGTGCAGGAGGAAGCGGAGCCGCATCCGGACGGCAAGCTGACCCGCGAGCGGATGCTGGCCTGCGCCCTGGAGATCGTGGACCGGGACGGGGTAGAGAAGCTCTCCATGCGCGCCCTGGCCCGGGCGTTGGGCCGCGACCCGATGAGCCTGTACCGCCACGCGGACAACAAGGCCGCCCTGCTCGACGGCATCGCCGAGACCGTCGTCGCCCAGCTCACCGTGGACCCCACCGACCCCGACTGGGTAGCCCAACTACGCGCCGTGGCCCACCGCTTCCGCCTCCTCGCCCTGGCCCACCCCCACGTCGTACCGCTACTGGTCACCCGCCCCCTGGCCACACCCCTGGCCTTGCGCCCCCGCGGCACCCTGCGCCCGCTCGAGGACATCTTGGCCCTGCTCACCAGGGCCGGCTTCACCGGCGCCGACGCCCTGCACATCTACCGCGCCCTGTTCGGATTCCTGT
>NZ_BBPO01000113.1:16188-16871 GCF_000787815.1 Streptacidiphilus neutrinimicus
CACCACACCCGCCACGTAGCAGCCCACCGCTGGCCGGGCAGTCCCCCGCGGCGGGTGGGAGCGAACAGAAGCGTTTCCTCTCGCCGGTGATGGTGGGCGGGGCGAAGGTGACGAACTCGACGCCGCGGGCCGGGTCGTCCAGGCCGGCGCAGCGGCAGAACTCCGCCAGACCCTCACGCCCGTGCGCCTTCCCAACATCTCGGCGAGGTTGTCCACCCGCCGGTGGGATCCCGCCGTGGATTGCCAGTTCCCGCCCTTCGTGGCCCACCCGGACGGTCCGCGACTGGCCCTGGCGTCTTCGGGTCCCCTCCCATGAGCCGTGGCGTTAGGAGCCTTTCCAGCGTCAGCGCTGACGATCGGCGTTGGACACTGTCGTGTGATCGGGTAGTGGCGCCGGGGTTTCGATGTCCGCTGTTCGGCGCAGTTGACGGCGGATTCGTCTGTCCAGGGGGTACCGGCCTGGCACCACCCTTCAGTAGGAGCCGTTGCGGCGGAGACACGGATCGGTGTGCGCGCAGGACTCGGTTTGCGAGTCCTATCAGCCGGCTGAGCGGGCAGCCGGAATCAGCGGCCAGGGGACGGTGCGGTATGCCAGGCCTCGACGAACACCTGCTCTGTTACCTTGCGGGCGGCACCGTCGTCCCCGGAGGGGGCGAGGGCCGCGCCTCCTCGCCCCCGGCACC
>NZ_BBPO01000113.1:17169-18055 GCF_000787815.1 Streptacidiphilus neutrinimicus
AGGCTGGTCGACCGGGCCCGCGACCTGCTCTCCGGCCGCGGCCGCTCCTAACCCCAGCCCCGGCCCGCGCCCGGCTGGTCCCCCGCGCCCGAGCACCGCCAGGGGACAGTCGGGTTTCGCTGCTGGGCTGCCCACGTGTCTGCCCGGAATTCGGCCGCCCCGGGGCCAGGACGGGGTCATGAGCACCCCCGACGAGCGTGCCTGGGGGTCAGTTTTCAGGAAGCATCGACAGATGGGCGTCAGCTCACGGGGGAGACCTCCATGGCGACGCTCGCGGGGGCCTTCGCGTGCGGCGCCGCGAGTCCTTTCCGTCGGCAGCGGGGCGGCCGGGAAGCCGAGTTGGCTGAGGCCAACCGTGCCGTCACCGGAGCGCCCCGAGGCGTGGACCGCTCGATCTGCAGCACCAGGCGGGTGCCCGGCCAGGTGAACACGTCGGTCGGCCTCGCGCCGACCCGGTGTACGTGCCGGCCGAGGGCCGATAGCTTGAGGTGCGGCGTCGGGAGGCGACGACGGTAAGCTGGGACGACGATGATCGTCACTGGAAGCTGGGTCAGTTTTATGTCAACCCGGACGAGCGGCGCGTTCTGGCGGTTGCTGAGTTCACTGACGGTGCAGTACTCGCCGATCTGAAGGCGCGCAGCCGTTGCAGGGGGTGGATCCGGTCCGCTCCCGGCAGGGCCTCCAGCAGGTCGCGCACCGCCATCGAGCGGGCTGCGGCTTCCCGTCCCGCACCTCGCCCAGCGGTCGGCTTGCGGTCAGCTCGGCCTGGACGCTCACCCACTCGGCCGCGCCTGCCGCAGGAGCGGGTCGGCGGCGCTGCCAGTGCGGGAAGCGCGATCCATCCACGCCTCCTTCCATGCCTGGACTATTCATCTTCCGCTCACCG
>NZ_BBPO01000112.1:0-12593 GCF_000787815.1 Streptacidiphilus neutrinimicus
GCTTGCGTAATCCCCACAGTGAGGCGGTGGCTGCCGGGTCACTCCAGGCCAGCCGGGCGCGCTGCGTACCGGTCGGCGCACCCGACCCCCACGTTACCCGACGCGTCTGAACGCTCCGGTCAACGCCGGAGGAACACCCGAGGGCCGACGCCCCGGGGTCAGCCGAGCTGGACCGGGTTCACCACGTCGGCGATCATCACCAGCACGGTGAAGCAGAGGAAGATCCCGGCGACCACGTAGGCGACGGGCATCAGCTTGGCCACGTCGAACGGGCCGGGGTCCGGGCGCTTGACCAGGCGCGCGAACTGCCGGCGCAGGGCCTCCCAGAGCGCGCCCGCGATGTGGCCGCCGTCCAGCGGCAGCAGCGGCAGCATGTTGAGCAGGAAGAGCGAGAGGTTCAGCCCCGCCAGCAGCTGCAGCATGGTCGCGATCCGGGCGCTCGCCGGAGCGTGCATGGCCAGCACGTCGCCGCCGACCCGGGCCACGCCCACGACGCCGACGGGCGAGTCCAGCGACCGCTTCTTGCCCTCGAAGGCCGCGCCCCACAGGCCGGGGATCTTCGACGGCAGCGAGACGATCGAGGAGACGCCCTGCTTGGCGATGCCCGTCATCTTGTCCACGCTCGCGCCGAGGCCGAGCTGCGTGGTCGGCTGGATCGGCTGGATGCCGAGGAATCCGGCGTGGACGATCTGGGTGGTCGGGTTGCCGTTGGAGTCGAGCCCGTACAGGTCGTTCTTGGTCAGCGCCACCGGGACGGTGAAGGTCTGGGCGCCGCGCTTGACCCCGAGGGTGACCTGGTCGTCCGGATGCTTGCGGATCTCGTTCTGCAGCTGGTCGTAGCCGGTGATGGCGACGCCGTCGAAGGAGGTGATGGTGTCGCCGGCCTTCAGGCCAGCCTTGGCGGCCGGGCTCTCCGGGGCGCCCTTCGGGCAGGTGTCGCTCGTCGCCGCGCTCGAGTTGCTGGCGACGACGCACTGCGTGACGTAGGAGATGGTCGGCTGGGCCTGCGGCACGCCGAAGCCCATCAGCACGACCAGGAACAGCACCACGGCCAGGATCAGGTTCATGAAGGGGCCGAAGAACATGATGATGACCCGCTGCCACGGCTTGCGGGTGTAGAACAGCCGCGTCTCGTCGCCCGGCAGGATCTCCTCGTAGGACTGCTCGCGCGCGTCCTCGATCATGCTGCGCCAGGGGGACGTGGAGCGGGCGACGACCTTGCCGTCCGCGCCGGGCGGGAACATCCCGATCATGCGGATGTAGCCGCCGAGCGGGATGGCCTTGATGCCGTACTCGGTCTCGCCCCTCTTGCGCGACCAGATGGTCGGCCCGAAGCCGACCATGTACTGCGGCACCCGCACCTTGAAGATCTTGGCCCAGCTGAGGTGGCCCAGCTCGTGCCAGGCGATGGAGAAGAGCAGGCCGAACACGAAGATCACGATGCCCAGGATCGTCATCAGTGTCGTCATCGTGCCTCTGCTCCTCTTGGTTCCATGCCGGCCGCCGCTGCGGCCACCCCGACCAACATCATGCCCCGTCCGGAGTCACCCTGCGGCGATCTCCCGGGCACGGGTCCGCGCCCAGCCCTCCGCAGCCAGGACGTCCTCGACGGTCAACGAAGTTCCCTGAGCCGGGGCGCCGTGCTCGGAGACGACCTTCGCCACCGTATCCACGATCCCTGTGAACGCCAGCCTGCCCTGCAGGAACGCCTCGACGCACTCCTCGTTCGCGGCGTTGAACACGGCGGGCGCGGTGCCGCCCAGCTCCCCCACCTCGCGGGCCAGCCCGACCGACGGGAAGGCCTCGGTGTCCAGCGGGAAGAACTCCCAGGTCGCGGCCTTGGTCCAGTCGCACCCCGGCGCGGCGTCCGGAACCCGGTCCGGCCAGCCGAGGCCGAGCGAGATCGGCATCCGCATGTCCGGCGGGCTGGCCTGGGCCAGCGTCGAGCCGTCGGTGAACTCCACCATCGAGTGGACGACCGACTGCGGGTGGACGACGACCTCGATCCGCTCGAAGGGGATGTCGTAGAGCAGGTGCGCCTCGATGACCTCCAGGCCCTTGTTGACCAGGGTCGCCGAGTTGATCGTGACGACCGGCCCCATGGCCCAGGTCGGGTGCGCCAGCGCCTGCTCCTTGGTGACCCCGGCCAGCTTCTCGCGGCTCCAGCCGCGGAACGGACCCCCGCTGGCGGTGACCACCAGCTTGCGGACCTCGCGCCGGGAGCCGGCCATGAGCGCCTGGAACAGGGCGGCGTGCTCGGAGTCCACCGGCACGATCTGCCCCGGCTGGGCCAGGGCCTTCACCAGGGGACCGCCGACGATCAACGACTCCTTGTTGGCCAGGACCAGCACACGCCCGGCGCGCAGCGCGGCCAGCGTCGGGCGCAGGCCGATGGAGCCGGTGATGCCGTTCAGCACGGAGTGGCACTCCCTCGCCGCGAGCTCGGTCGCGGCGTCCGGGCCGGCCAGGATCTCGGGCAGCGCCGCGCCCTTCGGCGCGGCCGCGACGAGCGCCTCCCGCAGCGGCGCTGCCGCCTCGGGCTGCGCGACGGCGACGGCCTTCACCCCGAGCTTCAGCGCCTGCTCGGCCAGCAGCGCCACCCGCCCACCGGCGGCGGACAGGGCCACGACCCTGAAACGGCCGGGGTTGCGCAGCACGATGTCGATGGCCTGGGTCCCGATGGAGCCGGTCGATCCCAGGATCACCAGCTCCCGGGGGCCCTCGGGGTCGGCCACGACGGGCTCGAAGCGCAGTTGCGGGTCGGCGAGAAGTGTCATGGGCCCATTCTGTCCTGTCCCGTCAGGCGGCCGGGTCCCCGACCCCACGGGGCGGCCTGCCTGACGGGACGGCGCAGCACCTCCGCGCGGCGCCGCGGACGCGCCTGCCCCCGGCGCGGGAGGCGCCGGGGGCAGGCGCGGGAGGCGCCGGGGGCAGGCGCGGAAGGGTCGGTCGACGTCGTGACCGCGGGGTTCACTGACCGTTCGGGTGGTCCTTGAACCAGGTGATGAACGCCCCCGACGGGCTGCCGATGCCGGTGGTGTCGTCGTAGCCGTCCGTCGTCTTCAGGCTCGTGTCCTCGTCCTCACGGACCAGCACCGGGCCCTGGTCGCCGGTGAAGGCGAAGCTCGGCTCGTGGCCGCCGACCGGGTTCGGCTTGACGTCGTGGAAGCTCGACGAGTTGAACTGCCTGTAGAGGACCGGGTTGGCGAAGCCCAGCGCGGAGCCGGAGCTCTGGATCGCCAGCGCCTCCATCCCGCTGAACAGCGGGCACGCGAGGCTGGTGCCGCCGATGGTCTCGTCCTTCCAGACCCCGCCGCTCAGGCCGTAGGTGACACCGCCGCCGGTCTGCTGCGCGACCGCGTTGCCGACGGTCATGCCGACGTCCATGCCGGTCCACGAGTCCGCGTCCATCGCCACGTCGGGCAGCACCCGGTGGCGCTGGCCGTCCGGCTTGGCGAGCGCGTCAGGGACCACGCCGACCTGGTACGGCGGCTGCTGGAACATCTGGCTGACGCCGCCGCCGCCCGCACCGTCGAAGGTGCCCTGGGAGGACCAGCCGCCGCCGGTGGAGGGATAGTCCATCGCACCCCAGCCGGTCTCGAACTTGTAGTCGCCCGCGGCGTCCGTGCCCAGGGTGGTGCCGCCCACGCCGGTGGCCCACGGGTCGGACGCGGGGTAGCCGACCGAGGGGTTCGGCATCTTCTGCCGGTCGCCGGCGGTGAAGTCGCCGGAGTCGCCGGTGGAGAAGTTGAAGTTGATGCCCTCGACCGCGCCCTGCTGGAAGATCTGCTGGGCGGCCGCGATCGAGCTCTGGTCGGTGCCGAGCTCGGGGCCGCTCCAGGAGTTGGAGACGACGTCCGCCAGGTGGCCCGAGATGATCCGCTGGAAGGCCTGGAAGAAGTCGGCGTTGGTCTCCGACGGGGCGCCGAAGTAGACGATCTTCGCGTCCGGCGCCATCGCGTGGACGGCCTCGACGTCGAGCGTCTCCTCGCCCCACCAGCCTGCCGCGTCGGACGCGGTCGTCTTGCTCGGGTCGTAGAACTGCGGGACGTGCTGGGTGAACTGACCGGGCTTCAGCTGCGGCAGGCCCATCTCCGTGGACCAGCGGTTCACGTCCTGGACGATCGTCGGCGACGCGTAGGCGTCGACGACGGCCACCGTGACGCCCTGGCCCGTCATACCGCTGGCGGCCGCGCCGTAGGCGGTGCGCAGCTGCTTCGCGGTGTAGCCGCACAGCGGCTGCGACGACGGCCCGTCCGGGCCGTCCGGCAGCCCGGACGGGCGCTGGCCGTAGAAGCTGCTGCAGTTCGGGTTGTCGGCCGCGATGAACATGCTGCCGCGCCCGACGGGGCTGGAGGTGGTGAGACCGGTGACCGCCGAGACGTAGTCGCCCACGTTCTGGGGGTACTGCGGCTGAGTGGTCGGCGCGATGTCCACCCGGCCGTCGTGCTTGTACCGGTGGATCTGGACCTTCAGCGCATCCTCGACCTTCGCGATCGTGGTCGAGACCACGATCGACTCCGAGTCCTGGCTGACGATCTTCATGCCGTCCTGCTGCACCCACTCGCTGACCGCCTGCCCGGCGCCCTGGCCGGTGCTGAAGGTGGTGGAAAACGCTTGGGGGCTGAGGAACTTGTGGTAGTTCGGGTCGCCGGGCGTGCCGACCGCCTGCGCGTACTGCGCGAGGTTCTGCGGCTTCGCCTTGGCGAACCAGACCTGGCCGGTCACCACCGTCTTCGGGTTCGCCGGACCGATGTCGTCGGCGGGGTTGGCCCAGGACGGCGGGTTCCAGCTGTTGCCGCTGGCCGGCGCGGCCATGGTGCCGCCGCTGGCGGATTCGCTGCTGCCGCCCTTGCCGTTCTTGCCGCCGTGGGAGACGACCACGACGACCGTGACGACCACGGCCAGCGCGACGACCGCCGCGCCGAGGACCATCCCGCGCTTGCGCCGCGGCGCTCCGCCGGGACCGCCGGGTCCCCCCGGACCGAAGCCGCCCGGACCACCGGGCCCGCCTGGGCCGCCAGGGCCGCCCGGTCGGCCGGGGCCGCCGCCGAACGGCGGCTGCTGCGGCGGCCGGGGCTGCTGCGGATAACCACCCGGGGGCTGTGGCGCGCCGTACGGGTTGGGGCCCTGCGGCGGCCGCGGAGCGCCGTAGGGGTTCGGCCCCTGGGGCGGCTGGGGCCGCGGCGGCTGGGGCGCGCCGTACGGGTACGGATTCGGGCCCTGCGGCGGCCCCGGCTGGGGCGGCTGCTGCGGGTAGCCCGGCTGCTGCTGCGGCCTCGGAAAGCCGGGGGGCGGCTGCGGTGGGTAACCCTGGGGCGGCTGCGGTGGGTAGCCCTGGGGCGGCTGCGGGCCGCCGTACGGCGGCTGCGCCGGATTGCCGCCTCTCGGCGGCTGTTGCGGGTTCTGCCCGTACGGCGGGTAACTCACGCTGGACCTGCTCCTCGTCGTCGAAACACCGGGAGCCTTGCGCGCACACTGAAGCACCGGCGTGCGAGCCCCCGGTGGCAGCTCCTCTTCCCGCACGCCAGTGCGCATCGTAGTGGTGAGCGCGAGTCAGGTGTGTCAAGGGTGCATCAACGACAACGGATCTCCCCATCCGCGTGTCTCGTCCGTTACCCCGTCAACCCCCGATCGGACGGTGCACATTGGGGCGCTCCGCCGAGCCGGGCGCTGTCTCCGCGATCCACGCCCCCTCGCCGGACGGGTCCAGCACCCCCTCCTCCAACCAGCGGTAACGCCCCGTCATCACGCCCTTGGCCAGCCGCCGGTCGGCGGTGTCGGTGTTCTCCCAGAGCCGTCCGAACAGCTCCTCGGTGCGCAGCCGCGACTGGCGGCAGAACACGTCGGCGAGCTCGTAGGCCGCGCGCCCGGCGTCCGGCCCCTCGGTCGTGCGCAGCAACTCGGCCCGCACGCAGGCGGCGCTCATCGCGAACAGCTCCGCGCCGATGTCGACGATCCGCGCCAGGAAGCCCTGCTTGGTCTCCATGCGGCCCTGCCAGCGCGACATCCCGTAGAAGGTGGAGCGGGCCAGCTTCCGCGCCCCGCGCTCGACGTAGCGCAGGTGGGCGGAGAGGTCGGGGTAACCCGGCCGGTGGAACTCGCGGTAGGAGGTCGGCACCTGGCCCGGCCCTGTCACCAGCTTGGGCAGCCACGCGGCGTAGAACGCGCCCGCCTTGGCGGCGGCCCGGCCCTTGCGCCGCAGGTCCGCCTCCGGCTCGATCAGGTCACCGGCGACCTTGAGGTGGGCGTCCACGGCCTCGCGGGCGATGAGCAGATGCATGATCTCGGTGGAGCCCTCGAAGATCCGGTTGATCCGCATGTCGCGCAGCACCTGCTCGGCCGGGACCTCCCGCTCCCCGCGCGCGGCCAGCGAGGCCGCCGTCTCGTAGCCGCGCCCGCCGCGGATCTGCACCAGCTCGTCGGCGATCAGCCAGCCCATCTCGGAGCCGAAGAGCTTGGCGAGGGCGGCCTCGATGCGGATGTCGTTGCGGTCCTCGTCGGCCATCTGGCCGGCCAGCTCGACCACGGCCTCCAGTGCGAAGGTGGTCGCGGCGATGAAGGAGATCTTGCTCGAGACCGCCTCGTGCGCGGCGATCGACTTGCCCCACTGCTCGCGCTCGGCCGCCCACTCCCGGGCGATCTTCAGGCACCACTTGCCCGCCGCCACGCAGATCGCGGGCAGCGAGAGCCGCCCGGTGTTCAGCGTGGTCAGCGCGATCTTGAGGCCCTCCCCCTCGCGCCCGATCCGGTTCGCCGCGGGCACGCGGACGCCGTCGAAGCGGGTCACGCCGTTCTCGATACCGCGCAGGCCCATGAACGCGTTGCGGTTCTCCACCGTCAGGCCCGGCGAGTCGGCCTCCACGACGAAGGCGGTGATCCCGCCGCGATGCCCCTCGGACCTCGGCACCCGGGCCATGACCACGAGCAGGTCGGCGACGACGCCGTTGGTCGTCCACAGCTTCACGCCGGAAAGGACGTACTCCGAGCCGTCCTCGCTCGGCGTGGCGGTGGTCGCGAGCCGGGCCGGGTCGCTGCCCACGTCCGGCTCGGTCAGCAGGAAGGCGGTGATGTCGGTGGTCGCACAGCGCGGCAGGAACGCGCGCTTCTGCTCGGGCGTGCCGAACAGCTTCAGCGGCTGCGGCACGCCGATCGACTGGTGCGCGGAGACCAGCGCCGCGACGGCCGGACTGACGCTGCCGATCAGCGTCAGCGCCCGGTTGTAGTGCACCTGGGTGAGGCCGAGCCCGCCGTACTCGCGGTCGATCTTCATCCCGAAGACGCCCAGCTCCTGCAGCCCCTTGACCGCCTCGTCGGGGATCTGCGCGTCCCGCTCGATGACCGCGCCGTCGAGTTGCGTCTCGCAGAACTCGCGCAGCCGCGCGAGGAACTCCGCGCCCTCCAGCTCCGCCGCCTCGTCGGGCAGCGGATGCGGGTGGATCAGATCCAGACGGAAACGACCCAGGAACAGTTCCTTGGCGAAGCTGGGCTTGCGCCAGTCCTGTTCCCGGGCCTCTTCCGCGACGCGTCGCGCCTCGCGCTCGGTGACCTTGGGGGCGTCTGTCTGATGGGCGGAGCCGGACACGGGGCATCACCTCACGGTGGGATACCTGCCAGTATCTTCCGACCGTACGCTGAGTGCCACCATGGTCACCAGGGGTGAGACGTCCTACAGGGCCAGACCGGTGAGCACGAGCACGCGCTCGTAGGTGTAGTCGGCCATCGCGTAGGCGACGCCCTCGCGGCCCACGCCGGAGTCCTTCACGCCGCCGTAGGGCATCTGGTCGGCGCGGTAGGACGGCGCGTCGCCGATCACCACGCCGCCGACCTCCAGCTCGCGGTGGGCGCGGAAGGCCACCTGCACGTCGTGCGTGAACACGCCCGTCTGCAGGCCGAACTTCGAGTCGTTGACCGCCGCGAACGCCTCGTCCACCCCGTCGACCTTCTGCAGCGACAGGACCGGGCCGAAGACCTCCTCGGTCGCCAGCGTCACGCCGCCGGGCAGCTCGGCCACCACGGTCGGCGCGTAGCTCGCGCCCTCCCGCTTGCCGCCGGCGAGCAGCTTCGCACCCGCGTTCACGGCCTCGTCCACCCACGCCTCGACGCGCTTGGCGGCGTCCTCGCTGACCAGCGGGCCGACGTCGACGCTGTCGTCGGTCGGGTCACCGGTGACCTGCGCGCCGACCTTCTCGACGACCTTCTCGACCAGACGGTCGTAGATCGAGGCGTCGGCGATGACGCGCTGCACCGAGATGCAGGACTGACCGCCCTGGTAGTTGGCGAAGGTCGCGATGCGGGTCGCGGCCCAGTCCAGGTCCGCCTCGGAGTTCCAGTCGCCGAGCACGACCGCGGCGGCGTTGCCGCCCAGCTCCAGGGTCACGTGCTTGCGCGGCACCGAGTCGAGGATCGCGTAGCCGACCTTGTCCGAGCCGGTGAAGGAGATGACCGGCAGACGCGGGTCCTGCACCAGCGCCGGCATCCGGTCGTTCGGGACCGTCAGCACCGACCAGGAGCCGGCCGGCAGGTCGGTCTCGGCCAGGATCTCCCCCAGGACCAGCGCGGACACCGGGGTGGCCGGGGCCGGCTTGAGGATGATCGGCGCGCCGACGGCGATCGCCGGAGCGACCTTGTGCGCGACCAGGTTCAGCGGGAAGTTGAACGGCGCGATGCCGAGGACCACGCCGCGGTTGAAGCGACGCACGAAACCGAGGCGGCCGGTGCCGCCGGCGTCGGTGTCCAGACGCTGGCCCTCACCGCTGTTGAACCGCCGCGCCTCCTCCGAGGCCCACCGGAAGACGCTCACCGCGCGGGCGACCTCACCACGGGCCCACTTGATCGGCTTGCCGTTCTCGGCGGTGATCAGCTGCGCGATCTCCTCGGTCCGCTCCGCGAGGCGCTTCGCGACGTGGTCGAGGGCGGCGGCGCGCTGGTACGCGGGGGTGGCGGCGAACTCGTCCTTCACCGCGTAGGCAGCCGCGACGGCCTCCTCGACCTGCGCGTCACTGGCGATGCTCACCTTGGCGACAAGCCGGCCGTCATAGGGGTGGTGCACGTCGAGCGTCTCGGGGCCGGTCTCCTGCCGCCCCGCCAGCCAGAATGCGTAGGTGGTGGTCACCGCGGTCACCGGCCCTTCCGTCGTGAAATCCAGGACTTTTCAGTCCCCAACGGTAGGCGGGAGGGCAGGCGATCCGGATTGTCCGGAACGTACGAGACACGCCACCCAACTGGACACGATGGCACCTCAGGCCCTCGGTGGTCACTCACTCATCGGTGGTCACTCACTCATCGGTGGTCACTCACTCATGGGTGGTCACTCACTCATCGGTCGTCACTCACTCACCGGAGGCGCGAAGCGCCATCCACAGCTCCATCCGCACGTCCGCGTCGTCCAGCGTCCGCCCCAGCAGCTCCTCGACGCGCCGCATGCGGTACCGCAAGGTGTGCCGGTGCACGCCGAGATCCGCCGCCGCCGCGTCCCACTGGCCGTGGCGGGAGAGCCAGGCGCGCAGGCTCGCCTCCAGATCGCCGCGCGAGGTGCGGTCGTGCTCGCGCAGCGGCCGCAGCAGGCCCTCCGCGAACGCCTGCACGGCCTCCTCGCCCAGCAGCGGCAGCAGCGAGCCCGCGCCGACCTCCGCGTGGTCCACACTCCTGCGGCCACTGCGCAGCGCCACGGCCAGCGCGCGCTCCGCCTCCGCCGCCGCGGAACCCGCCGACTCCAGCGTCGTCGGCGAGGAGATCCCGATCGCGACCGTGTCCAGGTCCACCGCGAGATCCGTGCACGCCTGGTGCACCATTCCGCCGTCCACGGCCACCAGCACCAGCCGCTCGCCCTCGGGGGCCAGCAGCAGCGGCTCGCCGGAGCGCGCCGCGGCCTGCTCCGCGCGGTCGCCGAGCTCGGCCAGAGCGTTGCCCTCGGCCATCAGCACCCGGACGGGTCCCTGCGGCAGCCCGCCCAGCAGCGCGCCGGCGACCTCCTTGGCGATCACCGTCTCCCCGGCGAGGACGAGCCGCAGCAGTGCCGTCCGCATCCGGTCCTCGGCGCGGCGCAGGTCGCGCGAGCGTTCCAGGGTCAGCGTGAGCAGGGCGACGGCGGCGTTCACGACGTACCGCTCGCCGGAGGTCAGCCGGTCCTCGGTGCCGACGGCGAGGAAGCCCCGGGCGCGGCGGTCGGCGCCGAGCGACTGCAGCACCACGTAGTCCTGGGTGTCCGGGGTGTCCCCCTGCAGCGCCATGCTCGCGGGCGCGGACTGGCCGCGCAGCCGCTCCACCTCGGGGCGCAGCCGGCCGGCCCGTCGCGCCGCCCAGTCCGGCGCGGCGACGACGACCCCGCCGGTCGCGTCGTACAGCGCGGCCCAGCCGCCCAGCCGCGCTGCGAGTCGCGCGACGACGGCGGCCGTGCCGTCCTTGCCGAGCGCCGCGCGGGTCAGCTCCTCCTGCGCCTCGAAGCTCGTGCTGACCGCCTTGTACTGCTCGGCGGCGAGCGCGGCCGTGACGGCCTTGCTGATCGCGATGAACGGCGTCGGCTGCGGCACCTCCAGCAGCGGCAGGCTGCGTTCGGCCGCCGCCTCGATCAGCGTCTGCGGGACCTCGTCGTAGGTCAGCCCGACGCCGATGCCGAGCCCGGCGACGCCGGCGTCCGCGAGCCGGTGGACGTACTGGCGCAGCTTCTCCTTGCCCTTGCCGAGCTTCAGCCCCGTGGTGAGCAGCAGTTCGCCGCCCTCGAGGTACGGGACCGGATCGTCGAGCTCACTGGTGTGCACCCATCGCACCGGCCGCTCCAGCGCGGTCTCGCCCGCGCGGACGACGAGCCCGAGCCCCGGCATCGCGACCAGGGACGCCACCGTGACACTGCTGTGCCGCACCTCGTCGTCGGGGCGCGGGGGCTTCTCGTGAGACATGACACCTTCGACGGAGCGGGGGCGGCGGCGTGCCGCGTCCTTGCGGCACCCCGGGTCGGGCGTGGGGCTTGGACGGCGCGTCCAAGCCCCTTCCGTCGATTCTGCCTCAGCGGCGCAGCTACTCGCGCGTTGCGTCGCGGCTGCTCGCGCTCAGGGCAGGCGGACCAGCAGCGGCGGCACCTGCGTCCCGTCCACGGAGGTCAGCGAGACCACGGCGTGCCCCCGGGGCAGCACCTGGGCGAGGTCCGACGCCGACCAGCGGCGGCGTTCCACCTTCCGGGTGGTGACGCTCTCGGTCTGCGCCCGCTCCCCTTCCAGCAGGGCCCGCATCCCGCGGAAGGAGCGGCGGAGGATGCCCCCCGAGGTGTCCACGGCGCGCGTGACGTCCCGCTCGTCGACCCAGACCGTGCCCCAGGCCTCCTCGAACAGCCTGCCGTCCCACGGCGCCAGGCCGGGGAACGCCATTCGGCCGCCGACCGCGCCGAACAGCGGCGCCCGCAGCGACTCGGGAACGTCGACGAGCGTCCGCAGGCCCAGCACCGCGCCCCCGTTCGCGGACCGCAGACGCTGCAGACCGCGGACCGCGTGCGTGTCCACCGCCGACGACGCGTCGTCGACGACCAGACCGGCGAAGAGCGACCGGTCCGCGCGGCTCGCGGCCGCGTGCAGGAACTGGCCCACCACGAGCCGGCCCAGGATGCGTGCCGCCTCGGGGTGACTGTGGTCCGGCAGCGCGATCCGCACCCGCAGCGGATGGTCGAGCGCGCGCAGCGCGAACAGCGGCAGCGACTCCGCGTCACCCGCCGAGGCGTTGAAGCAGCGAGCGAAGACGGGACGGTCCAGCAGCGCGAGCCGGTCGGCGAGCAGCGCGCCGGGGTCGTCGGCGAGACCGTGCACGCGCTCGCGCTGGGCGAGCTCGTGCTGGTGGCGCTCCAGCGCCCCGCTCTCCCGCACCGCGGCGAGCAGCCCCGTCCACGCGCGCTCCTCGCCGCGCAGCAGCAGCACCAGCTCCCGCACGCCGGGCAGGCGGCCGTACCCGGCCTCGAACGGGCCGACGATCTGCTGCAGTGCGAGACGCGCCGCCTCGGTGCGCAGCACCAACTCGTCCGGCAGCAGGGCGTCGGCGAGCCGCGCCGCCGCCTCGTCCGCGTGCTGCGCGCCGCCGAACAGGTCCAGCCCGTACCGCGCACCCGGATCGCCGGGCCCGACCACGACGTCGTACCACGACGCCGGCCCCAGGTCGGCGTCGGCCGCGCCGACGACGACCACGACGGCGGTCCCCGTCAGCGCCTGCAGACACAGCGCCTCGGCGACGGGCCGCGTCAGCCGCGTCGTCTTCCCGCTCCCGGCCGGCCCGACGGCTAGCAGCGACGTCCCGAGCAGCAGCGGATCGAGCGCGACGTCCGCGCCCCGGTACCCGGCGGGGTTCTTCGGCACGTTCTCCACGGCCCCCAACCGCAGCTGACGCAGCAGCAGGTCGTTGGCCGGACTCCTCCCGGGGAGATCCCGCGTCCCCGACGGATGCGCACACGCGACCGCGCCGTACTCCCGCACCGCGTCCAGCAACGCCCCGAGGCGCGGGGGGTCGTGGCGCACGCACTCCAAGGCCCGCAGCAACCGCTGGTGATCCACATCCCCGACCCGCCCCTGCGCGGTCTCCGAATCCAGCAGCGCCAACCCCCCACCCCCCGCCAC